>NZ_AYWQ01000019.1:0-72570 GCF_000502415.1 Mesorhizobium sp. LNHC229A00
CGCGGCGCCGCCAGGCGTGGTTGCCTGCGGCGTCACGCTGTCGGGCGCGGTCCCGGCCGGAGCTTTTGCCGGCGGCGCGCCCAACAGCCCCTGAGCAGCTGCGCCGTTCAAGCCCGCCGCCAGCAGGCACATGGCCGAGAACAAAAGAAGCGTGCGACCGGCCATCCCATCACTCCGGATCTTGGCCCGCCATGCACTCGAGCTGGCTCAGCGTCCAGTCGCTGGTCTTCGATGCAATGTCCGATATCTTCCACTTGCCGTCGACCTTCTTCAGCGACCAGTGCATTTCGCGCTGCGAATCGTCTCCTTCCGGAAAAAGACTGAAACTCGCAATCACCTGCGCCGTGTCGCCCTCCACCGTTTCGGACAGCTTCAATGTCCTGGAAAGGGCCTTCTGGTCGAAATCCTGCGCGTCGAGGCCGGGGTCGAAGTCGATACAGGCGACCTGGTCCGGATTCTTCTTGGTCGCCTGGTCGTTGAGGTCGAACAGTTTCGTCACCGGCTCGGTGAAGCGATCGCGGTATTGCGCGTCGGCCTCGAACTTGACCTGCGGGACATAGAAGAACTTCACGGCGTCGGACGCCGGGCCGGCCAATGCCGCGGCTGGTGCGGCAATCGACAGGATGGCAGCGAGCAGCAGTTTCATGGATTTCCCCGAATGTTTGGCTGCGGAAAGCAATCAATATCACGCATCGTGCATATCGGCTTTTTTGCGGCCCATGAAGCCTCCGGGCGGCGCGTCTGCTTGCATAGATCAAATCCAACGATCCTTAGTCTCCGAAAGTGGCGATCGGCGCGTTGAGTTGGGAGCGCTCAGGCTTGACACCGAGCCCTGGGATCTGCGGGACGCGTATATGCCCGTTCTCGATCACGATCGGGTTTGCGGGATCTGTATGCCCTTCGATGTACTCCTGGGCGATCCAGGCTCCCTCAAAACGTCTCGGCTCGACGGTAGCGGCGAGGTGGACGCATGCCGCGGCGATGACGTCTCCGCCCCAGGCATCGTCGCAGCTGTGCGGAAGAGATCGTATCGCACACAGGTCGCGGACCGTGGCCATTTTGGTGAGACCACCAAGGCGAGTGACCTTCAATCCGAATCCGTCCGCGATCCCTGACGAAACTGCCCGAAGCACGGCATTCAAATCCTCGGTACTCTCATCGAGATAGATCGGATGCGTAACGCGTCCTTTGAGACCAGCGACTTCCTCCATGGTGTTGCAAGGCTGTTCGAACGCGAACGGGATTGCCTGGCAAAGCCGATCGATGTGCAGCGCCGCGGCAGCGGTCAGACCGCGATTGGCGTCGACGGCTATCCGAGCCTTGAAGCCAACCGCCTCCCATACTTTGTGCACAGTGGCGACATCTTGTTCGAGATCCCGCCCGCCGATCTTGATCTGAAGCCGTGGATATCCGGCATTGACCTTGTCGGCGGCAATACGCGCGGTCTCGTCCGGAGCACCGACGGTCGTCGAGTAGTATGACGGCACGCGATCGGTGAGCGCACCGCCGAGAAGTGTTGAAACAGGGACGCCCAGCCGCTGGCCGGCGAGGTCGAGGAGAGCTATGTCCAAGGCCGCCTTGGCATAGTTGTGACCGTTCAGCCGTTCGTCCATTCGTTTGGCGAGGCGGCGCATGGACGCTGTGTCCTCGCCGATGAGTCCCGGCGCTATTTCAGCAATTGCCGCTCTCGCGCCCAGAGCATGCTGAGGTTGATAAACAGGGCCGATCGGGCAAGTCTCACCCCACCCTGACAGTCCATCCTCAGTGGTGACTTCAACCAGCGTGCTGTCCAAATTCTGCACGGTGTCGCTGGCCATCCGGTAGGCGCCGCCTTTAACAGGCAGAAGCACCTGATAGACCTTGATCGCCCTGATACGCATTCAGACATTAGCCCCGTTCATGCCTTGCCTGGTATGGCACCTTTCGCGATGGTCAAAGACTAAGCGCCACCTTGCGCCCGTCATGAATGGCAAAGGCCGCCTGTCTGGAGGCGGTGCAATCGCCGATGGAGNCCGCCTTTAACAGGCAGAAGCACCTGATAGACCTTGATCGCCCTGATACGCATTCAGACATTAGCCCCGTTCATGCCTTGCCTGGTATGGCACCTTTCGCGATGGTCAAAGACCAAGCGCCACCTTGCGCCCGTCATGAATGGCAAAGGCCGCCTGTCTGGAGGCGGTGCAATCGCCGATGGAGGTATGCGCAATTCCGCGCCTTTCGAGCTCGATGGAGAGGCTGTCCCGCGCCATGCTGGTTGCGGCGAAGACCAAAGCGTCGGCCTCGACCTGCTGCTCGGTCCCGTCGAGCAGCGAAGCGATCCTGGCCGCCCTGCCGTCCCAATGAACGACGGCGCTCTCGGTCACAAAACCGCACCTTCAGCTTGGCGAGTGCCCGTCGCAGCGGCGTATCGACGGCCATTCGCTGAAGCTCTTTGCCGACCAGGGCGTCCGGTGTCACAAGCGTCACATTGTGACCATCCTCGGCGAGTTTCCAGGCGGTGCCGCAGCCCTTCCAATTGCCGCCATCGTCCAGCAAGAGAACATTTTTTCCCGGCCTCGCCTCGCGCGCCATCACCGCTTCGGCCGAGAGCACCGGACCGCCGCCCGGAATGCTCTCCCAGTGCGGCAAGGCCCGCTGGAAAGCGCCGTCCGGCGGCATCGACCCGGTCGCGACGATCACGTGATCGGCGCCTTCGCGCTCGACATCGTCAGCTTCGACATACTGCCCGTAGCGGATGTCGACCTGGAGCTGGCCGAGCTGGCGCTCGTACCAGTCGATCAGGTCCAGAATCTGGGCACGGCGCGGCTGCAGTCCGGCAAGACGGAACTGCCCCCCAAGGCGGTCGGATGCCTCGGCTAGCGTGACGCGATGGCCGCGCTCGGCGGCGGCGCGCGCCGCTTCGAGACCGGCCGGGCCGCCACCGACGACCAGTACGCGCTTCGGCTGGCCGGCCGGAGCAAAGCGGTCGCCGCCCCACTCCCATTCCCGCCCCGCGGAAGGATTGATGACGCAGCTGATCCAGTAGTCACGGCTGCGCCGGCCCCAGCACATCTGGTTGCAGGACAGGCAGCCTCGAATGTCCTGCGGCCGGCCGGCGGCAGCCTTTGCAGCCAGATGCGGATCGGCGATCTGCCCACGCACGATGGAAACGAGATCGGCGTGGCCTTCGCTCAGCACGCTCTCGGCGTTCTCGGGCGTGCGGATATGGCTCTCGGCGGTGATCAACGCGTGGCGCACGGTGGATTTCAGCACGGACGCCAGGTCGGCACCGAGCTTTTCCGCATAAACAAAGGTCGGCATGATCTTGTAGAAATCGAAGTAGGAACCCGTCCCGCAAGTGACATAGTCCATCAAGGCGTCGCGGTCGTGGAGGTCGATGATCTCGGCCAGCGCTTCGCGCTTCAGCGCCACTTCGACTTCGGGCTCATCATTGATTGCCAGACCGATGATGAAATCATCGCCGCATTCCCGGCGAATCCTGGTCATCACCTCACGGCTCATCCGGGTGCGATTTTCGAGGCTGCCGCCCCATCGGTCGTCCCGGCGGTTCGACCAGGGTGTCCAGAACTGGTCCAGCATCGAATGGTACGCCGCCCAGACCTCGACGCCGTCGAAGCCGGCCTCGTGGCAACGGCGCGCGGCCTGGACAAAGCCGTCGATCGTTTCTTCGATCTCGGCTTCGGACATCCGATGCGAACCGTCGGAATCGTGGTAGCTCGGCAGGCCCGACGGCGACCAACCGGGGTGAAACGAGTTGTCCGCGTCCGCGTGCTGACCGACATGATAGAGCTGCTGGATGGCGACGGCGCCGTTACCGCGGATCGCCTCCGTCACCTTGCGAAAATGCGGGATGACGCGGTCATCGGAAGGGCTGAAATTGCCACGGGTAAGCACGGCGGCCTGATGCACGGGCATCGGCTCGACCACGATCATGCCGGCGCCGCCGATGGCGCGTTCCGCGTAGTAGCCGACATGGCGTTCGGTCGGCAGCCCGTTCTCGGCCATGTTCGCCGTATGGGCTCCAAACACGATCCTGTTGCGCAATGTTTTGCCACGCAAGGTGGCCGGCTCGAACAAACGTTTGAAGACCCGGCCGGGCATGCAAATTCTCTCCCCATCGGCAGCATTGCGCCGGCGCAACGGAGCGCCGGCGCTGTGTGGCTGAACCTCTGGCGTCAGGCGTCCAGCCAGACGTTCTGGAGGTCCATTTCGAAGGTCTGGTGGACGCCGTAGTTCTTTACCTTCTTGTTCGTGTGACTGTAGAGCTTCTGCCAGAACGGCTGGATGATGACGCCGGAGTCCTGCAGGATCTGCTCGACATCCTTCATCACCTCCTTGCGCTTGGCGACGTCGATCAGCGACAGCGCCTGCTTGAGCTTGGCGTCGAAATCGGGATTGGAATAGGCCGTTTCGTTCCAGGCCTCGCCGGTGCGATATCCCAGCGCCAGCACCTGGACACCGAGCGGGCGCATGTACCAGATGGTCATCGAATAGGGATATTTGGTCCAGTCGTTCCAGAAGGTCGAGCCCGGCAGCACCGTGCGCTTGACCTTGATGCCGGCGTCACGCAGCTGGCCGGCGATCGCGTCGCCGGTGTTCTTCTGCCAGTCGTCCTCGATGGTGATCAGCTCGTGCTCGAAGTCGGCCTGCCCGGCGTCCGCCATCAGCTTCTTGGCGCCGGCGGCGTCGCGCTCCTTCTTGGGCAGGGCATAATATTCGGGATGGATCGGGCTGACATGGTGGTTCTCGCCGACCGTGCCGCGGCCGTTGTAGCCGAGCTGCAGCACCGCGTTGTTGTCGACCGCCATCTGCAGCGCATTGCGAACCCGCTGATCGTCGTAGGGCTTGTGCGTGATGTTGGTGCGGGCAACCAGCGTGGTGGCGGTCGCGACCTCCGACTTCTGCAGCCCCATCTTGTCGAGAATGTCGATGAAGTCGGCGGGCGACTCGAAGTTGAGGTCGATTTCACCGGAATCGAACGCGTTCACAGTGGCGTTGAAATCGGTGCCGTAGTCGATGAATTCGATGCCGTCGAGCGGCGCCTCGCCGCCCCACCATTTGCCGTTCTCGCGGCGCTTGACCACCGCCTTCTGGCCGACGTCGTAAGAGACCAGTTCGAACGCTCCCGTGCCGATCAGCTTCTTGATCGGATCGGCGCCATCGGCGTCGAAATTGCGGTGCACGACGAGCGCCGGATAATCGGTGAAATTGGGAATGAGCGAAATATCGGGCTCGCTGAGCTTCAGCTTGACCGTGTTGTCGTCGACCTTGGTGATGGCGCCGTCCCTGGCCTTGCCGGTCTTGGCATCGATCAGCGCACCGACGCGGGCCGCCATCGAGTTGCCGGCGACGCCCTTCTCGCACCAGCGCGTCACATTGTGGACCACGTCATCGGCGCCGAAGGCATCGCCATTGTTCCAGGTGACGCCCTTGCGCACATGCAGCGTGTATTCGGTGGCGTCGTCGTTGATGTCCCAGCTTTCGAGCAGCACCGGCTCGAAGGTGAATTGCTTGGTGTAGCGCACCAGAGGCTCCAGCCAGCTGCGCGAGATGTTGGCCAGTTCCACCCAGTCGTAAGTGCGCGGATCCTTCTGCGCTTTCACCGCCATCGAGATGTGCAGCGTCCCGCCCTTCTTCGGTTCCTCGGCCACAGCTTGCGTCGGCGCGACGAGGCCGATCATGCCATAGGCAAATGCCGTTGACGCACCAAGCGCGCTGGCCAGCGCCAGGAACTCGCGCCGGTCCATGCGACCCGCCTTCGCTTCCGCTGCCATCGCTTCGATTGCGGGCGGCACACGGTCGCCGTTGCTTCTGAAAATCGTCATGTCATTCTCCCCTTGTTGTTCCCGTGAGGTCTTTGCCTGCTTTTTTCAACTGACGCTGTCAGGCAGTTGTTCCTCGCGCCGCGCGATCAGATCCTTGAGACCGTCGGCGATGCCCTCGTCGAGTTTCGGCTCCTCATAGTCGGCGAGCATGTTGCGCGCCTTCTCGCGGCCGCGCGTGTCATGGTCCTTCGCCCCTTCCGCCTTCCATTGTTCGTAGGAGTTGAAGTCCATGATGCTAGGCATGAAGAAAGCCTTCTCGAAATGCTCTAGCGTGTGCTGGGTGCCGAGGAAATGGCCCTGCGGCCCGACCTCGCGGATCGCCGCCATCGCTTCCTTGAAATCGTCGAAAGGCAGGCCGCCGGCATATTTGTACCAGCCGACAAGCTGTTCGCAGTCGGTGGCGAATTTCGAGTAACCGCAGGTGAGACCCGCTTCCAGCCATCCGGCCGAATGCCAGATGTAGTTGGCGCCGGCGAGGATGGCCGCATGCATCAGCATGTTCGCCTCGTAGCCAGCCTGGGCATCGTTGAGCTTCGAGCCGACATGAAAGCCCGACGTGCGCCACGGCAGTTTGTATTTCCGCGCCAGCGCACCCATCAAGTACATCATCTGGGCGGCCTCCGGCGTGCCGCCCATGGGAGCGCCGGTCTTCATGTCGACCGTGACCATGAACTGGCCGTAGATCTGGGGCGAACCGGGACGGATGAGCTGGGTCAGGGCCACGCCCGCGAGCGCCTCGGCATTGACCTGCGCCACCGCGCCGACGGCCGATGCCGCGGTCGAGGCGCCGCAGAGCGCGAACGGCGCCAGGATCAGCGGCTGGTTGTGACTTGCATAGACCCGCATCGCATCGATCATGGTGGCGTCCCAGACCAGCGGCGAATTGCAGTTGGTGATCGCCACCAGCACCGGGTTCTCACGGACGAACTCCTCGCCGAAGACGATTGCAGCCATCGCCATCGTGTCCTCGGCGCGCTCCTTCGAGGTCACGATGCCCATGAACGGCTTGTCGGAATGTTTCAGCGCCGAATGGATGATGTGCAGATGCCGCTTCGGCACGGCGATTTCCATCGGCTCGCAGATGACCGAACTCGAGGAATGCAGCGCCGGCGCCATATAGGCAAGCTTGTGGAAATTGTTGAGGTCGGCAAGCGTGCCGTAGCGCCTGTTGTTGTCGAGGTCGCGTATGTACGGCGCGCCATACATGGGCACGAAGATCGAGTTCTTGCCGCCAACGCGGACCGTGCGCTCGGGATTGCGTGCATTGAGCGTGAATTCCGATGGAACTTTCGAGACGAGCTCCATCAGAAGCGCGCGGTCGATGCGCACGCGCGTTTCCCTGACATCGGCGCCAGCCGCCTTCCAGAGCTCGATGGCTCCGTCGTCGCGGAATTCGCAGCCCACTTCTTCGAGTATCTTGAGCGATTCCTCGTGGATCAGTTCCACCGCCTCATCGGGAACGATCTCATAGACCGGAATCTGGCGCACCAGGGTCGGGAACGAGGCAATCGGCGCGCTCCTCATCGCCTTGCGCCCGAGACGGCCACCACCACGGCGATGGGTTTGCTCGGTCAATTCAGCGGCCGGCGCGTTCATGGAGCCTCCATCTCTTCGATCCCGGTCAACTTAGCGAGGTGAAATTCGACTGTGACGCTGGAAAATCCTGATCTCTTGTATAAGCTGAGCTTATGCGAAGCCTGCGCCATCTCTTGCCCTCCGCCGGCAGCCTTGTCGTCTTCGAAGCAGCCGGCCGGTTGTCGAGTTTCACCGCCGCCGGGCGCGAGCTCGGCATGACGCAGGCCGCGGTCTCCTATGCCGTGCGCGGGTTGGAAGAACAGCTTGGCGCCACGCTATTCCAGCGCCGCCACCGCCAGGTCAGCCTGACCGAGGCCGGCGAGCGCTTCCATGCCGACGTCTCGCTCGGCCTTTCCCACATCCGCAAGTCGGCGGAGGACCTGCGTCTGCAGGCGACTGGCGGCCATGTGACGCTCGCCGCCTCGACGGCCTTCGGCTCGTTCTGGATGATGCCGCGCCTGCAGCGGTTCCGCGACGAACTGCCGGGCATCGATCTGCGCATCCAGACCGGCGACCGAGATCTCGACATCATCGCGGAAGGCATTCCGCTCGCCGTGCGCGGAGGCGTGCCACGCGACTGGCCGGACTACCACTCGCTATCGCTCTCCGACGAAGAGATCTTTCCGGTCGCGGGTCCCAGCTATCTGACGAAATTCGGCCAGCCGGAGACCGTGGAGCAATTGGCGACACACCGCCTCATTCATCTTGAGGAGCCCTATCGCGAGGCTCCGAACTGGGACGAATGGTTCCGGTCGGCCGGAACCAGCCTCCGCAATGCGGAGCGTGGCTTGCGCATCAATGACTATGCGATCGTGATCCAGGCGGTCATGGAAGGGCAAGGCATCGCGCTCGGCTGGCGCCACCTTGTCGAACGGCTGCTGTCGACCGGACTGCTGGTGCCGGTGACGGATCACGTCATGAAGACGGGCACGGCTTTCTACGTCGTCTGGCCGAAGAACCGCGAGCTCAGCGACAATGCGCGCAAGGTAAGGGATTGGCTGCTGGCGCAAGCGTAAATGCGTGGCGCAATCCGGCGCATGACCGGATTGCGTTCGCGTGCTGAAAGAGATCAGACCGAGCCGTCGTTCTTCAGCCCGAGCACGTCGATTTTGTCGATAGTCGGGGGGCCGACGAACAGCGCTTCGGCGTTGGCCATCAGTGCCTTGGCAATCTCGCCGGTGAGATGCGCCTGGCGTCCTGTCTCATCATGAAAGGCATCGAAGACGCCAAAGACGCTTGGCGAAAGCCGAAGGGCGAACCAGATCGGCGTCTTCGCCTCCTGGTTGGCCATCCGCAATCCCTCGCTCAGGAATGCGGCGACGTCCTTCTCCTTGCCGGGCTTGGCCTCGAAACGTGCGAACAGCGCGAGCTTGATCATCTCAATCCTCCTGTTGGTATTCGTGCGGCCGAACCGGCCGTCGATTTCAAGCCTCGCAGGAATGGCGTGAAAATCGTATTGGCAAAAATGACATCTTTGATATAATTCTTGCCATGAACATTTCCGTGCTTGTTCTCGATGGCGCCTTTGACACCGGCCTCGCTACGGTGCTTGACGTTTTCGGCACCGCCAACGAACTGGCGGGCCTGCTGCCGGAGCCGCCCGCCCGCTTCAGCACAACCATTGTCGGCGTCAGGGACAGGGCGCTGACGGCGCAAGGCCTGCAGGTTCCGATGTCGGCAATCGGCAGTGAGCCGGCGCCGGACTGGCTTCTCATTCCGGCACTCGGCCAGAAGATGCCTGATCCGCTCGGCAAGGCGCTGCTCAGGCCGGATGTCGCTGAGGCGGTCGTGGCCTTGCGTGACGCGGCCAAAGCCGGCGCGCGCATTGGTGCTGCCTGCATCGGTACGTTTGTGCTGGCAGAGACCGGCCTGCTCGATGGGCGGCCGTCGACCACAACCTGGTGGCTGGCGCCGATGTTCCGGCAACGTTACCCGCAAGTGCGGCTCGATGCTTCGCGAATGCTGATCAATGATGGGCAGTTAGCAACCGCGGGTGCGGCGCTCGGCCATATCGATCTCGCTTTGATGGTGATCCGCCAGACCAGTCCCGAGCTCGCCGCGCTGACTGCGAAATACCTCATCGTCGACAGCCGGCCGTTGCAATCGGCCTATGCAATCTCCGACCACCTCGCCCATTCGAACCCGCTGGTAGAACGTTTCGAGCGCTGGGCGCGCGGCCATCTCGCCGCCGGTTTCAATCTCGACGAAGCAGCGGCGGCGCTGGGTGCCAGCAAGCGGACGCTGTCGCGGCGGGTCAACGACGTACTTGGCAAGACGCCGCTATCCTATTTCCAGGATCTGCGCGTCGAGCAGGCTGTGCATTTGTTGAAGACCACATCCGATAGTGTCGATGAGATTGCCGCCAAGGTCGGCTACGGCGACGGGGTGACGTTGCGCAATCTGTTGCGTCGGCGGCTTCGCAAGGGCGTGCGCGAAATCCGCGCTGCAAACTGATCCACCCTGGCAATTCTCCCCTCCCGCATGAGACGAATCCGCTTATAATACCCCCATGCCCATCCGCCAGCTTTCCGAAACGATGATCAACCAGATCGCCGCCGGCGAAGTCATCGAGCGTCCGGCGAGCGTGGTCAAGGAACTGGTCGAGAATGCGCTCGATGCCGGGGCCAGCAAGGTAGAAGTCGTCACATCGGGTGGCGGGCTGAACCTGATCCGCGTCACCGATGACGGCCTTGGCATTCCCGAACAGGAACTGGCGCTGGCCATTGCACGTCACTGCACCTCCAAGCTCACCGAGGACATCAACGACATCCGCTCGCTCGGCTTTCGCGGCGAAGCGTTGCCATCGATCGGCTCGGTGTCGCGGCTGTCGATCCGCTCGCGCACGGCCTCGGGCGACAGCGCGGCCGAGATCGGCATCGAGGGCGGCCGCATCCTGCCCGTCAGGCCGGCGGCGGCCAATCGCGGCACGACCGTCGAGGTGCGCGACCTGTTCTTCGCCACACCGGCACGGCTGAAATTCATGAAGGGCGAACGCGCCGAAAGCTCGGCCATCAGCGACATCGTCAAGCGCATCGCCATCGCCTTTCCCACGGTGCGTTTCACGATGGCCGGTTCCGACCGCACGACGCTGGAACTGCCGGCCACCGAGGATAGCGCGGACGGCAGCCTGCGCCGGGTCGCGCAGGTGATGGGCGCCGACTTTCCCGACAATTCCATTGCCATCGACGCGATGCGCGAAGGCGTGCACCTGACCGGCCATGTGTCGATCCCCTCCTTCACCCGCGCCAACGCATTGCAGCAATATGCCTATGTCAATGGCCGCCCGGTGCGCGACAAGCTGATCGCCGGAGCGATCCGCGGCGCCTTCGCCGACGTCCTGCCGCGCGACCGCCATGCGGTGACGGTACTGTTTGTTTCGCTCGATCCGGCCATCGTCGACGTCAACGTCCATCCGGCCAAGGCCGATGTCCGCTTCCGCGATCCGGGCCTCGTGCGCGGGCTGATCGTCGGCGCGATCCGGCAAGCATTGGCCGATGCCGGCATCCGCTCGGCCACCACCGGTGCCGCTGGGATGATGGCAGCGTTCCGGCCGGGCAGCCCGTCCTATGCGCATCCCGGCCCGGCCAACGGCCATCGCAGCTACGACGCGGCCTATCGCGCTTCAGGCGCCGCCGGCTTCGATCCCAGGCGCTCGCCGCAGCGTCCGCTCGACATGCAATTCGACAGCCCGGGCTTTGAACGCACCGGCGCCAGACAGGGCGGATTTCGCGAAAATGAGCAAGCCGCGTTCGATGCCGGCTCGCTTGCCACCGCCGATGCGCGCGCCGGGCAGAGCGAGGCAGCGGAGACGCTGCTCGGCGCGGTGCTGGGGGCCGCGCGCGCGCAGGTGCATGAGAACTATATCGTCGCCCAGACCAACGATTCGCTCATCATCGTCGACCAGCACGCAGCCCATGAGCGGCTGGTTTATGAGGCGCTGAAGAACGCGCTGCACGCGCGGCCGGTGCCGTCACAGATGCTGCTCCTGCCCGAGATTATCGATCTGCCGGAGGAGGACGCCGAACGGCTGGCCATGCATTCCGAAACGCTCGCCCGCTTCGGCCTCGGCATCGAGCGTTTCGGACCGGGTGCGGTTGCCGTGCGCGAGACGCCGTCGATGCTCGGCGAGACCAACGTCCAGCAATTGGTCCGCGACCTTGCCGACGAGATTGCCGACAACGACACGGTCGAGACGCTCAAGCAACGGCTGGACAAGATCGCCGCCACCATGGCCTGCCATGGCTCGGTGCGCTCCGGGCGGCTGCTCAAGGCCGAGGAGATGAACGCGCTGCTGCGCCAGATGGAAGCAACGCCGGGATCCGGCACCTGCAACCATGGCCGCCCGACCTATATCGAGCTCAAGCTGGCCGATATCGAAAGGCTGTTCGGGCGGCGCTGAAGCGCTGCCCGGCGGCCAGCCCTCATTTCCTGCATTGATATTTCCCCGTCCGTCCATTGAAGACGTAATCGACCGCGGTTCCGGCGCCACCGCCTCGAAAATTCACGGAAATGACGTCCTTGCCTCGCTCCACCCATCTCTCGACGTTCATGTAGATGGTCGTCATCAGCATGCCGGCACTGCACACGTCGTCATCGGGGAAGGTAATTTCCTGGACAACCCTGCGGCTGCTCTTTTTGATGACACGCATTTTTTCCATGCAAAGGCCGGCGCTGGTATCTGTGTAAATTCCCGAAAACCTGTCGGTGGCTGTCTGCGCCCAGAAGGAAATCTCGACAGTGCCATCGGTCTTCGCATCGCCGGTGTCATCCAGGCTCGCTACTTTCGTGAGGGTGACGGGATATCTGTCCGTGCCCTTGCTCCAGCTTCCGGTCACAGCGTTTCCATTGAGGTCGAGGGAGAATGGGCAGCTTGTGGTATCGACAGCGGGTCTCGGCCCCTGCACCATTATCCGATAGAATTCGTTGTCGTCCGAGATCTCGCAAAGCACGAACTTGGTGCCGCTGACCGTGCCATACAGCGCAATCGGGCTTTGCTTCGCGTCGTAGAAGTAGCTTCCATCGACCTTTGGCGCGCTGCCCAAGCTATCATATGTCTGTATGGAGAAATGGATGGGAGACGGGCCGAGGAAACCCTCGTAGTTTTCCACGTGGTACCAACCCGCGACGGCTTTCGCGTTAAGCAGCAACAAGCAAACGACCGTTGAGATAAAACGTCTTCCCATCCCGACCTCGCAGCGCCCCGCGTCGACCATCCGCCAAGACTGCGTGACAGTTGCCTTGCCTTGCGGCAGCCGTCAACTGGCGATGAGATCAGTGGTTCCCGGTACGAGTCAGGGAAACATCGCAAGCTTTTGAATCAGCGTTTCAAATTCACCACGATGACACCGCCCAGCGCCAGCGCGCCGCCGAGGATGCCGAGCAGCGTCGGCACCTCGCCCAGCCAGAAGAAGCCGATCAGGGCCGACATCGGCGAGACCAGATAGAGGAAGTTCGAGGCACGCGCCGCCGGCAGGCGCGACAGGGCCGTTGCCCAGGCCGCATAGGCGATCAGGCTCGGCACGATGCCGAGATAGATGACTGCGCCGAGGCCGGCGGTGTCGGCGACAGCGGCCTGCTGGAGAGCGGCGGGCAGGAAGGGCGCCAGGCAGAGCGCGCCGAGCACCATGTTGGACGCCGCGATCGTCAGCGGATGATGACGGGCAAACAGCGGCTTCTGGACGATGGTGTTGACGGCCGAGCAGAGGGCCGAGCCAAGCACCAGCAGCGCCCCGGCATTGAAATGAAGCCCGTGCCCGTCGGCGACGGCGATGATGCCGATGCCGCCGAAGGAGATGACCGTACCGATCCAGGCCAGGCCGGAGAAGCGCTCGCCGAGCAGCGCCATTGCCATGATGGCGGTAAAGATGGGACTGACATTGATGATGAAGCCGGCGGCTCCGGCCGATACGGTCAGTTCGCCGAAATTGAGCATCGCCGTGTAGAGCGCGACGAAAATGGCGCCGCCAAAGGCGAAGCGCCAGAGATCGCCGATCCTGGGCAATGCCGGACGCTTGACGGCTAGGAAGATCGCAGCCGGCACGGCGGCTATGGCAAAGCGCAGGGCGCCAAGCTCCAGCGGCTGAAAGGCGGCGAGCCCGGCCCGGATTGCGGGGAAGGCCGAGGCCCAGCCGATCACGGTCAGCGCCACTGCGATGGCGGCCGTGGTGTCCATCCGCTGTGTCGAATTCAATGTGCCTGTCGTCGTGCTCATCCCAGTGCCTCGGATTCTTCAGGTCTCGGGAGCAGGAAACGCCTTTCCAGGTTAATTGACAAACGACCAAATCGAGGGTCACCTGTGAGCATGGATCACAGCTCGAACAGCATGCTGCCTTTGGAGACGTTGCGCGCTTTCGACGCGGCGGCGCGCACGGGGAGCTTCTCGGCCGCCGCCGAAAAACTCAACCTCACGCATGGCGCGGTCAGCCGGCAGGTCGCCAAACTCGAGGACTGGCTTGGCCTGAAGGTTTTCGAGCGCGGCGCGCGTGGCGTTACGCTGACCAACGAAGGCAATCGCCTGCATCTCAGGACCACCGAAGCCTTCGCGCTGATCTCGGTCAATTCCGACCGGTGGGTGGAGCCGCGCGGCACCGCTGTGGTGCGCCTGGCCTCCATTCCTTCGGTGAGCGGCCTGTGGCTGATGCCGCGCATGGCGGCGCTGGAGAACGACCCCACCCGCCTGCGCATCGTGCTCGATGTCGACAACCGCCAGGCCGATCTGGCCGACGAAGGCATCGACCTGTCGGTGCGCTGCGGTCGCGGCCGCATCCCGGG
The DNA here is from genome assembly GCF_000502415.1 of Mesorhizobium sp. LNHC229A00. Classification (NCBI taxonomy): domain Bacteria; kingdom Pseudomonadati; phylum Pseudomonadota; class Alphaproteobacteria; order Hyphomicrobiales; family Phyllobacteriaceae; genus Mesorhizobium; species Mesorhizobium sp. LNHC229A00. The sequence continues at coordinate 14,172 of NZ_AYWQ01000019.1, forward strand.
CCGGGTCTCGGTGCAACTGTTCGAAGAATATCTCTTCCCGATCGCCTCGCCGGGCCTCGCACGGGAGATCGGCAGCGGCGATCCGGCCCGGTTGCTCAAATTCCCGCTGATCAACGATTCCGACGCTTCGGGCTGGCGCGCATGGTTGGCCGCGCAGGACATGGACTACCGGCCGCGCCCGCAAGATCGGCGTTTCGAGGATTACAATCTGGTGCTCGACGCAGCGGCTCATGGCCTCGGCATCGCGCTGGCGCGGCCGCCGCTCACCGAGCACCAGATACAGTCCGGCCGCCTCGTCGCGGTTGACGGTCGCACCGCGCTCAATCCCGTTTCCTACTGGCTGGATCGTCCGATTGGCCGGCCGCGCGCGGCCGCCGCGGATCTCGCCAGGCGCATTGCCGAACAGGCCGGGCTTGCTTCGGCAAGGCTGGAAGCTTTCCTGCAGGATTACGATTAGGCGCTGACGCATCTCGGAGACATGCGTGACGGCCGCTGTCGGATCGTGATACTCGCCTAGACTAACGGAACAGCAAAAGCACGATCGTGGTGGTTGCGGCGGAGACGATGGCCGTTACGATCGATATCGTCCACAGCGACGAAGGAACTGGCTCGGATCGGGGAGCATGGCCCGCCGGACGGATGGAGGCGCCGCGCGGTTGCGGCGCGTTGGCGTTGGCCGCGACCAGCACCGCGGCGGCAGAGACGGCCGGCGAGAATGTGGTCGGGGCCGGCGCCGCCGCCAGTTTGGGGGTGCTGTCGTTGGCCGTTATCCGCGGCGGGGCGAAGCCGCGCGAAGCATGATCGGCGTCCGGCCCTGCCCCACCCATCGAGGCTTGTGCCAATGCATGGTGGGTGGCGTCAGGTTCCATGACGGCCCGGTAGGCATCCTCGATCTCGGGGGAAGACAGGCGTTGCGACGTTTGACCGGCCGGCCGCGGTAGCGAGCCTTGCAGCGCCTGGGCGGCGAACTGCGCCGATTGCACGATCGCGGGCGCCTGCGGCTGGACGAGCGCCTTGACCAGAGCCGCGGTCGCGGGATCGGCCTTGGGCGAAGGCACCGGCTCGGGAATGAGCGCTTCTTTCAGCAAAGACGTCATGCTGGCATTGGCGATGTCCATGGCGCTTCCTGACAACCATTGTGCCGAACCGCAATAGTATATGAGCATTGCGCCAAGCTTGACCTTGCCCACGATTTATGGCGATTGAATCCCGATGAACTCAAGTGCCGTTGCATGATGAACCGTTTCGAAGGCCCGGGCAGCAAGGAAGCCCGCATCCGCTATCTCGATGGCGATTTCCAGGTCACCAGCCCGGGCTCGTTCGTGCGCTGCGCCGTGACGGGCGAAAGCATCCCGTTGGACGAGCTGAAATACTGGAGCGTCGCCAGGCAGGAGCCCTACGTGAACGCCACCGCATCGCTGCGCCGCGAAATCGAGGTGCATCCGGAGTTGCGCAAACGGAGTTAGAGCGGCTCGGCGTTTGATAGAATTTGACCGCTCTCCTTCTTTGTTTACGCAATTGCGGACGGAAAACCGCTACGCACTCTTCCTGGAATAGCTTTAGTTTCTCAGCTTGCGCTGCCGCCATGCATCGAGCGTTTCCCCGATGATCCGTTCGGGCATGTGATCAAGCTCGAACACCGTGTCGATTTCCAGCACGTCGAGACGGTCGAGAAAGTCCTGCGGAGCGCCGTGACGCAGCCGGACGGCGTCCTTGGCGGTGGTGATCAGGCCAAGGCCTTCGGCGCGTGCCGTCGCGGCCAGTTCGGTAAGCTCGTCCTCGGCGTAGAAGTGATGGTCCGGAAAGGGCCTGGGCAGCACCACTTCGCCCCCGGCGTCACGCACCGTGTCGAAGAACTTTTCGGGATGCCCGATGCCGGCAAAGGCCAGGAACTGCTTGCCGGCAAGCCCGGCCGTGCTTCTCGGCTCCGTGTGGGCCTCGAAGATCGGCCGGCCGGCACGCGCGGCTCGGCGGACCACGGCGTCGGCGGCCGTGCCCTCGCCCATCTTCAGCAGCCCGCTGGTGAAGACCAACTGGTCGACGATCTTGGCCCTGAGCGGACCGCCCGGGATGACGCGGCCATTGCCGATCCCGTAGCGGGCATCGACCACGACCAGCGCATAATCGATGTGGATGCGCGCGCTCTGGAAGCCGTCGTCCATGATCAGGAAATCGCAACCGTGTTTTTCCAGCAGCAGCCGGGCGCCGGCGGCACGGTTCGGCGTCACCGCCACCGGGGCATGTTCGGCCAGCAGCAGCGGTTCGTCGCCGACATGCCTGGCGCTGTCATGGCTGGCATCGACGACATGCGGCTCGGCGAAGGAACCGCCGTGGCCGCGCGACAGGAACCCGGGCTTCAGATGCATGCGCTGGGCCTGTTGGGCGAGTGCGATCGCCACCGGTGTCTTGCCGGTGCCGCCGACGGTGAAATTGCCGACGCACAGAACCGGCGCCTGGATCTTCTCGCGCCGGGCCCGCCGCATGCCGCGACCGGCGACCAGCGCGTAGACAGCCGATAACGGCGACAGCGCCAGGACCTTCCAGTCCGGCTCTTCCCACCAGAATGGCGGTGCTTCGGAGGCCATTTTAACGCCCGTTGGCGCCCTTTAGGCGCGCCTTGACCACCAGCGGCTGGATATAGGGTTCGAGCGATTTGAGCGTGCGTGCCAGTGCGCCGCGCATCTCATCGACAGTCGCGATCCCCGCCGCCATCATCTCGTGGCGCGCCACTTCGTTGGTCAGGAGGAAATTGACGGCGCCGGCCAGCATGTCGCGGTCGCGCACCAGCTTGGCGCCGCCGCTGTCGAGCAGGCGCTGATAGGCTTCGCGAAAATTCTGCACGTTGCGCCCGGCGAGAACGGCGGTGTCGAGCATGGCCGGCTCAAGCGGATTCTGGCCGCCTTCGGAGGTCAGCGAGCGGCCGACGAAAGCGATTTCGGTCAACCGGAGATACAAGCCCATTTCGCCGATCGTATCGCCAAGCAGGACATCGGTATCGCCTCCGATACGGTCGCCCTTGCTGCGCCGGGCGACTTTAAGGCCCATGCCGGAAATCTGCAGGGCAAGGGCTTCGGCCCGATCGGGATGGCGCGGAACGACGATCGTCAAAAGCCCGTGGTGACGCCTGTGCAGCGTCGCGTGAACTTCCGCGGCGACCACTTCCTCGCCATCATGGGTCGAGATCGCCGCCCAGGTCGGGCGATCGCCGATCTGCCGCTGCAATGTGCCAAGCGCTCGCAAGTCGACCGGCGGCGGGTTGGTGTCGACCTTGAGATTGCCCGACACAGTGACCGGCCGGGCGCCGAGCGCCCGAAAACGCTCGCCATCGACGTCGGACTGGGCAACTACATGGGCCAGATTCTCGAACAGGGCCTCGGCGATGTTGGCCCGCTTCTTCCAAGACGTGAAGGAGCGATCGGAGAGCCGGCCATTGACCAGCACCTGCGGCACGTGGCGGGCACCGAGTTCGAGGATGGTCATCGGCCATATCTCGGATTCGGCGATGATCGCCAGATCGGGTTTCCAGTGATCGAGGAAGCGGCTGACCGCCGGCTTCAGATCGAGTGGCACATATTGGTGGATGATGCGATCGCCGAGCCGCTCGTCGACGACCTGGGCCGAGGTGACCGTACCGGTCGTCAGCACGATGTTGACGCCATAGTCGAGGATGCTTTCGACAAGCGGCACGACGGCCAAGGTCTCGCCGACGCTCGCGGCGTGGATCCAGATCACCGGGCCCTCGGGGCGCGGCCGGCCGGCGACGCCGTAGCGCTCGCGGCGGCGATTGCGGTCTTCCTTGCCGCGCGAGGTGCGCCAGGCGACGTAAGGCCCGACCAGCGGATAGGCGGCAGCGCCGGCAAAGCGGTATGCCGACAACATCGTGCGGGCCCAGCGGCCGCTCATCGCGGACCGTCCACGAGGCGGTAGGCCTCGGCGGTCGCGGCATTGAGGGCCGTGGTGATTTCCTGGCGCTTGCGCTCCATTTCGGCGTCATCGGCATCCGCCGCCACGAAGATCGGCGCACCGATGGTCACGGCGGAGCGGCCGAAGGGCAGGTTGATGGTGGTCTTGTCCCAGCTCTTTTCCAGCACCTTGCGGCGGCTGGTGGCGATGGCGACGGGCAGCAGCGGCCGGCCGGAGAGGCGAGCCAGGAGAACGATACCGAGCCCTGCATCGCGCGGGGTACCATGGGGAATGTCTGCGATCATGGCGACGTTCTTGCCTGATGTGAGCGACTTTTTGAGGGCGATGAGCGCCTTGGCCCCGCCCTTGTCGAGATGCCTGGCATTGTCGCGCCCACCCGAACCGCGCACCGCCTCGATGCCGAATTTCTCCAGCATCAGGGCGTTGAGCTCGGCATCGGCGCTGCGCGACACCATGGCAACCAGCGGCTTGCGCTTGGGATAATAGGCCGGCGTCAAAAGGTGCTGGCCATGCCATAGAGCAATGATCCCCGGCTCGAACTCGGCATAGGCGCCGCCCGAAAAGCGCGCCGATCCGGCGACCAGGGGGCTGGTCAGGCGAACCAGCCGCACGAACTGCGCGAGCAGGCTGGCAATGGCGTTCTTGACGAATCGCGACTGCGCGAGCGGTTCGCGAATCCTGCGCCAGAAGGCCTTGGTCGTGCGGCTGCGGCCCCTGCCCGTGGGCGCGGCCTCGCCGGCTGGCTCTTTCGCCAGATCATGCTCCATCGAAGTCAACCGGCGGCCTTGCTATCGGGATCCAGCAAACGGTGCAGATGAACGACGAAATAACGCATATGGGCATTGTCCACACTGGCCTGCGCCTTGGCTTTCCACGCCGTGTGCGCGGATTGATAATCCGGATAGACGCCGACGATGTCGAGCGCATCGAGATCGCGGAACTCGGTGCCGCCAAGCTTCTTCAGTTCGCCGCCGAACACCAGATGCAAAAGCTGTTTCTTTCCGTCTTCCGCGGCCATGTCGATCCTTCACATATCGTGAGTTTGTGACAGGTCTAGACCAAAGCCGCCGACTTTGAAACCTTCGAAAACGCTTTCAGCCATCCAGCCCGGCAATGACGTCGACCAGCACCGCCAGCAGATCGCCGCTGCCGGCCGCGAGCGCGCCGTGGCGGGTCACCTCGCCGGCATAGAGCGGCGCGTGGCCGTGCGGGTCGAGCAGTTGGCCACCTGCCTCGCGCAGGATGAGGTCGGCGGCGGCAATGTCCCAGTCATGCGCGTTCGGCTTGACGAAGGTGCCGTCGAGCGTGCCGTTGGCGATCATCGCCAGGCGGTAGGCAAGCGAAGGGCTGTAGGGCGCCCGTTGCAGCCGCTCCTGCCAGCCGGCCGGCATCAGGTCGATCAACTGCTTCAGGCCGGAAATCTCGGGCTTGTCGCCTGGCTTGCGCACCGCAATGCGCTTGCCGTTGCGGAATGCGCCCTGGCCTGGCAGCGCGGAATAGGTCTCGTCCATCGCCGGGCATTCGAGCACGCCGGCAAGCGTGCGGCCATTCTCGACGACGGCGACGCTGACGCACCAGGCGCGCTGGCCTTCAAGGAAGCCGCGCGTGCCGTCGATCGGGTCGACAACGAAGGTGCGGCGCGCCGAAAGCCGCGCCGGGTCGTCGGCCGTCTCTTCCGACAGCCAGCCATAATCCGGCCGTGCCGCAAGCAACGTCTGGCGCAGATACGCATCGGCGGCATGATCGGCTTCGCTGACCGGCGAGGTGCCGCCCTTCATCCAGACCTGCGGATTGTTGCCGAAGTAGCGCATCGCGATAAGACCCGCCTCGCGGGCGGCGTCGCGCAGCAGCGGCAGGTCCAGATCGGCACCGGCGGTGGTCAGCTCATGCTCCGGCAAGGGTCATGCCTTCGATCAGGAGCGTCGGGGCGGCGGTGCCGAAATTGCGATCAAGGTCATTCGCGGGCACCATGTTGAGGAACATCGTCTTCAGGTTCGAGGCGATGGTGACTTCGGCGACCGGATAGGCAAGCGCCCCATTTTCGATCCAGAAGCCGGAGGCGCCGCGGCTGTATTCGCCGGTGAGCAAGTCGACGCCCTGGCCAAACACTTCGGTGACGTAGAAGCCGCTCTTGAGCGAGCCGATCAGGTCTTCCGGCGACCTTTCGCCTGGCTCGATGGCAAGATTGGTGGAAGACGGCGAGACGGAAGAGCCGCCGCGCGCGCCGCGCCCGTTGGTGACGAGGCCGAGCTCCCGGGCCGCCGATGTCGACAGGAACCAGTGATTCAGGACGCCCTTTTCGATCATCAGGAGCTTCTCGCCCTCGACGCCTTCGCCATCGAATGGGCGCGAGGCCTGGCCACGGCGCCGCAGCGGCTCGTCGGTGACGGTGATGGCGGAAGCCGCCACCTGCTTGCCCATCATGTCGCGCAGGAACGAGGTTTTTCGCGCGACGGAAGCGCCGTTGATGGCTCCGGCGATATGGCCGGCAATGCCGCGCGCGACGCGCGGGTCGAACACCACGTCGACCGATCCGGTCGCCGCCTTGCGCGCGCCAAGGCGACGCACGGCCCGTTCGCCGGCCTGACGGCCGATATCCTCGGCCGCGTCGAGATCGGCAAAATGCTGGCGCGAGGAGAATTCATAGTCGCGTTCCATGCCCGTGCCCTCGCCGGCAATCACGCTGGCCGAGCGCGAAAAGCGCGAGGCGACATACTGGCCGACAAAACCGTGCGAGGTGGCCAGAACCAGCCCGCCCAGGCCGGCGCTGGCATTGCTGCCGGCCGAATTGGTTACGCCCTTGACGGCGAGAGCCGCCGCCTCGGCCGCGAGGGCCGCCTCCTTCAATTGGTCTGCCGACACTTCGGTTGCATCGAACAGGTCCAGATCGCGCGTCTGTCTGGCGAGCAGCGCGGGGTCGGCAAGACCCTGGTAGGGATCCTCGGGAGACACTTTGGCCATGGCGACGGCGCGCTCGGCAAGGGCCTTCGGATCGGACGCGGCGGTGGCCGATACACTGGCCACACGCTGGCCGACGAAGACCCGCAGCGAAACGTCGTCGCCCTCGGACGCCTCTGTGTTTTCGACTTTGCCAAGCCGTACCGAAACACCGGTCGAGCGGCCACGCACCGCGACGGCGTCCGCTGCATCGGCGCCAGCGCGTTTGGCGGCCTCGACCAGGGCCGCGACGCGGTCAGTCAATTTCGCGGCGTCGAGCTTGTCGGTCATGCACTTGATCCTATTTCTTCAGCCTGTCCGGAAGGCAGGTGCTGCCGCACCATCTATTGTTCCACTGCCGCTTGTGCAATGGCAGAAGGCCAATCAGGATGTCGCGACCAAATCGCCATCGAAGCGCCCGCAAAGAGCGGACGTCGCAGTTTTTGCCTATCTGGAGCCTCGCCATGACGCCTTTCCATCTTGCTTTTCCAGTCCGTGATCTCGATCAAACCCGAACTTTCTATGGCGACGTACTGGGCTGTGCGATCGGCCGCTCGTCGGCGACCTGGGTCGATTTCGACCTGTACGGCCACCAGATGTCGGCACATTTGCGGCCGCAGGCCGCGCAAGCTGCAAGCGACGGCAAGGTCGACGGCATTTTGGTGCCGATCCCGCATTTCGGCGCTGTGCTCTTGATGGACGACTGGCAGCGCCTGGCGAAGCGGCTGGAAGCGCGCGACGACATAGACTGGCTGGAGCGGCCGATGGTCCGCTTCAAGGGCGAGCCCGGCGAACAAGCGACATTGTTTATCCGCGATCCCTCTGGCAACGCCTTGGAATTCAAGGGTTTTCGCTCTCTTGAGCAGGTTTTCGCGCATTGAGATCGGAGGGGCGGCAGCACCTCATTCAAGATGCCGCGACCGGAGTCCAGATCACGTCCTCGATCTTCCGCGCGCCGGTCGCCAGCATCACCAGCCGATCGAAGCCGAGCGCGATGCCGCTGGCCTGCGGCATGATGGCCAACGCGGCGAGAAAGTCCTCGTCCAGCGGGTAGCGCTCACCATATACGCGCTCTTTCTCGTCCATCTCGATGACGAAGCGCCGGCGCTGCTCGGCCGCGTCGGTCAGTTCGCCAAAGCCGTTGGCGAGCTCGACGCCGCAGCAGTAGAGCTCGAAGCGTTCGGCGACGCGCGGATCCCTCGGGCTCGGCCGCGCCAGCGCCGCCTCGACGACCGGGTATTCGCAAAGAATGGTCGCGCGGCCGAGGCCGAGATTGGGCTCGATCTTTTCCACCATCACGCGGCTGAACAAATCCGCCCAGCTGTCGTCAGGCGCGGTGCGCAGGCCGGCCTGGATCAGAGCGGCATGCAGCGCGTCCCGGTCCGTGCCGCCGTCGGGCGCGACCGTTGCCAGCAGACGTATCCCGGCGTGCCGGCTGAAGGCGTCCGCCACGGTCAGCCGCTCCGGTTCGGAAAACGGATCGCACTCGCGGCCCCTGAAAGAGAAGTGCGTGGCCCCTGCCCGTGTCGCGGCCATCGCCAGCAGATCGGCGCAGTCGCGCATCAGGCTCTCATACGTCTCGCCCACCCGATACCATTCGAGCATGGTGAATTCGGGATGATGCAAGGGACCGCGCTCACGGTTGCGGTAAACCGAACCCAGACTGAAAATGCGCCGCTCGCCGGCAGCGAGCAGTTTCTTGCAGGCGAATTCGGGGGAGGTGTGGAGATAAAGCGGCGAGCGGGCGCCATCCGGCCCGACCGCTTCGGTAGCGAAGGCCGCCAGATGAGCCTCGTTGCCGGGCGAGACCTGCAGCGCCGCGGTCTCAACCTCGATGAAGTCGTGGCGGGCGAACCAGTCGCGAAAGGCAGCCGTCAGCCCATTGCGCAGCATCAGGCGCGGACGGCGGTCGGCATGGACATGCGGCGTCCACCAGGGCGACGCGGCGGTCATCAGCGCGCTTCGGTTCGCCGAGGGGGCTGGCGGTTCGCGCCAAGATGCGCTAGGCCCCCATCCAGCGCCGCACAAGCCGGCAAACGCCAGTCAACTCTCGCAGGATTTAAAACCGTGGTGAAAGTCATCGCCAGTTCGCTCCGCAAAGGCAATGTCGTCGACAAGGACGGCAAGCTTTATGTGATCCTCTTTGCCGAAAACATCCACCCAGGCAAGGGCACGCCGGTGACGCAGCTCGACATGCGCCGCATCGGCGACGGGGTGAAGGTATCCGAGCGCTATCGCACCACCGAACAGGTGGAGCGCGCCTATGTCGAGGAGCGCGAGCACACCTTCCTTTACGCCGACGGCGAAGGCTATCACTTCATGAACCCGGAAACCTACGACCAGGTGGCGGTGTCGGAAGCCGTGGTCGGCGACGCGGCGCCCTATCTGAAGGAGGGCATGCCGGTGCAGGTGTCACAGTTCAACGGCATCGCGATCGCCCTGGTGCTGCCGCAGCGCGCCACCTTCGAAGTGGTCGAGACCGAGCCGACGACCAAGGGTCAGACGGCATCGTCGTCCTACAAGCCGGCCGTGCTTTCCAACGGCGTGCGCACCACCGTGCCTCCGCACATCGCGCCCGGCACCCGCGTCGTGGTGATGACGGCGGATGGCGCTTATGTGGAGCGGGCGAAGGACTGAGCGAAGCGGGCATTGTTGCCATCTCGGCATTGATGCCCCGCCGACACGGCACAAAGTAAGCTCGCAGTCTCGCTGACCGCGATCACGACTTGGCTGGTGTTTTTGTCCTTTTTGCTTCGACCTTGGCGGAACGCCGTTCAATTGCGACCTCCACCTCCCGCTTCAGCCGATCCTTGATTTCAACTGTCTCGCTCATCAGGGCCTCGATCTTCAGGAAATCGAGGACGCGGTATTTCGACACCGCCGGGCGGACCAGTATGTCGGGCTGGCACTGTTTCAACTTGTTTGCGATGATCGACTGCATCATCAGCTGCGTGGCGCCGAACATCAGGTCGACGGAGGTCGGCTGCTTGCGGTCGGCCTCTTCCGGCGCGCCGACCACGTCGACGCCGATGATGATATCGGCATCCTTCTCGATCAGGTCGAAGGGCACGGGGTTATAGATGCCGCCGTCGATCAGCAGCCTGCCATCGCGCGTCACCGGACGGAAGACGGCAGGAATGGCGGTTGAGGCCGCAAGTGCGGAATGCAGGTCGCCGTCGTCGAACACAGCGAGCTTGTGGCCGAAATAGTCGGTTGCCGTGACCTTCAGCGGGATTTTTAGTTCGGCGAAGCTTTCGGGAATGGCCTCCGGCAGAAACGCCTTCAGGATGCGCTCGACATTGAACTGGCTGACGCGGATGCCATTTTGCATGGCCTCCGCGATCGTGCCAGGCCGCGCCCGCCACATGCGGCTCGCGACCTCGGCGCGGCGGCCGAGGATCGAGCGGGCATAGTCGTGGATCTCCTTGCCGGTCATGCCCGAGGCCATGCCGGCGCCCATGATGGCGCCGATCGACGAGCCGGCTATCGCCACCGGCTTGATGCCGAGCTCGTCCAGCGCCTCGATGACATGGATATGCGCCAGACCGCGCGCGCCGCCACCGCCGAACGCTATGCCGAAAGTGGGGCTCATCCCTTGCCGGCTCCCGCCAGCGGCGGCCCGACCACCATGATGGTCGGCTCGGTCGTCAGCAGCTTCTTCGCCGCCGCCTTGACCTGATCGATCGTCACCGCGTTGATATAGCCGGCCCGGCGCTGCATGTAGTCGATGCCGAGATCGTCGATCTGCAGCTCGACAAGCGTGGCGGCGATGGAACTCGAGGAATCCAGATTGCTGATCGCATAGGCGCCGATGAGATATTTCTTGGTCGCCGCCAGTTCGGCCTCTGTCGGGCCATCCTCGGCCAGGCGCTTGGCGACGTCGCGCACGATGGCGAGCGTCTCGGCCGCACGGTCCGAGCGCGTCCCAGTGGTGACGATCAGCGCATTGGCATGGTCCTGGTTGACCAGCGAGGAATTGACGCTGTAGGCGAGCCCGCGCTTTTCGCGCACCTCCTGGAACAGGCGCGAGGTGAAAGTTCCACCGCCGAGGATCTCGTTCATCAGCACCGCCGGGAAGAAATCCGTCGCCTTGCGCTTCACGCCCGGCCAGGCGAGCTGCAGCGATGTCTGCGGCAGGTCGTAATTGACCTCGATATGCTGCGCCAGCTTGGGCTCGACATCGGCTACAGGAGCGAGCGTCTGGTCCCGCGGCAAGTCGCCGAACACCATGTCGAGTTTCTTCTTCAGGGTCTCGGGGTCGATGGCCCCGACCACGGCGACATGCAAGCCGCCGCGCGCGAACACCGCTTTGTGCAGAGTCTCGAGATCGGCCTGCGTGACGGCGGCGATGCTCTGCCTGGTGCCCTGGTCGGAACGCGAATAAGGGTGGTCGCCATAGACGGCGCGCGCCCACCGGTTCTGCGCCACCGTGTCGGGGTCATTCTCGTTGGCGATGATGCCGGACAGGACCTGCGCGCGGATGCGGTCGATCGGCGCCTGGTCGAAGCGCGGCTCATTGACCGCCAAACGCAACAGGTCGAAGGCTTCGTCGCGCTGTTCCGCCAGCATGCGCATGGAACCGTAGATGCCATCGCGGGTCTCGTCGAAGCTCATTTCGGCGCCGGCGTCGTCAAGCTTGATCTGGAAGGCTTCCGAGTCGAGCGGGCCGGCACCCTCGTCGAACAGGCCGGTCATCAGATTTGCAAGACCCTCCTTCCCCACCGGATCCTGCGTCGAGCCGCCGCCGAAGACGAAGCGGACGGCGACCACCGGTACCGAATAGTCCTCGACCAACCAGGCCGTGACGCCTTTCGGAGAGGTAACGGACTGGATCTCCATCGCGCGGGCGGCAAGCGCCGGCAGAACAAGGAAGAGGACGGAGAGGAAGAAGGTTGCAAGGGCGTGGAGGGCCTTCCCTTCTCGCGCGAGGGGAGAAGGGGGAGCCTGGCGGGGAGACGTCAACGCGCCGCTAAACTGGTTCGTCATTATCAATTCCCCGCCTGTTGCTGCGGCAAGAGATAGCCGGTCGTCGAGCGGGCCAATAACAGATAGCGCGCGGCAACGGCCTTGACCTCGTCAGTGGTGACCTTGCGGATGCGGTCCGGCCATTGCTGCACGTCTTGGACGTTGCCGCCGGTGGCGAGCGTCGAGCCATAGATGTTGGCCATGGAATCCTGCTTGTCGCGAGCAAAGATCATCGACCTGACATAGCGGTCCTTGGCTTTCTCGAGCTCATCCGGGGTGACGCCGTCGCTGGCGATGCGCGCCACTTCCGCATCGACCGCGGCTTCGACGTCGGCCAGCTTGGCGTCACCGCGCGGCGCGCCGTAGACAGTGAAATTGGTGTCGTCGAGCATGGTGCCCTGAAAGTACGCACCGGCGCCGGAAGCTATGCCCTGCTTGACGACAAGCGCCTGGTAAAGCCGGCTGCGGTTGCCGCCGCCGAGGATCTCGGCCAGCAGATCGAGCGCTTCGGCCTCGCCGGGCTTCGCAGTGTGATAGGAGGGCACGACCCATTGTGTCGAGAAACTCGGCACGCTGACGCGAGCGTCGGAGAGCGTGACCGTGCGCCTGGTATTCTGCTCCGGCTCGACCGGGCGGACGCGCGGCGGCAGGTCCGGCCCGCGGGCCACCTTGCCATAGGTCTTTTCGGCCAGCGCCTTCACCGTGTCCGGTTCGACATCGCCGGTCACGATCAGCACGACGTTGTTGGGCCGATAGTATTTGTTGTAGAACGCGACCGCGTCAGTGCGGTTCAGTTGCTCCATCTCCTGCATCCAGCCGATGACCGGGATGCGATAGGGCTGGTTCTGCCATAGCGTGGCATCGACCTCTTCGTCGAGCACGGCCTGCGGATTGTTGTCGATGCGCGAGCGGCGCTCCTCCAGGATAACATCGCGCTCGGTCTTGATGACGTCATCGGTGAGGATGAGGTTGCGCATGCGGTCTGCTTCGAAGCTCATCATCAGTTCGAGCGCCGACGGCGCCACCGTCTCATGGAAAGCGGTGTAGTCGTAGGATGTGAAGGCGTTGTTGGAGCCGCCAATGTCGGAGACGGCGCGGTCGAACTCGCCGGCCGCGTGGTGGGCCGTGGCCTTGAACATCAGATGCTCGAAGAAATGGGCGATGCCGGATTTGCCCGGCGGCTCGTCGGCGCTGCCGATCTTGTACCAGACCATGTGGGTGACGATCGGCGCGCGGTGATCGGGAATGACGACCACTTCCATGCCGTTGTCGAGCAGGAAGTCCGTGACCTTGAACTCGGCCGGCACGGTGCTCGGCAATACGGGGCCGTCCGCCAGGACGGGGTCGGTCATGAACAAAGCCAGCGACGTCGCCAGCAACGTGGCCCGCAGCCATTTAGTCCTGGATGTCATCGATGGCTCCGGTTTCATGCAGCGACGATAGGCAAGGCGCTGGCGACAAGCAAAGTGAATTGTTGGTCATGTTGCCGGCAAAGGCGGCGGCAAAGAGGCCACTGCTGAAAGCAGGCCTGTCAGGCAGCCTCGATGAAGCGGATCACGGTCTCGCCGTAGTTGCGCTCATCAAGGACGGAAAAGCCCGGGCCCGGCTCGAAGGGAACCACCGCCGTCTCCTCGACCACACAAAGTGCGCCTGGCCGCAGCCAGCCGCCGGCCTGGGCCGACCGCAGGGCTTGCTCGCCAAGGCCCCTGCCATAGGGCGGATCGGCAAAGACCAGGCCGAACGGCGCCAGCGTGCCCGCCTCGCCAAGCCCGGTTGCATCACGGCGGAAGATCTTGGTGCGTCCGGTCAGGCCGAAGGCTTCGACATTGTCGCGGATCAGACCACGGCCCTCGGCCGATTCCTCGATAAAGACGCCATAGGATGCCCCGCGCGACAGGGCTTCCAGGCCAAGCGCACCGGTGCCGGCGAACAGGTCGAGCACGCGCGCGCCGTCCAGTTGCCCGGCAAAGCGATGCGCCAGAACGTTGAAGACGGCCTCGCGGGTGCGGTCGGTCGTCGGGCGGATGGCGCTGCCACGGGGCGTCGCCAGCGGCCGCCCGCGAAACTCACCGCCGACGATTCTCATCTTGTCCGGGGGCCCTTGGGGCCGCCGCGCGGCCGCTCGCCGCCACCGGCGCCTCCTGGACGCTCGCCACGCGGCTTGCCGAATGGCTTTGCGCCACCTGGTTTGCCGGCGGGCTTGCCATAAGATGGCTTGAACGACGCCTTGCGTGCCTTGTTCTCGGCCGCCTTGGCCGCATCGGCCTCCGCCCTGCCCTTGCCGATCGGCCGGGCTCCCGGCGCCATCCAGACATTGGCCTTGCGCTGGCCGGGCGGCTCGATCGGCCGTTGCTCGCGTTCGGATTTCTTGCCGCCGCCACGAGGCTTGTCACCGAATCCGCCGCGCGGCTTGTCGCCAAAACTTCCACGCGGCTTATCGCCAAAGCCGCCGCGCTCCGGTCGCGGGCCGCGATCGCCGAAGCTCTTTTCTGGTCTCTCGCCCCTGTCGGGGCTCGTCGACAGTTTGCCGAGCGCCTCGTCGCGGCTGCCTTCCCGGCGTTTGCGGTTCTTGATCAGTCCGCCCTCGCCGATCGGCCGGCGCTCGCCGTCTCGCGTAAACTTCGGCCGTTCGGGCTCGACCTCACGCACTTCGGTACGCCGCACCGGCTGGTTGGAAAACGGTTTTGTTATCTCAGCGTCGAAATTGGCGCCGGATTCCTCGACTAGGCGCTCGCCAAGCTGGTCGCGCAGCACCCGGCCCTTGATCTCCAGAACATGGCCCTCGGCGAGATCCTCGAGCTGGAACGGACCGTAGGAGATGCGGATCAGCCGCGTGACGTCCAGGCCGAGCGCGCCGAGGATGTTCTTGACCTCACGGTTCTTGCCCTCGCGCAGACCGATCGTCAGCCAGGCGTTGGAGCCCTGCTCGCGATCCAAGCTGGCTTCGATGGCGCCGTAGAAAACGCCGTCGACGGCAATTCCTTCGCGCAGGCCGGCGAGCGCGCTTTCCTCGACCTTGCCATGAACGCGCACGCGGTATCGGCGCAGCCAGCCAGTGGCCGGCAGCTCGAGTACGCGCGACAGGCCGCCATCATTAGTCAGCAGCAGCAGGCCTTCGGTGTTTATATCGAGGCGGCCGATGGTCATCAGCCGCGGCAGTTCGGCCGGCAGCACGTCGAAGACGGTCTTGCGGCCTTCCGGATCGCGGTTGGTGGTGACGACGCCGGCCGGCTTGTGGAACAGGAACAGGCGCGTGCGTTCGATCGGCGGGATTTCCATGCCGTCGAGATGGATGATGTCATTGGGCATGACGTTGAACGCCGGCGAGGCGAGCACCTTGCCATTGACCTTGACGCGGCCGGCGGCGATCAACTCCTCGGCGTCGCGGCGCGAGGCGAGCCCGGCGCGTGCCAGCCGCTTGGCGATGCGCTCGCCGGCTTCTTCCGTTGCTTCGGCAGGCCGAGGGCGCGGCTTGAAGCCGCCGCCAGACGCGCCTTGCGGCCGATCTCCGAAATCACGCTTGGGTCTGTCGCCGCCAAAGTCACGCTTTGGACGGTCAGCGAAATCCCGCTTCGGACGATCTCCGAAATCACGCTTGGGACGGTCGAAGCGCTTTTCACCGCCCTCCGCCGAAGCAGAAACCGGGCGGTCGCCGCGCGGCGCGTAGGGCTTGCGTGGTCCCTCGCGCTTTTCATATGGCTTGCGCTCGCCTTCGGCCGGAATCGGGCGGTCGCCGCGCGGCGCGTAGGGCTTGCGTGGTCCCTCGCGCTTTTCATAAGGCTTGCGCTCGCCTTCGGCCGCCATCGGGCGGTCGCCGCGCGGCGCATATGGCTTGCGCGGGCCTTCGCGCTTTTCATAAGGCTTGCCTTCGGGGCGGGGTCCCTTGCTGAACGGCCTGTCGCCGCCCTTGAAGTCCCGCTTCGGCCGGTCGCCGTCGGCGGCCGTCGGCCGATCGCCACGTGGCGCATAAGGTTTTTTCGCAGCAAAGGAGGGCTTCCCGCCCTTGCCGGCATCGCGGCCACGTGCACCTGCCGATTTCGGGCCACTCCTGCCCGGGCCGGCTTTGCGCGGAGATTTCTTGTCGTTGTCGTCCATGTGGCCTTTGTCCGTTTGCGCTGCTACAGCGTGGCGCATCCGTTCGGCGCGCAACGAACGCTGTAGCACTTTTGATTTGGCGCATGATCATTTCCGAAAATCGAGTCCGATTTTTCGGGTTGATGCGCTCCATAACAGGATCACCGCCGGGTGGCGAGGACATAATGGGAAGACAAACCCCTTGAAGAGGCCGGATTTCATGGCCTTGGCGCTAAAAGAGGCCGAAGCGGCAGCCTTGCGTGGCGAAGTGCCGGTCGGCGCGGTCATCGCCAATGGCGGCGCGGTTATTGCCAGTGCCGGCAACCGCACGCGCGAGCTTGCGGACCCGACAGCCCATGCCGAGATGCTGGTGATCCGTGAAGCCTGCGGCAAACTCTCGAGCGAGCGGCTCACCAGCCATGATCTCTATGTCACGCTGGAGCCCTGCGCCATGTGCGCCGGGGCAATCTCCTTCGCCAGGCTGCGCCGTCTCTATTTTGGTGCGGCCGACGAAAAGGGCGGCGCCGTCGTCAACGGCGTGCGCTTCTTCGCCTCTCCGACCTGCCACCACACGCCCGACATCTATCCGGGCATGGCCGAGACCGAAGCGGGCCTGCTGCTGAAGGATTTTTTCAGGGGACGTCGAGATTGAGCCAAGGACGCTGCAAGATCAGCGGCGCCACTGTTCCTACAGCGACGGCAACCAGTCGAACCAGCCGCCCTTCTTGCCCTCGGCCTTGGCCTTGAGGCGGCGTTCCTTCTTGTACTCGTCTTCGCCGAGTTCGTTCTGCGGTGCGGCACCGGAGGCGGTGCGGTAGGCCAAGGGCGGTTCGCTGAGATACTTGCGCGTGTTCGGGTCGCCCTGTTTGCTGTCGGCAAGGCGGCGCTGGATCTCGGCGGCGCGGCCCTTGTCGGAATCGGCGGGTTTCCACGCCGGCGGGTGGCTGGATCCTGAATCCTCCATCGCCCTTTTCACCGATGCCGGATCCGTCTGCACGTCATCGACGATCTCCGACTGGTAGGCCGGATCATTCTGGTGCGCGGTGGCGTCGGCGCGCAGGCGCGCGCGACGCTGCTCGGGCGATTCGGGCCAACCGGCGTTTGCCGTCTGGATGCTTTCCTGCGGGGCAGGCAGCGCTTCCTTCTGGCCAGGTGCCGGCTTCACCAGGGTGGGACGCGGCTTGTAGTCGATCGGGTCCTTGCGCTTCGGCGCGAAGGAAACGGCGCCTGTAAGATCGCCGGCCAACTGTTCGGCGGCCGTCTTGTCGGTGCCATAGGTCGGAGAGCCCATGCAGCCGGACAAAGCAAGGCCCGATGCGACAAGCGGCGCCAGCAGCGCAAGGCGCGCGTTATATCTTTCGGTCATGCCAAAAAGTCCCACTCTAGACAACCTCTCGATCGCACCGGCCTTGTGTCCGGTCCCCATCGTGCAAGCACTTGCGACGGAAATCCGGCGACAATTTGTCTTCCGGAGTTTCGCGTGTTTACCTCAACCACTCGTTAAGGGCAACGCACGGGCGGGTTTGCACCCGCGCGGCGTGGCACTTGTGCACTTCTTTGGGCGACAGGCACTAGAGCCTTCCCAGCGCTTTCAGTTCGTGCAGCACCGCGGCATCCCGTGCCGAAACATCCGGGAACTCGGGATCCTGCCCAACATCGGCGGTGTAGCGCCACGAACGCGCGCATTTGACCAGGCCGCGATCCTCCGCTTTCTCGACGACCACGGCAACACCCTTGACATCGTCGAGGGCGAAGGCGGTTCGCGGCGCCTGGCCATGGGCAATGACGAGATCGCTGGTGATCGCCATTTCAGCCATGTCGACGTCCGATATCGCCGCCTCGAGCGTCGCGTCGTTGATCGTGACCACGGGGACGGCCTCCAGCGACGAGCCGATCACCTTCCGGGCACGCGCAATCTCGAGGGCGCCGGTGACGACGCGGCGCACCTGCCTGACGTTGCGCCATTTCTCCGCCAGCGCCTCGTTCCTCCAATCCGCCGGGATTTGCGGGAACTGGTCGAGATGCACCGACATCGCATCGGGATGACGCTCGAGCCACGCCTCCTCTGTGGTGAAGGGCAGCATCGGCGCCAGCCATTTCACCAGGCAGTCGAAGAGATGGCGCACCACCTGGACCGAGGCCTTGCGCTTCACGCTCGACGGGCCGTCGCAGTAGAGCGCGTCCTTGCGGATATCGAAATAGAAGGCCGACAGCTCGACCACCATGAAATCGAGCACTGCGCGCGTGATGCGCTTGAACTCGAAGGCGTCGTAGCCCTGGCGCACCACCTCGTCGAGTTCGGCCAGCCGGTGCAGCATCAGCCGCTCAAGCTCCGGCATCGTCTCCAGGGGAACGACCTCACCATCGTCATGGGCGAGCGTGCCCAGCATCCAGCGTATGGTGTTGCGCAGCTTGCGATAGGCGTCGATGTTGGTCTGCAGCACGTTCTTGCCGAGCCGCTGGTCTTCCCAATAGTCGGTCGTCACCACCCAGAGCCGCAGTATATCGGCGCCGGACTGCTTGATCACATCTTGCGGCACGACCGTGTTGCCGAGTGATTTCGACATCTTGCGCCCATCCTCGTCCATGGTGAAGCCATGGGTGACGACGGTGTCGTAAGGCGCCCTGCCCCTGGTGCCGCAACTTTCGAGCAGCGAGGAGTGGAACCAGCCGCGATGCTGGTCGGAGCCTTCGAGATAGACGTCGGCCGGCCACTTCAGGTCGGGCCGGTCTTCCAGGGTGAAGACATGTGTCGAGCCCGAATCGAACCAGACGTCGAGGATGTCCATCACCTGCTTCCATTTGGAGGCATCGTGATTGCCGAGGAAGCGCTCCTTGGCGCCGGGCGCGAACCAGGCGTCGGCGCCTTCCGCCTCGAAGGCGTCCATGATGCGTCGGTTGACGGCCTCGTCCTTCAGCACATTGCCATCCTCGTCGGCGAAGACGGCGATCGGCACGCCCCAGGCGCGCTGGCGCGACAGCACCCAGTCCGGGCGCTCCTCGATCATGGCGCGGATGCGGTTCTGGCCGGCGGCCGGGACAAAGCGCGTCTCGTCGATCGCCTTCAGCGCGCGGCCGCGCAGCGTGCTGCCGTCGCCGAGGTCCTTGTCCATGTAGACGAACCATTGCGGCGTGTTGCGGAAGATGACCGGCTTCTTCGAACGCCATGAGTGCGGGTAGCTGTGCTTCAGCCGGCCGCGCGCGAACAGCGCATTGCGCTTGATCAGCTCGTCGATGACCGCCTGGTTGGCGTTGCCCTTCTTGCCATTGTCGTCGATGACGCGCGCGGGTCCGCCTTCGCGGTCCGGGCCGAAGCCCGGCGCATCCTTGGTAAAGAAGCCGGCGTCGTCGACGGTGAACGGGATTTCGGTGTCGATCCCACGTTGGCGCAGCGCGGGCGCGGCGTCCATCCAGGCATCAAAATCCTCCCGGCCATGACCGGGAGCGGTGTGCACGAAGCCTGTGCCGGCATCGTCGGTGACGTGGTCGCCGGCAATCATCGCAACCGGGAATTCATAGCCACCACCGAGGCCCTTGAAGGGATGCGAAAGCACAAGATTTCCAAGCTGTTCGGCGCTGATGCCGTGAAGACGCTTCAAGGTGACCTTGGCCTTGGTCTGGCTTTCCTCGGCCAGCGCATCGGCAAAGATCAGCTTCTCGCCTGGCTGCGGGCCAAACGCATTCTCGGCCGCCTCCACCTCGTAGAGGCCATAGGACACACGCGGCGAATAGCTGACGGCGCGGTTGCCCGGGATGGTCCAGGGCGTCGTCGTCCAGATGACGACATGAGCATCCAGCAGGTCAAGCGACCGACCACTCAGGTCCGGATCGAGCTCCGCCGGCTGCCCGTCCACGACACTGGCGACGACGAGATTGGCCACCGGAAACTTCGCCCAGATCGTGTCGGACTCGTAGTCCTGGTACTCGATCTCGGCCTCGGCGAGCGCAGTCCGCTCGACGACGCTCCACATCACCGGCTTCGAACCACGGTAGAGCTGGCCGGACATGGCGAATTTCAACAATTCGCCGGCGATGCGCGACTCGGCGTGGAAGGCCATGGTCGTATAAGGGTTCTTGAAATCGCCGACGACGCCGAGACGCTGGAACTCTCCACCCTGCACCGAGATCCAGTGCGCGGCGAATTCACGGCATTCCTGGCGGAATTCGTTGACCGGCACCTCGTCCTTGTTCTTGCCCTTGGCGCGGTATTGTTCCTCGATCTTCCATTCGATCGGCAGGCCGTGACAGTCCCAGCCGGGCACATAGTTCGAGTCATAGCCGCGCATCTGGAATGAGCGGGTGATGACGTCCTTGAGGATCTTGTTCAGCGCGTGGCCGATATGGATGTTGCCGTTGGCATAGGGCGGTCCGTCATGCAGCACGTATTTTGTGCGGCCCGCCGCGCTCTCGCGCAGCTTCCGGTAGAGGTCCATGTCCTGCCAGCGCTTGACCAGCACCGGCTCCTTCTCGGGCAAGCCGGCGCGCATCGGAAACTCCGTCCGCGGCAGATAAAGGGTCTTCGAATAGTCGATGGTCGATTGGGTTTCGTCGGTCATTGGTCTGCCATGTGCATGCCGGGCCACGTGGCTTGCGGCGTGAAATTCTATTTTACACGCATGCCGTTCCCAAAAACGGGGCCCACTCGGGGGCGACATGCTTTGATGATCTGGAAAAGCGCGAGAGGCCGCGCGCAATATTCCCGGCGGCTCCTACAGCCTTCAGGCTGCTGGGAACACCGGGCTGGTAATTCGTATCGTCGGCGCGTCAAGGCGCAAAAAGCTCGTCATTGCTGGGCTTTTAGCGGAGAAGAGCGCAGGAATAAAGCGTCTCGTTCGATTCGCTTACATGTTGAAGTCGAAGCGGTAGGTGGTCGACACGCCGACCATGAACTGGTTGCGGTCACCACGCTCCCTGACCAGGCTGGAATCGGCGGCCGGACCCTTGAGGCGCGAATATTCGCCAAACAGGCTGGCGGTCACTGGCTCGGTCACCTTCCAGGTCACCGCGCCACCGAGGCCAACGGATTTCAGGCCGCCGCCGGGATTGTACTGGCTCAGGCCCGAGGCCACGGCTTCCTGCGCGTTGACACCGTAATAGGCATCGAAATAGTTCGCCGAGGCAAACGACACGCGCGGGCCACCCGAGATCCTGACGGTTGGCGTCACATCGTAGAAAGCATCGGCGGCGATGTCGGCGACAAAGCCGTTATGGGCTCGGATGCCATGCCGCAATTCGGCACGCGCGCGCATCCAGTCCGTCGGATAAATTTCGAAGAAGCCGCCGACCTCGCCGCCCCAGCGGACCGGGTCGAGCCCCCTGAGTTCGTCGGCATCGCCGTCGTCGCGCGAGAACAGGAACTTGCCGGTCAGACCGGCGCGGACACCGCCATCGTCGACGAGCGCCAGCGAGATATTGTCGTTGCGCGAGGTGAAGCGAGCAGCAGGGCCGGCCTTGCCTAGCGAAATGATAGGCTGAGCGCTCAGCATATATTTCTTGCCGCCCTCGAAATTGGGCGCCACCAAGCCGGTCGCACCGACCGTCAGATACCAGTCGCCGGACAACCAGCCGAAAGCGCCATCACCGGCTTCGGCCGCGCCTGACATAGCGAGCACGACAGTGGCTAGAGCTACAGAAATCTTCCCGACCTGACTCATGGTCACTCCACTAACACGATACAACTGTCCTGCGGCGACAGCTTTGACGAGGCTTTGGTAAAATTTGATTTAAGGGCGAGACATCCGGCGCGTGTTGCCTGCGCCATCGCGCCCGCCATCGGCTGGACGCGGGTCGGCGCCGAGGGTAACCTCCTGCATGCTGGCGGTCCTCCATGGAGGTGGCGACATGACCTTGCACGGCGATACTCTGAAGAACGCGATCGGCCAGACGCGCGACAAATGGGGCTGGTTCGTCGGTCTAGGCGTGGTGCTGCTGATCCTCGGCGGCATTGCCTTCGGCAATCTGTTCATAGCCACGGTGGCTTCCGTCTACGTTGTCGGATGGCTGATGCTGGTGGCCGGCATCATCGAGATCATGCATGCCTTCGGGGTCAAGACCTGGGGACGCTTCTTCTACTGGCTGCTCAGCGGACTGCTTTATGCCGTCGCAGGGTTCTTCGCTTTCGACAATCCGCTGCTCGCCTCGGCGGTGCTGACCTTCCTGCTGGCCATCGCGCTCGTCGCTTCCGGCGCGCTGCGGGCCTGGGTCGGCTACAGCCACCGTCCGGAGCGCGGCTGGGGCTGGATTGTCGCGGCAGGCGTCATCAGCGTGCTCGCGGGCCTGATCATCGCCATGGGCTGGCCGGTCAACAGCCTGTGGGTGCTCGGACTGTTCCTGGCGATCGACCTGATCTTCCAGGGCTGGACTTTCATAGCCGTCGGTCTTGCGTTGAGGAAATAGGAACTCGTTTCCCCTTTCGGTATCATGCTTCAGAACGCCACCGCGGCGTCCAGGCCGGAGAGCGGCTTGACGCCGCCAAGCAGCGCGCGGGCCTCGGCTTCATCGCGCTTCATCTGCACGACCAGTGCGTCGAGCCCGTCGAACTTGATCTCGCTGCGCAGGAACCCGAAGAACGACACCTCGCAAGTCTCGCCATAGAGATCGCCGGAAAAATCGAAGACGAAGGTTTCCAGGAGCGGCGCGCCATTGTCGTCGACGGTCGGGCGGCGGCCAAAGCTGGCGACGCCGTCGTGCAGCGTACCGTCCGCGCGACGGAAGCGGACGGCGTAGATCCCTTCCTTGAGCGTGGCTTCCGCCGGAAGCCTCATATTGGCTGTGGGAAAGCCAAGCGTTCGCCCGAGCTGCTGGCCGCCGACAACCCCGCTTTCCACCGTGAAGCGATAGCCGAGCAGACCGGCGGCCTCGGCCACCTCGCCCTTGCAAAGCAAGGCACGGATGCGGCTCGACGAAACCACCTCGGCGCCTTCGTCGCGAAAGGCGTCGACGAGGGTAACACCGAAGCCGTGGCGCTCGCCGGCAGCCATCAGATAAGCCGGCCCGCCCTGGCGGTCCTTGCCGAAATGGAAATCGAAACCGGTCACGGCGTGGGTGATGCCCAGCGCCCTCTCCAGCACATCGGTGACGAAGGCTTCCGCCGACAGCGAGGCGAAGTCGCGCGTGAAGGGCTGCTCGACGAGCGCGGCAAAGCCCAGCAGCGACAGGAGGCGCGCCTTCATCGGCGGCGGCGTCAGCACGAAAAGCGGCAGATCAGGCCTGAAAACCGTTCGCGGGTGCGGTTCGAAGGTCAGCACCAGGGCCGGTACGCCACGCCGCACGGCCTCCGCCAATGCCCGTTCGAGCACGGCTTGATGGCCGCGGTGGACGCCATCGAAATTGCCGATCGCGACCACGCCCCCTCGCAGATCTGCGGGTAGCGGCGCGGTTGTCGTAAGATGCTGGAACGCGACCATTGCCACTTACTGCAGTCTTGCGATCACGGCCACCGGACGAAAGCCGTGCCGCTCCAGGAAGAGCCCGAGCTTTGCCGGATCCGGCCGGGATGGATCGCCATAGTCGCGGGCATGAATGCCGCCAGAGACATAGAGGACGTCGAAACCATTGTCGGCAGCGCCCTTGACGTCGGTCATCATGCCGTCGCCGATTGCCAGTATTCGCGAACGCTCAACCGACCGGCCGAGGATCTCGGCCACCTCCTTCATCGCGACCTCGTAAATCGGCGCGTAGGGTTTTCCGGCGATCAGCGTGCGACCGCCGAGCTGCGCGTAGTCGCGCGCGAGCGCGCCGGCGCACCAGATGATCCGTTCGCCGCGTTCCACCATGATATCGGGATTGGCGCAGATGAACGGCAGGTTCCTGGCGCGCAACCGGCGCAGCAGTTCCGTATAGTCGTCGGGTTTTTCGACCTCGTCGTCGAACAGCCCGGTGCACACGACGCCGGCAGCCTCGAACTCCTCGACGAGTTCGACACCGAGGCCGTCATACAGGGTCAGATCGCGGTCGGCGCCGATGTGGAAGACCTTGCGCGGGCCCTCCGCGATCAGATCACGGGTCACGTCGCCCGAGGTCACCACACGGTCATAGGCTGATGGTGGGACGCCGATCACGCTCATCTGCGCCACGACATCGGCGCTGCGGCGCGGCGAATTGGTGATCAGAACGACAGGAGTGCCGTCCGCCCTTGCCGCCGCCAGCGCGGCCGCGGCAGCCGGAAAATGCCATTCGCCATTGTGCACCACGCCCCAGACATCGCAGAGAATTGCCGAATAGGCTTTCGAGACATCTTCGAGCGAGCCGACGATTTCAGGCGAATCCGCCATGCCGTTTCCTTCAGTATGATCGTTGCGGTTACAGCGGCCGACGGTTCTCCGCGGCCGGTTCGAATTATCCGAACCGGCCCATGCTGTCACCAGCTTTCGCCTTGATCGGCGCGAATTGCGGCGCAAGCCGCGGCCTTGATTGGTTAGCGGTTGGTGAAGCGCCGACCAAGCAATAGAGCGGTTTCCCAAACCCGTCCTTCAGCGTTTCGTGGAAAGCTGGCGCCGGCCGAGAATCCGTCGGCGGGGGCCGCTGCAAGCATGTTTGAAATCTGGCGTCAGTTCCGCCGCGACAGGCGCGGCAACTATGCTCTCATGACGGCTGTGGCGATGGTGCCGCTGATGGGCGGCCTGGCGATCGCGGTCGATTTCACGGAAATGAACCGTGAAAAGCAGATGGTGATGAACGCGCTCGACGCCGCCAACTTCGCCACGGCCCGCCGGCTGACGGAAGGCGCCACCGACGACCAGTTGAGAGCCTACGCGCTCGACTTTTTCAACGCCAATTTGAACGACATCGATCCCGCCAGCGCGACGCTCAACGTCACCTTGCCGAGCAACACCAGCGGCGGCGGCCTGCTGACCATGACCGCCCAACTCAATTACAAACCCTATTTCTACCCCGCATTCGCCCAGTTCGTCGGCAAATCGGCGACCGATGCCAACCAGAGGCTCAGCGTCAACGTTACCTCGCAAGTACGGCTGAAGAACACGCTGGAGGTTGCCCTGGTGCTCGACAATTCCGGATCGATGGTCACGCCCGGCACCGGCTCAGGACAGATGCGCATCGATCTGCTCAAGACAGCGGCCAAGCAACTGGTCGACACGCTTGCCCAGCAGGCCGCGATGATCAAGCAGGTCGACAGGCCGGTGCAATTCGGCCTCGTGCCCTTTGCCGCCTCCGTCAATGTCGGCCCCGGCAACGGCAACGCCTCGTGGATGGACACCGAGGGTCTATCGCCGGTATCGAACGAGAATTTCGACTGGTCGACGCTGAACACGGCCAACAAATACGCCCAGCAGACCAACGGCATCTGGTACAAGCGCGGCACCGGCTGGGGAACCGAGGAAGGCCAGATGCTGACCCGGTTTTCGCTCTACCGCGACATGAAGGTCGTCACCAACCACGAGCGTGTCGTCAATAGCAAGCGCGTGGTCTGCGACGAATACAATTCGAACAACACCTGCAAAAGCAGCCACAACGAATACGACTATGTCGATTCCTACGGACCGTTCGCCAGCTGGCAGGGCTGCGTCGAGGCGCGGCCCTACCCTTACAATATCAACGACGCCACGCCGTCCGGTGGCTCGGCCAATACCGGCATCGCCGTCGGCGATCCGGCAACGATGTTCGTGCCGATGTTCGCCCCCGACGAACCCGGCAATCACTGGAAGCTCACCCAGGACCCCGACGAGGCCGCACCGGTAACTTATGGAGCCATCAACAGCTGGTGGAACGACGATCCATCGAGCAGCAGCGGCCAAGCTCGGCTGCGCAACATGGCCAAATATTTCCAACCGCGGCCGATCGATGCGCCGGCGCTGCCCGCCGGCAACGGGCCGAATTACAGCTGCACCACCAACCCGATCACGCCGCTGACCGACGTCAGCGTCGCCGACGGGCTCACCTCGATCAAGGCGGCGATCGACCTGATGCAGCCGAATGGCGGCACCAATGTTCCCGAGGGTATGGCCTGGGGCTGGCGGGTGGTCTCGAGCGGAGAGCCGTTCACGCAAGGGCGCCCGGAAACCGAAAGAGGCAACGACAAGGTGGTGATCGTGCTGACCGACGGCGCCAACACCTATTATACGCCATCCTCGCTGGGCTACTCCGACCCCGCCAATTCGAAATCGACCTACGCGTCCTTCGGCTACCTCAACCCCGGATACAACGGCACCCCAATCGGACGCCTGTTCATGGGCACATCGAGCGCCATCGGTCAGTTCGACTATTCGAACGGCAACTATACCAATGCCCTCAACGAGCAGATGGCCACGCTCTGCAACAACGCCAAGGCAGCCAACATCATGGTGATGACGGTGGCGCTCGACCTGTCGACGACCAAGACCAGCGACAAGCTGGCGATCGATGCGCTGAAATCCTGCTCGTCGAATTCGCGCTTCCGCAAGGATGCGACGGATCCGAGCAAACCGGCGAAGCTGTTCTGGAATGCGACCGGCGCCAGCCTCGCAAACGATTTCAAGGAAATCGGCAACGAGCTGTCCAACCTGCGCGTGGTCGGCTAACCCGAGTTCCTTCCCCTGGCGCAACGCCCGACGCCGTCAAGCCCTTGCGGGCGCCTGCCGTGACAGGCACAGATTGGCCGCTCGCATGGTCTCTCATCATCGCGGCAGGCTGGGGAACGAACAATGCCCGACACCGGCAACCATCTTGCCTTCGCGCTGGTCTGCCTCGGCATGGTGCTGACGCCGGGTCCGAACATGATCTATCTGATCTCGCGCTCACTGTCGCAAGGGCCCAAGGCAGGACTGATCTCGCTTGGCGGGGTTGCGGTCGGTTTCCTGTTCTACGTGCTGTCGGCAGCGTTCGGCATCACGGCGCTGCTGATCGCGGTGCCCTATGCCTATGATGTGCTGCGCTTTGCCGGCGTACTCTACCTCTTGTGGCTGGCTTGGCAGGCCGTGAAACCGGGCGGACGCTCGCCATTCCAAGTGCGCGACCTGCCGAAAGACCGGCCGCGCAAGCTGTTCGCCATGGGATTGATGACCAATCTGCTCAATCCCAAGGTGGCCGTTCTCTATCTGTCGCTGCTGCCGCAGTTCATCAGCCCCGGCAAGGGCCATGTCCTGTCGCAGCTTCTGGTGCTGGGCGCGACGCAGATATCGATCAGCCTCAGCGTCAACGCCGTCATCGCGCTGACGGCCGGCTCGATCGCCACATTCCTCGCCGGACGACCGCTATGGCTGGTCATCCAGCGCTGGTTGATGGGAACCGTGCTGACGGCGCTGGCGCTGAAGATGGCGACCGACGCGCAGCGCTGAAGCGTCACATCGGCCGGCGCGGCGGCCGGATCTGCGCCGGCTCGACCACCTTGCGGTAGAGATGCCAGGTCGCGTGGCCGAGGATCGGCATGACGACGGCCAGACCGGCAAACAGCGGGATCGAGCCGATCACCAGCAGCACCGCGACGATGAGGCCCCATAGCGCCATCTGCAGCGGATTTGCCATGACCGCGCGCGCCGAGGTCTCTATCGCCGAAACGGCGCCGACATCCCGATCGAGCAAGAGCGGGAAGGCAACGACCGTGGTCGCCAGCACGACCACCGCGAAGACCAGGCCGGCCGCGTTGCCGAGAAGGATCAGCCTCCAGCCCTTGCTGGTCGTCGACACATCCCGCAGGAAGGCCCCGACCGAGGCCGGCGGCTCGCCGCCGAAGAGGCTGGTGTAGATCGACTGCGCCGTGAACAGCCACAACAGGAACAGCGCGAACAGCATGATGCCGATAACCGCTATCGAGGGCAGCGCCGATGAATGACGAACATCGAGCGCATGCCGCCAGTTGGTGTTCATGCCGAGCTCGCGCCGGCGGCTGATCTCATAGAGCCCGATCGCGGCGAACGGTCCGACCAGGGCAAAGCCCGACATCAAGGGATAGACGAGCTGGATGGCGTTGGAGCCGGACGTCCACTGCGTCAGGATCAGGCCGGCGACCGGATAGATCAGGCACAGGAACACGTAATGCGAGGGCTTGGCCCAGAAGTCCTCGGCGCCAAGCCTGAGCGCGTCCCTGAGGTCCGCCGTGGAAATTCTGCGGATCGCAGGTTGCACATGCATCCCGTACGCGTCCGCCATGACATGAAAGCCGGCCATAACCTTCCTCCGTTTTTCTCGGGGGGCGGTCACCGCCTAGGGTGGCTGCCCGTAGCTGCCACTTCAAGAACGCTCGCATAATAGCCGATCTTCCCGGGATTGTCGCCGCGCCTCATAAGGTTCACTCGTCTGGCGAACCACTGAGTTCATTTTAGAATCCATGCATTTTAGCTATTGCTTAAATTACTCGTAGAGACCCACAGCGTATCACCTGAGCTTTACAAACGTTGGCGTGGGGCGATGTTCACATTGAAGGGCTTCTGGTCTTGCGAACGGGGCAATTTCGCCATGGCGACCGCCGTAGCCTTGCTGCCGATAATGGCTGTCGTCGCCGGCACCCTCGACCTGACGGGGACGAGCGATGACGCCGCGCAACTGCAGAACTCGCTCGACGCGGCTGGCCTTGCCGTCGGTACCAAATACCTGCCCAGCATGAGCGCGAGCGATGTCCAGGGGCTTGGGCTGACATTCTTCGCAGCCAATTTGAGCATTGCCGACCAGCAGGAATATTCAGACAGCGTTTCCGCCTTTTCGGCCACCGCCAGCGGCGATCCGAGCGCCTATTACATCTCGCTGTCGTCCGGCATCAACCGTCCGAGCTTCATCAATGGCGCTGCCCCCTGGCCAGCTCAACGGTCGGCGACGGTCAAGATGCACCCGGGCGCGCAGGCCTGCGTGCTGGCGCTCGATCCGCATGCGTCGGCGGCGGTGAGCCTGCAAGGCTCGACCGATGTCGCCATGAGCAACTGCGTGATCGCGGCAAACTCGGACGCATCCGACGCCGTCAGCAGGGGCGGTTCCGCGCAGGTTTCGGCGGGCTGCGTATCGGCCGTCGGCGGCACTTCCGGGCTTTCTCCGCCCGCTGCCGATCTCACCTGCGGCGCGCCGCTCGAACATCAATATGCGTCCTTCGATCCCCTCGCCGATATCGTCCCTCCCCCCTACACACTTTGCCTGCCGGTGCCGAACGGCAAAACCTACACGCTGTCGCCCGGCACCTATTGCGACAAGACATTGTCAGGAAACATCACGCTCAACCCGGGCGTCTACATCTTGCGCGGCGTCACCCTGAAGCCGGGCGGGAATGGCAGCCTGACCGGCCAGGGCGTAACCATATTCCTCACGGAAGGGGCACAGATCACCATAAACGCAAATGAAAAGGTGAACCTTTCCCCGCCGACCAGCGGGCCTTACGCCGGCATCACGATCTTCCAGAGCCGCGGGAACATTTCGGCCTTGACCCTGAATGGCGGCGCAAATTCGGTGATCAGCGGATTCGTCTATGCGCCTGACGCGGCCGTTTCGTTTGCCGGCAACTCGGATATGAGTGGTCAGGGGGACTGCCTGAGGCTTGTTGGCTTGACCGTGCAGATGACAGGCAACTCTTCCATCAAGACCGACTGCACGGCGGTGTTCGGAAATCGAGAGATGTACTCCAGCCGCCTCATCACGCTTGTGAACTAGCGGCCAATGGCCGCTTCGATCGAGATTTTTCACCGCCTGCCCGGCAAAAGCCATGATCGCGACCGAGTCAGGCACGCATGACCACTTCGAAAATCGATTGCGATCGGATCGCGAACTTGAACAGGCGCACCTGGCTCAAGACGGCTGGGCTCAAGGCGGCTGGCCTGGCGGCCTTGCTTGGGCTTGCCGCCTGCAGCACCGTCTCGCTGCCGACAGGGCAAGGCGCCGGGGTTTCCTCCTCGGCAACCGGCACGCTGGCAAGCCTGCGCGCCACGGCCGGGCGCGGCCCGCTGACCCCCGACGCGCAGTTGGAGCAAGCAGCATTGCAGCAGGCCGGCTACATGGCGAAGCGTGAAAACATGAGCCACACCACCGGCTGGGGCAAGGATTTCGCCTCGCGCATGAGGGACAATGGCGTGCACGGCGCCGCGGCCGAGAACATCGCGGCCGGCCGCTTCGACCAACAGAAGCTGTTCGATATCTGGATGCATTCGCAGGGGCACCGGCGCAACATACTCGATCCGGACTTCAGCCGCTTTGGACTTGCCTANGGCTTGCGCAGCAGGAAGACGAACGGGATGGCGGCCAGCGTCATGATCATCAGAATTTTGAAGTCGTTGACGTAAGAGATCATCATGGCCTGCAGATTGACCATGCGGTCGACCTGCGACAGTGCCGTCGGGTCGCCGCCGGCGGCCGCCGGCGAAACCGCCCAGAGATTGGGATTGAACGGGTTGATGAAGGTTGAAAGCTCGGCATGGTTGATCTGCGTGTTGCGCACCAGCAGCACGGTCACGACCGACACGCCGATCGACGAGCCAAGATTTCGCACTAGGCTGAACAATGAGGTTGCATCGGTGCGGTAGCGGGCGTCGAGCGTGGCGAAGGCAACCGTCGACAGCGGCACGAACACCATGCCCATGCCCAGGCCCTGGATCACGCCGGAGCTGAGGATCAGCCAGTTGTCCATCTGCGGGGTGAAGCTGGCCATGGTGTAGAGCGACTGCGCGGTCAGGAGGAAACCGATGACGACGAGAATCCTGGCATCGACCTTGCCCATGATGCGCCCGACGACGAGCATGGAAATCATGGTGCCGACACCGCGCGGCCCAATGACGATGCCGATGGTGACCGTCGGATAGCCGAAGATGGTCGACAGCATCGGCGGCAGCAGCGACATCGAGGCCAGGATCAGCACGCCCATGACGAAGATGAATGCCAGCCCGGTGACAAAGTTGCGATCGAGGAAAATCTTCGGATCGATGAAGGGATGTTCCGATGTCATCGTGTGGATGATGAACACCCAGAAGCCGGTGAGCGAAAGACCAAGCTCGATCCAGATCTCGACCGAGGAAAACCAGTCGACCTCGCCACCGCGATCGAGCATCAGCTGCAGGGCGCCGACGCCGAGCGATATCATGGCAAAGCCGAAGAAATCGAAGCTGCGCACCCGCCTGGCGACCGCCGGCAGATAGGCCGCCATGCCAAGAAAGGCGACGATGCCGACCGGCAGGTTGATGAAGAACACCCAGCGCCAGTTGAAATTCTCGGTCAGCCAGCCGCCTAGGGTGGGGCCGAGGATCGGTCCCAGCATGATGCCGGCGCCCCATATGGCCATCGCCTGACCATGGCGCTCCTTGGGGTTGATGTCGAGCAGGAAGGTCTGCGACAGCGGCACGATCGCGGCGCCGAACACACCTTGCATCAGCCGGAAAAGCACGATGGTTTCCAGGCTCCACGCCAGGCCGCATAACATCGAGAAGATTGTGAAGCCGACCACCGCCGTCAGGAACAGTTCCTTGCGGCCGAAACGGTCGGCGAGCCAGCCGGTGACAGGGGTCATGATGGCGGCGGCGACGATGTAGGAGGTCAGCACCCAGTTGATGTTGTCGGGTGAGGCGCCGAGATCGCCGGTCATGGTCGGCAGCGCGACGTTGGCGATGGTGGTGTCAAGCGCCTGCATGATCGTCGCCAGCATGAGCGCGACCGTGATCAGGCCACGATGCGGCACTTCTTTGAATGGTTCGGACGTGCTCATGGGGCAGAACTTCCAGAAGGTAACAGAAACGTGTACAACGGGTTTCCGGGCGGCGAAGCCTTCCGTCGAGAGACCTTCGTCGCGGTGGGACGCGATTGTCGATGTGGGGGTTACATCGACTGAAAGTCTCTGATGAGCGGATGCCTGCCGCCCGGAAACCTGAGGACCGACAGGTCCGTGTCGAAGATTTCAGATTTTGGACGCCTGCCACGCGGCTCGGCCCAAACGCTGATCCTTCCCACCCCTCCCGTCAGACCAATCCTCCAACTCGCTTTAACCCGCCTGGTGCCCGCGGGCTTCCGCCGACTACTTCGCGGGCTCGCCGGCCGTAGCGTGACCGAAGATCGACGGCCAGCCACGCGCGACGCCCGTATCGACTGTAACAGAGGCGCTCATGCCGGTGCGCAGCGCCATCTTGGCGTCGGGGTCGGTCAGTTCCAGGCGCACCGGGATGCGCTGGGTGACCTTGACCCAGTTGCCGGTGGCGTTCTGGGCGGGCAGCAGCGAGAAGTCCGCGCCGGTACCGGCACCGATAGCCCTGACCGTCGCCTCGAAGGTCCTGCCCGGATAGGTGTCGACCACGATCTCCGCCTTCTGGCCCGGCTTCATGTTGGTCAGTTGGGTTTCCTTGAAATTGGCGTCGACCCAGGTGTCGCCGGTCTCGACCAGCGCAAACAATGGCGTGCCGGAGCCGACATACTGGCCGACCTTGAAGGACGCGGCTTGATAGACGACACCATCGGCAGGCGCCTTCACCGTCGTTTGCTCCAGATCATAGGCAGCCTTGTCGCGCGCCGCCAGCGCCGACATCACCGTCGGATGCTTGTCGGTTTCGATGTCGGGGTTGCCGCCGAGTGCCGCCTTGGCGCTGACGATGCCTTGCTCGGCAACAGCCAGTTGCTGCCTGGCTTTGTCGAGATCGTTCTTGGCCTGATCCAGCGACGACTTGGC
The DNA here is from genome assembly GCF_000502415.1 of Mesorhizobium sp. LNHC229A00. Taxonomy (NCBI): domain Bacteria; kingdom Pseudomonadati; phylum Pseudomonadota; class Alphaproteobacteria; order Hyphomicrobiales; family Phyllobacteriaceae; genus Mesorhizobium; species Mesorhizobium sp. LNHC229A00. Next base: position 46,627 of record NZ_AYWQ01000019.1, read on the forward strand.
GTTGATGCCCTTCTGGGCAAGATCGGCGGCGCGATCGAATTGCGACTGCGCATAGTCGACCTCGCTGGCAGCGGACTTCTGCTGCGACAGCGCCTGGCTATAGGCCGCGCGCAACTGCTCGACATTGAGGCGCGCGGTAGCGACCGCGGCGTCCGCCTGGGCGAGCGCGATCCGGTAGGGCTCGGGATCGATGGCGAACAGGAGCTCGCCGTGCTTGACCGTCTGGTTGTCCGATATGGCGACCTGGACGATGCGACCGGCCGTATCAGAGGCGATCGACACCTTGGCCTGCTGCAGATTGGCGTTTTCCGTTTCCTGGTAGCGCCCGCCCGTCACCCAGACATAGCCGCCGCCGATGATCAATGCCGCCGGCAAGGCGAACATCAAGAAGAAGCGGCCGATGCGGCGCTTCTTCTTCGGCGCCGGTGCGGGTTGCACGGGAGGAGCGACCGCGACCGGGGTTGATGCCGGTTGGACCGGCTTTTCCATCTCCACCTTGGGAGCGTTTTCTTCTACCTTGGCTACCGCGTTCATGCTGTCGCACCTTCCGCACTCTTGATCTTTTCAAGCGACGAAGCTTCGCTTTCCGTCAGATTTTGCACGATTACATCCAGCGCCCGGATCAGGACGCGCCGGTCTTCCGGCGAAACGCCGCTCAGCGATTCCTCATAGACCTCGCCGGCAAGGCTCTTGACCTCCGCATAGGCCGCATTCGCCTTCTCGGTCGGGAAGATCATGCGTACGCGCCGGTCGGCCGCGTCGGAGCGGCGCTCGATCCAGCCGCCCTCCTCCATTCGGTCGACCAGGCGTGAAACGCTGATCGGCTCGATTTCGAGCAGTTCGGCGAGCCGCGCCTGTGCAACGCCCGCCTCCTTGGCAACACGGACCAGAAGCCGCCATTGCGCCGAAGACAGGCCGAGCCCGCTGGCGCGCGCCTCAAAGCGCTTGCGCATCAGGCGTTGCACGTCGTGGATCAAAAATCCCAATCTATCGATGCCATCTGAAACCATGAGCGATACATATGATAAGCGTGCTCACTATTCAAGATGCCATTTCGCGATGAAAGCCGGCAAACACGTATGGCGGACCTGCAAACTCGATCCTGGTTGGCGCCGCGTGAACGCCGTACCCGTCCGCGACAACGCCTGAAAGCCACGGAAGATGCCTTTGTCAAAGGCGGTTTCAGACAATCATTATAACGACGAAGAACGCGCCGAGCGAGCTGGTGATGATGCCGATCGGCGGTTCCTGCGGCGGCACCGCCCCGAACAGCGCGCTGCTTGCGATCAGGCGCTGGTGCAAGGGACCGGCCAGCGGCCGCGACAGATGCGGGATCATCGGTCCGACACAGATCGCCAGGATCGTGCGCGGCAGCCGCAGGTCGACGACGATCTTGCCGACGGTCTAACCGCGTTCCCTTTTTCACCCCTCGCCTTTCGGCCTGGGACCATCACGAGCCGCAGCCTAGGCCGCGCGCGGCGGCGAGCCAAGGCGGCGGTCTTTGTCATGTTGTAACAATACAGGCATGTGGTCAGTCACTGTCACGCGCGACCAGTTCCAGCGGCCAGACTTCCCGGATGGTCTGCGGCCCCTCGCTGCCGGCGAAAGCCGGCAGCGAGGCGAGCAGGATTTCGCCGAGCCGCCGTCCCATCGGCTCCAATGCCGGACGGAAAGCGGTCAGCGCCGGGGAGAAATAGCGGCAAAGCGGCGTATCGACAATGACGATCACCGCGATGCCCTGGCCGGGCATGATCCCCATCTCGGCAAGCGCCTTGCAGCCGCCGAGCGCCATCGCGTCATTGTTGAAGATGATCGCTGTGGGCGGATCCTTCGAGCGCATGACTTGCGGCGTCACCGCGTACCCGCCGGCTTCGTTGATGAAGCCGTCGGCTATCAGCTCGGGATCGATGTCGATGCCGTGCCGCCGCAGCGCCTTGCGATAGCCATCAAGAAACAGATAGCCGAAGTTTAGGTCGAGCGACGGCCGGATGGCGGCGATGCGGCGGTGGCCGCGTGCAACCAGGCGGTCGACTGCGTCGGCGCCCGCCTTCTCGAAATCGAGGTCGAGCGAGGGATAGGTCTCGTCACCCGACTGGCTTCGGCCAAGCGTCGCAAACGGAAAGCCGGCGCTGCTGAGATAGTCGATGCGATCGTCCTCACGCCGGGTCCAGGCCAGCAGCACGGCATCGGCGCGGCGTGTCTCGACGACCCGTCGCAGGCGCTCCTGCTGATAATCGGCGGGCGCGCCCATGACGATGATCAGGTCGAGCCCGTGCTCGGCCAGTGCCGCTTGCAGCCCGCTCAGAAACGGAATGAAAAACGGCTCGCCATATTGCTGATCGCCCGGGTGGGGCTGCAGCATGAAAGCAACGGCATGGGTGGTGCCTCGGCGCAGGTTCCTGCCCGACTGGTTGGGTGAATAGTTGAGTAGGCGCGCCGCATCGAGCACGCGCTGCCGCGTCTCGGCATTGACATCGGCGCGCCCATTGAGCGCGCGGGACACCGTGCCGATCGAAATATTCAAATGACGCGCAAGATCGTGAATGCTGGATGCCAAGACCAATCCCCTTCCGTTCCCGCTAACATTAGCGGACCTTGCGGCCAAGGCCACACAGACGAACGGCCCACAAATCCGGTTGACATTCTACGCCTTCGGGTGTGTCATCGTAAACGTTTACGGAAGGGCCGTGAATGCCAACCGGGAGGGGTTGGCGGAGGAGCGCCGGATGCTGCACGTCGTCCTGGTCGGGTGCGGAGCCATGAGCAAAACGTGGCTCGAGGCCGCCCGTCAGTCCCCTGAAATCAGGATTGCCGGTCTCGTCGACCTCGACGCCGACAGGGCACGCCAGCGAGCCCGCGAATACGAACTTGCAGGGGTCGCGATCGGCACCGATCTCGACGTCATTCTGGATCAGACCAAAGCCGATGCGGTGTTCGACGTGGTCGTTCCGGCCGCCCGCCGCCAGGTGGCCAATTCGGCCTTTGCCCATCACTGTCACCTGCTGACGGAAAAGCCCCTCGCCGACAGTCCGGCCAACGCCCGCGCCATCGTCGACGCCGCGCGGCGCGCCGGCCGCGTCCACGCCGTCGTCCAGAACCGCCGCTATGTCGCCAATGTCCGGCGCATCCGTCGCTTTCTCGATTCCGGCGCCATCGGCGCGCCGACCAGCATCCACGCGGATTTTTTCGTGGCGCCGCATTTTGGCGGCTTTCGCGAAGAGATGCGTCACGTGCTGTTGCTCGACATGGCGATCCACACCTTCGATGCCGCTCGCTACATGGTCAACGGCGAACCGGCCGACGTCTATTGCCAGGAATGGGAGCCGGCCAATTCCTGGTATCGGCAAGGGTCGTCGGCAAGCGCCACTTTCGAGCTCGGCCGAAACAGGATGTTCACCTATCGGGGCAGCTGGTGCGCCGACGGCTTTCGCACCAGTTGGGAGGGCAGCTGGCGTATCGTCGGTGAGCGCGGCAGCCTGATCTGGGACGGCCATGACGAGGTGAAGGCGGAAGTCGTGCTGCCGGAGCGCGAAGGCCTGATCGACAAGGTCGGGCCGGTGACGGTGCCTCCCCTCGATCCGTCCGACCGTATCGGCGGGCATCTCGGGGTCATTGCCGACTTCGTGCAAGCCGTGAAAACCGGCACCGAGCCGGAGACGCGGGGCTCGGACAACATCAAGAGCCTGGCCATGGTCTTCGCGGCGATCGAGAGCGCCGAGACCGGTCGTCGCGTGAACATCGCATCGCAGGAAGGATGACCATGCCGAACCCGCTTCTCGACATCAGGATCGGCACCATGGTGCGGGCCAATCTCGAAGACCCGGCCGCCTATGTCAGGCAAATCCTGCCGCTCGGCTTCGAGAGCATCCAGCCCTTCTTCTGGCAGACGCTCGGCGGCAAGGATCTGGCGCGGCTCGCCGGAGAGATTGAAGAGGCGATCGGCAATGCCGACGTCACCGTCAGTTCGATCGGCATGTTCGGCAATCCGCTCGAGAGCGGCGACACCGACCGCGGCGTGCTCGATGCCTGGAAAACGGTCATCGACAACGCCCATCTGTTCGGCACCACGCTGGTCAGCGGCTTCACCGGCCGCATCCGCGGGAAACCGCTGACCGACAGCCTACCGCGCTATCGCGAGGTATGGGGCGAACTGGCCAGACGCGCCGCCGACAAGGGCGTGCGCATCGCCTTCGAGAATTGCGCCATGGACGGCAATTGGGCCGGCGGAGACTGGAATATCGCCCACAATCCGGATGCCTGGGAGCTGATGTTCAACGAATTGCCCAATGACAATCTCGGTCTCGAATGGGAGCCCTGCCACCAACTCGTCTACCTGATCGATCCGATGCCGCAGATCCGCAAATGGGCGCATCGCATCTTTCATGTCCACGGCAAGGACGCCACGGTGCGCTGGGACGTCATCCGCGAGCACGGCGTGTTCGGCCGCCTGCCCTTCGTGCAGATGCGCACGCCCGGCTTCGGCGACAGCGACTGGACCCGGGTGATCAGTGAACTCAGGCTGGCCGGGTACAAGGGCGCCATCGACATCGAAGGCTGGCACGACCCGGTCTATCGCGGCGACCTCGAGATCACGGGGCAGGCACGCGCCCTGGAGTATCTCAAACTATGCCGGGGAGGTGCGAGCTACCTGCCAAATCCGGCGTGAGGATCGGTCGGCGGGAGGAGCCGGCCGCAAGTGGCATTGCCAAAGCAATCGTTCAAAGGCCCTCGGCTGACGAGGAAAACATGGGAGGAACGTGCATGAGCATCGCGATCAGGACGACACTTCTGCGCACGACCGTCGTGGCAGCGGCCACGGCGCTTACCGCCGCAATCTTCACCTTGCCGGCGCAGGCGCTCGACGCCCAATGGTGCAAGGACGTCCACATCCGCTTCTTCGTCGGCGGCGCCGAGGGCGACGCCTTCGGCACCATCGTCTACAATGGCGCCAAGCAGGCGGCGGCCGATCTCGGGCCCAAGGTCGACTACATCTTCTCCCAGTGGGACGCGGAGAAGATGGTGCAGCAGTTGCGCGAAGCGGTCGCGGTCAAGCCCCAGGGCATCGCCATGATGGGCCATCCGGGCGACGCCGCGATCATGCCGCTCGCCGACGAGGCGCATAAGGAGGGCATCAAGATGATGTACCAGAACGTCCCGGTGCCGAAGGTGACGGCGGCATTCGGTGGCGGCTATATCGGCGCGCAGCAGGAACAGCAGGGCCGCGCACTCGGCGCCGAAGCGTTCAAGCTCGGCAAGCTGAAGGCAGGCGACAAGGCGATCATGATCGGCCCGTTCGAGAACGAGAGCCGCGGCGCACGCGAGCGCGGCACGGTGGCGGCCTTGAAGGAGGCGGGCGTCGAAGTCATCCAGCTGTCGTCGCCGCCGAGCGGCGAATGGGCTTCCGACCCCAATCTGGCGATACCGGTGCTTACGGCAGCGCTGCTCAACAATCCTGATGTCAAGGCCGTCGGCTATCCCGGCGGACAGATGCTCGGCAATGTCGCCACCTACATGCAGGCAGCTGGCAGAAAGCCTGGCGACATCTTCAATTTCGGCTTCGACACCAGCCCGCAGATCGTCGAGGGCTTCAAGGGGGGCTGGGTGCAATTGACGGCCGACCAGCAGCCATTCCTGCAGGGCTATCTGCCGATCCTCAGCCTGTGCCAGCAGGTGGTGCTGGGTCTGGCGCCGATGAATGTCGACACCGGCGCCGGTTTCGTCACGCCCGAAAATTACGAGATCGTCGCAGAACTCGCCAAGCAGGCGCTGCGCTGACCTCCCAAGCCGCCGGCCGGGATCAGGCCCGGCCGGCGGGGCCGCTGGCGAGAAGGCTGGTGCCAGACAATCAAGCGAGGATGCGATGGCCGAACGTCTCATAGAACTGCGCGATATCGCCAAGTCCTACGGCCATGTCTACGCACTTGGCGGGGTCAACCTCAGCGTCGATCGCGGCGAGGTGGTCGGCCTCATCGGCGACAACGGCGCCGGCAAGTCGACGCTGATCAAGATCCTCTCCGGTGTGGTCAAGCCGACCAGCGGCGAGATCCTCATCCGCGGCAAGCCGGTGACCGGATGGAATGCGGCACGTTCGCGCGAGGCCGGCATTGAAACGGTGTTCCAGGACCGGGCGCTGGCCGTGCAGCAGACGATCGTCCGCAACATCTTCATGGGCCGCGAACTCACCGGCCCTTTGGGCTGGCTGAAGGTCGGCAAGGAAATCGAGGAAGCGAGCCGGCTGATGCGCGAGATCGGCTTCACCTCGAAAGTGTTCACGCCGCATTCGATCGTCGGCCAGCTTTCGGGCGGTGAACGCCAGGGCGTGGCGATCGCGCGCGCCATCTACAAGCAGGCGGAACTGATCGTCCTCGACGAGCCGACGACGGCGCTGTCTCTGACCGAGACCGCCAAGGTCTTCCATTTCGTGCGCCAGGTGCGGGCGAGCGGCCGCTCCATCCTGTTCATCGGCCATAACATCCATCATGTCTTCGACATCGCCGATCGCTTCGTGGTGCTGGATCGCGGCAAGGTCGCGCTCACCGCCGACCGCGGCGAGGTCAAGTCGGCCGAAGACCTCATCAACTTCATGGAAGACGTTGCGCATCCGGGCGGGTTGGCTGGGCTGCACGACACCGGTGACGCGGAGCAGAGAGCACGATGAGCAAGACCATGCAGCCCGATCTGCACGAGCCGTCGGCCGGCATTTCCCGCCAAGGCAGTTCCCAGAGCGAGTGGAAGCACCCGTCCGATCACTGGATGCGCGGCTTCATCCTTGACAACCGCGCTTCGCTTGGCACGCTCGGCGTGTTCGTCGTCATGATGGCGGTCTTCATGATCGCCAACCCGACGGTCTTCACAACCTGGTATCTCTACAGCGCCGTGCTCACCACGCTTCCGGTGGCGCTGTTCGTGGTCGTGCCGCTGGTCTTCGTCGTCACCTGCGGCGAGATCGACCTGTCGTTTCCCGCGACGATGGGGTTTGCCTCCTGGGTCTTCGCGCTGGTGGTGCAGGCGGGCTACGATCCGTTCCTCGGCATCGCGGCGGCGCTGGTCACCGGCACGCTGCTCGGCTTCCTCGTCGGGTCGCTGGTGGTCTATGGCGGGCTGTCGTCGCTGATCGCCACGCTCGGCATGAATTTCCTGCTGCGCGGCCTGATTCAGATCATCAATGAGGGCAGATCGACTTCGCTGACCAGCCTTGCCGACAGCTGGGCCTACAGGATCTTCTCCAGCCAGGTCCTGGGCATTCCGGTGCAAATTTTCTGGGCCATCGCCTTCGTCGTCTTTTCGGCGATGCTCTACAACCGCCACCGCTTCGGCGCGCAGGTGAAGGTGGTCGGTGACAATCCCGACAGTGCCCAGCAGATGGGCATCGACGTCAAGCGCGTGCGGGTGAAAGTGTTCGTCTTCGTCGGCATCGGGGCCGCGATCGCCGGCACCTTCTCGGTGATGATCAACTTCACCTGGTGGCCAACCGCCGGCGACGGTTATCTCTTGCCGGTGCTGGCCTCGGTGTTCGTCGGCGGCACGCCGACCTGGGGTGGCATCGGCACCGTGGCCGGCGGCGCGATCGGCGCCGTCACGGTGTCGTTTATCCAAACCGGCGTCGTGGCGGCTGGCCTCAGCGGCTTCTACGTCCAGTTCTTCAACGGGCTGATCATCATCCTCTCCCTGCTTGGCCACAAATGGAACCAGGCGCGCTACCGCTGAACCAGCCGGCTGGCGATCCGAGCCAACGATAGACGACAGGCCGCGCGGACGACACCGCGCGGCCGATCGCCTATTTGCGCGATGCGCAATTTCGATCAAGCTGGCCGGGCAACGAGGCGCCACAGTGAGGACGCCACATGCGAGGAACACATGAACCCGACCGAGAAGGCGCTATGGTTTGTGGAAAGCCACCTGCCGGAGGCTGTTACGCTCGACGACGTCGCCCAAAGCAGCGGCGCGTCGCGCTTTCATGTGACGCGCGCCTTCGGCGCCGCCACCGGCCGCTCCGTCATGGGTTACATGCGCTCGCGCCGGCTGACCGAGGCGGCGCGAAGGCTGGCCGGCGGCGCGCCCGACATCCTGTGCGTCGCGCTCGACGCCGGCTACAACTCGCATGAGGCATTCACCCGGGCCTTCCGCGACCAGTTCGGCACCACGCCGGAGTTGGTGCGCGCGCAAGGTTCGACTGAGACCCTCGACCTTGTGGAGCCCATCCTGATGGACAATTCGCTTTTGACCACACTTGAACCACCGCGGTTCGAGACCAGCCGGCCATTCCTCATCGCCGGACTGGGCGAGCGCTACAGTTGTGAGTCCAGCGCCGGCATTCCGATGCAATGGCAGCGCTTCGCTCCCTATATCGGCCACATCCCCGGGCAAGTGGCCGGCGTTTTCTACGGCGTCTGCCTCAACGGCGACGATGCCGGCAATTTCGATTATGTCGTCGGCGTCGAGGTGCGCGACTTCGCCGATCTGCCGAAGGAATTCCAACGGGTGCGGGTGCCGGCGCGGAAATACGCCGTTTTCACGCATCGCGAACACATCTCGACCATCCGGCGCACGATCAACACCATCTGGAACAGCTGGCTGCCCGCATCCGGCCATGAGGTTGCCGATGCGCCGGAATTCGAGCGCTACGGGCCTGAATTCGATGCCCGCACCGGCAATGGCGGGCTGGAGATCTGGGTGCCGGTCAAGGCATGACGCGCCGCTACAGCTCCAGTTCCCAGTTCTGGCCGATCAGATCGTTGCCGAAGGAATGGTGAGGCTCTTCCTCGATCAGCTTGAAACCGACCGCCTGGTAAATGTGCCGGGCGGCGGTCAGAATGTCGTTGGTCCATAGGGTCAGCGTTCTGTACCCCCTGGCGCGGGCAAAGCCGATGCATTCCTCGACCAGGCGCTTGCCGATGCCGAGACCCCGCGCCGAAGGTTCGACATAGAGCAGCCGCAGCTTGGCCACCTGATCCGACCTGCGCACGACGAAGACCGAGCCGACGACCTCGCCTTCCCGCTCGGCGACCCAGCCGCGCTCCCATTTCGGATCGTAGGATTTTACGAACGCCGCGAGGATTTCGGCGACCAGCGCCTCATAGGTTGCATCCCAGCCATAATCCTGCGCGTAGAGCATGCCTTGCCGGCGGATGATCCAGCCAATGTCGCCGACCTGCAGCGGCCGCAGCAGATAAGGGATTTTGAGCTCGGCATCGACATCCAGCAGACGCTGCACGGTCCGCATAGACTTGACCAGCCGGTCCTGCTCCGACGCAGGCAGACGATCGAGCAGCGCCGCGACCTGATCGTGCGAACCCTTGTTAAGCGGCGCGAAGGCGTTCCTGCCCGCCGGCGTCAGCGCGATCGACGATTGCCGAGCGTCCGAAGCCAGGGTGGCCCTGGAGATGAGGTGAAGGCGCTCGAACTTCTTCAGCAAACGGCTGACATAGCCGGCGTCGAGACCGAGATCGCGCCCGAGATCGGTCGCGGTCAGTCCGTCACGATGCGCCAGTTCGTAGAGCACGCGTGCCTCGGTCAGCGAGAAGGCGCTCTTCAGCAGCCCTTCATCAAGCAGTCCGATCTGGCGGGTGTAGAAGCGGTTGAACGCCCGCACCGCATCGATCAGGTCCTTGTTCGGCGCAGCCTTGTCTGGCTGATGGTGGATTGTCATTCGAGTCATCTCCTGCCGGCACAGGATCGATCATTTACTTGACGGAGTCAACTATCAAGGAAGGTGCCCGAGATGCCTACATCATCGGCAACACCGGCCAGCGGTCGACGATCCTGCCACCGGAAAGCACCGCGATCGGTCCGAACTGCTGCAGCACGGCCTCGCTCTGCGTCGGCCGCAGGAACGCATAGTCGCCGGGGCTGACGACGGCCTGGGCGAGCAGACCCATGAACTGCTGGTTGGAAGATAGGCCAATCAGGCCGTTTGTCCTCATGCCTTCGGGAAACAACGGTTCGGCCATCCACTTGCCGCCATAGACATAGCAGCCCTTGCGCGGAAACCGGCCGAGCGCCTGCAGCAGACGTGAGACCGCCGGCGGGCCAGGCAGCATCGGCTCGACCACTTTCAGGATTGGCGTCGCGATGAAGGCCGCCGGCTGGAAGCCATAAAGGCCGGGCGTATCGAAATCGACGGGTAGGACGAAGGCCGAGCCCATCGACACTTCATTGGCAATGCCGCCATGATGAAGCAGNAACCGGCCGAGCGCCTGCAGCAGACGTGAGACCGCCGGCGGGCCAGGCAGCATCGGCTCGACCACTTTCAGGATTGGCGTCGCGATGAAGGCCGCCGGCTGGAAGCCATCAAGGCCGGGCGTGTCGAAATCGACGGGTAGGACGAAGGCCGAGCCCATCGACACTTCATTGGCAATGCCGCCATGATGAAGCAGCGCGGTCTTGCTGCCGCCGATGTTCAGGATATGGCGCTGGTCCGCGCCAAGGCGTGCGACGAAAGCGGCGGCCTGTTCGGAGGCTCGCGCCAACGCCTTGGCCGGTCCACCAAACAGGCCGGGTATGTGCGGCGCATGCGCCTCATAGGCCATGACGCCTTCGCAGCGCAGCGCTTTGTGGGTGGGCAGGGCATTCAGCGCCCGCGACAGGGCCGCCGGTTCGGTAAAGCCGCCGCGATGCAGTCCGACATCGATTTCGAATGCGACGCGCAATTCGACGCCGAGTTCGTCGGCGAGCGCGCCATATTCCGCCAGCCTCTCCTGTGTATCGATCAGCCAACAGACCCGCGACCAGGCTAAACCGCCTCTGGAAAGCACCGCCCTTGCCGCGCCAACCGGCATCGGTTTGCCATACAGCAGATCCGCATCCGGGAACGCCCTCAGCACCGCCTCGGTGATCGGCGGATGGAAGGTCATGAGGCGGTGGGTTCCAAGCGCCTTGCCGATATGGGAGAGCAGCGGCAGGCAAGCGAGCGACTTGTCGACCACCCTCACGGCAAGGCTGGGGTCAAGCCTCTGCTTCACCAGGGCAATGTTGCCATCCAGCCGATCGAGGTCGAGCAGCAGGCAGGGTTGGAAAATGTCCGCCTCTTTCAGCGCATCCGAAAGCGTGGCGAAATACGCCTTCATGGCTGGATGCCGAAAGAACTGGGTTCGATGCCGAACAGGTCGGCCATGTATGGCGAGACGAAGCGGTTCTGCGGATCTATGTCGCGGCGCACCGCCATCGCATCGTCCCAGCGCGGATAGAGCTTTTTCAGGTCGGCCGCTTTCAGGCTGTGCATCTTGCCCCAATGGGGCCTGCCGCCATATCTGCGGAAGATCGGCTCGGCCGCGCGCATGAACGGCAACGGATCGCTCGCCGCGTCATGGTGGATGGCGATGGAACAGGTGAGCCTTTTGTGGAAAGGCGAGAGCCAGAATTCGTCCGATGCCACCGACCGCACCTCCATCGGGAAATAGACTTCCGGGAAATGCTTCTCGGTCAGTTCGATGATCTCAGCCAGGGCCTTCGGCCCCTCCTCGAACGGAAGGTGATATTCCATCTCGTTGAACTTGGTCTGCCGGTCGCTGGCATAGACGTTGAGCCAGTCCTGCACGTAATCCTCGGCCGGCACCTTGGCGACCGCGCCCAGGATCAGCCCGCGGCGCAGCGACGGCAGCCAGGCAAGCCCGGTGCGCAAGCGGCGCAGCGTGCGCAGGGAGCCCTCGTCATCGTCGGTCGGGCGCGGGGTGGTCGCCTCGGTGCTGAAGTCGCTGGCGATGAACTGCGCGTAGCCTGAAAATGGGATGTAGTAAAATTCGGCCGACCGGTGCTCGTTCATCATCGTTTCGAAATCGCGCAGCATGTCGGCTATCGGCAGCACCCATTTGCGGCGCCGCAGCCGGTAGGTCGCGATGTTGTTCAACGTCACTTCGCTGAGCACACCGAAGGCGCCAAGCGCAACGCCGATCGCATGGATCGTTTCCTGATCCCCTTCCCGCTTGAAGTCGCGGACCTTGCCAAGCCCGTCGACGATCTGCACCGTTTCCAGCTGTGTGTGATAGGCACCCAGCGTCGGGCCCGAGCCATGGGTGGCCGTGCCCAGCGCGCCGCCTATCGCTTGGCGGTCGATGTCGCCCATATTGGGCAGGCCCTGGCCGATGCCTTGCAGCATGTGCATGAGCGGACCAAGCCGCGTCCCGGCCCGCACGCGCGCCTGGTTTTTTTTCGCGTCATGAGCAACCAGCCCCTCAAGCTTCTCCAGGGACAGGATGGTGCCTTGGGACTTCACCAGTGGCGTGAAGGAGTGACCGGCGCCGACGACGCGGACCGGGCCGGGTGCGGTGCGAATGAGATCGCCGAGTTCGCCGGCGTCGGCCGGACTGGCAAGCAGCCGCGGCTCGGCGGTGACAAAGCCGGACCAGTTGCTCCAGCCGTTCGACATGGTGCTCACGCAATCGCGCGGCGACGCCGCGCCACCAGGACAAACAGGCCGAGCAACGCCACGCTGGCGACAGCGCTTGCGGCGGCGAACTCGGGAACCGGGCGAAACTCCTTGCCGTCGATGAGCAGCGACGCCGCGACCGGTCCGATCGCCAGGCCGAAAAGCTGGGCAGCCGGCACCAGCAGCACGGCGGTGCGGGTCTCGTCGGCGGTGATCGCCAGGCGGATCTGGTAGGGCACGATGAACAGCAGGATAAAACCCATGACCAGGGCGACGCCCCAGAATGTCGTGAGGCCAGGTCCGCTGGCAAGCACGAGCGAGGCGACAAGCGCGACGATGCCGATCGCCGCGATGGCAAGGCGATAGTCGATCCGCGCCTCGAACACGGTCGCCGTCATTGCGCCCAGGACCTGCGCCGCGAGGCTGGCCGAGACGATCAGCCCCACCGTGCGGCCATCGATGCCGAATTGGACGCCAAGCGGCTCCAGAAAAGCCCATACGGCGCCGAAGAACATGAAGTAGCAGAAGACCGACAACAGCGCGGTGATCGAGGGAACCGTCAGCACATTGGCGAGGTTTTCGTCCTTCGGCAGATCGGCATATTCGGCGGGGACAGCAAAGGCGACCACCAGCGACGCGACGCAGACGACGGCAAGAACGAGGAAGCCGCCCGCCGACCCGGCGGCTGGAATGACATAGAGCGCCAGCACCAGGGCAACAGCGCATTGCGCCAGGGTCTGCATGGTGACGAAATAGCCGCCGATGCGTTCGGCGCGCCGCGAACGGGCAATCAGTTCGGTGGCGACCGCGACAAGGCCGCCTTCGGCAAGGCCGCCCAGCGCGCGGGCCGCCATCAGCGTGTTGGGGCCGGCGGCATAGGCGGTCCACACATTGGCCAGCGCCAAGAGCAGCAGGAGGACGGCACTTTTCCAGCGCATGTTGTGGACGGAAAGCAGCATCGCTACGATCGCCGAACCGATCGCGATGGCGATCATCTCGGCGGTGGCGACCAGCGCCAGTTCGTCGCCGCTGACATGGCCCTCGGTATAGAGGGCGCCGAGCAGGACGGGCTGCAGACCGAGAATGAGCAGGCCGACCGACCCGATCCACAGGGCCGAGGCGAGCTGCCCGCCGCTGGGATTGCCGACCAGCCAGTCGCCTTCGCCCTGAAGACCAGCGCTTGTCGAAGTCAAAGGCGCCTCCCAACGTCCTTGCCGCACGCCAAAAAAACTGACAGTCTGTCAGCATTCCAGAAACTGATACTTGATCATATTTCTTGTCAACCGGAATTTGGGAACTCGTGCGAAAGATCGGTGCATGAACCAAGCAAGTCGAACGATCACCGAGCCCAGGCGCAGGCCCAAGCAGGAGCGCAGCCGCGAGCGCATCGACGCCATCCTGTCGACCACCATGCGGCTGATCGGCGAGAAGGGCATCGACGCCGTCACCATGAAGGAGGTCGGCATGCATGCGGGCGGGCCGATCGCCACCGTCTACCACTACTTTCCCAACAAGTCGGCGATCCTGGCAATGCTTTATGAGCGGTTTTCCGAAGCCAGCCGCGCGCGATTGACCGCGATCGTCGCCGATGTCCGCGAAGCGCCCGACGTCATCACCGCGTCCGACCGGTTGCTTGACGACTACCTCGGCCGGGTCGCCGGGGATCCGGCCATCCAGGATCTCCAGAACGCCATCCAGGCCGACAAGGCGCTGAAGAATCTCGACATCGCCGAAACCCGGCATCAAGCAAGAATGTTCTGCGACCACGTCATCGCCTTGCTCGAGCCGGAAAAGCACGAGCAATTCGAACGCATGGTTCTGCTGATCTTCCAGCTCGCCGGCGGCGTTGTGCGCCTGGCGCTTGCGCAGGGCGAAGCGGAAGGTCGCCGGACCATCGAGGATTACCGATCGATCATCCACACTCAGTTGCGGCTGTTTCTTTAGCGACCGGCAATTGGGGACCTATCTCGCCCGGCGGATGAGGCCTTCGAAACCATCGGCCAGGTCGGAAGCGCCGGCCGCGAACATCTTCACCAGGTTCTGCGGGCGGCCGGGCGTCTTGTTGGCATCGAGGAGGATGGCCCTGCCCTCATGCATGACGAAATCGAATTTCCCATAGTCGAAGCCGAGTTCACGCCGCCGTTCGCGCAGTTCGTCGGGAACAGCGGCGGGCTCGCGCCGGATCGTTTCCGATGCCTTGACCATGCTGTTTGGCGAGACGTAGCGGGTGCAGCGCTCGCGCTCTCCGCAAAACACCCAGAAGCGCACCGCAAAGCCGTCAGGTTCTTTTTCCGGGATGAACTTTTCCACGACCAGATCATCGCGATCAAGGACGCCATCGGGAACGTCGTCCCGGGATTGGTAGACCTCGTAGGACGGCATGGCCGGCACGTGCGCAAAAGGTGCCGGTTGGCCGGCACGCCTCGACCGCCGATTGAGCCGTGTCTCCGGAATGCCCTGGTTGTTGAGATTGCTTTTGACGATGACCGGGCCCAGCCAGCCGTTGCCCTTGGCCAGAAGCGCTCCGCTTACCCGCCGTTTCGATATATCGGCGGCCCCGACATTGAGGCATAAGGGAAAACTCCGCGCATAGTCGAGATAATCTGCCGGCGTCGTTGTCGCATCGACGTGCAGAACCGCGACATCGGCGCTGGATTGTCCGGAGAGGCCAGGCTGAATCCGGACCGAATGGCCCCTCCTTTTCAGGTCCTCCAGAACATCGAAAAGCATGTAACGGCTATTCCGGCGCAGCAGAAGGCCGCGGTGACCCAGGAACCGGTCATGCTCATGCGTTATGACAATGATGCGCGCCACCAGCTAGCCCCTTGGCTTCCATCCCCACTTCCATTAAGCGGCTCTAATCAATCAATGCCAGACTTTCCTGGACTCCAACGGGTCTGCATGACGAATCATTGGGATAATTATCATCGGCACTGGAAGTCCTGGACGCCCCCCTCCGGCCGACGCCGGAAACCGTTGGCATATTCGAGCGCGAACTCGATCTCGGAAATGCCGATGTCCTTCTGCTTGGGGTGACACCTGAACTGGCTGTTCTAGGCAGATCGATGTTGGCGATCGATCAATCGGCCACCATGATTTCTGGCGTATGGGCCGGCGACAACACATCGCGAAGGGCTATGGCCGGCAACTGGCTTGACCTCCCGGTCGCGCAGAAAAGTTTCGACGCGGTCATCGGTGACGGCTGCCTGTCGGCGGTCCATACCAAGGCCGCGCGCGGTTCGCTGTTCGGTGAAATCGCGAGGGTACTGAAGCCTGGCGGGCACGCGGCGATCCGCGTGTTCGCTCGGCCGGAAACCGTGGACGGCCTGCGCGGCATCGAAGCTCTGGTCCGAGCCGGCGGAATCGAGAATTTCCACGCGCTCAAATGGCGGATCGCCATGGCGTGCACGACCGTCGATTGCGACAGCAGCGTCGATGTGCAGGCAGTCCGTGCGGCATTCGACAAGCTGTTTCCGGATCGGGAGGCTCTTGCGGCAGACACGGGATGGAGCATGGCATCCATCAACACGATCGATGTCTATGCGGGCTCCGAAACGAGGTACAGCTTCGCGACGCTGGCCATGCTCGTGGACGAGGCGCGAGGTTGGTTCGACCAGGTGCGCGTCGTGCCAAGCGGCAGCTATCCCCTGGCGGAACGTTGCCCGCTCCTGGTGCTCGGTTCTGCCAAGCTTTGATAAGTTCATCGCCATCCTATCAAGAGGCGATTCACGCGCCTTGACTCTGGCAGGCCGGCGGCCTATTTCAGCGCCACGTTAGCACTCGCCTTTGGTGAGTGCTAACCACAGCTCCGGCGCCGCCGGATGTTGTAGGTTGTCCGGCTTCGCCGGACGGAGGAACTGTTTCTCACCGTTCTCATTCGAGGAAGAAAAAATGGCAAAGTCGAAGTTCCGCCCGCTTCATGACCGCGTGGTCGTTNATCGCCGTCGGCTCCGGCGCTCGTGACGAAGCTGGCAAGCTGGTCCCGCTGGACGTCAAGGCCGGCGACCGCATCCTGTTCGGCAAGTGGTCGGGCACCGAAGTCAAGCTCAATGGCGAAGACCTTCTGATCATGAAAGAATCCGACATCATGGGCATCATCGGCTGATTATCGGCCTCACCCTCAACTCGAATTTTTCGGGCTCTATCCGAGCCCCTGCCAGGAGCTAAAACATGGCTGCCAAAGACGTAAAATTCTCCCGCGATGCCCGTGAGCGCATGCTGCGCGGCGTCAACATCCTCGCCGACGCGGTGAAGGTGACGCTAGGGCCCAAGGGCCGTAACGTCGTCATCGACAAGTCGTTCGGCGCACCGCGCATCACCAAGGACGGCGTCACCGTCGCCAAGGAAATCGAGCTTGAAGACAAGTTCGAGAACATGGGCGCGCAGATGGTCCGCGAAGTCGCTTCGAAGACCAACGACATCGCCGGCGACGGCACCACGACGGCGACCGTTCTGGCGCAGTCGATCGTCCAGGAAGGCCACAAGGCGGTTGCCGCCGGCATGAACCCGATGGACCTCAAGCGCGGCATCGATCTCGCCGTCGCCGACGTCGTCGCGACGCTGATCAAGAACGCCAAGAAGATCAAGACCTCGGAAGAGGTTGCCCAGGTCGGCACCATCGCCGGCAATGGCGACGCTTCGGTCGGCTCGATGATCGCTGAAGCGATGCAGAAGGTCGGCAATGAGGGCGTCATCACGGTTGAGGAAGCCAAGACCGCCGAGACCGAGCTCGAAGTCGTCGAAGGCATGCAGTTCGACCGCGGCTATCTCTCGCCCTACTTCGTCACCAACGCCGAAAAGATGGTTGCCGACCTCGAGGACGCCTACATCCTTCTCCACGAGAAGAAGCTCTCGAACCTGCAGGCCATGCTGCCGATCCTTGAGGCCGTCGTGCAGACCTCGAAGCCGCTGGTCATCATCTCGGAAGACGTCGAAGGCGAGGCTCTGGCCACGCTGGTCGTCAACAAGCTGCGTGGCGGCCTGAAGATCGCCGCCGTCAAGGCGCCGGGCTTCGGTGATCGCCGCAAGGCCATGCTGGAAGACATCGCCATCCTNGGCCTGAAGATCGCCGCCGTCAAGGCGCCGGGCTTCGGTGATCGCCGCAAGGCCATGCTGGAAGACATCGCCATCCTCACCGGTGGCCAGGTCATTTCGGAGGACCTCGGCATCAAGCTCGAGAATGTCACGCTCGCCATGCTCGGCCGCGCCAAGAAGGTGTCGATCTCCAAGGAGAACACCACCATCGTCGACGGCGCCGGCAAGAAGCCGGAGATCCAGGGCCGCGTTGCCCAGATCAAGCAGCAGATCGAGGAAACCACCTCGGACTACGACAAGGAGAAGCTGCAGGAACGTCTCGCGAAGCTCGCGGGCGGCGTTGCGGTGATCCGCGTCGGCGGTGCGACGGAAGTCGAAGTCAAGGAAAAGAAGGACCGGGTCGACGACGCCCTGAACGCGACCCGCGCGGCCGTCGAAGAAGGCATCGTTCCCGGCGGCGGCGTCGCCCTGCTGCGCGCTTCGCTGAGCATCAAGGCAACCGGTGCCAATGCCGACCAGACCGCGGGTATCAGCATCGTACGTCGCGCGCTGCAGGCTCCGGCCCGCCAGATCGCGGCCAACGCCGGTGCGGAAGCATCGATCGTCGCCGGCAAGATCCTTGAGAACAAGGGCGCGACCTTCGGCTACAATGCCCAGACCGGCGAATATGGCGATATGATCGCCATGGGTATCGTCGATCCGGTCAAGGTTGTGCGCACGGCTCTGCAGGACGCGGCCTCGGTCGCCGGCCTGCTCGTCACCACCGAAGCCATGATCGCGGAGGCTCCGAAGAAGGAGTCGGCTGGCGGCGGCATGCCTGGCGGCATGGGCGGCGGCGGCATGGGCGGCATGGGCGGNAAGAAGGAGTCGGCTGGCGGCGGCATGCCTGGCGGCATGGGCGGCGGCGGCATGGGCGGCATGGGCGGCATGGATTTCTAATCCAAATTCTATCAGCCTACAGATACGGAAAGGGCGGCAGCGATGCCGCCCTTTTTCCTTGGAGCGAATCCGGTCGGAAAAGTTCGGCGCTCGCGAAATTTTGGACCGACGTCTTTCCTCGTTTGCCTCAACTGCTCGGGTCGCCCGATAAGCTCGGCAGGCCTGCGACTGCCGATGGGCCGGGCCGGACGGCCAGGCATTGCACTGGCGATCCTTGCCGTGCCTTTCGACACACAGACGGTGGCGGCGGCAGCGGCTTACCGCGCTAGGCCGCTGCGCGAGGCATTCCTGTCGATGGCGCTGGGCACTCACGGTGCTGGGGTAGCTGCCCTTCGCGCCATGTTGGCGCAAGGTGCCATCTCGGCTTGCGCCCGCTGAAGCAGGGTCTCACTACGGAGAGGCTGCTGGCGGGCACTCGCGCGCCTGGTGCCTTATCGCCGGCGCGCATCTGCTTAGAACGTTTCGATACTCGTTGAATTTGACGAGTTGGACGCCAATTTGGCAATTCCTGTGCCGCGACAATGGCGCTGTCGCTGTCCCTTTCCTATCAAGCCAAGCCGTTTGCGCCGGGCGAAAAAGCTTCTGCTAGCCGCGGCCGGCGCAGGGCTGACGGGCGGCGCGCTCCTGGTGGGCATCTAGCGAGCAGCAGGTCAGTTTTAGCGGTCTCCATCAGCAGGACACACTGCATCCATGCAAAGATGCCAGCAGCGACTGGGCGCTCCCAACCAAACGCTGCAGGCGCTCCTGCTTGCAGAGGAGAAGGAGAAGCAAGCTTACGCTGCGGCGGCGGCGGCGATGTAGCCTCGCACCGAGCCATGTGGCGACCACACTTCGACATTGTCGATCAGGCGCGTCTGGCCGAGCCAGGCGGCGACGAGCAGTCGCGCCGGTCGGTGCGGGGCGGCGATGATGGCGAGGTCCTCGTCCGCGCGCAGCTCAAGATACTCGACCTGCGAAAAACCTGCAGCAAGGATGGCCTGCCGTGCTTCGTCGAGCACGCGATCGATGCAGTGGTCACGCTTCAGCCGTCGGGCTGTCTCGAACAGGATTTTGGCCAGGCGGGGTGCTGCGCTCCGTTCAACGGCCGACAGCCGCGCGTTGCGCGACGACATCGCCAGGCCATCGTCTTCGCGCACCGTCGGGCACGCGATGATGTCGGTCGGGATGTCGAGATCGCGAACAAGCCGGCGCACCACATGCAGTTGCTGGAAATCCTTCTCGCCAAAGAATGCCATATCGGCACCGGTCTGGAGAAAAAGCTTGGTGAGGACGGTCGCTACCCCATCGAAATGGCCCGGCCGGAATGCGCCGCAAAGGCCTTCGCTCACCGCGCTCACCGAAACCGTCGTGGCAAAGCCTTGCGGATATACATCCGCCGCATCCGGCGCGTAAAGGATGTGGGCGCCGAGCGGCGCCAGTTTGGCGGCATCGTCATACTCGGTGCGCGGGTAGGCGATCAGATCCGCCGGGCTGTTGAACTGCTTGGGGTTGACAAAGAGCGTGACGATCACCCGATCGGCCTTTTCGAGGGCGGCACGCACAAGGCTGAGGTGACCCTCGTGGAGAGCCCCCATGGTCGGCACGACCGCCACCTTCAAACGATCCCGGCGCCACACGGCTACTATGCTGCGCAGTTCGGCAACTGTCCGAATAATGGGAATGCCCACGTTGGATCTCCTCTTTTCAGGTCTTCGGCTCGTCGCCGAACACGTGTTCTGCAGCTGGAAAGCGGCGCTCACGAACGTCATTCGTGTAGGCCGAGACTGCCGCGGAAGCCGCCTCGCCCAGCTCGGCGTATCGCTTGACGAATTTTGGACGAAAGGCGCCGAACAGGCCCAGCATATCGTCAACGACGAGAACCTGGCCGTCGCAGGCCGGCGAGGCGCCAATGCCGATGGTCGGGATTGCAACCTCCTGCGTGATCCGCAGCGCCAGGGCTTCAGGGATCTTCTCCAGCACGACCGCGAAGGCGCCAGCTTCGGCGACCGCGACCGCGTCACGCTGGATGCGGTCAGCATCGTCGCCCCGCCCTTGGACGCGGTAGCCGCCGAGTGCATTCACCGCCTGCGGCGTCAGCCCCACATGAGCCATCACCGGCACGCCACGCGCAGCAAGGAAGCGTATGCTCGCGGCCATGCTTTCGCCGCCTTCGAGCTTGACCGCCGCGCAGCCAGTTTGCGCCATCACGCGAGCAGCATTGCGAAAAGCCTGTTCAGGACTTTCCTCATAGGAGCCGAACGGCATGTCGACGACCATCAGCGCCCGTTCGAGGCCCCGCCGCACCGCCTGGCCGTGCAGGATCATCATTTCGAGCGTGACGCCGAGCGTCGAAGGCAGGCCGTGAAGCACCATGCCGACGCTGTCACCGACAAGCACGACATCGCAGTGAGCATCGACCAGTTGTGCAATGGGCGTTGTATAGGCGGTCAGACAGACCAGCGGCGTCCCGTCCTTGCGTGCCGCAATGTCCTGTGGGGTCAAGGCCCTGATTGCTCGCGTTGCGCTCACCGACTTCCCTCACGTGACGTCAACCCGAAGCCGTCTGCCACAAATTTGTGCAGATGCGAAGAAGAAATTGCAGTGCACAATAATTTGCTGACTATTTATTCCGCAAGCTGCGACGCCGCTTCGAATGAGCACGAGTGCGAAAGCGGGGGTTCTTGATCTCGCGCCCAGCCCAATTCCCTTGCGTCACTGCCGAGCGGTTTCGCGTTTGCGACACTCTTGTGTAGACCGAAGGTCTAGGCCTTTACGGTGAGTGTGGTGTTGACAGGCCAAAGAGCCTGCTACACGCTGCTTAAATCGATTGAGAAGCTTCTCACGGAACTCTGCCCAACCCAGGCAACCATGGACGATCGCCCAAAAGCAACACGGAATGGTAGGGCCGCCGCCAAGGCCAAGCAAGTCGAAGCGGAGCTGATTGCCGTTGTCGTGTCCGTCAATGACGGTGANCGCAACGGTAGGGCCGCCGCCAAGGCCAAGCAAGTCGAAGCGGAGCTGATTGCCGTTGTCGTGTCCGTCAATGATGGTGAACCAGCGGTCCTCACCATCGGGCAGGGGGATTGCCTGCCCTCGGGGCCGTTCGCGCTGGAGCATCGATCGCTGCAGTCAGGTCTAAGGGCATGGGTCGAGCAGCAGACTGGTCATCCCCTCGGCTATATCGAGCAGCTCTATACGTTCGCTGATGGCGACCGCGCAGATGACGGGCGTCAGCAGCGCGTTATTTCCATCAGCTATCTCGCTTTGACCCGGAAGGAACATGCCACCGGCGCATCCACCTGCGCCTGGCGGAGCTGGTACGACTATTTTCCGTGGGAGGACCACCGCCTCGGAGTGCCGAAACTTATTGCGGATGTTCTGAAGCCGCGTCTGCTTGCCTGGGCGGCCGATGCCGAGCAAACCGCGACGCGCAGTGAGCGGCGGCGGCGGGCTGCCATTGCTTTCGCGTTCGAGGACCGCTCCTGGAATGAAGAGTTGGCGCTCAAGCGCTATGAGTTGCTTTACGAGGCCGGTTTGGTGGCGGAGGCCACCCGCGACCGTCGTTCGGTCGCATCCGACTCAACAGCCGGAACTGCAATGATTGCCGACCATCGCCGCATCTTGGCGACCGGCCTTGCGCGCTTGCGCTCGAAGATCAAATACCGGCCAGTTGTCTTCGAGCTGATGCCGCCGGTGTTTACGCTGCTGCAGCTGCAACGGAACGTGGAAGCCTTGGCAGGCCGGCTGATCAACAAGCCCAACTTTCGCCGATTGATCGAGCAGCAAGAGCTGGTCGAGGAGACTGGGAAGATGTCCCTGGATACGGGCGGCCGGCCGGCCAAGCTCTATCAGTTCCGCCGTGCCGTGCTCGACGAAACTGCCGTTGCGGGGACAAAATTGCCTCTGGCCCGGGGTTGACACTCTTATAGTCAACCTAGATATATACCCCTTATAGTCGAATAGATTATAAACGGGAGGCGCCGGTGAGCGGGACGATACCTTCGGCCGCGTCCCTGTATCAGCGCGTCCAGCGCATCNTACCCCTTATAGTCGAATGGATTATAAACGGGAGGCGCCGGTGAGCGGGACGATACCTTCGGCCGCGTCCCTGTATCAGCGCGTCCAGCGCATCATCCCCCCAGTGGAATGGGCGGCTTTCAGCGACGACGTCGACGCCATTCTGGCGCTAAAGCGCGATCGCAACGCCGTCATCCTGGCCCACAACTACCAAACACCCGAGATTTTCCACTGCGTGGCCGATATCGTCGGCGACAGCCTGGCGCTGGCCCGCAAGGCAATGACCGTCGATGCAGACATCATCGTGCTCGCCGGCGTGCATTTCATGGCTGAGACGGCGAAGCTCCTCAATCCGGACAAGACGGTGCTCATTCCAGATCTCAGCGCAGGCTGCTCGCTGGCTGACTCGATCGCTGCGAACGATGTGCGGCTGATGCGGCAACGCTNGCAGACATCATCGTGCTCGCCGGCGTGCATTTCATGGCTGAGACGGCGAAGCTCCTCAATCCGGACAAGACGGTGCTCATTCCAGATCTCGGCGCAGGCTGCTCGCTGGCTGACTCGATCGCTGCGAACGATGTGCGGCTGATGCGGCAACGCTATCCTGGCGTGCCGGTCGTGACCTACGTCAAAACGTCCGCTGCCGTGAAGGCCGAGTCGGACATCTGCTGCACCTCCGGCAACGCTTTGGCTGTGGTGGAGTCGCTTGGCGTTGAGATGAATACCTGGCCAGGAACATCGCGGCACAGACTTCGGTCGAGATCATCGCCTGGAACGGTCATTGCGAAGTNGTTGAGCGGGTGATCATGCTGCCCGATGAATACCTGGCCAGGAACATCGCGGCACAGACTGCGGTCGAGATCATCGCCTGGAACGGTCATTGCGAAGTGCATGAGCGCTTCACGCCAGCCGACATTCGCGAGCTGCGGGATGCCTACCCTGGCGTTACCGTGCTTGCCCATCCTGAATGCCCGCCGGAAGTTGTCGCGGTTGCCGATTTCGCCGGCTCGACTGCGGCGATGTCGGATTTCGTCGGACGGCACAAGCCTGCGCGCGTCGTGTTGATGACCGAATGCTCAATGAGCGACAACGTGGCCATCGAGCACCCCGACGTCGAGTTCGTGCGCCCCTGCAATCTCTGTCCGCATATGAAGCGTATCACGCTCGCCAACATTCGCACGGCGCTGNTCGAGTTCGTGCGCCCCTGCAATCTCTGTCCGCATATGAAGCGTATCACGCTCGCCAACATTCGCACGGCGCTGCAAGAAACCCGCCACATCGTGACCATCGATGCTCGAGTGGTTGATGGTGCTCGGCGTGCGGTCGAGCGGATGCTTGCCGTATGACGCCAGACGTCGGGACATCAGGGGAGCGCCCGTGATCATCGGCGCTGGCGTTGCCGGGCTGATGACCGCGCTTCATCTGGCGCCGCATNGACATCAGGGGAGCGCCCGTGATCATCGGCGCTGGCGTTGCCGGGCTGATGACCGCGCTTCATCTGGCGCCGCATCCCGTTTACCTTTTGTCCCCGACGCGGCTCGGGACCGAAACCTCCAGCACACTCGCGCAAGGCGGGCTGGCGGCAAGCCTCGGCGCTGACGACAGTCCAGACCTCCATCTTGCAGACACGCTTGCTGCAGGTGATGGCCCCTGCGACGAGAGTGTGGTCAGACGCGTTGCGAATGCGGCGGACCGAGCCATCGAGAACTTGATGGACTTGGGCGTCGCCTTCGACTGCTCGTGGGACGGGACACTGCGGCTCGGGCTCGAGGCAGCGCATTCCCGTCGCCGGATCGTCCATGCCGGGGGNGCGAACGCCTTCGATCACAATTCTGGAAGGCATGGAAGCCCGCCGGCTCATTGTGGAAAATGGGGCGGTCAGCGGCGTTGTGGCGGCAAAAGGTGGACAGGCGATTATATTTCCGACGCGCCGCGTGGTTCTTGCGAGCGGCGGTATCGGGGCCCTGTTCAGAGACACGACCAATCCGGCCGGCTCATTCGGGCACGGCCTGGCGCTCGCCGCATGCGCCGGTGCAGAACTCGCCGATCTGGAATTCATCCAGTTCCACCCGACCGCGCTCGACGTTTCGCAGCGGCCGATGCCGTTGGTGAGCGAAGCGGTTCGCGGCGAAGGCGCAGTGCTGATCGACGAGTGCGGGCACCGCTTTCTGTGCGACACGCCTGGCGGCGAACTCGCATCGCGCGATGTCGTGGCTCGGGCGGTGTGGCAGCAGCTTGCCACCGGACACCGTGTTTACCTTGACGCCCGGCAGTCCCTTGGCCCCAGATTCGCCAAGCGCTTCCCAGCTGTTGCCCGGCATTGCCGGGACGCCGGAATCGATCCGGCAGTCGAGCCCATCCCGGTGCGCCCGGCGGCACATTATCACATGGGCGGCGTCGCCGTGGATGCCGCGGGCCGCAGCACGGTGTCGGGCTTGTGGGCTTGCGGTGAGGTTGCCGGCACCGGTCTGCACGGCGCCAACCGGCTTGCCAGCAACTCGCTGACCGAGGCGGTGACGACCTCGTTGTGGGTCGCGCAAAGCGTAGCTGCCGCTCCTGCGGGCTGGCAGTGGCCAAGGCTTGTCGCAAAGGCACCCCCGCGACCGGACCCCTCCTCCGTTCGGCACACAGTCTCCAATGGGCTCGGTGTTATCCGGGACGGGCAAGCACTATCCGACACCGTGGAAACGCTGCTGCCGATGGCGGTACGCAACACTGCCGCTTCCGATCCTGCCTTGATCGCGCTGATGATCGCCATTGCAGCGCTTCGGCGCGAGGAAAGCCGCGGCTCGCATTACAGGTCGGACTTCCCCACACGCAGCGCGCAGGCCCGGTCTTCACGCTTGACCTTCGCCTCAGCAATGACGGTTGCGGCCGAACTTAGTCTGCGACCCGCGGAACGGAGTGCCTGATGACGTCACCTCCACCCCTTCCCGGGATCGTGATCGAGCCGATCGTGCGTAGCGCTCTACTTGAGGACCTGGGCAAAGCCGGTGACCTTACCAGCGATGCGGTTATACCCTTTGACTGCAAGGCCACCTTTGCGTTCAGAGCCAGGCAGTCTGGCGTTGTTGCCGGTCTTGATCTGGTAGCCTACGCGTTCATGCTTGTTGATCCGTCGATCGACATACGTTTTGGACGTCTGGACGGCAGCAGGATCGCGGCGGGTGAGACCATTGCAAGGGTGAGTGGACCGGCGCGTGGAATGCTTGCGGCCGAGCGTACAGCGCTCAATTTTCTCTGCCATCTCAGCGGCATTGCGACGGCTACGGCCGAGATCGTCGAGGCGGTGCGCGGTCAGAAGGCACGGATCGTCTGCACGCGAAAGACGACGCCCGGCCTACGCGCGCTGGAAAAATACGCCGTGCGCGCCGGCGGCGGCGCCAACCACCGCTTCGGGCTGGATGATGCCGTGCTCATTAAGGACAATCACATCGCCATTGCCGGCGACATCCGCACGGCCATTGAGCGGGCGCGCGCCGCGGTCGGCCATATGGTCAAGGTCGAGGTCGAGGTGGACACGCTCGACCAGCTCGAGATCGCGCTAGGCGCCGGGGTCGACGCCATCCTGCTGGACAATATGTCCGTCAAGCAACTGACCCGAGCGGTGG
>NZ_AYWQ01000020.1:0-61317 GCF_000502415.1 Mesorhizobium sp. LNHC229A00
AAGCTGGAGGGGGGCGACGAAGGCGAGCCGCACCGCCTCGCGGGTCTCGTAGCGGGCGTCGGGGCCAGGCTGGCCATCGGCGAGGTCCGGCAGCTCGGCGTCAGGGTAGGGCTCCAGCCAGGCGAGTTCAGCTGCGGCGCCGGCGGCGGCGCGCCCCTCGCTCGGCGGCCGTGCGGGCTCTCGGAGAATGCGATGCGCCGACGACCTCGCCTTGATCGCATTGAGACAGCTGTTGGTGGCGATGGCATAGAGCCAGCCGCGCGGCGAGCCGCGCCCGTCGAAGCGCGAGCGGCCGCGCCATGCCTTCAGGAATGTCTCCTGGACGAGGTCGTCGGCCTCGTGCAGCGATCCCATCATGCGATAGCAGTGGAGCTTGAGTTCGCGGCGGTGGGCCATCGTGAGGCGCTCGAAAGCCCGCCGATCGAGGATCGGCCCGCCTTCCGGACCCAGCGGCTCAAGTGGGCCGGAAGCATCTGTCATGTCGAGCCTGCCAAGCGCGATTGCCCTGATATGCTGCGCCCCTCACGCCGCCGCCGCAAGCCCGCTGCCGCTCACCGTGAAGGCGGTGCCCTGCAACTTGCCGCCGGCGAGCGCGACCACGGCATTGGCGACATCGGCGGGTGTCTGCATGTCGGTCATGCTGGCCAGGAAATCGGCCGGGCTGATGCCGAGATAGGTCGAAACGCCTTCGATGCCGCGCTGGCCGACGCCGGTGCCGGCCATGATGCGCATGGGCGCCAGCGCCATGAAGCGCAGGCCGAGGCCAAGCCGGTCCGCTTCCTTCTGGCCGTGGGCGGCAAGCACCATCTGCATGCGCTTGGCGCCGGAATAGCCACCGGAGTTCGGCGGGCCGCCGCTGAAGGCCGCGCCGCTGGAGATCAGCACCACGCGGCCGCCGGACTTCATGCGGCCACGCAGCGCCGCCTGGCAGAACAGGAAGGATGCCTTGACGTCCATTTCCCAATTGGCCGAGAACTGATCCCAGCTCTGATCCTGGAGGGGCGCCGACGGGGCGAAGGCGCCGGCGCAGATCACCAGCACATCCGGTTCGAGAGCCGCGAAGACCGTATCGGGCGCTGCCTCCTGCTTGGCGTCGACGGCAAGCGTCCTGACGCCGGAGGCCTCCCAGGAGAGCTCCTTCAAGGCGGCCGCGCCGCGGGCGGCGGCAAGCACGGTCGCGCCCTCGCGGAGCGCGGCTTCCACGATCGAGCGGCCGACACCCCGGCTGCCCCCGACCACGACGACATTTTGACCCTGCAACGATCCCATGGATCACCTCGCTCTTCCGGCGGCGGACCATTCCGGCGCCTAAGGATCAGGACAGCCGAGGTAGGGGAAAATCATCGGTGGTGACGAAACTTTTTTTCGAGACATGTGTCCGCGAAAGCCAGACGCAAGAAAACGCTGCCGGCTTCGCTCAGCCCGCCAGCAGCGCCAGTTCCTCCGGCGTGAGATGCCGCGCCATGCCCTTGGCGAGGTCGCCGAGGGGCAGGCGGCCGATGGCGACGCGGATCAGGCGCTTGACCTCGACGCCGTGAGCGGCGAGCAGGCGGCGGATGTGGCGGTTCTTTCCCTCGTCGAGCACGATCTCCAGCCAGGCGGTGCGACCGCCGCTGCGCAGCAGTTCGATCGACTTGACGGCCAGGGTCTCGCCGTCGACGGCCGCGCCCGCGCGGAACATGTCCAGCATCGTTTCATCCGGCACCGCGGCGACCTGCACGTGATAGGTCTTGGGCAGGTGCGAGGCCGGGTCCATCAGCCGGTTGGCGAAGCGGGTGTCGTTTGTCATCAGAAGCAGGCCTTCGCTGGCCTTGTCCAGCCGGCCGACCGGCGAAACGAAGGGCAGGTCGAGCCCTTCGAGACAGGCATAGACGGTGTCGCGCTCGAGCGGGTCGTCGCGGGTGGTGACCAGCCCGCGCGGCTTGTTGAGCATGACATAGACCTTGCGCTCGGCAACCACCTCGACGCCATCGACGACGATCCTGTCTCGGTTCATGTCGACGCGCAGCGCGGCATCGCGCACCACCTTGCCGCCGACGCGCACGCGGCCCTGCGCGATCAGCGCCTCGCCCTGCGTGCGCGAGCACAAGCCGAGTTTGGACAGGGCGCGGTTCAGGCTGACGCTTGAAGGCCCGGCGGGCGGTATTTTGGCGGGCGGCCTGCCGCGTGATGGTGTTCGTGGAGCCATGCTGCTTGGGGTCGATCCGTGGTATCGGACAGATGCCATGGGCCGCACCGGCATCGCAAGCGGCGATCCATTCACGGCGGCGCTGGGATGTCCTCAACCGGCCGCCCATATGAGCCCTGCATGCCCGGATTCCCTTTGCTAGTTGGGATCTACCTGCCGCGCCTAATCTTGCGCGTTGAAGAACGCTGTCAGCACTGGGGCGTGTGCGGCGGGCTTCAATATGTGGTTCTGGCCGGGCAGCGTTTGGTGGCGGGCATTGGGCAGTGCTTTGGCCAGAGCCCTGTTGCCATGCCGCAGCCATGCCGGGCTCTTACCCCCGTCGGTTACCAGCACCGGCACGCGGAGCGACGCCCAGCGGACGGGGTCCAGGGGCTTGCCAAGCTGATCGCCAGCGACGATGGCGCCGTCATGCGGCAGCGTGTGCGCCACGGCCTTGAGCCGTCGCCAGATCGGCGTGAGCTTCATGAAGACGATTAGCAGGCGAGGCATGCCCACCGATTTGAGGAAGGCGGTTATAGCGTCGCCGCGCCGGCCTTCGGCGAGGGCTGTTCCGATCGTCGCCCAGTCGGCCTGCGTGGTCGCGCGGCTGTCGTCGACGATCAGTGGCGCTTCGTAGAGGGCGAGTTTCTTGACGCCGGGGAGGCGGGTAGCCGCCATCAGCGCCAGCATCGCGCCCGACGACGTGCCCCAGACATAGGCCTCGCCCCCGGCCGCCCGCAGTACGGCCTCGATGTCGTCAACCTCGCGCTCGATCGCGTAGGGCGCGGTGTTGCCGCTGTCGCCACGGCCACGGCGGTCGTAGCGGAACACGGTGAAGTTGTCCGCGAGGGCCTTGGCCAGCGGACCGCTCGGTCCCATCGTGCGCGAGCATAGCGCGCCGTCGACGAGGACGAGCGGGTGACCGTGGCCCTGACGCTCGCAGGTGATCAGCGTTCCATCCCGCGACAGTACGGCTTGCGTGGACGGTTTCGCGTTCTCATCCTGCATGGTTGGCTTCCCGGTCTATCAACTGCCCCAGCCGGTCGAAGCTCTGTGCCCAGCCGCCGCGCATGCCCAGCGCCAGCAGGCGCTCGCGGTCGGCGGCGCTCGCCAGCGTCACCTCGAAATGGACATGGGTCCGCATGCCATCGGGCGTAAAGGTCACGGTATGGCGGCTCTGGCCCGGCGGATTGCCGGCCCATTCTCGGATTTCCGGATCCGGTTCGTCGCGGTAGCTCAACCTGACGTTCTCGACGACTTCGAGATAGCTGCCCTGGTTGCGGTAGAGCGCGCCGCTGGCAGTCAGCATATCGATGCGCCAGCGGCCACCGACGCGCACGTCGAGCACGCAGTGAGGAATGGTGCAGTCCCTGATGCCCCACCACTGCGCCACGAGCCTGGGCTCGGTCCACAGTTGAAAGACGCGTGCCACCGGAGCCTCGAACACCCGTTCGATGGCAAAGCCGCGCCCGATGGCATCTTGGGCGCGGTCGCTCATGGCGCCTTGTCCGCGTCGCGCCGCAGCAGATCCTCCATGCGGTCGAAGCGGCCTTCCCAAAGTTTTCGATAATCGTCGAGCCAGCGGTCGATGTCGCGCAGCGGCTTGGGCTCAATGCGGCTCAGATGTTTCTGCGCCGCCCGGCTGCGGGTTACAAGACCAGCCTGCTCCAGCACGCCGACATGTTTGGAGACGGCCCGCACGGTGAGCTCGAAGGGTTGCGCGAGTTCGGCGACCGAGGCTTCGCCATCGAGCAACCGGGCAAGGATCGCGCGCCGCGTCGGATCGGCGAGCGCGGCGAATGTGTGGTCAAGGGAAAATTCAACAGCCATTATGGAACCAACCAGTTCTGGAACTAATTGGTTCTATATATGCCTTGGCTTCCCTCGTCAACAATCTTCCGGAAACTGCGAGAGCTGGCGCGCTCGCAGGGAAGAGGTTCATCCCGGCAAAACGTTGGGTGAAAGTCTCAGGCCGCTGCCTTCTCGCCTGCTATGCTGTTCAAGACCTGGACGGCATCCGCCGGCAGCTCAAGCTCGGCCGCCGCCAGGTTCTCCCTGAGATGCCCGACCGACGAGGTGCCGGGGATGAGCAAGATGTTGGGCGCGCGCTGCAACAGCCAGGCGAGCGCCACCTGCATGGGTGTCGCGCCGAGCTTTTGCGCGACGTCGGCAAGCGTGCTCGACTGCAGCGGCGTGAAGCCGCCGAGCGGAAAGAACGGCACATAGGCGATGCCGTCGGCGGCAAGCTCGTCGATCAGCGCGTCGTCTTGGCGATGCGCGATGTTGTATTGGTTCTGCACGCAGACGATGTCGACCATGCCGCGTCCCTGCGCGATCTGTTTGCGGGTGACGTTGCTCAGGCCGATATGGCGCACAAGTCCCTGGCGTTGCAGTTCGGCGAGTGTGTCGAGCTGCGGCTCGATCGAGCCTTCGGCGGGCCCGTGGATGCCATGCATGGAGCGCAGGTTCACGACCTCGATTACGTCCAGCCCGAGATTGCGCAGGTTGTCGTGCACGGCCTGCGTCAGCTCCCGCGGTGACATTGCCGGGATCCACGAGGCATCCGCGCCGCGCCGCGCACTGATCTTGGTGACGATGGTGAGGTTGGCGGGATAGGGGTGCAGCGCCTCGCGGATGATCTGGTTGGTGACGTGCGGACCGTAGAAATCCGATGTGTCGATATGGTCGACGCCGCTGGCAGTGGCCTCGCGCAGCACGGCAATCGCCGCGTCGCGGTCCTTCGGCGGGCCGAAGACGCCGGGTCCGGCCAGTTGCATGGCGCCATAACCGAGGCGCTTCACGGTGCGGTCGCCGAGCTTGAAAGTTCCGGCCTTGCTTATGTCGGTCATGGGTCTCGATCTCCTTTGGATCGGCACGATATAGACAGTCCTCGCCCGCGCGATAATATGGCGCAATCGGCACAGGCTGTGCGGAAAGGCGAACAATGGCGACGGATCTGGGTGACCTGCAGGCTTTCATGGCGGTGGCGCGGGCCGGCGGCTTTCGCGAGGCCGCCCGGGTCGGCGGCGTCAGCGCCTCCAGCCTTTCCGAGACGGTGCGGCGGCTGGAGAGCGGGCTCGGCGTGCGGCTCCTCAACCGCACCACGCGCAGCGTCGCACCCACCGAAGCCGGCGCGCGGCTGCTCGACCGACTTGGCCCGGCACTCGGCGAAGTCGAGGCGGCGCTCGATGTGGTCAACGGGTTTCGCGGCCGCCCGGCGGGCACGCTACGGCTCAACGTGCCGGTGGTGGCGGCGAAGCTGGTGCTGCCGCGCCTCTTGCCNCCCTTCCTCGCGGCCTATCCCGACATTCGCCTGGAAGTGACCGCCGAGGACAGTTTCGTCGACATATTGGCGAGCGGTTGCGACGCCGGCATCCGCTATGACGAGCGGTTGGAGCAGGACATGATCGCCGTGCCGATCGGGCCGCGCCGGCAGCGCTTCGCCACCGCCGCCGCACCGGCCTATCTCGACCGCCGCGGCCGGCCCGACCATCCGCGCGACCTGCTCCACCACGCTTGCCTGCGCGGCCGCTTCGCCAGCGGCTTCATGCCGCCCTGGGAGTTCGAACGCGACGGTGAGGTGGTGAGCGTCGAGCCGACGGGCCCGCTGCTTGTCAGCACCGGCACCGCCATGGCGCTTGCGCTCGATGTGGCGGTCGCCGGCGGCGGCATCGTCTCGCTGTTCGAGGACTGGCTGCGCCCGTACTTCGACGACGGCAGGCTGGAGCCGGTGCTGGAGCCCTGGTGGCAGGAGTTTTCAGGCCCGTTCCTCTATTATCCCGGCCGCCGCCTGACGCCGGCACCGCTGCGCGCCTTCATCGATTTTGTCGGCGGGATGCGGTGGGACTGATCCCGGACGGAAATCGTGCTGCGTGTTGCGCCGATCGGCCCGTCGCCCCGGCTCCTTTGGACCAAGCGCAAATCCTTGATGTAACACTTTGTTGTCATTGAGGGCCTATCGGAGTGGCGGTACGGCGAAAGCCCGGTAAAGGGAAAGGCGCGCAATGGGTTCGCCCTGGTCCGAATTGCTGGCCAATCTCGCGGTCGTGGCGTTGTTCGTTTCGGTCTGGATCCACACGCATGTGTGGCTGGACCGTTGGCCGCGCGCCGCGAAGGCCGCCGCTTTCGGCTTGCTGATGGGCGCCGGCGCCATCGTCCTGATGCTCACACCCATGCAGTTGCAGCCCGGCGTGCTCGCCGATCTCAGGGCAACGATGATTGCCGTTGCCGGCTTCTTCGGCGGTCCCGTCGCCGGCATCGTCGCCGGGGTCATGGCTGGTGCGTTCCGGACTTTCGAGGGCGGCATCGGCGCCTTCGCCGGTGCGGTGGGGATCGCGGCCGCCATGCTGGTCGGTGTCGCCGGGAACCTTGCCCTGAAGGGCCGGCGGCCCACCATGGTCGACATCATGATCCTTGGCGCGGCCGCCGCTGCCGCATCGCTGCTCGGCCTCAGCGTCCTGCCACGAGATGTCCTGCAGATGGTCCTGCCTGATGTGGCGCTGCCTTCCTCCCTGCTCATCTTCGTCTCGGTGGTGCTGTCGGGGCTCACGCTTTACCAGGAGCGGCGACGCCTCGAGGCGCTGCAGTCCCGGCGCATCTACAAGGCCGTGGTGGAGACACTGCCGGATTGCCTGAACGTCAAGGACCTCGACGGGCGGTTCATCGCGGCCAATCCGGCAACGGCCGAACTGATGCAGGCGGCCGACGCCAAGGCTCTGATCGGCAAGACGGATTTCGACTTCTATCCGCGCGAAACGGCGAAAGGTTTCCGCGAGGACGAGCTTGCCGTGCTGGCCTCGGGCGTCTCGTCCACCATCGAACAGCGCCTTCATCACGAGGATGGAACCGAAGGCTGGCTGGCGACCTTGAAGGCGCCCTTTCGCGACAGGAGCGGGGCCGTCGTCGGCCTGATCACGCACAATCGCGACATCACGGCGCGCAAGCAGCTCGAGGCCGAGTTGGCGGAAAGCCGGGTCCGGCTCGGAGACGCCTTGACGCACATGGCCGACGGTCTGGTGATGTTCGACCCGGACGGCAGGTTGGTGCTGTGCAACGCCCAGTACCGCGCCATGTTTCCGAAGACGGCGGACATGAGGGTGCCAGGCGCCGACTANCCCTACACGACGCTCTTCCGATCTAGCTCGAGGCCGAGTTGGCGGAAAGCCGGGTCCGGCTCGGAGACGCCTTGACGCACATGGCCGACGGTCTGGTGATGTTCGACCCGGACGGCAGGCTGGTGCTGTGCAACGCCCAGTACCGCGCCATGTTTCCGAAGACGGCGGACATGAGGGTGCCAGGCGCCGACTACCGTGACATCCTGCGCGCCTCGGCGCAGCGAGGTGAGGCGATCACACCGCCGGACGAGGTCGAGGGCTGGATCGCCGGCATCATGGCCTCGCAGAAGCTTGTCAGCCAGCGTCAGGTCCGGCTTGCCGACGGCCGCTGGCTCGACGTGCGCACCCGTCCGACAGGCGACGGCGGCAGCCTAAGCGTATTCTCCGACATCACCGAGGCCAAGCAGGTCGAGACCGAACTGCTGGCGCTCAACGAGAAGCTGAACCTTCTGGCACATCGCGACGGGCTGACCGAACTGTGGACGCGCCGCGCCTTCGACGAAGCGCTGGCGCGCGAATTCTCGCGCGCCAGGCGCAATGCGGCTCCGCTCAGCCTGGTGATCATCGATGTCGACTGGTTTAAGCGGTTCAATGACCATTACGGCCATCCGGCGGGCGATGAATGCCTGCGCGCCGTGAGCCGCTGCATCCAGGCGACTGCTCGCCGTCCGGCCGACGCCGCGGCCCGCTACGGCGGCGAGGAATTCGCGCTCGTCCTGCCCGAGACCGATGCCCGGGGCGCCTTTGTCATTGCCGAGACCCTCAGGAGCAAGGTGCGCGACCTTGCCATGGCGCATGCCGGCAGCGAAAAGAGCATCGTCACCGTCAGCATTGGGGTCAGCACCCTAGACGCGGACGGCGCCACGATGGAGATTGCCGATCTTCTGAGACGGGCCGACGAGGCGCTTTACGGCGCCAAGGCCGCCGGGCGGGACCGGGTGCATGGCTGGCGCCCGCATCTCAGCGACCAACGCTCGACCGGTTCCCGGCGCAAGATATGAGGCTTGCAAGGCCAGGGCCGGGCTGCCGCTGGATTTGGATGAGCTGAGCTGGTTATCGCCTGAACGAGGGTCCGGGCGGTGAAGCGTAAGCTTCAGCCGGAGTGAACTGAATCCGTGCTGGCGCGATCGAGCTTCACAAGACGAGCCTTCGCTTCGCCGACGCGCTGTTGCGCGGATCTTATCCTGTCACAAAGCCGCAGATTGATACCGACGCCACAGTCTTCGTCCAGCATCGCGTTTGCGCGTTCAAGGGCGAGTTCCGCTCGGTGAAGTCGCTGCCTCGCCCTGGCAAGTTCCAAGGTCAAAAGTTCCATTGCTGCCGCTTCCGTGGTTTGCGGTCCCTTCCATTGGGAAACCGCTGCCGGGTGGTTTGGTTCCGGGTCGTTCGCGAAGCTGCATCTGCTGCCGAAGTCAGGGCCTGGAGATGCCGCAGCCGCCACGCTTCCAGGATTGGGCCGGTAAGTGGCAGTCATGTCTTTGTTTATTGACCCCGCCAATGGCTGGCGTAGCTTGTCCACGGCCGTCAGCGATGCGAACATACGCGGGCGCTTGGGAGCGATCATCCTGCTTCCACCCAAATCCAGGAGGAAGCTGTGCGCAGGCTATTACAGACGCGCCCTGGCGAATATCTCGATCACCGATTGGAGTGCCCCTTTTGCGGCACCATCCGCCTGCAAATCCCGGCCGATGCGACACCATCGACGCGGATCAGTTGCGCCGAGTGCGGCAGATATCTTGGTATCTGGGATGAACTGCAGACCGACTTCGAGCAACAAGGCGGCAACGATGGGGTTTTCCGTCTCGACAAAGGGCGCATCCAGAAGCTCGACTAGACTTGCCGCGAGCAGCGCTCGATAGCACTGGCTAGGGTCGGCTCCCCATCGCCGATGCCCATCAGGACGGCCTTGGATGGGCAAGGCCGGTCTGGAAGGTGCCTGGCAACACGGGTGAGCCACCGCGGCTCGTCGAGGCTGTCGCCATGGCGTCTACCGGCACGATGATGATCATGCGGGCATGCTGCTCTGGCCACAATGGCTTTCCGAAAAGGAAGAATGTGCTGGCGAGAAAACAGACCAGCAAGAGGATGGCCAAGGTGTTGGCGATGATCTCACCAAGCTGCATTGCTCTTCTCCAATTCACGCGTCCCTCCCGGCAACGAGCGCCAGCAAACTATGTTCAACGTTTGGGACCAATGCGCATGGTTCGCAGGACTTCAGTCCGAGTTGCGGGTCGAGCGATAAACGCACAACCTGCCTTTGCACCGGCCGAGCCTCCGCCAAGTGTGGCAGCCGGGGCATAGCCCGGCCTGCTCGCAACGTGCCGAGCCCTCCGCCAAAGCAGGCCGGGCTCCTTTCTCGAAAGCGTCACAAACGGACCGCGATTTCCACGGGCAGCGGTGAGCGCTGGTTGCGCAGCGACGGCAAGGCCCGATCCGCGGGGTGGCGGAAAGCGCGCCGGTGCCGTCCGCCTTGCTCCACGGCCACAAAGGCGCGATTCTCCTCCCTTTGGCGGCCAGCCAGCATGGTCAGATTGGGATTGTGTGGACGGATCTGTTGTCCCATGGCCTCAAAGCGACCTCACGATTAGCGGTGAAGGCAGCAAGGCTGCTACCAGTTCAAAGTAAGGCTGACGAGCAGGACGGCGATCAAGGCCGACAACGGGACCGCCATCACCAGCGCCGCCTCCATAAGGCGGGTTTCCTTGTCGCTGAACATTAAACCTCCTCACTTGTCGGCTGAGCGCCGGGATTTAGGGTTCGCCCACCGCCCGAAGCAGTGAGCGAACCCTATTGGCGCAGGAAGGGACGTAGCTGCGCCAATTCAAAAACACCCCCGCAGTGCCACCCGACATCGGTCGGATATCCGCGATGAACTTGCAGCGAAACAACGAGCGCGAAAGACGGCCGTTCCCGGCAGTGGCGCCGGCAGGACTATTGCGTTTTTTTATGGGACCTAAGTCCGGTGCTGGCCGGACCGAAGCCCAAGCCTGGAACATTCAACCATGCCTGAAGTTCGATCCCGCAGCGCGGTGACAATGTTGTGCTGTGCAGGTTTCAAATGGAGGTACTCATGAAAAAAGATCTTGCCGCCGTAGCCGCGGTTCTGTTGCTCGCAGGTGTCGGCGCAGCCGCCGCCGAGGACGTCATCATCCAGCCCGAGCAGGAAACGGTGATCAAGGAGTATGTGCATAAGCAGCCGCTGGCTTCGGTCAAGGTTCCCGGCGTGGAACTCAACGTCGGCACGGCCTTGCCCGATACCGTCGAGCTTCACGAAGTCCCCAACGTCAAGTATCGTTACACCGTCGTCGACAACCGGACCGTGATCGTGGATCCAAGCACCCGCAAGATCATCAAGATCATCCAGTAGCGGCGCTTGGCCCGCTGCCGGCTGGCGGCGGGCCAACCATGCAGACGCATTGCCTTGACAGTCAGAATTTGCGTGATGCCGACCTTGCGCAAGCTGAACGGGTTCGCGAACGCCCCTTGAATGGGGTCCTGCGTCAACGCGACGGGTCCGCCCCTCGCTCCTTGTGCCGCCGGGCAAGCCCGCGAATGCGGTCGGCGACCTTGCTATCCACCGGATTGTAGACGGTCAGGCTCAGATCCGGCCGGCCATCCACCGCGAAGGCCGAATATTCCAGCTCGATGTCGCCGAGTTCGGGATGCTTCAGGCGCTTTGTCCCGTCGCCATGGCTGAGCACGTCGTTTTCCCGCCACAGCGCGTCGAATTCCGAGCTGGCGCTGCAGAGCTCCTCCACCAGTTGGGCGACCTCGGACACCGCGCCGGCGCGCGCCGCATCGGCCCGGAACGCGCCGACCACGAAACGCGCGAGGTTCTCCCAATCGTGCTGCTTGGCGCGGATGGTAGGGCTCAGGAACATAAACCGCAGGATGTTGCGCTGGCCAGCGGGCAAGGTGCTGTAATCGGTCATCACGACTTGCGCGGCGCGGTTCCATGCGACGACATCCCAGGTCGCCGTCTTGATCAGGGCCGGGCTTGCCTCCAGCGTGTCGATAAGGCGTTGCAGCCTGGGGCTGACGCCGTCCGCGCCGATGTAGCGGACTTCGGGCGGGCGCCCGAGCCCCAGCATGAAAAGATGTTCGCGCTCTGCCTCGGTCAGCAGCAGACCCTTGGCAATCCGGTTCAGCACATCGGCCGAAGGCGCGCCGCCGCGTCCCTGTTCCAGCCATGTGTACCAGGTCGGGCTGATGTTGGCGCGCTGCGCGACCTCTTCCCGGCGCAGTCCCGGCGTGCGCCTGCGCCCGGAAAAGCCGAACGATGAGGGGTCGAGCCGGGTACGTCTGTCTTTCAGGAATGCCGCGAGCGAACCGGCGGAAGTGTTGGGCATCCTGTTAGCCATTATACCATGATAAGATCACTACTTTAATGGAATAATAGAGCAGCGATAGTACGCAGGCAACTGTGCAGGAGGTTTTGCATGCGTATCTTTTTAACCGGCGCGACCGGTTTCATCGGTTCGGCCCTCGTTTCCGAACTTCTTCAGGCCGGAAATCAGGTCGTCGGCGTCACCCGCTCCGACGCGGGTGCCGAGGCGTTGGCTGCCGCCGGTGCCGAGGTGTATCGGGGAACCCTCGAGGATCCCCAAGGCCTGCGCGACGGCGCGGCCGAGGCGGAAGCCGTGATCCACACCGCGTTCGACCATGATTTTTCGCGGTTCGCCGAGAATTGCGAAAAGGACAGCCGTGTCATCGCCGCGCTCGGTCAGGCACTCGCCGGCTCCGACCGGCCGCTGGTGATCACCTCGGGCGTCGGCATGGGCAGTCGCGGACATGGCCAATTGGCCGTCGAGGATGTCTTCAACCCCGATCACCCTAATCCGCGCATCGCCTCGGAACNCCGCGCTCGGTCAGGCACTCGCCGGCTCCGACCGGCCGCTGGTGATCACCTCGGGCGTCGGCATGGGCAGTCCCGGACATGGCCAATTGGCCGTCGAGGATGTCTTCAACCCCGATCACCCTAATCCGCGCATCGCCTCGGAACTCGCCGGGAATGCGTTGCTGGAGGCCGGCATCAACCTGTCGGTGCTGCGCCTGCCGCAGGTCCACAACACGCTCAAGCAAGGCCTCATTTCGCCGCTCATCGAGATCGCGCGCCAGAAGGGCGTCTCGGCCTATGTCGGCGACGGCCGCAACCGCTATTCGGCCGGCCATGTCTCGGACGCCGCGCGCCTTTACCGGCTCGCGGTGGAAAAGCGGCAGCCCGGCGCGCGCTATCACGCCGTCGGCGAAGAAGGGGTGGAGGTGCGCGCGATCGCCGAGGCGCTTGGCCGTGGCCTGAACCTGCCGGTGGTTTCGATCGCGCCGGAGAAGGCGGCTGAGCATTTCGGCTGGATGGCGATGTTCGCCCCCATGGACCTGCCCGCCTCCAGCGCGCTGACCCAGGCACGGCTCGGCTGGCGTCCGACCGGCCCGACGCTGATCGCCGATCTGGACGCGATGCGGTATTGAGGCGCGTAAGAGGCGGCCTTAGCCTGGGGTGACGGCGTAGCGCAAATGGACGAGCCCATGCGCGAGGGCTTTGCAATCCGTGAGCGACAACCGCACCTTGTCGGCAAGGCCGCTATTCCCAAACTCGACAAAGCCCTGGTTTGCCTCCCGCGCATCGAGCGCGGGGGCAATGAGAAGGCTGAGTTCATCGACCAGCCCCGCCGCCAGGAAGGAGCCGTTGATGCCGGCGCCGCCCTCGAGCAGCAGGCGGCGGATGCCGAGCTCACGGGCAAGCACGTCCAGCATGGCGGCGAGATCGATGCCGGGCGTTTGCGACACGATATGACACGCCGTCGGCGGCGAGTTCGGCCAGATGGCTGTCGGCTACATCATGTCCGAGCAGCACCACGACATGGTCCCCGCCGATGTCGGGTTTTGCAAAGTGCAGCTTGCCCGAGGCATCGAGCGCCACGGCAAAGCTGCCCGCATTGCGCTGCGCGAAATAATGCGGCCGCTCGACCTTGCCGCCATGCGCGGGCGGATGCGCGGCGGCCTTGCTCATCTCGGCCATGGTGACGCGGCCGACGATCCAGGCGTCGCCTTGGAGGTCGTTGTGGATCTGCTCATAGAGGCCCGACCACTCGGCCCGGCTGCCGTCGGGGCTTTCGGTATAGCGGCTCGGATGAAGGCTGCCGTCGAGCGAGGCAAGCATATGGCAGATGATGCGCGGCTTCATATGGTGTCTCCATTTCGTCGGCTTGGCCGCCCCGAAGGTAGTGCCGCACCCGGAAAATGGAAGCCGATGCGGTGTGCCTTGAGGCTGCAAGTCCCGGCGGGTAAAATGACTATCTCTGCGACCTAGGGGCTGGTGCATGGCGGACATCATCCTGTCTCACTCGGTTCTTGGCCTTCGCCCGATCGAGCGTCATCTTGCGGAACGCCTTCGGGCCCGCGGCCATGCGGTCGCACTGCCAGACCTTTATCAGGGTGCAGCGACGGATGATCTCGATGAAGGGTTCGCGATCAAGGCGCGGATCGGCTGGGGTGCCATCTGCCTGAAGGCGCGAGAGGCTCTGGCCCCGGTGCCGGGCGATGCGGTGCCGGCGGGGATCTCGATAGGCGCCGGCGTGGTGGCGGAATTCTGGGCGTCGCGGCCGCTGGCAGCGGGTGTTCCGCTGTTGCATGGTTTGGCGACCGTGCCACACGACCCGGCTTGCCCATCCGACTGCATGTCGCGACACCGATCCACTGTTCCCCGAGCCCGACGTCAGCGCCTGGCAGGAAAGCGCGGAGGCAGCAAAAGCGGATGTGCAGGTTTTCCGCTATCCAAACACGGGACATTATTTTTCCGACCCGGCATTGCCCGACTACAATGCAACGGCGGCCGCGCAGCTCTGGAGCCGCTCCTTGGCGTTCCTGACGTAGAAGGCCTTCGGACCGAAGAGTCCAAATTCAGAGGATTCCGACAAGTTGCTGTCCTGGCTGTTATATCGATGTTGCACAAATGGTTGACCCTGGGTTAGCATCCTCTTGTTGACGCCGATCGGAGGAATTTAGGCGGCTGTCAGCTGGAGCGGCATGCGTTCTTGGCGCAAGGAGGATGCTCCAACACTTTAACCGGCGCATGATCCTTCCTGAAACCGGTCCCGGTTTTTAGGGGCCGTGCGCTTCTGTGGAGGAGGAACCCATGAACAGACGCGAATTCCTGATGACGTCCGTGGCCGCGGGCGCCATGATGCTGGCCGCACGCTCGGCTTTCGCCGAGGACAAACTCACCATTCTCGGCTCGGTGCCAAGTCTCGGCTTTCCCTTCTTCGTGCACATGCTGAACGAGATCAAGGCCGAAGCGCAGGCGCAAGGCGTCAACCTGACCGAGAGCGACGGCCAGAACTCGGCCACCAAGCAGACCGCCGACATCGAGGCGGCGCTGGTGCAGAAGGTCAACGCCATCGTCATCTCGCCGCTCGACGTCAACGCGCTGGCGCCAGCCATCGAGGAAGCGGTCAAGGCCGGCGTTCCCGTGGTGACGATCGACCGCCGCGTCGACGGTGTCCAGGGCATTCTGGCCCATGTCGGCGCCGACAATGTCAAGGGCGGCGAGGCGGAAGCCCAGGCCATGGTGGCCGCATTCCCCAAGGGCGCCAAGCTGTTCCACCTGCAGGGCCAGCCGGGCGCGGGTCCCGCGATCGACCGCAACAAGGGCGTGCACAATGTGCTCGATCCGCTGAAGGACAAGTACCAGATCGTCTACGAGCAGACAGCCAACTTCGCCCGCGCCGAGGCGCTGACGGTGACGGAAGCCGGCCTTGCCGCCAACGGCAAGCCGGACGCCATCATCTGCGCCAATGACGACATGGCGCTGGGCGCGCTCGAAGCGTGTGCCGCGCGCAATTTCAGCGACGTCAAGATCTACGGCTTCGATGCATTGCCGGAAGCGCTGGTCGCGGTGCGCGACGGCAAGCTCGCCGGCACGGTCGAACAGTTCCCCGGCAAGCAGTCGCGCACCGCCGTGCAGATCGCGGTCGCCTACGCCAAGGACAAGACCGAGCCGAAGGAGAAGCTGGTGCTGCTGACGCCGATCGTCATCGGTAAGGACAATCTCGACAAGGCGGAGAGATTGAACGAGACGAAGTAGGCTGATTGAATGAGGCCGGCGGGACAGCATCCCCCTCTGTCCCGCCAACTGTCCGGGAGGACAGAGGGGGTGTTCAAGCGCGGCTTGGCGCACAGCATCCGAACAGCATCGAGGAGGACTGCTTGCCGCCAGCTGAAGCCGCACCCGCCCTGCTTTCCGTCGAAGGCCTGACCAAGCATTTTGCCGGGGTGACCGCGCTGAGCGATGTCTCGCTCGATGTCCGCGCCGGCGAAATCCTTGGCCTGCTTGGCGAAAACGGCGCGGGAAAATCGACGCTTCTGAAAATCCTGTCGGGCGTCATGCCGCCTTCCGGCGGCCGCATCACCTTCGACGGCGCCGACTACCAGCCGGCGAGCCCGCAGGAGGCCAAGCGGCTGGGCATCGTCACCATCTACCAGGAGCTCAGCCTGATCCCGACGCTGACGGTGGCGGAGAACATCTTTATCGGCCGCGCGCCGATCGGCCGGCTTGGGCTGGTGAGCTGGCGCAAGATGGAACAGGATTCCCGCGCCATCATTGCCCGCGTCGGCCTTACCATCGACCCGATGACGCCGGTTTCGGCGCTGTCGGTGGCCGAGCAGCAGCTGGTCGAGATCGCCCGTGCGTTGTCCTTGAAAAGCCGGCTGATCATCATGGACGAGCCGACCTCGGCGCTGACCGAGACCGAGGTGCGGAGGCTGATGTCAATCATGGACCGGCTGCGCAAGGATCACGTCGCGATCATGTTCGTCACCCACCGGCTGGAAGAGGCATCCGCCATCTGCGACCGCATGACGGTGCTGCGCGACGGCAGGCTGGCGGGGCATCTCGAGCGTCAGGGGGGACCGATCAAATTGCCCGCTATCATTGAAAAGATGGTCGGCCGCGCCGCTTCCGAACTTTACGCCCGTCCGGCGCAACGCGCGGCGGCCGGCGATGTGGTGCTGTCGGTTCGGGGCTTGCGCACCGTGCGCGATCCCGAAGCGCCGCACGCCATCGTGCTCGACGGTGTCGATATCGACCTCAAGGCGGGCGAGATCCTCGGCGTCGCCGGTCTCGTCGGCTCCGGCCGCACGGAGCTGGCGCGCGCCGTTTTCGGCGCCGACCGCATCGCGGCGGGAACGATCACGCTCGACGGCAAACAGATCGCGCCCGCATCGCCGGCCGACGCCATCGCGCTCGGCATTGGGTTGGTGCCGGAAGACCGCAAGCACCAGGCGATCTTTGCAGCACTTGGTATCCTGCCGAATTTTTCCGTCGCCTCGCTTGGGCGTTTCAGCAACGGCTTCGGCTTCATGGCCGAGCGGCGCGAGCGCGACGCGCTGTCGGGGTTCAGGAAGATGCTGTCGATCCGTATGGCTTCGGCCGAGCAGGCGATCGAGGGGCTGTCGGGCGGCAACCAGCAGAAGGTTATCCTGGCGCGCTGGCTGGCGCGCGACCCGAAAGTGCTGATCGTCGACGAGCCGACGCGCGGCGTCGATGTCGGCGCCAAGGCAGAGGTGCATCAGATCCTGGTGCAACTCGCGGCGCGCGGCATCGCGGTGATGATGATCTCGTCCGAACTGCCCGAGGTGCTGGCGGTGTCGGACCGCATCGTCACCATGCGCAAGGGACGCATCACCGGTGAAATGCCGGGCGTCGAGGCAAACGAGGAAAGATTGATGGAACTGATGGCGCTCGACAGGCAGGATATGCCGGCACAGGATGCGGAGGGGCAGGCACGATGAGCATTGCCGAGGAACAGAGCCAGCGCGGCGGCGTGACGATCGCGCGGCTTTTGATGAGTTTTGGGCCGCTGCTCTTCCTGGCGGCGCTGGTCGTCGTCTTCACCGTGCTGAAGCCGAGCTTCATCGATCCGATCAACCTGTTCAACATCACCAGGCAGATCTCGATCACCGGGCTGATCGCGCTCGGCATGACCTTCGTCATCCTCACCGCCGGCATCGACCTTTCGGTCGGCTCACTGCTCGCCTTCTGTGGCATGGTCGCGGCCGTGGTCGCCAAGGGCGGCACCGCCAACACGCTGTCGCTGTCGACGTCAGGCACGCAGGGTTTTGGCTGGTTCGCGGCGTTGCTCGCCGCTGTCGTGGTCGGTGCGCTCGCCGGCGGCGTGCAGGGGTTCGCCATCACAAGGCTGAAAGTGCCGCCCTTCGTCGTCACGCTGGGTGGGCTGACGGTGTTCCGCGGGCTGACGCTGACCATTTCCAATGGCGGCCCGATCTCCGGTTTCGACGCCTCGATGCGCTGGTTCGGCACGGGGCTGATCGGTCCGGTGCCGGTGCCGGCGATCATCTTCGCCATCGCCGCCATCCTGTGCCACATCGTGCTGCGCTACACCCGCTATGGCCGCGCCGTCTATGCCGTCGGCGGCAATGCCGAGGCCGCGCGGCTGTCGGGCCTGCGCGTCGACCGCATACTGGTCTCGGTCTATGTCATCGTCGGCTTCTTCGCCGGGCTCGCCGCCTTCGTGCTGTCGGCCAGGCTGAATTCTTCCGAAGCGGTCGCCGGCATCGGCTACGAATTGACGGTGATCTCCGCCGTCGTCATCGGCGGCACCTCGCTATTCGGCGGCATCGGCTCGGTCGGCGGCACGGTGGTGGGCGCGGCCCTGATCGGCGTGCTGCAGAACGGCCTGCAGTTCAACAACGTCTCGTCCTACACGCAAAGCATCGTCATTGGGCTGATCCTGATCCTGGCGGTGGCGTTCGACCGCTGGCTGAAGTCGCGGGTGAGGCGATAGGAACGAGGGCTCTGCGCTCACCCGCCTCTGTCAGGCTGGACAGAGGGGGCATCTCACCCGGCCATTTGCCAGGAAAGCTGTCCCATTTCTTGCAAGAAACGCGATATCGTGCGCCAATATTCGCGCGCCTCGCTCGGCCAAGCCGGTTTCGGCCTGAGCGGCAATGTGCGCGTGACCAGCCGCGTCGAGCGGTTCGGCCGGCGCTGCCGTCTGGCGGCAATTGTGGTGGACCATGGGCGGGCAGGGCGCCGAATGCCCCCATCAGGCCAGCGACGGACAAGGCGGCAATGGTTCCCGCCCCGGCCCTTATCCAGGTCTGGACTCTTGAGCGGGCAGTCTTGAACATTCCAAATTAAGCGCGTCGAACGAACAGCCATCCCA
Source organism: Mesorhizobium sp. LNHC229A00 (assembly GCF_000502415.1). Lineage (NCBI taxonomy): Bacteria > Pseudomonadati > Pseudomonadota > Alphaproteobacteria > Hyphomicrobiales > Phyllobacteriaceae > Mesorhizobium > Mesorhizobium sp. LNHC229A00. The sequence goes on from NZ_AYWQ01000020.1 coordinate 18,465, forward strand.
GGCGCAATCTAGAAACCAAAATCGGGGATTGGAACCCGCGAATGGCTCGGTCCAGCCGTACTCGGGCCTCAGGCTGCCTCAAGTGCCCAAAGACGATGGCCGAAACGGCGGAAGAAGCGCGCCACAAGCCGCTGCTGCTTCGCCCTGGCGAGATCGGCCAGCCGTCGTTCCTGGCGCCAGCGCGGCATGTTGCGCCAGCCGGCGATGAAACGGACTGCATCCTCGACGGCTTCGTGCGCCGACAGCGCTGGGCCGATCATGGCCAGGAACAGCGGCTCCGCCTGCTTCAACTCGTCGATGACGGCCTTGCGCCTGAAATGATCCAGGCGGGCCTGCGCGATGCCGGTGCGTCGGATCGCCTCGAAGGCTAAGAGCAAGGCGGGGCTGTCGCCGGTGTAACCGCAGGCGCGGGCGAAATTGGCGGCATCCATCCTTGCTCCCGGATCTGGCGCGAGGTGATCCGGCGCCGACTCATATTTGCAAGTGATATGTAAGCATAACTCTGACAGACATAGAAGGGAGACTTTTGGAAGAGTTTGAAAACCGCGACTCGACTCCTGCTTCGAAACACGGGAAGATATGAACAAATCAGGAACAAAAGGACGGAGAAGTGATGGCGTTGCCGGGCAGGGAAGCAGTGATCGCGCAGGTTGCCTCGCTGTCGGTCGAGTGCGCCGATTGCGGCCGCAACAGGTGGTGGCGGCCCGATCAGTTGAAGCGCTTCGGGGTGAACGGGAGCACGCCGCTGGCCGCGCTGTCGGGCCGTATCGTCTGCTCGGCCTGCCGGGCCGACGGGCTGCCTGGCACGGCGATCTCGATCCAGGCCGCTTTCATCGACGAGCGCCAGCGCGTGCGCTCGGAAGCCCGCATGCTGAGCGGCCGCGACGTGCCGCTGGAGGGGTCGAGGCGAACTTGAGGGGCGGCGGCTGGCGAAGTCGTCAGCAGACGTCGTCTGCGTCGGAAAGGGCAACGTCTCGCCCTCCGCGAAAGGCCTGCAAGATCGTCACGGTGTTGTCCCTGAGGCTGAATGCTATCGTGGCTCGCCGGCGATAGCCCACGGCACGCAGGCCCGGTCTAGTATCCCAGCAGTTCCTTCAGCGGAATCACCCGCCAGACGTGCTTGATGGCGTAGCGGTTGAAGGTCAGCGTCTTGGGCGGATTGTACTGCTCGACCACCAGCTCGCCCGCGGTGCGCCGGACCAGCTTCTTGATGAAGGCCTTGCCGTTCTTCTCGTTCTCGTCCGGAAAGGTCTCGATCACCACATGGTCGCCCGGCACCGCGTCGCGGCCGCCGCAATAGATCATGTCGCCGGGTTCGTAGCGCGGCACCATGGAATCCGAGAGGACATGGAGCGCGAATACTCTCGGCAGGTTGCGGACCCCTGGCGGACGCTGCACGTATCCTGCCGGCTCGCCGTTCAAGGTGAAGTCGCCGTCGTCGCCGCCGACGGCGGCGCCCAGCACCGGAATGTCCATCGCTCCGGCCGACAGCGGGCCGGCGTCGGTGACGATCTCGGCGTCCGCCACCGGGCCGACATCGTCGAGGAAGACGACCTGTCCTTGGCCCAGCGCCACGGGGTCGACGCGCAGGAAGGCGGCGGTCTTCAGCAAGTTCTCGGTCTTAGGCAGGTTGCGCCCGGTTTCCCAGTTGCCTACGGCGGCGACATCGGTCTCGTTGTGTTCGGCGATGTGGCGCATGACCAGGCCACGCTGCTTGCGTGCCTGGCGGATCGCGGCCCCGACCCTGATCGACAGTTGCGTTTTCACCATGGCCTCATGTGACCGGCAAGTCCTGCTTTCGTCCATGAAAGAATGGCTTGCATCAATTTTTGAGTTATGCTTATATCAACTCATGCGAAAGCTCAACCCTCTCAGAGTCGACAGCGCCGCCAGGCCGGCATGCCGGACTGCCCTTTCCATTCCGCCCCGGCCGCCTCCTCCTCGGCCGGGGCGAAGCGCGAAGCCGATTGCCCTGGTGCATCGGCCTTGCGTCGGTCGGCCCGTTCCCGGCGGCCGGAACGGCCGGAGCCGCTCCCCGCGGCTCCGGCCCCCATTCGACCCGGCCGAGGGTGTTGCCTGTCGCACGCAGGACGGCACCGTACATCCTGTACGAGCCGATGACCGGCAGGGCGGGTTCGGCCCCCCGATAGGGACGTGGGGGGCGCGGCTTGCGCGCTTCGCCGCCGCGTCGGTCGGCCGGCGGGGCTGAGCGGCCGGTTCCGAAGCAATCCCAGCGGCCGACAGGCCAGACCAGCCCGACAGCGCCCATGAGGCCGCGGGGCAAACCAGACGCGTGCCTGACGGCCCCGTCCACGGCGGCCGCTGGCCGCGCAATGGAGACGGACATGGCAAGCTACAGTGACAGCGAATTGCAGGCGATTGCCGCCTGGCTCGGGGATGGGCTTTCGGCCTCCAGGATCGCGGCGGCGTTCAGCGCACAGCGCGGCAGCCCAGTATCGCGCAACGCCATTATCGGCGTCGTCCATCGCAACGCCATGCTGGGCGCGATCGGCTTCTCCAATGGCAGGGGCTTGTCGGCAGCCGGCACGGCGATGGGCAAGGCGGCGANGGGCGCGATCGGCTTCTCCAATGGCAGGGTCTTGTCGGCAGCCGGCACGGCGATGGGCAAGGCGGCGAGCCGAGCCGCCAAGGCGGAACCCCCAACGAGCCGTGCCGGCGCCATCCCGCAGCCGGGGAGCACACCGGCCGTGCGGCCGAAGCGGGCTCCTTCGCCCGTGCGGCCACGGCTTTTCCAGCGCGAGGCTGGCGTGCTGACTGCTGATGGGCAAACCTATCGCTTCAAGGTGCCGGCGTCGCCGCACGGTCCTATTGGCCGGCAGCCGCATGGCGTGGCCATGCGCTTCATCGACTGCCTGTTCACCCGCTGCCGCGCGCCGCTCGACCTGGCGCTGGAGGAAGATGCCAAAAATGTTGCGCCCGCGGGACGGCCCGGCCAGGACATGCTGTGCTGCGGCATGCGCACCACGACGATGAAAAGCTACTGCAGCTACCATCAGGCACGCTTTCACCGGCCTGTTTGCGAAGCCGGGTGAAGCTCGGTCCCTTCTCCCCGTTGAATGGAGAGAAAGGCGCTTCTAACGCCGCCGTCACCAGTTTCGATCGCCGCCAATTCGGGAGAATCACTGTGAACGCCCATCGCGCCGCACCGCTATTTCGGCATCTGGCGCCCTTGTTTAGGCTGCTGCGCCGCCCGTTGCTCCAGCATCGTCGCCGGGCCGCCGCCCGCAACCAGAATGCCGGCAACGCGGGCAAAGCCGGTGAACACTTTCATCGCATCGGATTGCGAGATCTGCGCCGCGATGGCGGCGCTGCAGGCGTTGAGGGCGCTGCGATAGACGTGGCCCCGCCGCTCGATCGGCCAGCGCTGCAGGAAATCGGCGGCCTCGCTGACAGTCTCGATCTCCTCGACATGGCCGTCCAGGGAGACTTTGAGCGGCACTCCGGTCTTCATCGTACCCACGGCATTCACCTTCGGTCCAAGCCCGGCTTTCAAGCCGACGCTCATAAACGCAAAAGGCCTGCCGCCGGTTGCATCGCGGCCGTCTCAGGGGCTCGCCGCCGCGTCGAGCCACTCATGCGCGCGGCTTCTTGGCTTGGCCACCAATATGCCTTGTTGCCTGGCCGCCTCGCGGAAGGCCTCGAAGGCGGGGCGCGGACAGCAAGTACCCTCGACCGCGAGCCGGACGAGCCGTGCCGCCTCGAGGTAGCCCGGCGCGGTTTTGTCGGGCCATTGGTGACGAAGCGCCGTCGCCGCCTCGGCCACCGAGCCGACCAGCATGGTCTTGTTGTCGCAGAAACGCAGGGTCACCGGCATGAAAGCCGTCATGGGCAATCCTCCCTTGGGCATGGACGCGTCACAACGTCCGGACCGGCGGCGGGTTCCATTAGCGCGGCTGTAGGAACAAGGTGGTGCGCGGCATGAGCGAACGGCCCTTCATGCAGCTCTACGTCTCCGATTTCGTCGGCGACACGCTGCAACTCTCGACCGAGCAGATCGGCGCCTACATGCTGCTGCTGATGGCGATGTGGAACGCCGGGGGAAGCCTGCCCGAGGACGACGCCAGGCTGGCGCGCGTGGCCCGCCTGCCATTGAAGCGATGGCGGGCGATCAGCGCCGAGCTGCTCGCCTTCTTCGAGCGCGAGGGCGACGAGATCGGACACAAGAGACTGACGAAGGAGCTGTGCAAGGCGCGGCTCAAGTGCGAGGCGAGAGCGGCCGCCGGCGCGCGCGGCGGAGCCGCCACCGCCTTGAAAACAAAGGCGCGTGTCCAAGCAAATGCCGATGTTTTGACGCGGCATTCTCCAGAGTCCAGAAACCAGATGGAAAAAGCTTCCGCTTTTTCAGCGCGCGAGGGGCGCGAAAGACCGGGGATTTCGATTGGGGGCCGCGAGGCGGCTTCGAGATCGCAGGGCCAGGGCCGGCTCAAAATGCCGCTGGGCTGGACCAGGCCGAAAACCCACGGAGACGCCGCCAACGCCATCATCGAGGAGATCCGCGGATATGACCACGGCCGAACTGCAGCAGGCAACGAAGGCGCTGGCGGCAATGTTCTCCTGCTTCCCGCAATCCGCCCTGACTGACGTCGAGATGCAACTGCGCGGCTACCTCGGCGCGATCAGGGATGCAGAGCTGGGCGACCTGCAGGCCGCCATCCAGCGCTTCGTGCGCGGCGAGGTGAGGAGCGGCAACGCGCAGTTCTGCCCTTCGAGCGCGCAGCTCTGCATAGAAGTGCGCGAGCGGCGGGTGATGCGGGAGTTGCTGGCGCGGAGGGGCGCCGGCCTGGTTTCCTCGCCTCCGCGAAGCGGGGGAGAGGTGGCCCGGCGAAGCCGGGACGGAGAGGAGGCCACGCCAGAGCCGACTGAGAATGAGCATCGCAATGCGCACCCCTGAAGAGGCAACTTTCGACTGTCGGCGCTGCCCCGCTCGGTCCGCTTCGCGGCCACCCCTCCCACGCTTTGCCAGGCGAGGAACCCAGGTTCTGCAAGGCCACCACTCGAACACAACCAAGGAGCCACCCATGCCCAAGAAAACCAAGGCCGCCAGGCCGCAAGCGCCGAAACTGCCGAGAGGCGAGGCCGAGCAGGTGCGCATCCGCCGCGAGGTCGGCCATGATTTCGCGCTGAAGGACGATGCCTTCGGCCGCAAGCGGCTGACACCGGGAACGGCCGAGGCACGGCGCGTCTACGAGGTGTCGAATGACGGCCACACTTCCACCGGCGGCATCGTGCGGGTGCGCAATGTCGACCCGCTGCTGGGCATCACCTCGCTGACCCGCCAGCAGCGCGAGGCCGGCATGCGCTACCGCGAGCACTTCCGGTGCAGCCAGCAGGCCGATATCAAGCCGATGCGCTGGACGGAGCGCGTCGACGGCGGGCGCCTCGGCGGCGGCATCGCCGACAGCGTGCTGAACGCCGGCCGCGCGCACGCCGCCGCGACACGGGCGCTCGGGCATTGGGACGTGGCGGCAATCGTGCGGAATGTCGTGTGCCTGGAACAGCCGGTGAAGACCGTGGCCGAACAGGATGGCGAAGGGCGCGACGTGGTGACGAAGCTGTTGAAGGTAGGGCTCGATCTGCTGGCCGTGCATTATGGGATGATGATGGGGCGCTAGGGCAGCTCCATTCTAAACGGCAAATCACCGGGGAAGAGCTACGGTACAGCCCGTCGTCTCGGTCTTCCGCCGAGCGGGTCGATAGCACTGATCTACGCTTCGTCCGCGCTCTCCTCGGTTTCTTTCGTTTCTTCGTCCTGCTGGTCGGCGATCACCTTTGGCAATCTAGCCAGTGGGCGGCCCGCTAGGTAGTCCGCTACGCGTTGCTCCAGGAATTCTGTTGTCATTCCGCCATCACCTAATTTGTCGGCGAAGCGTCGCCCGGGATGAAGCACATCCCAAGGAGACTTGTATTGGTTGGCTCGTCTACGGCCCGGGTCCTTGTTCCCGAAACCATCGATTGCACGATTCCAGGTCGGCTGAAACGTCTCAATGAGCATGTTTTCGCCTAAAGGAATCCAAATGTCGTCCACCACAAGATGACGGAGGGAAAAATCAGCGAGGTTGAGATTGATCGCTTCGTCGATCGACGCTGCATGCTGACGGAGACGACTTGCGAGTGCGTTGCCAGTTGGCGAGAAGTCTCTCCGAAGGCCACCTTTTCTTCCGCCTTTGGGAATAGCCTTGCCTACATAGATCGGCCGGCTAAAGGTGCCGCCTTTATTGCCTTCGGCAATCGGGGCATAAATGGGCAAGCTGCCGGAATAATAGATGACGTACACACCCGCACCAGGAATATGATCGACCGAAGACAGCGGTCCAGGCTCGCGCGTTAGCAGTTCAAATTCGATGCTACGGGCAAGGTTCAGTTTATCCAGCGGATTATAAACATCTTCAGTCACGCTGCCCCCAACACATAAGCCTTCATTTCAGGAAGTCCGATCCCCCCAACGTAAGATGGCGTTTCACGCTGCGCGCGATAATGTTCGCCAGTTCCACCGGGACGGCATTGCCGAGCTGACGCATGGTTTCGGACCATGCGCCGTGGAAGCGGAAATTATCCGGGAATGTCTGCAAGCGAGCGCTTTCGCGCACGGTAAAGTATCGCACGCTACCATCCGGCCGCAGCAGCATGTTCTCGCCGCCCGGAACGCCATGGACGCCTGCTTTCAAGGTCTTGGCCGGTTCGTCGAGCGGGCTCCCAGTATGTCCGGGGTAGGATCGCGCCCCAGGTTGGAACCGGTGATTGTTATGGTTCGCGGCTTTTCGCGACTCGTGCTCGGGATCGGGCAGATCGCCAATCGCATCTCGCGTTGTCCGCCATGGTGCGGTTTTTGGTTTGACGTCGAGCCGCGCCGCGCGCTCGGAATGCCTGTCCCCAACCTTGCGATCAGCATTGCGGACTTTATGTCGGTCCCAGTAGTCCCCGTTTTCCTGATCCCACAGCAAGGCCTCCAGAGAGTGCGTTTCCAATGGAAAAGCCCATTTGATGTCGAGGTCGGCTCGAAAGCCCACGAAAATCACGCGCTCCCGACGCTGCGGAATCCCGTAATTCGCCGCGTTCAACGAACGTGGAACGACCCGATATTCGAGGCCTCTTGGTCCGCGACGGCCAGTATGATGCTTCTCGAGCCGCCGCAGGTGGCTTTCCCAACCCTCGTCGGATTCGGCGACCAACTCGGGGTACGTCATTTGCAGTACGATGTGCGAAAAATACGTCGCGAAGGTTTCGCGGGTCAGCCCTTTTACATTCTCGAAGATGAAGGCGCGTGGCTTGGTTTCGCGGACCGCGCGGACTGCTTCCGGCCACATATCACGCGAATCCAGATGGGCGCGATGCTTGCCGCCCAGCGAGAATGGCTGGCAGGGCGGGCCGCCTGTCACCAGATCGATCTTGCCCTCGTGCGCCCGAAAATCGACGCTGCGGACATCGCCCTCGATGGGCTCGGGCCAGTCGCCGACCAGGCCGAGGCCATCAGTCCGGTTTTCTCGAATGGTATCGCAGCACCATCGGTCCCACTCAATTACGGCTTCCGGCGTGAAGCCGGCACGGCTCACACCCATGCCAAGCCCGCCGGCGCCTGCGAACAGCTCGATCGACTTCATGCTATTCCCCCACGAATTGGCGCAGCTTGTTCTCTAATTGTTCACCCTGCCGCAATTCGCATTCCCAGACAACCAGTACGTTCCAGCCGAGCCGCTTCAGTGCATCCTGTTTGAGCGCGTCGCGCTTCGCGTTTGCCGACAATTTTGGTCCCCAGAAGTCCAACCGGGACTTTGGAAGACGGGCGAGCGTGCACGCCGGATCGTCGTGACGATGCCAAAAGCAGCCATGAATGAAAATCGCTTTTTTGCGTTTTCCAAAAACAATGTCCGGCTTTCCAGGCAGGTCGCCACGGTGGAGCCGGTAACGATAGCCCATCCCGTGGAGCAGCCGGCGCACGACCATCTCCGGCTTCGTATCCCTGCCATGGATACGCGCCATCCGTTCGCTTCGTTCGGTGGTAGAGAGGGTGTCCACTTTTCATCGTCTCATGATTCGGGAAGATGGTGTTGCGTTTTGCCGCGAAAGTGAAGGGCCAGAGGCGCAAGCATTGATGGAGGGAGTCATCTCGCCCGAAGCTTGAAAGCTCGCTAAGCCCAATACCAAGCAGTGCCTGGGAATCGTGAAAGCCGTTTCGACGTTGAGCCTGGCAAGCGGCCCGAAACGTTGTCGGCGATTGGGTGCTCTTTACGTGAGCCGCAACGCAATGGCGGCCGAGCCTATATTGCCTAAGCGCGTGTGACCATGTCGTACCGGATCCTGAACGGTCTGACACCATTATGCCTACGCGGCTGACTATCTCGAATTTCCGGCGCCGGGCCTTTCATCACCAATGGCCGCTACGCGGAGGCGTTGTTGCGCGGCGATTGATGCCACATCCGGCGTTCTAGGCTCACCACGGAAAGCGGTTCGCGGCGTGCACTGATCTTGAAGCACGCTCTTTTATCCGTCCGTTAGCAAGCCACCGGCCGGCTTACGCCGGCCGGGATATATCCCAAGGTCAATAGCCGCAGACGCGCACTGTCTCGATGACACGGTGGTGGTGACGCCAATGCTTCACCAACTCGGTGTGGCAGCGGCGATGGTACATGCCGTAATAGCGCGGCCGGTAACCGTCGTCGTAGACGCCATAACGATAGTGGTGACGGCGGTAATAGGCGCCATCGTCGGAGTAGCCACCGTAATAGGCGCCATCGTCGGAGTAGTGACGGTAATAGTCGCGATGTCTGGGAACGTAGTAGTCGTCATCATAGCCGTTCCCGATGCCGAGCGTAATACTGGCGGCACTTGCCGGAGCGATCACCGCCACCGCCGAAGCGATCGCGATCACGGATGCAATCAAGAGCTTTTTCATGACAACCTCCTTCTTAAGGTGTGTCTAATAAACGCTGCAGCCACGGCCCTGTTCCCATAAATCGATGAATCGATCGTTCGAGCTGGTTGCCGTGGCGCCAAAGGACCTGCCGGGCGATGCCGCCCTGGCCATACCTGTCAGCATGGCGAGGGGCGTTTTGAACCTTGGTCGCCGCCGTCCATTTCCCCTGGATGCAACCAGCAAGGGAGATTGGACCATGCACATCATTCTTGGCGGCACCGGGCATGTCGGCTCGGCAGCGACGGTAGCGCTCCTGCGGCAAGGCGAGCCGGTCACGGTGGTGACGCGCGACAAGGCCAAGGCGGCGCCTCTGGCCGCGCAGGGCGCGGAGGTGGCGGTGGCTGATGTGCTCGATGTCGAGGCGCTGCGCGGGGTGTTCAGGCGTGGCACACGGGCGTTCCTGCTCAATCCGCCGGCCGATCCTTCGACCGACACGGATGCCGAGGAGCGCAGGACTGTGGACGCCATCATTGCGGCGCTGGACAGTTCGGGACTGGAGAAGGTCGTGGCGGAATCGGCCTATGGCGCGCATGCGGGCGAACGGGCCGGCGACCTCACCGTACTGCATGGGCTGGAAGAAAAACTGCATAGCCAGGCCATTCCGGCCAGCATCATCCGCGCGGCCTATTACATGAGCAATTGGGATGCCTCCCTGGAGACCGCCAGGCGTGAGGCCATCGTCAACACGCTCTTCCCGGCGGATTTCGAACTGCCGATGGTGGCGCCACGCGACCTCGGCGAAGCGGCGGCGCGCTTGCTTACGGAGCCGCCGGAAAAGAACGGCCTGCATCACGTCGAAGGGCCGTCGCGCTACACGGCCAGGGATGTCGCCGCCGCTTTTGGCGGGGCGCTCGGCAAGGAGGTGCGCGTGGTCTCGGTGCCTCGCGAACATTGGGCTGAGACGTTCGAGAGCATGGGGTTTTCGCCGAAAGCGGCACAATCCTACGCGCGCATGACGGAGGTGACGGTTGATGACACCTATGATCCGCCGACCAGGCCGGAGCGTGGGAAGGTGACGTTGGAGCGGTATATGGCGGAACTGGCGGGGGCTGGGTAAGCGAGCGTTTCTTCCTTCTCCCACAAGGGGCAAGGAAAGTCTAACTCCCTCTAAACAGCGCCTTTTCCAGCGGTCCTGCCAGTGTCTCGGCAAAGGCCGTCGCCAGATGATGCCTGTCGCGGAAGGCGAGTTTGCCGTCGATGAAGACGTGGCATTCGGTCGGGCCGCAGAAGCGGTCGGTGAGGTCGATATAGAGCGTGTCTGGGATGCTTTTCACCACCGCGCGCTCGGCGGCGGCCACGTCGTCATTGGCGGCCTCGGCCCTCGGTGTGTCGCACAGCGACGGCGCCTCGCGCCACCACAGCGCGCGGGCGACGCAGGCGTCCGCGAAGCTGTCGCCGATCGGCGTGTCGCGGATCACGGCGGTCTCGACGCCGGCCTGGCTGAAGGCCTCCAAGGTAGAGCGCAGGCCGGCCTGCCAGCGAGCTATCTCGGCGTCGCGGCTGGCGGCGGACATGTCGCGCGTCAGATTGCCGATCGAGAATTCTGAGATCACCACCAGGCGCGGCTTGCCGCGGATAATGTCTGAAATCGCCTGTTCGCGCCAGGCGTCGCATTCGGTGTAGTCGCGTTTGAGCACGGCATTGAAGGTCGACAGCCGCGAAGCGCGGCACGAGGATTTGAGGTAGGTGACCACTTTGGTGTCGTTGCGTTTTGCCGCCTCGACCAGCGGCGTCGACCAGTGGTCGGCATGCGAATCGCCGAACAGCACGATGGTGTGGGCGGCGTCGGCCGGCCCGAAGGTGCAAGGTTTCGGCTCCACAGTGTGAAAATCGAGCAGGCAGTCCTTGTCGACGGCGCGCGCGATGGACGGCTGTTCGGCGGCCTCTTCGATGCCGCGCTGGGTCGGGTCGATGTTGCGGGTGGCCAGATGCGCGTTGGCGTAGGCCGCAGCCACGCCGGCGGCGGTCAGCACGAGGGCCGGGGCGAGGGCAAGCCCCGGTAATAGCCGAAGCGGTCTTGCGGCCGGGCTGGCGTCGAAGCGAAAGGCCCTGGCTGTCGCCGCCAGCCAGTCGCCGCGCCGCGCGGGGTTTTCGATCAGCCGGTAGGTGGCCGCCGACAGCGCCAGCGCCAGCACGGCGCAGCCGATACGCTGCGCCACGCCGAGGTCGGGGTGCAGCATGGCGGCATAGACGATGACGGGCCAATGCCAGAGATAGAGCGAATAGGAGAGCGTGCCGACCCACTGCAAGGGCGCCAGCGAGAGCATGGCGGCGGGCGCCAAGGCCTGCCAGCGAGTCTTGGCCGGGGCATCGCCCTGCTCGCCGGCGCCGCTCAACAGCACCAGCACGGAGCCGGCAACCGGCAGCAGCGCGTACCAGCCGGGGAAAGGCAGGTTTTCGCTCAAACAGAGATAGGCGACGGCGATCAGCGCCAGGCCCAGCCACCCCTGTGCCGCCCGCAGCCAGAACTGATGCCGCCACAAGATTGGAGTGGCAAAGGTCGCCAGGCCGCCGGCGGCGAATTCCCAGGCCCGCAGCGGCGAGAAGTAGAAGGCCCAGGCCGGCGAGAGGCTGGTGAACCACAGACAAGCCGCGAAGGAGGCGAGGCCGACGGCGCCGATCACGACCACCGTCATGCGCCGGCCCCGATGCAGCCAGGCGGCGAAGACAAGCAGTGCCGGCCAGACGAGATAGAACTGCTCCTCCACCGACAGCGACCAGAAGTGGATGAAGGGATTGCTCAAGGAATCGGCGGCGAAATAGTCGAACGACCAGCGCAGCAGCCACAGATTGATGGTGTAGGCCGCGGCATACATGGCGCCGCGCGAATAGAGCGCCTGTTCCCGCGGCGCCATGATGAAGGTGCCGACGGCGAGCGTGGCCAGGATGACGAAGATGGCGGCCGGCAGAAGGCGCCGTGCTCGCCTGGCATAGAAGCGCCAGAGGTCGAGCCGGCCGGTCTCGGTGATCTCCTGCATCAGATGCGTGGTGATCAGCCAGCCGGAGATGACAAAGAAGATGTCGACCCCGGCAAAGCCGCCGGGCAGTGCCGTGACGCCAAAATGGTAGGCGACGACGCCGCCAACCGCCAGCGCGCGCAAGCCCTGTATGTCAGGCCGAAACGATGCCGCCACGACACCTCCTTCGTTTGCGCCCAGCCGTCATCGTCCGCCGGGTAGCCGATATTGCAATGCAGCATATATTCCGCAGTGCAACATGGCCAGAGCAAGGACGCTGTTTTTTCCTCTTCATGAAGCCGCGGGAAATGTGTCGGTCGACGATAAGGACTGGCGGCAGGCGCCTGGAGTCGAGGCAGAATGAGCAGTTGTGTCGGGGCCAAAGCGGCGGTGACGGCAAGGCAAAGCACGGCAGTCACGAAAACAGCCCCGCGAACGGGGCTGTTCCATGCCTACGGCGCCAACGCCTTATCAACTGCCGCCGTTCAATTTCACGCTACTGCAGAATTCCGGATGCGTGTTGGTTGGGTTGGCGTTCTTGGACTCGTCGGCGCAAGCGGTCTTCATGGCGGTCTGGTCTTCAGGCGTGAGGGCCTTCCAGGCTTTCACGAAGTCATCATTGCCGACCATCGTCTTCATGCCGGAGTCCGTGTAGAACGGCTTCATCTTGGCAGGATCGTCGAGAGCGGATGTTCCCGTGTTGGATCCCGCGAGAGCCGAACCGGTGGCCATCGAAAGCGCCATGGCGCCAAGGCAAATCATCTTGATGTTCATGACTGGGTCCTTCCCTGTTGCTTTGTGACCGTCGAAGCAACGATCAAGATTTAAACGAAACGGTTTGCCCGAAAGTTCCGGTTTATCAGACCAAAATTCCAAACTTCGCCCAAATATGTTCCGGAGAACCTTGAAACCTTTGCGGTATTGAGCGGTAGCCACGGCGTACAGGCGGTTGCTTGGTTTTTGGCAGCCTTCTCCGTCGCGGCGCATCGCCGGTACCGCTGGACGGCCAGGCGCCTGGCCCTCTGGATAACTTCGCGGTTCGCGGATGGTGCCGGTTCCCGCAGGACGGGTCTCGTCGCCGCACAAAAAAGGCCTCGCGGGCGCAGCCAGCGAGGCATTGATTGGAGGGTCTTGTCATCGCCTCGGGAGGCGATTGCGCAGCAACGAGGCCCGCTTGCGGAAAGTTTCAGTGCCCGAGCGAGGCAGCCTCGTTATCCCCCTGGATCAGCGTGCGTGCCGCGCTTGCCCCTGCCGCCAGGATGCGTCCCGAGAGGTCCGTTCCGTCCACGGCGCGGGCCATCTGAAGAGTGCCGATAAGGGTCGCAAAGATGCCCAGCGCAACGCTTTCCGGGTTCCGGGTCCGCGGCGGCAGTTCCGCCGCTACCTGGCGCACCAGGGTCAGCAAGCGCTCGGTATAGAGTTGGCGTGTTTCGGAAGGCTCGCGTGCGATCTCCGGCAACAATGCGGCAGACACGCAGCCCTGTCCCGGATTGTCCCGGTGTGCCGTCGACAGATAGGCGTCGATGGCCATATCCAGGCCGCCGGCAGCCAAAGCTTCGCGGATCTGGTCCGACTGATCCTCCAGGGCCGCTGCCACGGTTTCACGGACAAGCGCCGCCTTGGATTGAAAGTGCGGGTAGAAGGCCCCGTTGGTCAAGCCGGCGTCTTTCATGATGGTTGCCAGCCCCGACGCAGCGATACCGTCACCGCGAAAACGGTTGGCGGCCACCTCAATGATCCGGCCGCGCGAGGCGTCCTTCCGGCCTTTTTCATAGCGCATGGCTGCGGTTCCTTTCTTCTATTGCATTATGGATGTAATATGATAGTACGATCATAATTCTAATGGAGCGAAAAAGATAGCCCCTCATGATTTTGGAGCCCCAATGAACAGGAATTCGGGAAAGACGGCGCTCGTCACGGGAGCCTCCTCGGGTATCGGCCGCGCCAGCGCGGAAGCGTTGGCGCGAGCGGGATTTACCGTGTTCGGCACAAGCCGCCGCAAGCTCGGCGACAGCCCGAAAGGAGTGACCATGCTGGTTTGCGATGTGACCGACGATATGGCCATCGATGCACTCGTTTCAACCATCCACGCGCAGACCGGCCGCATCGATCTGCTGGTCAACAATGCCGGCGTCGGAATGCTTGGAGGAGCCGAAGAATCCTCGGTTTCCCAGGTGCAGGCGCTGTTCGACGTCAACCTGTTCGGCGTCATGCGCGTGACCAATGCGGTGTTGCCGTCGATGCGGCGGCAGGGCGTAGGACGCATCATAAATATCGGCTCGATCCTGGGAGTGGTACCCGCGCCATATTCGGCGCATTACTCCGCAGTCAAGCACGCGCTCGAAGGTTATTCGGAATCGCTCGATCATGAGATCCGTGCCTTCAATATTCGCGTCTCGGTCATCGCGCCGGCATTCGTGCGCACCGTTTTCGACCAGAATGGGTTCGAGCCCGATTCGGTCATGAAGGAATATGATCAGGCGCGAGCCGGGGTCGACGCATTGCTTCGCGACGTGATGCCCAAGGCGGACCCGCCGGAAGTGGTGGCAAATGTGGTTCTCAAGGCGGCGACCAACAAACATCAGCGCCGGCGCTACACCGCCGGCAAGACGGCGCGGCTGGTCAACCTGCTGCGTCGCTTCGCGCCCGCCGGGATGTTCGACAAGACGTTGCGCAAGCAGTTCCGCTTGCCTGCCTAAACAAACGATTTTCAGAAAGCGAACATGATGAAAGCCTTCGTCGTCGACAAATATCAAAAGAAGGGAGCGTTGCGGCTCGCCGAGATGCCGCAGCCTGATGTGGGGGACAACGATGTCCTGATCGAGGTCCACGCCGCCGGAGTGAACCTTTTTGATTCCAAGCTACGGGACGGGGAGTTCAAGCTGATATTGCCCTATCGCCCGCCCTTCATCCTGGGCCATGACGTGGCAGGGGTCGTCATGCGGGTCGGATCCAAGGTCCGCAAATTCAAGGCTGGTGACGAGGTCTTTTCGCGGCCGCGCGACGGCCGCATCGGGACATTCGCCGAGTTCATCGCCGTGGACGAAGCCGACGTGGCGTTGAAGCCGGACAATCTCAGCATGGAGGAGGCCGCTTCCATTCCGTTGGTCGCTCTTACCGCCTGGCAGGTGCTTGTCGAAAGGGCAGGGCTGACGAAGGGCCAGAAGGTGTTCATCCAGGCCGGTTCCGGCGGCGTCGGGACCGCCGCCATCCAATTGGCAAAGCATCTCGGCGCCACCGTCGCAACGACGGCCGGCGCCGCGAGCGCCGATCTGTTGAGAGGCCTCGGCGCCGATATCGTCATCGACTACAAGAAGGACGATTTCGAAAAGATCCTGCACGGCTACGACCTCGTCCTGAACAGCCAGGACGCCAAGACGCTGGAAAAATCCCTGCATGTGCTGAAGCCGGGCGGTAAACTCATCTCCATCTCCGGTCCGCCGGATCCCGAATTTGCCAGGGACAAAGGCCTCAACATCGTCCTGAACCTGGTGCTGCGCCTGCTGAGCCGCGGCATACGCCGCAAGGCCAGACGCGCCGGTGTCGAATATTCGTTCCTGTTCATGTGGGCGCAGGGCGAGCAACTGAGCAGGATCGCATCGCTCATCCAATCCGGTGTCATACGCCCCGTCGTGGATCAGGTTTTCCCGTTCGAGAAAACCAACGAGGCGCTGGCTTATGTCGAGACGGGGCGCGCCAAGGGCAAGGTGGTCGTGAAGGTCAGATAGTATCGCCGGGCCGAGCCCGAATCTCTTCGCCGCTTCAGGGGAGCGGCGGGTTGCGCGTCTCAGCCGGCGTCGCGGCCCACCGGGCCCACCTCGACCTCCCTGAGATAAAACGCCTTGCTTGGCTGCAGGTGATCGACGCAGAGCTGCGCCAGCACCCAATTGTCGCTGCGCTTCAGCGCCTCGATCATCATCAGATGATGCTGGCGCGAGATCTCGAGCTTGTCCCGGTCGGCCAGCGAATTCGCCCGTACCGGCAGGCTGAGGCGCATATAGTGCTCGATCGAGGACACCAGATAGGCGTTGCCGCAGGCCGAGAACATGGTGAGGTGGAAGCGGTCGTTGGCCTCATGGATGCCTCTGAGGTAGCCGGCGTCGACATGGGCGCTGTAGACGCGGTGGATCTCAGCCAACTCGGCGATCAGCGCCTCGCTCGCCGGCAGCCGGATCATCAGCGCGGCCTGGCGCTGCAGCATCTCGCGCACCTCGTAGATCTGGCGGACTTCCTCGGGGGCGAGCCGGCGCACCGTGGCACCCTTGTTGCGCTCGCGCGTGGCGACGCCAAGCCTTTCCAGTTGATAGAGGGCCTGGCGGATGGTGTGGCGCGAGACCGGGAAGCGGGCCAGCAGCACGTCCTCGACCAGGCGCGTGCCGGGCGCCAGCCGGCCAAAGATGATGTCTTCCTCCAGCGCATGGACAATATCGGCTTCCTTGCCGCCATAGTCGACCGTGTTGAGCATCGCGATCCTCTTGCTGGCCCGGCCAAATCGTCATTGGCCTCGACCACTCTAGCTTTCGCGCGCGAGGCTGGCCACAAGCTGGTCGAGGCGCGTATCGTCGAGGCTGACGACGCCGCACATCCGCATCGCCTGCCGCAGGCTGATCCTCCTTGCCTTGCAGGTAACGCTCGAACTGCGAGCGGTTCATGCCCAGTCCGCGGCAAACGGCGCTCACCGACGCGTGGCCGCTGACCAGCCGTCTCGGATTGGCGGCAAGATTCCTGCGAATTGGCACGATGCCGTCCCCCAAAGACGTCCGGACCATTAATCAAGCTATGGCTGATANGCGCGAATGGGACCTTCGGCCAATATCGCTGCTGGACATGGAAAGGCCCGCCACCGACGCGACTCGTGACGGGCCTTCTGAGTACGCCGGGCTTCCCACCGCCCGACCATTTGCAAAACCAGCCGGCGGCACGATCGTTCCATCAGGAAGCGCGGGCATCCCTTGGGGGACGGGCTCACGGGCCTTGGCGGATCACTATTTGTGAATGAGCCATTCTATCAAGCCGGTCTCGACCAGCTCGCAGCCGGTAAACTCGTGAACCAGGCTTTTGGCCAAGTCGCGCCATTGACACTCGGGCACGTTCGCTTCCGAGACCAGATCTCGAAACACAGCGCGCAGAATATCGGCATCGAACGCTGAGATGGGAACCGGGTCTGTATCTTCCCAGGCCGGACCGTTATCATCGCGCTGGCGTTGGCGAAGCCGTTTCAGAAGCTCGCGCGATTGCGCGATCACGTGCCTGGAATGGTCGATTTCGCGGCGAAAGGCGACGTTTCCAGCAATGGAACGATGTCGTAGCAGGAGGCTGGCTTCGATAGCTGCCCGCGCCATGTCTATATGGCTTCCAACCATCGCTACCTCCCAGAGGTTGTTTTTTACTCCTCCGAAGGTGCATCTCAAAGGGGATTCAACGTACGGTTTGGTACAAAACCTTGCCGATGGGGTTGAGCAATGCTCACACCGGCGCGGTTGCTTAATTCCTGTCCGACGGCTTCGAGCGCATCCTCGACACCGTCTCGCGCTCGGCGCGTTTGGAGCGCAGTGGCGGCAGGCCGCGATCGATCAGGTCCATGTCCTCCAGCACCATGT
The DNA here is from genome assembly GCF_000502415.1 of Mesorhizobium sp. LNHC229A00. Lineage (NCBI taxonomy): Bacteria > Pseudomonadati > Pseudomonadota > Alphaproteobacteria > Hyphomicrobiales > Phyllobacteriaceae > Mesorhizobium > Mesorhizobium sp. LNHC229A00. Next base: position 35,954 of record NZ_AYWQ01000020.1, read on the forward strand.
CGCCCATGCGTTTGAAGGCGATGTCGAGGGCGCCGGCCCGGTGGGCGGAGCGCAGGAAGCCGGGCAGCGCGCGCACGGGATGGTCGCCCGCCAGCGGCTCCTCGGGAAAGACGTCGCTGGCGGCAAGGATGTGACCGCTCCTTACCGCCGCCATCAAGGCGGGGAAATCGACCACGCCGGCACGGCTGAGCAGGATGAAGGCGGCTCCCTTGCGCATCCTGCCAAAAGCGTCGGCGCCGAGAAACCCCTGGTTCTCGGAGGTTACCGAAGCGACGACGAAGACGAAGTCGCTTGATGACAGCACCTCGTCCAGCGAGGCCGGCTCGACGCCGTTTTCCCTCAGGATCGACGGCGGCAGCCAGGGGTCGAACACCTTCGTGTGGGTGCGGAAGCCCGACAGCAGGCGGTTGAGGGCGCGGCCGAGATCGCCGAAGCCGATGATGCCGACATCGGCTCCCGAAAGCAGCCGCGCCGTCTGGTTGCCGTCGCCGCCCCACAATTCCTCGCCTTTGCGGAAAGCAAGGTCGGCATCGACGATGCCACGGGCAAGGTTGAGCGCCATGGCCAGGCCGAGCTCGGCTACCGGCTCGGCGAAGACCAGGCCCGTCGTGACGACATGGATGCCCCGTGCGAACAGTGTTTCGTAGGGCATGTTGTCGAGGAGGTTGCTCTCGACATTGAAGACGCAGCGCAGCGTTTTCATCGCCTCAAGCGTCCGCGGCGAGATCGGCGGCTGGCCGACGATGTAGCGGGCCTCGGCCAGCAGCTCGGGCGGCAGCCGCGCCACGCCGTCGGGCGTCGTCTCGACGATGCGATAATGTGCTTTGAGGCGCGCCAGCTTTGGCGGCGTGAAGATCAGTTCGAGCGTACGCGGCTCGGGCGCGCTGATCACCAGCGGCAAGGCGGTGTCTGACATTGGCAAGGTCCTCCCAGGCGGCTTGTGGCGCTTTCTCGATCCTAAATCTATCCTGTACCGGCGGATTTGAAAGCACGGGAGACCGATTCACCCGGCGCAGGCGTTTCGAACACCATGGTCGTCCTGGTACGATTGACATTGGCGGCGAAGCCGGTCTTCTCTGCGGTATCCACCAAGGGGAGATAGCTGGTGAAGAAATACGAGAAGCCAACCTGGCACAAGCGCGAACGGCTTTCGGCCGTCACTGCTCTCGCTGGACCTTCAGGGTTACCGGCCAAGCTCTGAATGGAAAAGTGCATTCGCCTGCTGAAACAAAGGGGCGATCGACCGATCGCGCCTTTTGCTTTTGCGGAACAGCAGGCCGTCATCCACGTCGCTTCGGCGCGGCGGGCTTCTGTCGCTCGCCGCTTGGCTCGGCGGACAGCCGCTGCTTGCGAAGCCGCGCCGTCTTCGCGTCGCGGGCCTGCCGTTCGGCGTCAAGGATGAGCCGCGACTCGCGATCGGCTCTTTCAAGCTTATGCTTGTCGACCAATCGGGCCACTTTGTCCTCCGGCGGCGTATAGCATTCCATGAAACCAATGCCGTTCGGCAAGGTTCCCTCATGTGCGATCCTTGAGATCGCGTCAGGGTTCTGCGTGGTCCGATAGCTCGGCGCGATGACCGGTCTGCCAACTGGTGAGTTGGCGCTCGGCCTCTGATATGGTCACGCTCATCAAGCCGTCAAATTCGGCCATGGCTTCCATATGCCCATGATCAATGATGGATTTGCGAAGAATGCGCATTGCCAGAATAGCATCCTGCAACGCGCGGTCGATATTCTTGACCATGACAGGATCTCCTGCGGGAATAACCTGTCGGCAAGCCGCTTGTTCCCACCGAACGGCACTCGATCTGCTTTTTGAGCGCCGTTTCCCGATGAAGCGCTCCGGCGGTTTCCTTCTCCGGTAGGCGGGTAGAGGTGCTGCCTCGAGGGCAGAACCACGGAAGTGCCTTTATGACGATAAGGGGTGGGAAACCCCTCACGCCATGCCCGGCTGCCGCCGCATTCCCAAATGGCGCACCTTGCGGCCGATGATCATCAGCCTGCGTGCCGTGTTGTTGCGCAGGCGCCGCGCGCGCCATTCCAGCCCGGTTTCGGTGGTGATCCGCCTGGCGTAGATGCTCACACGCATGCCGGCCTCATCGGAGGCCCGCTTGACCGGATCGTCATAGAAGGCGGCGATCTTGTCCGCCGCCATGCCTGGCGTCTCCAGCCAGCGTGGAATGTGCACGGAATGGAGCTGATCGACGTCGATCATAACCCGCCCTATGCCGACGCCCGGCGTCGGGCATGTCGTCCAGAACGCGTCACCGATGAAGACGACCCCGTCGCGGCGATGGCCTTGCGTCGTGGTAAGGTTGATCTGCCGGACCTCGACGGGACTTGAGACAGCGAAGTTGCCGCATTGGGCCGATATTTCAGGCATCAATTCGCAAAGCATCTTCCGCGGATCGGCCCGAAAATCCCTCGTCCATTGTTCGGCCACGGTGCGATAGACGAACATGTTGGCCCGCATCTTGTCGCCGAGGGGAAAGACGGTGATGTAGGCGACGCGGTCGCTGGCCCGCCTGCCGTAGCAGGTGACGGCCTGGTAGACGCATTCGCGCGGCGGAATGGCGAGGTCGAAACCCATCGACAGCGAATGAGCTTTCGATTGCTCGACCCGCTCGACGCCGATGGCGCGCCGCACCGCTTCGCTGTGACCGGTGGCGACCACCAGCAGGCGAGCCGTGATGACCCTGCCGTCGTTCAGCACAAGGCGCTGCCGATCCGGCCCGGTCGAGACCTCGGCGACCTTGCCGACGGTTATCGGCACTTGCGGAGGAAGGGCATCGCGCAGCCCGTTAATCAACGCGGCATAGGAAAATGCGTATTCGGGCCTGCGCTCACGCGCGAACAATTGGCCAAGGCGGAAAACATGAATGTCGTCAAACGGCGTGACGAGCCGCATGATCGTTTCGTCGAGGCCGAGCTTCTCGAACAGCCGTATCTGATCGCTACCGATTTTCTCGGCCCGGAACTCTTCGTGATGAACGCGGTGCGGATCGATCAGTGCCACCTTGCGGCCGGCTTTTGCCAACACGGTTGCCAGCGTGGTGCCGGCCATTCCAGCGCCAACGATCGCGACGTCGACTTCGGCCGGGACAGCGTCGACGGTTGTCATCTCGCTGCCCTTCATGCTGGTCATCTTCTGTCTCCACAATCCGTGGTGGAAAATATCTTCCGGACCATAATCAACCTCAAGCAACCAGCGCGGGTGGCCGGTAGTAACAAACGTTTAGGTTAACCACGGCCACCTCTTTTCCAGCGCGGCGCGATCGCCGAGCCGTCGATGAACTCCAGGCCGCCCGCCTCGTTGAGCGTGTGCAGCTTACGCCCACTCCATAGCGCGCCGGGGGTTAAGATCGTCTCGACATGCTGCTCCATGCCGTTCAAATCAAGGTGAGTGACGCGTGCGATGCCAAGGGCGCCGCCGTAGCTCCCGCGGCAGTCCTGTACCGGACGCAGCAACTGGCCGTTGCGTTCGACCATGCGTCCGGCCGGCCGCGCCGAGGCGATGTCGATCAGCACCGGGTTCCTGGGATGCGGCGTCCAGGGGCCGCGAAAGTCCGGCGCCGACCACAGATGCAGCGCGTCGGAGAAGGCGCCGCCGCCGTGCCGGGCGCTGCCTTCACCGTCCCGAACGGTGGCGAACAGCCACCACGAGCCGCCATGCTCGACCAAGGTGGCGTCGCTGGCGACGATGTCGGACAGCAGCGTCGCTTCCTTGACCCATCCGCCCGGGAAGGCGGTGGCGCGGTAGAGATCCACCGTCCGGTTGGCGCAGCTTTCGGGCACCATCCAGACCTCGTCGTCACGCTCGAAGACGAAGGGGTAGGAGAGGTGGTAGGGCAGATCGAGCACCGGCTCCGGACGGCCGATCGGCCCCGACGGACCAAACGGCACGGCGGAAATGATGGCTCGGCCCAGGCGGTGGATATAGTCCTCGACGAACAGGGTTACCTGTCCTTGATGAAGGATAGGGAACGGATCGGCGTAGAAGCGGCTGCCGTCGTCGGGCAGCTCATGCCAGCCCGAGGCCGGATGCGCGCGCAGGTCGAACAGATCCCGCCCGCCGGTTTCGCGCCAGCCGACCTTCCAGTGCGGGGCGTTGTAGCAGAGATGGTAGACCTTCTGGACGATGCGCCGCGCCAATGCCTTGCCCGCCCTGACGCCGAGCTTGCCGGCCGAGGGCAGCGAAGGCGGCCCCCTGCCGTCCACCGGCTCGGGCAGGACGGGTAGGGCGCCCCGCGCCGCGCCTGTCACCGCCGCCAGGATCAGGCTTGCCGTGCGCGCCAGCATGTCCTGGAACGAGGCGAGCGCGATGCCACCATATTCGGTCCCCAGGCGTCCTTCGGCGACGACGCCGCCGTTCTCCTCTATGCGGGCCCGCGGGGTCCGGCCATCGAGGATCGACGCCAGCAGGGCCGCTTCGCCGCCGGCGCCGTCATAGGTCACATGCCATACGCGTGTTCCCTCTATTGGCACATCGCCGCAGAGGTCGACCACGAGGTCGGGCGCGGCGGCGGGGTGCGTGCGGTAGGGTGCCAACGCCGACAAGGGCAGGCGCTTGGCCAGTCCGTCCGCGGGCAAGCCATGGATGACCGTTTCAAGCTGAAACAGTGCCGCGACGCTGCCCGGAATGCAGCTCCCGGCTGGGCGTGCGTCGACGCTGACCGCGATCTCGGCGAGCGCGGCAAGGCGCTGCAGCAGCAGCAGGTGAAAAGCACGGAGGCAGTCGCTGTCCAGGCGCAGGCTCACCCGCATGTCGCACCCCAAGAATTCTGATGTTCGGTATTGGCCAGTGTTCGATTCTTAGGCCCGATCTGGTGGGGCGACGGTCGGACTGGCATTCGTTTCCCGCTCGCTTGCGCCCTGTCAACATGGCCCATGCCTCTGCTACGCAAACTCCGTGCCAAAAACCAAAAGAGCTCCCAACATAATTAACAGTGTTTTAACAGTTGGAGTAATAGCTAGGCTGAAGCCGCAATTTAAGCTTTTGGGGCACATGGAGTGTTGTCGGAGCGACCTTTGCAATCATCCCTGCTCTCGTTGCCGCAACAACACGCTCCCGAGGTGATGCAATATGCGCCGGAGCCACCGCCGGCCGCGTCCTATCCGTCCTCGACCGTCGAGCTGGGTGACCTGAAGCGCATTCTGGTGCGCCGCCGTTTCCTGATCCTCGCCACCGCCGCGCTGCTGACCCTCGCGGCGCTGCTCTATGGACTGTTCACCCCGGCGCTTTACAGCTCGGCGGCGGAGATCATCGTCGATCCGCAGGACCTGCAGGTGGTCACCAACGACGTCAATCCGAGCCGCGTTCCACCCGATGGCGGCATCACCATGGTGGAAAGCCAGGTTGCCGTCGTCCAGTCGAGCGGCGTGCTGCTCAGGGCAATCGCGGCGACCAACCTGACCGACGACCCGGAATTCAACGGGCAGGGCGGATTGTTGAACCGCCTGCTCGGCGGCGTGCTAGGCTTGGGGTCGGCCGAAACCGACAAGACGGGAAAGACGCTCGATGCGTTGCGCCGGCGGCTTGCGGTCAAGCGGGCCGACAAGGTGCTGGTCCTCGACGTGATCGTAACCGCCAAGAGCGCCGACAAGGCGGCGAAGCTCGCCAATGCCATCGCGCAGGCCTACCTGGCCGATCAGGCGAGCGCGCGCGCGAAGATGGCCACGGATGCTTCCGACTCGATCACGGCGCGGCTGGACGAACAGCGCAAGCGCGTCCAGCGGGCCGAGAATGCGGTCGAGGCCTACAAGTCGGCCAACAATATGGTGATGGCCGCCGGCAATCTGGTCAGCGACCAGGAACTGACCGAGATCAACACGCAGCTCGCCGCCGCACAGAGCCGCACCGCGACGCTGAAGGCGCAGGTCGACCAGTTGCGCCGGTCCGGCGGCGCGCCCGACGCGACCTCGGAAGCGATGCGCTCGGCGGTGATTTCGAGCCTGCGGGCGCAGGAGGCGACACTTGTCGACCAGGTTTCGCAGCTCGGCACGGAGCTCGGGCCGCGCCATCCTTCGATGATGGCGGCCCAGCAGCAATTGCGCGACACGCGCGCGCTCATCGCGCGGGAACTCGGTCGTATCGGCGCCGCCGCCGAAACCGACTACGAGCGGGCGCTGGCTAACCAGCAGGCGCTGGAAGCGAAGGTCGCGGGCATGAAGAGCAAGTCGCTCGACACCGACCAGGCCTCGGTCAAGCTGCGCGAACTGCAACGCGATCTCGAGGCGGTGCGCTCCGTCTATGCCACCTATCTGCAACGGGCGCAGGAAACGCGCGAGCAGGTCAATGTCGACAGCACCAATGCGCGCATCATCTCCGACGCCATGCCGGCCCTGAAGAAGAGCTGGCCGCCGCTGTTGCTGTTGGTATTCGGCGCGTTCTTCGGCGGGCTGGGGCTCGGCACCGGCATGGCGCTGATCGCGGAATACTCGTCGCCGACGGTGCTTTCCAGCGCGCAGATGCAATCCGCCATCGACGCGCCCGTGGTGGGCGTGCTGCCGGCAAAATCAGCGCGCCGTCGCTGGTGGCCTTTCGGCGGCGCCGCCGCGCCGGCCGGACAGAAGATGGACGCGGTTGCCGGCCTGGCGTTGAGACGCCTGTTCTCGTCCAGCCGGCGTCCGCCGAACTGGCCGCTGGTACCGTCCATCCTGGTGACGTCGGCGCCAGAAGACTCCGCGCAGCGGGGCCGGGTGGCGCGCCTGCTGGCCAATGCGGCGGCTGCCAGGGGCAGCCGTGTCCTGTTCATCGACACCAACAATGCCGGCGGCAGCCAGAAAGAGCCGCAGCCAGGTCTCCTCGACGTGCTGCGCGGCGAATACGCGTTCGAAGCGCTCAGCCAATACGCGCCCGGCAGCAACGTCGCGCTTCTGGGGAAGGGTCGGCCGAAGGCTGCCTTTTCCGAGGCGCAGGGCGTCTATTTCACACAGCATATGCTGGCCCAGGCGAGCCGCAATTTCGAACTCGTCGTCGTCGACGGCGGCGCGCTGGCCGACAATCTCAACGCCTCACCGCTGGTCGCCATGGTCGACGAGATCGTGCTCGTCGCCACGCTGAACGCGACGCCGATGCGCGATATCACGGCGGCCTCGCAAGCCATTTCCGTCATGGGGCGGTTGCCGACCGGCGCCTTGCTGGTCGACGAGGCGGCCTGACATGGCTGCCATCCGGGGCGCCGCCCGGTCCGCCACCCCGGCGGCGGGCTGGGCCGGCCAGGGTCAAGCCCCGACCGCGCCCCGCACCGGCAATTCCGTTGACTGGGTGACCGGCTACGGCCTGGTCGCGGTGGTGGCGCTGCTGTTCAGTATTTCGGGTGGCATGCTGTGGCTGGTGGGCTACAATTACGACGGCCTGACCGGCAATCCGGCGACCAAGATCCATCCTTCCACCTATCTGCTCGTGCTGATGTTCGCCTGGCGCGCCTGCACGTTCGGCAACCCGGTCGGCTACATGCTAACCATCGCCGACAGGCGGCCGGCCAGCGCGCTGCTGGCCGTCATGTCGATCATGCTGCTGGTCGTCGTCATCATCAGGCAACGCCCCGGCATGGCCGGCATGATCGACACGTTCGTGGCGGCGGCGCTGCTGGTGATGATGCTGGCCGAGGCCGACGAAAAGACGTTCGCCCGCATGCAAACCGTGGTGCACGCGGTGATGACGGTGAACGCGCTGCTGGCGCTGTTCGAGTTCGCCACCAAGACGCTGGTCTTTCCCTACCGGCTCGACGGCGAGGTGTTCATGAACGACCTGCGCTCGACGGCGCTCCAGGGCCATCCTCTGTCCAATGCCACGATCACCTCGATCTATGTGCTGGCGCTGCTCTCCGGTTCGAAATCCCTGTCCATGCCGCTGCGGCTCGGGCTGATCGGCCTGCAATGCGCGGCGCTGGTCGTATTTGGCGGGCGCTCGGCGATGGTGACGACGATCGCGCTCGGCGGCATCTATCTGCTTTTCAGCGGCGTGGCTTATCTGCGGCGAGGGCGCATCAGCCTGCCGGGTGCCGCCCTTGCCGTCATGCTCGCCTCGCTGTTGCCGGTCGTGGTCGTCATGCTGTTCTCCTACGGCTTCTTCGACGCGCTGCTGGAGCGCTTCGTGTCGGACAGCGGCAGCGCCAATGCCCGCGTCGAAATGTTCGAGTTGTTCAAGCATTTCGAACCGCGCGACCTGATCGTGGGGCCCGACATCGATCTCATCGAAAGCCTGCGCCGCATCAACGGCCTCGAACAGGGCATCGAGAACCCGATCATCCGCCTGCTCCTGTATCAGGGCGCCTTCTTCACCCTGCTGTTGTTTTTCGGCTTCGTGCTGTTCATGCACGAAGTGGCGCGCCGCTGCCATCCCGGCATCTGGCTGACTATGCTGGGCTGGCTGATCCTGCTCAACACCTCCGAAAGCCTGGCGTCCAAGACGACGCTGATGACCAAGTTCGTGGTGATAGCGCTGGCGCTTTACAGGCCGGTGAAGGTGGCGGGGCGTCCGGGCGCGCAAGGTGTGCCGAGGTAGCGCTCTACGGCGCGCTCCCCCTGTCCTGGCGGACGGGGGACAAGGAACTCGGCCGCATCTGGAAGGCGCTTATTCCGGCATACTCAACCCCAATGCATCCACCATCGCCGGGTCGAGCGAGCGGGTTTTGTCGTCCATCATGCCCATGCCGTCGAACAGGTCCCAGAAGGCCCACGGGAAGCCGGATGCCTCGGCGCTCTGCCTTACATCGGCGATGTAGCGGGCGCGGTCCGGGTTGGGGGCGGCGACGTAGCGGGCGTCGGTGCGGAGCGCGCCGAATTCGCCCATGATGACGCGCGTCGGCGCGATGCCATGGCTGTCGGCCCAGCCGCGCGCCTGGCCGATATATTTGTCGACGAACCAGCGATCGGGCCTGGCGTCGAAATAGACCGTCAGCACGCGTTCGGTTTCGGCATAGGCGGCCTGCTTGTCGGCTTCCGAGGTTTCGGTGTCCCCGGCCATGCGGGCCCTGACCGAGGCCAGCGTCCGTTCGAGCGAACCGGCGGAGGCCGGCCACGGCACGTTGTTGAGCGCGCGGTAGACGGGCTCGCGCATCCAGGGTGCGCCCTGATGGCTGAACAGATAGGGTTCGTAGAAATGAAAGGTGAACAGGATCGGCTCGAAGGCCGCCAGCGGTTCCGGATCGAGCGCGGCAAGCCCGCTCACCATCGAGCCGCAACCGCCGGTGACGACAAGCGGCAAGGTCGACGACGATGCCCTGGCTGCCGTCAAAAGCGCCGCCTGGACCAGAGACCAGACGTTTGACGAGCAGGATTGCGGCGGCTCGTTGACCGGTTCCAGCGCCACCATGCCCGACGGGAACCGCTGCAGCCTGCCGGCAAGCGTGCCCACCAGCGCGCGATAGGCTTCGAATTCGGGCGCGGCGGTGCTGGAAACCATGCGGTCGGGATTCCAGTAATGGGTGGCGCCGTTGGCCTGCACGTTGACGATGATGCCGAGATCCGCATCGATGACTGCCGCGACGGCATCGTCCAGCATCGCCAGCAATTTTGTGCGCGTGGCGGCATCGGCGGCCAGGAAAGGGCCGGGATCGACCGGCAGGCGGACGAAGTCGAGCCCGGTCCGGCGCAGCCGGCGAAGGTCGTCCGGTGTCGGCACCGGCCGCTGCGATTGGAAGGGCGGCCAGTCATAGTCGGTGCGCGGCGCGGGAAACTCGCGTGTGAGCGCGAACCAGGGCCAGGCGTTGACGCCGTGGCGAAAACGCCATTCGCCGGCGGCGGCCGGCGCGGGCGATGCGGCCGAGAGTGCTGCCGTTGCGGGCACCAGCGCCGTCGACAGCGCGGTCCTCAGCAGCCGCCGTCGCGACCAGCCCGTCATACGGCTCCGGGCGAGGGACGGTCGACTGGCTGGGCAGCGGCGGCGCTCACCCCCAGAAGGCGGTAGGCTTCGGTTTCATAGGCAAGCAGGACATCGTCCCAGCGGAAAGCTTCGTTGGCGCGGGCCCTCGCGGCCGCGCCGCAGGTCCTGACCAGCGCTTCATCTTCCATCGCCTGCCGCATCCGCTCGGCGCAACTCTGCCGGTCGGTGAAGAAGATGGCGGCCGCGCCGGCGGTCCATCTGTTGTAGGGATTGTCATGGGCGATGACCATGTTGCCGGCGGCCAGCGCCTCGACCAGCGACGGGTTGGTGCCGCCGACGGTATGGCCATGCAGATAGGCGCGCGCGTGAAAACGCAGCGCCTTCACCGCCGCCTGGTCGTAGATCGCGCCGGGCAGCACCACCGAGGCGTTCGCCGCCTTGCGGACGGCGACATGGTAAGGGATATCGGGGGAAAGCGTGCCCAGCACCACCAGCTTCATGTCGCGCTTCCGGCTGCAGAAGGCCTCGACCATCGGCAGGATGTTGTTGTCGGGCTCGATACGCGCGATCGAGATCAGGTACTCGCCAGGCTCCAGGCCGAGCGCGCGCACCGACGTCTCCGGTGCCGATGTAACCGGGTCGGCGCCGTAGGTGATGGTGGCGATGGCGCTGCGCGGCCGGCGGGTCGCCAGGTGATCCGCGATCACCGGATGGTCGGCGACCAGGCGGTGCGAGGCCCAGGCGCCTATCCATTCGTTTAGCCAGAACCACGCGCGCGCAGCCACACCCCATTTGGGCCGGCGCCACTCGATGCCGTCCATGTTGGTGATGATCTTGCGCCGCATCAGCCTCAGCCAGGTCAGGAAGATCGCGCCATTATAGCCGAGCACCAGGCAGATGCCTGGCCGCCGGGCGGCGTCGAGCACGCATTGCCAGTCGAATTCCAGTGTCGCGCGAGGGCCTTTCGAGGCGACCTGGATATGGATGAGATCGATGCCGTTCCAGGTGTCGACACGTACCCTTTGGTCGACCCGCTCGACCTCCTCCTGGCAATAGACGCCGACCTTCCAGCCGCGCCCGGCCAGAAACAGCGCGAGCTTCTCGGCGAAGGTTTCAAATCCACCATGGGCCGCTGGAATGCCGCGCGTCCCGAGAATCAGGATGGTGGGCATTTCAGGTCTCATGGCTGCTGGCGCTTTCAAATCCGCTCGATTCCGCAATGCGCGGGCCGTCCCCTCTGAAAACCCAGCCCAGCGATATCCGTGCCAGACTCAGTTCCAGCTATCATGGCACTGGGGTGTAAAATATTTCTTCCAGCGGCCGGAGTTGTTTCACTATCGGTCAACTATCCCAGCGTATGTGTATCGAAACAAGGCAATGCCGCGACCGTGCGACCCGCGGACAGAGAAATCAGGGCCGGCATGATCCTTGCTCATGGACTTCTGTGCGCCACATCGGCGGAGGACGTGCGGCATTTGGTATGGTGATCCGGGTTCTCCATCCACTCGTCACCATGACGGCAACAAGTGAAGTCCAAAGGGGTGTTGGGCTTGAAGTCTCCACTCGCCTGTTCCGTCAGGCGGCGGGATCGTCAAACTACCCCTGGCAGAAAGATGCATGGGAATATGCGGATTGCATGCGTCCATCAGGGCTATGAACTCTATGGTTCCGATCGCAGCTTCGCGGAGAGCGTCGCTGCGTTGCGCGCCGCGTTTCCGTCAGCCGACATTGAGGTCGTCCTGCCGCGCAGCGGACCGATCGTGCGGATCCTCGAACCGCATGCGACCCGGATCGTCTTCGAGCCGCTCTGGGTGCTGAGGCGACAGGCGATTGCGCGCCTTGCCACCGTCGAGATGGCGCGGCTGCCGGTCGCGGTGCTGAGGGCCTGGCGGCGGCTTCGGAATTGCGATCTGACCTATGTCAACACCTCGATCGTGGCCGATTATGCGCTGGCCGCGCGCCTGCTACCGCACAAGGCCGTGCTGCACATCCACGAAATTCCCGAAGGCACCATGCGCAGGATCCTTGTCGGCCTGATGCACTGGAGCCATGCCGATCTCATCTTCAACTCGCGCGCCACCCGCGCCGCGTTCGGGGAGCCTAGATCCGCGCGCTCCTATGTTGTCTATAACGGCGTTGCGGGCCCGGCCGCGGCCGAAGCGACGACCTATGACGGCAAGCGCCCGCTCAAGGTGCTGCTGCTTGGCCGCATCAACAGGATCAAGGGCCAGGAAGTGCTTTTGGAGGCGATCGCCTCGTTACCGGCGGAACTGAAGTCGAGGATCGAGGTGCGGCTGGTCGGCGGCGCCTTCGAAAGTACCGAGCGCGAACGCGCGCTCGCCGAACTGGTCAGCAGCATGGGGCTCGGCGGACGCGTCAGCGTGCTGCCCTTCATCCCCGATCCCTCCGAGCATTATCGCTGGGCCGATATCGTCACGGTTCCCTCGCGGCGTCCCGAATCCCTCGGCCGCGTCGCCATCGAGGCGATGGCCTATGGCCGGCCGCCGCTGGTGTCGGCGATCGGCGGGTTGGTCGAGGTGGTCAGCGACGGTGAGACCGGTTGGCATGTTTCGCCCGGCGATGCCGCCGCCCTTGCAGCCAAATTGGAGGAAATCATCCTGCGGCCCGAGGCCTGGCGCTCCTTTGTCGCCGCCGGGCGGGCGCGCTACGAGGCGGTCTTCAGCGAGCCGATCGCGGCGGCGGCGATCGCGGCGATAGCCGGGGACAAGCTGAAGGCAGCTATCGCCAGGCCGGGGCGGACGGCAACCGCCCGCCAGGCGGAGACACGGCCGTGAAACTTCCTGGCCATCTGGTGCGGCGTCTCGTGCTGATGATCGGCGGCGAGGCGATGCAGAGCGGCTTCCACTTCGCCCTCAACATCGCGCTGCTGCACATGCTTTCGGCGCAAGGCTACGGCCTCTTTGCCATCGGCATGGTGATGGGCGGCGTCGGCCTGTCCTACATCAGGTCGCTCACCGCCGTTCCGGCCTCGATATGGATGGGCAAGAGCACCAACAGCGCCGGCGTCGATGCCTATGACGTCGCCTTCGGGACGGCGGCGCTGGTCGTTGCCTTGCTGATGGCCGTCGGCACGGCGATCGTGATGCGTCTCTTGGGCGACCCTAGCGGAATTGCCGCGGGCTGTTTCGTTGGCGCATGGTCGCTGCGCAGCCACATGCGCACGGCCTTCTTCGCGCGCCGCCAGCAGGTGATCGTCTCCCTCAGCGATGCCGCCTTCACCTTCGCCGGCACGGTCATGGCCGGCCTGGCGATCTGGCTGGCCAAGGATGCGCTGCAGACCGTGTTCTATGCGCTTGCGGCGGCCAATGTGTTTGGCATCTTCGTCCTGGTCAGGCTGGCGCGCCGCACGATGCGCATCAGCTTCCGCATGCCGACGCGGCGGCGCTATGCAAGGCTGTGGTCCCAGCTCTGCTGGTCGGCATTCAGCGCCACCACCACCAACATCCAGGGACAATGCCTGGCGCTGCTGGTCGCGGGCATTGCCGGGCCGGCCGCCTATGCGCCGCTGGCGGCGGTGCTGGTGTTGTTCGCGCCGCTGCGGATCAGCAGTCTTGCCTTCGTGAACATGACGCAGCCCGAACTCGCCAAGCTGATGCGCAACAACGAGACGCGCCGGGTCTGGGCGCAGGCAAAGCTGTGGGCCGTTGTCATGGGGCTTGGCGCGGTCGTCTATGGATGCGCCATCCTGGTCGTACTGCCGATGATAAAGTCCCAGGCTCTCCAGGACGCGTCGGTGGGATTCATCGGGCTTTTCGTGATCGCGAATTTCGTCCCGATCATGCTCTACATCATGCCCCGCATCGTGCTCGAGATAATGGGTGACTTCCGCATCGTCGCGTTCATCACCCTGGGCGGCGCCATCGTCGGGCTGGCGTTGATCGCCATCGTGCTGTCGATCGCCTCCCCGCCATGGGCGCTGCTGGGTTCGGCGGTGTCCGAGATCTTCGTGCTCGTGGCATCATGGTATTTCGTGCATCACCGCATGTGGAACATCGAACACCCGGACCAGCAGCGCGACAGCCGCCTGGGCTCCTGGCGGCGGGCGGTTTCGTTCGCCGCGGTAAAGCGATAGGAGAAGGATGTGACAGGCCACGCAGTGCAAATTGCCGCGATGACCGACTTGCCTGGCGGGCAGGTCTCGCATCCCACCTCCATCGCGGCGAACGACGCCTATACGGCAAAACTGCACACCAGCCTCGAGGCGGTCAGGCCACTCTGGCTGCGCTTTCAGGAAAGCGGTGTGTGCACCGGCCACCAGAATTACGCCTGGGCGGAAGGGATCGCCACGCGGCTGCTGCCGGAAAGCGCCGAACTCCTCATCGTCGAGGTGGGCGACGCCACGACTGGCGAACCCAGGATGCTGGTGCCGCTGATGCGGCGCAGGGCTTTCCATCATTGGGTGGTCGAATGGTTGAGCTGCGGTGTCTGCGACTATTCGGCACCGCTGCTGGCCGATGCCAGCCCGTGGACGCGACAATCCGCGCAGGCTGCGTGGGCGGCGGTGCGCTCGGCGCTGCCGCCGGCGGACCGCGTCCACATCGTGGGGATTCCGCGACAGATCCAGGGCGTCGCCAATCCGCTGGCCTTGCTGTCGGCCACACGCGATTCCATCCAGACCACTTTCGGCCTCGCCATCGATGGCGACCCTGAAACAGTGCTCAAGCGTCTCTGCAGGCCATCCTTCGCCAAGGAATTCGGCAAGGACTGGCGCCGCCTCGAACGGGTTGGCGGCGTGGAACTGGTCGAGGCCGGGGCGCCGGCCGAGGTTGACCGTATCTTCGGCGAACTGGTGCGGATGCGGCTCGACCGCTTCCGCGAGCTTGGTCGCTTCGATCTGCTGACCCAGGAGAACATCGTCGAGTTCTACCGGAACGCGGCTATTCAGGGCCTGTTGGACGGTTCGGTGCGGCTTTTCGGGCTGCTCGTCGGCGAGGCTCTGATCGCGGTTCAATATCTGCTCGTGCATCAAGGGACTGTTCATGCTCTGCTGATAGCAATGGACCAGGGCGTCGTGCCCAATGTCTCGCCGGGGCTTGCAATCATGGGCAGGTTGATCGGCTGGGCGCGCGAACGAGGCTTTGGATATTTCGACCTGTCGGTCGGCAACCAGAGCTACAAGGAACATATGGGCGCCAAGGGTTCGGTATTGGTCGAACTCTGCCATGGGTACACGATGCGGGGCAGTGTGGCCTCCACCGCCATCGAGTTCCGCAGGCGGGCCGAGGCTTTCGTACGCTCCAGCCCAAGGCTGCTCAACGCGGTCAAGGGAACGATGCGGGGTTTTCGGCGCCTGCGTGGATGATGCCCATGCGCCCCAGAACGAATGGGAGAGGCATGTGGCAAGCCAGGCAGTGCGGTTGGTCGCGACGGCGGATGCACCGGTTCAACCAATTTCTCCGGCTAGAGCAGGCATGGGCGCCACCGCGCGCTATACGGCGCGGCTGCACACCAGCTTCGACACCGTCAGGCAGCTCTGGCACCGTCTTGAGGAGACCGGTTTGTGCACCGGCCACCAGGGCCTTGCCTGGGTGGAAGGCATTGCCGGGAGGCTGATGCCCAAAGGCGCCGAGCTGCTCGTCGTCGAGGTCAATGATGCCGCCACGGGCGCGCATGTCATGCTGCTGCCGCTGACGCGGCGCCGGGCGCTCGGCCACTCCGTGATCGAATGGCTGAGCCACGGCGTGTGCGATTATTCGGCGCCGCTGCTGGCCGATGCCAGGCCTTGGACCAGGCAAAGCGCCGACGCCGCCTGGGCCGCGGTCCGCGCCGTGCTGCCGCCGGCCGACCGCATCCATATTGCAGGGATTCCGCGAGAAATCCACGGCGTGCCCAATCCGCTGGCGCTGCTTTCGGCGGCGCGCGACTCCATCCAGATCGCCTCCGGCCTGGTCATGGACGGCGAGCCGGAGACGCTGGTCAAACGTATCTGCAAATCGTCCTTCACCAAGAATTTCAACAAGCACTGCCGCCGCTTCGAACAGCTCGGCGGCCTCGCATTGGTCGAAGCCGAGACGCCTGAGATGATCGATGAGCAGTTCGGCAGGCTGCTGGATCTCAGGCTCAACCGCTTTCGCGAACTCGGGCGCTTCGACCTGCTGACGCAGGCGCCTATCGTGGAGTTCTACCGCAACGCCGCCTTGCAGGGGCTTTCCGACGGCTCGGTGCGGCTGTTCGGGCTGCGCGTCGGCCAGGCCTATCTCGCTGTCATGTATGTGCTCGTCATGAAGGGCACCTTGCACGCCCTGCTGCTAGGGATCGACCAGGAGGCGGTGCCCAACGTCGCGCCGGGCCTGACGATGATCGGCAAGCTGATGGTGTGGGGACGGGCGCAAGGGCTCGGCTATTTCGACCTCTCGGTCGGCGGACAGGGATACAAGCAGCAGATCGGCGCCTCGAACTCGGTGCTGGCCGAACTGTGCGAGGCGATGTCGCTGAAGGGCAGGGGCTCGACCGCCTATATCAGGCTGCGCAGCAAGACCGAGCTGTTCGTGCGCTCCAAGCCGCGGCTTTACAAGGCCGTGCAGGGGGTGATGCACCGTTTGCGGCGGTTGAAGAACTGAAGGATGCCGCCCGCGAAATTGACAGGCGCGCGCGTCTCCGCCATCCTTGGGGCCAGTCGCCGGGCCGCCAAGAGCGGCCGAGTTCCGTGTCAGGCGACCGAGGGTGAAGCGCATGTCGACTGCCGTGAACGGCCAGAACTCCAAGCGCGCCGCGGTGCGCAAGGCACTTGACCGCCACAAGGTCTACGTCACCGCGCAGCGCTTCTCAGGCGGCACCTACAGTGCGCGCGTGCTGGTCGACGGCGAGGCCTACTGGGTGGATGAGTTCCGGCTGAGCCAGTTGCAGCAGGGTTTGTCGCCGGCCGAGCTGGAGCTGACGCCGGCGACCGACGACTGAGACCACGTGAAAAATCGCGAGCGGTGCCAACGTAGCGCCCTACGGCGCGAAGGAACGAGGCGGTTGTTGGTTTCCGCCAGACTCGGCTTTTGACATGCCGCCCGCCAAGCTCACATCCTATCGCGCCAAACGCGAATTCTCGAAGACGCCGGAGCCGGCCGGCGGGCTGATGACCGGGAGCGGCAACCGCTTCGTCATCCATAAGCATCACGCCACCGCGGACCACTATGATCTGCGCCTGCAGGTCGGCGATGTCTTGAAAAGCTGGGCGGTGCCGCGGGGGCCCTCGCTCAACCCAGCCGACAAAAGGCTGGCGGTGGAGACCGAGGACCATCCGCTCGAATACATCGATTTCGAGGGCGTCATTCCCGAAGGCGAATATGGCGGCGGGCCGATGATCGTCTGGGACAGCGGCAGCTGGGCGCCGATGGACGATGTCGACAAAAGCCTGCGCACCGGCGCCTTCAAGTTCCGGCTGGCCGGCGAAAAGCTCAATGGCGGCTGGATGTTGACCCGGCTGAAGCCAAAGCCCGGCGAAGACGAGGACAAGAACAACTGGCTGCTGTTCAAGGAGCGCGACCTCGCCGCCGACACGGGGCTGAATATCCTCGAAGCGCGACCGGAAAGCGTGAAATCCGGCCTGCGCATCGAGGAGCTGGTGGCGCCGCCTAGCCCGGCCGCGAAGTCCGCGCCAAAGCCCGGTTCGCTGAAGCCGGGCGACCTGCCGGGTGCGGCCAAGGCGCCGGCGCTGAGCCGCATCGAGCCGCAACTGGCGAGCCAGGTGCCGAAGCCGCCGGGCGGCGAAAGCCTTGCCGAGAATACGAACGAGCTCTGGCTGCATGAGATCAAATTCGACGGCTACCGCACGATGGCGCATGTTTCCGATGGGGAGGTGCGGCTGATCACGCGCGGTGGCATCGACTGGACGAGACGCTATGGCGACTTGCCACATGCGTTCGCCAAGCTGCCGTGCCGCGAGGCGACCGTCGACGGCGAGATCGTCGTGCTCGACGCCAAGGGCATTTCCCGCTTTGCGCTGTTGCAGGACGCGCTGGCAGCGGGCGCCGGCAGCAAGCTGCATTTTTACGCCTTCGACCTGTTGCATCTCGACGGCTGGGACCTGATGAAGGTGCCGCTCATCCGGCGCAAGGCACTGTTGGCCGAACTGCTTGGCGGGCTTGGCGCCAACTCCGCGATCCAGTTCTCCGACCATGTCGAAGGTTCGGGGCAAGCGCTTTACGACCAGGTGACGGAACTCGGCCTGGAGGGCGTGGTCTCCAAGCGCGCCACCTCGATTTATCAGAGCGGCCGCACCAAGAACTGGACCAAGACCAAGGCGCTCGAAAAGGACGATTTCGTCATCGCCGGCTACACCACTTCGGATGCGGCCGAGGGACTGGCCGCGCTCGGCATGGCCGAGTGGGTGGACGGCGAACTGCACTATCGCGGCAAGGTCGGCACCGGCTTCGATGCCGGGACCGCGGCCGACCTGCTGGCCCGGCTTGAGCCGCTCACATCAGGCGCTACGCCGCCGGAAGGCGTGCCGCGCGAAATCATGCGCGAGATGCACTGGGTCAAGCCGCTGTTTTCGGCGCGCATCCATTTTGCCAACCGAACCGCGGACAATTCGTTGCGCCACGGTGTGTTCCGGGGCCTCAGGGATGTCGGCCTGTCGACGCCGGTCTCCTCGACCCGCAAGCGCCTGATCGCCGAAGCCGATCTCGCCACCATCTGGGTGACAAACCCGACGCGGAGGCTGTTCGGCAAGACCGGCCCGACCAAGCTAGACATCGCCGTTTATTACGCGCTGGTCGGCGATTTCATGCTGCCGCACATCCTTGGCCGCCCGGTGTCGCTGGTGCGCTGCCCGACCGGCCTGCCCAAGGACTGCTTCTTCCAGCGTCACGCGTTCACAGGCATGCCGCCTTCGGTGGTGACATTCCAGGCGACCAATTCAGAGGGCGAGACCAAGTCCTATCTCTCGGTCGAGGGCGCGAAGGGCTATCTGGCGCTGGCGCAGTTCGGCGTCGTCGAGTTCCACACCTGGGGCACGCATCGCTCGAGCCTCGACAAGCCCGACCAGATCGTCCTCGACCTCGACCCAGGCGAGGGGATCTCCTGGCGCGAGGTGGTGGAGGCCGCCATCCACATCAAGGGCGAGCTGGAGGGGCTTGGCCTGGTGCCGTTCGCAAAGACCTCCGGCGGCAGCGGTATCCACATCACCGTGCCCGTGAGGCAAAAGCAGAACTGGAAGAAGCTGCATCAGGCAACCAGCGCCATATCAACGCATCTAGCGGCCACCGCGCCGGACACCTTCACCACCACAATGGGCAAGGAAAACCGCAAGCGGCGCATCTTCATCGACTATCACCGCAACGCGCGCGGCCACACCTCGGCGGCGCCCTATTCCTTGCGCGCCCGCACCAACCTGCCGGCTTCGACACCGGTGAGCTGGGCCGATCTGGAGGCGATCGATGCACCGCAGGATTTGAATTATTCGTCGCTGCCGGGGTTGCTGGAGACGTCGGGCGATCCGTGGGCCGAGATTGACGGGTTTGCCAGGGATTTGCCTGTGGTCTCGTAGAGGTAAACGGCTTCGAGGCGCCCTTCGACGACCAGGGCTCCTGAAACTCTAGGGTCCGTGCGCGTCGCTTCGCTCCTTGCTTCGCTTTGGGATGACGAAGCATGGGAGCGTTCGCTGTGGTCGCCAGCGTGTCGGCTCAAACTCCATCGACGCTTCCGACAATTTGAATTATTCTCCTCCCGTGGCCTCCAAAGCCGGCGGGAAGACTTCGTCAGGGATTTGCCGGTATTGTGCGGGTCGGTGTAGGAGTCGCGCAGCCTTGTTCGTCCTTCGGACGAAGCGCTGCGAAGTAACAGTCAGTGCATGGCCGCGTAGGAGTTCATCATGGCGCCCAGGGCAAGTTGGAAGGGTTACCTCAAACTCAGTCTCGTCAGCTGTCCGGTGCGGCTATACCCCGCCACCAGCGCCAGCGAGCGCATCTCGTTCAACCAGCTGCACAAGAAGACCCACAACCGCATCAACATGAAGCCGGTCGACCCTGAACTCGGGCTCGTCGAGCGGGCGGATCTGGTCAAGGGCTACGAGTACGAGGACAAGCAGTACATAATCATCGACGATGCCGACCTCGACACGGTGCGCATCGAATCCAACCACACAATGAACATCGAGGCCTTCGTCGATGAGGACGAGGTCGACGTCATCTACCAGGACGCGCCCTATTACATGGCGCCGGACGGGGCGATGGCGGAAGAGACTTTCGCCGTGCTGCGCGAAGCGATGCGCAAATCCGGCAAGCTCGCCATCGCCCGGCTGGTGCTGTCCAGCCGCGAGCGCGTGGTGACGATCGGCGCGCGCGAGAACGGGATGTTCGTGTGCACGTTGAGGAACCCGAACGAAGTGCGCGGCACTGCTGAATATTTCGGCAACATTCCGGCCGGCAAGCCTGATCCGGAAATGCTGCAGCTTGCCGAAGCGCTGATCAAGCAGAAGGAAACCACCTTCGATCCGAAGAATTACGAGGACCGCTACGAGGTCGCGCTGATGACGATGATCCGCGAGAAGCTGAAGGGCCATAAGCCGATCATCGCGGCGGCACCGGAGCGCGGCAACGTCATCAACCTGATGGATGCGCTGAAGGCCAGCCTGTCTCAGTCGAAGCCGCCGGCCAAGTCGAAGAGCAAGGCCGACGAAGCCGACAAGCCGGCCACGAAGAAGGCGGCTGCGGGTGGCGCGCCTGAAAATCCGCTCAAGGCCAACCTGCTCAAGGCGGTCGGCAAGAGCAAGAAATGACGGCACCGGCCGTTCTGGGCGCTGTCTTCGGCACGATCGGCGCTCTGGCGGCGTTTCCACTCAGGCTCGCCGCCCGCGAGGTGGAGCGCCAGCACGGCCAGCTCAGGCGCGGCGTCACCCGGCGCACCACGCATGTCGTGTTCGGACACGCGTTGTTGGTCAAGGCCGGGCTGACCAAGGCCGGACTTACCAAAAATAACGATAGCGAGATCGAACGCCGCCTCGGCACCGAGCGCGCGGCCGGGCGCATTCTGATGAGCGAGAACGGTTTCCTGCGGCTGCTCGGGCTGATGAAGGCGCCCGAGGCGTCTTCACTGTCGCGCCAATCGCTGATCGATCAGTCAAGGCTGTCCGGCCCCGATCTCGACCGGCTCAGCCTGTTCGATGCCTTCGAGCATGATGGCGAGCCCTACTCCTTCCGCGACCTGATCCTGGCGCGCAAATATGCCGGGCTGATCGCCGGGGGCGCGACATGGGGCGCGATCGCGCGCTCCGTCCACCGCTCCGGCCCGGTGGCCTCGCTCACCGCCAAGTCGCTCAATGTCGGCTCGCAGCACGGCCGCCCCGACGCGATCTACCTCGAAGGCGGCCAGAGCGAGCTCGACGGGCAGCTGCTGTTCGATCTCGGTGCCGCGGCACAAGGCGACGAGACGCTGGAAGATTTGTTCGCCGAGGCCGAGGCCGCGGAGGAGGGCGGCGACCATGACGGGGCCACCGCACTCTACCAGCGCTGCCTCGCCATCGATCCCACCGACGCCATCGCCGCCTTCAACCGCGCCAACTGTTTGCGCGGGTCTGGTCGCGTGGCGGAAGCCGCGCACGATTATGCCAGGGCGATAAAGCTCGATCCGGCCTTCGTCGAAGCCTGGTTCAACCTCGCCGGGCTGATGAGCGAGCAAGGCCGCGACGCTTCGGCGCGAAGGCATTTGCAGAAGGCGATCGCGCTCGACAAGACTTATGCCGATCCGGTGTTCAATCTGGCGCGGCTGGAGTTTGACGCGGGCAATCTGCTCGAGGCGCGGCGGCTGTGGATGCGGTACCTGGAGCTCGACGCGGAGTCGGAATGGGCAGGGGTGGCGGCCAGGGGTGTGCAGTTCGTGGACATGCAGCTGGCGAAGGCGGCGGGGTGACGATGGTTGGCGGAGGCCGCGATAACAGCCGATCTCCACCCTCGTGGGGTGAGGTTGGCAGTTTCGCCGTCGCGCGGGGTGTCACAACATGACCAGCTTCCTCTTCGATGGCCACGACACCGCTCCCGTCACCATCCTGCTGGCCCATGGCGCCGGCGCTTCAATGGACTCTCCCTCCATGACAGCCACCGCGAAGGCGCTCGCCGCCGCGGGCTTCCAGGTCGCGCGCTTCGAGTTCCACTATATGGCGGCGCGCCGCTACGGTCAGCGCAAGCCGCCGCCGCGCGCCGAGACAGTGAACCCGGAATACATCAAGGCGATCGCCGACCTCCGGGCGAAGGGTGTAGCGGGCAAGCTCATCATCGGCGGCAAGTCGATGGGCGGGCGGGTCGCCTCAATGATCGCCGACGAGATGTTTTCCAAGGGCGAGATCCTAGGACTGGTCTGCCTCGGCTATCCCTTCCATCCGCCTGGTAAGCCCGAGCAATTGCGGACAAAACATCTCACGGGGCTGAAGACGCCGACGCTGATTTTCCAAGGCACGCGCGACGAGTTCGGCACGAAGGACGAGGTCGCGACCTACAACCTTTCCGACGCCATCGAAGTGATCTGGCTGGAGGACGGCGATCATGATTTGAAGCCGCGCAAGAGCATTTCGGGTTTCTCGACCGCGGATCATCTGACGACGCTAGCGGAGACGGCGAAGGCTTGGATGGGTAGGATCGCGCCCTAATCCCCAATGAAGATCGCCAGCTTCAACATCAACAACGTCAACAGCCGGCTGGACAACCTGCTGGCGTGGCTCGGCGCCGCGAAACCCGATGTGGTCTGCCTGCAGGAACTGAAGGCGCGCGACACGCAGTTTCCGCGCACCGCGCTTGCCGATGCCGGCTATGGCGCGGTGTGGAAAGGCGAGCCGACCTGGAACGGCGTCGCCATACTCGCGCGCGGTTCCGAGCCGGTGCTGACCCGCGATGTGTTGCCCGGCGACGATGCCGACCGGCAGAGCCGCTACATCGAGGCCGCGGTGAACGGCATCGTCATCGCCTGCCTTTATGCACCGAACGGCAACCCGCGGCCGGGACCGAAATTCACCTACAAGCTCGCCTGGCACGCGCGGCTGGAGGCGCATGCCCAACAGCTCATCGACACCGGCCTGCCGGTGGTTCTGGCCGGCGACTACAATATCGTGCCCGAGCCGCGCGACATCTACGCCACACGCTCCTATGACGACAACGCGCTGGTGCAGCCGGAAAGCCGCGCCGCCTTCGCCGCGCTGCTCGAACAAGGCTGGACCGATGCGTTGCGCAAGAAATACCCGAAGGAGACGCTCTACACCTTTTGGGATTACCGCCGGAACCGCTGGCCACGCGACGCGGGCCTGCGGCTCGACCACATCCTGCTGTCGAAGACGCTCACCCGCCGGCTGAAAGGAGCCGGCATCGATCGTGACATGCGCGGTCAAGATGGCGCTAGCGACCATGCCCCGGTCTGGGTGGAATTGGGGTGAGGGATTTCACGTCCGTCAGCCGCGCACGCACCCTTTTCCGGGGGTTGTCTCTCGCGCTAAGCTGGACAGGATCGGCAAGGGATGGTTGATGCATTGCATTTGTGACAATGGCGAGCGGCTATCACCGAAGCCGGTCTGCCATGAGTGACCTCGCTCTTGTCGGCCTGCTTGTGGCGGTGCTTGCGATCATTGCCGCCGCGGTTGCCGCCATTCGGCTGTTGCGCAAGGCGCGCCTGCGCCGCCGCGCGCTGCGCCGGGCCGACCCGGCCAAGGACTACGCCGTGCGCACAGACTGGAGCCGCAGCACCGGCACCGTCAACTACTCGTCCTTCGTCTATTTCGACGTCGACCGCGACGGGAGCTACGGCGTGGCCGACCGGCCGATGGCCGGCATCATGGTGCGGCTGTTCGACGGGCAGGGTGGCTTTGTCGCGTCCTCAAGGACGAACAATGGCGGTTATGCCAATTTCGCCATGTCGACATCGGCGCTGACAGCTGCGATCCGCGTGCCGGCTGCCTACCGGTTCTCGGTCTCGGTGCCGCCGGGCTGGCGCTCGCCAAGCGCCAACGACACGCAGTCGACAGAGTTCCGGCTGGCGCCCGGCTCGCCCACCGGGCTGGTGTCGCCGGACCTGCCGCGGCCGGTCGGGCTGGCGCCGGTGCGCAGCCTGGCTGGCAGGCTGGCGGCAGGTGGCACCGCGACCCTGTCGGTGATGGCTCAGGGGCAGGTGATGGAGAGCCTGACGCTGTCGCCGGCTTGCGCCTTCCGGTTCGAGCTTGCCGACGACGCCGACACTGTGGTGATCACCGGCGGCGGGCTCGACCGCCGGCTGGTGCTGTCGCCTTACCCCACCGATCTCGGGTTGCTTTCGCCCCGGGCGACGGCGGATGAGGCGGCGGCGCGCACGATCGGCTTCGACGACGTCACCGGGCGCGGCTTCCGCAAGATCCCATGCGGCCATGCGGGGCTCGACTGGCGCAACCTGAACGCCATGGCGAATGACCACACCAAGGACAGCGAGGGCTATGTCAACGGTAATGTTTCAGGCGACCACGTGGCATACACCAGCAGCGGCTATCCGGCCGAGTTCAGCCGCGAGACGCCATTTGCCTTCCACTCGGTGCTGCTCAGCGCTGCCTGGCTGAAGGCGGAAGGCGAAACGGCGCTGATCGAAAGCTGGTCGGGCGACCGGTTGGTCGCCAGCGATGAAATGGTGCTGTCGGCGCTCACGCCGCTCCACTACGCCCCGATGCTCGGGGAGATCACCCGTGTCCGCCTTTCGACGAAACACCATTGGCAAATGGTCTTGGACGACCTGATGCTGGCGGGCTGATTACGTCGGCAATGAGGTCACCGAAGTGCCGTTGGTCGCGGCTGTGATCAATTTCAGATTGCCCTTCCTGATCAAAACGGGCCGCCTATAGATCTTCTTCATGACGCAAGCTCTCCACTATATCCCGGGCGGAGTGTGTCATAATGCCGCCCACTGTCAATATTTCGCCGGGGACGGCTCAATTCATATCGGCATCGACCGTGATAAATTGGACACTAGCCTTTATCGGCGTCGTCTGGTCGAACCGGAGATCGTGGCCACGATGGAGGCGGCGCAATCGACCTTAAGCTGGATTTTCTTGAGCAGGGTGGTCGCACATCTTCTTATACCGCGGCTGTCCGCGTTCCGTCTCACGCGAGGCTGGCGGCATTTTGCGATACGCTCATGACGCTGATAGTCTGACCCGAAGGCCCGGCGAGGGGATGCGCGATGAACAGGTTGGCTGACAGGGTGCTGGCGCTTGTCCTGGCCGTGCTCGCAGCTGCCTGTCTGGCCCAGGTCTATCCGCTGATCGAAATCCTAGCCGGGCGTGGCCTTGCCGGGCTCGATGCTGTCACGCCGCGGCCGGCGGCATATTCGGCGGCGGCACTTGCCTGTTTGATCGGCGCATTGCTGTTCCTGGCGGGCCAATTGCCCGGCCGGCCCGAGCACGCGGCCGGGGTGCCGCTGTTCGGCAGGGACGCCGAATTGGAGCCGGCGGGCCGCCCACGCCTGCGCCGGACTTTCCTGGTGCTGCCAGTGGTTGTCTTGCTGGCGTTGCTTGGCGACGGGTTCGGCTCGTGGCGGCCGCATGAGGGTGGCGAGCAAGTCGCCAGCGCGCCGCCCATGGA
>NZ_AYWQ01000021.1:0-164663 GCF_000502415.1 Mesorhizobium sp. LNHC229A00
TCTCTTCATCAGTCCGTCCTTCGATCAAGGGCCGGACTCTAATCTCAGATGGAGGAAATTCTTAGGGGCAGGTCACAGCCAAGCCCGTCAGTTTTTCGATCGCGAGGCACCAGGCGTGCTCCTGAGTCATCGGTGCCACGTAGTCGAGGCGGTCGAAGTAAGGCAGGGCCTGAAGGTAGGTTTTGGTTTCGATCAGTTTTNCCACCCGTTCGACGACCTCTCCATCCAGTTCAAGAACCAAGCGAAGCACGCCGTGTGCGGCAGGGTGTTGGGGCCGAAATTGATATTGAAATTTCGGACGGTGTTGTCTGCCATGCAGGCGCTCCTCGGGAGCCCGCCTAACTTCTCGCCTAAGCCGTTGTTCCACTAGGGCGGAGTGCATTTCGCGACGGATGATCCAGGCGTTGCATCATCACCCACCGCTTCCACCAAACGCCCAAGGAAGTCCACTAGACCGGCTTCAAGATCATCGCCTGCGCCAACGAGCACTGAAATGCCCCACCGCCCAAGCACGGCCTCCTCCACGGGGTTGCGGCTGGCCATGAAGATGAACGAAGGGGGACGATCCTTCTCGTATCCAGAGCGATGCCAGGTCTGCCAAAGCCGGTGCAACAGCAGTCGAATGTTTGGATCCGAAAGGCTGTAGCCAACGAACAGGATCGTGCTGCCGAGCGCATCCGACCGAAAGCGCACGTCGAGGGGAGAGTTGAACGAGAGGCGATCGAGATAGTCCGTTTCGGTGAGGACAAGAGACGAGTCCTCGTCGAAGTCACCGTGAAACTTCACAATGTGCGTAACGCCTCGACGGGCGTGGGCAACATCACGTGCGTTGGCCACTTTCACGTACTCTTGACCGTAAATCTCAAAAGCGAGTTCCAGGTTTCTGTCATAGTTCGTCGTATAGATGACGGGAAAATCGAGCGTCACGATGAGACGGTGCAACTCCGATTTCTCGATCCGTTCCTTGGCGACAGACCAGTTTCTGTCCATCCAACTGCGAAGTGGTCCGATGCTGCCATGCTTGATCCGATAGTATTCGGCCAAGGTCTGAAAACGATCGCGCCGCATGGAAAATTCATCGTCGACGCCGAGCTCCTTTGCCATTCGTTCTATGAGCTTCTCCCAAGACGGAAGTCCAACGCTGATCGATAGCCCCGCCCCCACAAACAAGATTGCGCTGCGATGACGAATTGCGTTGGCGAGCGAATCTATAGGATCATCGTTCATGGCTAAGTCCTTCGAAACCGTTCGCGCACGTCGACCTGAGCGCATGGAGAGTGCCCGGCCCGAGCGATGGAAGCGGCTCCACAATTCGAGTCAGCATGGCGCGTACCGCCAACAGGGTGCTTCGCCGCTATCGCCCAAATCGGCTCCGCCATGCACCCGCCCGCCCGTAGGACTCGGCCCTTGCTCTCCTGCCGAGCCACTTGCCGCCAAAACTGAAGTGGCGGTCGCCGACACTGGCTGTGAGAGGCAATCGGCGCTGTTACGGCTTTCTGGTCGTGTTGTTCCAGTTCTGCGCCAGCGAAATTGCGCCTGATTCTATCGAGCTTCGCATTCACCAACAGGTTGCGCCGCTTCGCGCCGATAAAGATGGAGAAGCAGTAGATGATCGTAAGAACAGAGATGATTGTCATTCCGGCCTAAACACCAGTGGCCGAAGATGTTCCATGTGGCTGGGAAAATTCCAACGAGCCGGTGCTTTTAACTGCCGGAACTGTTGGCCGATGGCGGATCGCTTGGCGTCCAGGCGGCCTTCGCATCGTCAAAGACAGCTGCAGGTGCTGATGAGCTCTATTACGCCCACGGCGTAAAGCGTGACCAGCAGCGCAACCGTGATCAGGAAGCCTGGATGCGCGAAAACGGCAAGATCCTTCTTCAGCTGTTCCATGCCTGCAAACGGCGAACAGGCCAGACAGTTCCGATTCTCTCCGCCCGCCCGCCCAACATCCCTTTTGTTTCCGTGGAACTTGCAACAAGAGAGCGGATCGTGCGTTGCTCGCAGTGAGGAGCAGTGAAGATGGCAGATGATAAAGCGAGCGCGACTTTCTCGACAGGAGCCGGAATTTGTCGGACGACAGCGTCGAAGACTTCGCCCGGCAAACCGGCGTCACAGCGGAACAGGTTCGCGAGCTGATCAAGGCGACCGGAAGAGATCGCGCCGCCTTGGTGGCGGCTGCAGCGCAGTTGCGGGCGCTATCAAATGGGGGCCGCTTACCCAGGACTAGAAGCGAAGTCGACGATGAAGACGGCGGTATTTGGGGGTGGCGCAACGTGCTTGCGAGCGCTCCAGAGTGGTTCCCCACTGATAAAGCAGCGTCGGTTCGCTCCAATCTTTAAGGACTGCTCGCCTTGGACAGCTCCTTACAAGGCGCCCGGTCTGGAATGGCTCCAAAAATTCTCTCGACGCACCGGAACATCGGTCCGCCCTTGCGGTTCGAAAGGCAGTCGATCCGACAAAGCATCGGCCNGTTCGCTCCAATCTTTAAGGACTGCTCGCCTTGGACAGCTCCTTACAAGGCGCCCGGTCTGGAATGGCTCCAAAATTTCTCTCGACGCACCGGAACATCGGTCCGCCCTTGCGGTTCGAAAGGCAGTCGATCCGACAAAGCATCGGCCCGCTTAGGACGTGCGCGGGGCCCCACCCTCAGATCTTGCGAACAGAGGAGCGAGCTATGCGAGCGTTGGTCTGGCACGGCAAGGAAGACGTACGCTGCGATCAGGTTTCGGATCCAGAAATTGAGGATGAACGTGACGCGATCATCAGGGTGACGAGTTGCGCCATATGTGGCTCTGACCTTCACCTCTACCACAACTATGTGCCAGCCATGCTGCCCGGCGACATCATGGGCCACGAGATGATGGGAGAGGTCGTCGAGGTCGGCAAGGGCGTCGACGGCGCTCTGAAGAAGGGAGACCGCATTGTCGTACCGTTCACCATCATCTGCGGCCAGTGCGACCAGTGCAAGCGACAGAACTTTTCGGTTTGCGAACGTACGAACCGCAACAAGAATCTCGGCGACAAGGTTTTCGGGCACCCCACGGCGGGTCTGTTCGGCTACACTCATTTGACCGGCGGCTATCCCGGGGGACAGGCGGAATACATGCGGGTGCCGTTCGCCGACGCCACGCACGTAAAGGTGCCTGACAGCCTCACCGACGAGCAGGTCCTTTTCCTCGGCGATATTCTTCCCACCGGATGGCAAGCGGCGGCACAGTGCGACATTGAGCCCACCGATACGGTTGCGGTGTGGGGCTGCGGGCCAGTCGGGCAGATGGCGATACGCAGCGCCCTGCTTCTCGGCGCCAAACAGGTGGTGGCGATCGA
The DNA here is from genome assembly GCF_000502415.1 of Mesorhizobium sp. LNHC229A00. Taxonomy (NCBI): domain Bacteria; kingdom Pseudomonadati; phylum Pseudomonadota; class Alphaproteobacteria; order Hyphomicrobiales; family Phyllobacteriaceae; genus Mesorhizobium; species Mesorhizobium sp. LNHC229A00. The sequence continues at coordinate 3,329 of NZ_AYWQ01000021.1, forward strand.
TCGCCTGCCGGAACGGCTGTCCATGGCCGCGGCCGGCGGTGCCATCACTATCAATTTCGCCCAGGAAAGTGTCGTCGAACGGCTGCAGGAACTCACCGCCGGAAAGGGCCCAGATAAGTGCATCGATTGCGTCGGCATGGAAAGCCACGTCTCGCTGGCCCAGCCCGACACCGTCTACGATCGCGCAAAGCAGTTGATGCTGATGGAAAACGATCGACCGCATGTGTTGCGCGAGATGATTTATGTCTGCCGGCCGGCCGGAGTGATCTCGATTCCCGGTGTCTATAGTGGGCTGGTCGACAAGATTCCGATCGGACAGGCAATGAACAAGGGGCTCACCTTCCGCATGGGGCAGACCCATGTCAACCGTTGGACCGAGGGTCTGTTGCGCCTCATCGAAGATGGCCAGATCGACCCCTCCTTCGTCATCACCCATACCGTCGGGCTCGAGCAGGGACCCGAAATGTACAAGGTGTTCCGCGACAAGCAGGACAGCTGCATCAAGGTCGTATTGAAGCCGTAGGAAAACCGTCATGAACGTGGTTGCGAAGCTTACCAATGTCACCCGATCGCCTGGCGATCCTAAAGTGCTGAAAGCTGGGCCAAGTGTGGTCGGCGCCTCGGAAAAACTTGCCCGCAGGCTCGGCTGGTTCAGCATCGCGCTAGGTGTCGCGGAGCTTGTCGGCGGCGAGCGGATCGCCCGAGCGCTCGGCATGAGCGGCAAGGAAGATCTCATCCGTGCTTATGGGGCGCGGGAGATAAGCAGCGGCATACTCTCACTTTCAGTGGACAAGCAGGCCGGGCTGTGGAGCCGGGTCGCCGGCGACGGCCTGGACATTGCAACGTTGCTGACAGCGTATCGGCATGACAACCCCAAGCGCGACAATGTGGGCCTTGCGCTTGCCATGTTCGCCGGCATCACATTGCTCGACATCATCGGTGCGAAGGGCGTGACCGCGCGACACTCTCGCGGCGGGACCAGGCCGCGCGACTACGGCGATCGCAGCGGCTTCCCCAGAGGCACTGCCGCAGCCCGCGACTTTGCCCGGTCGCAGCGTAGCCAGGACGCCGGCGCGGCCTGACAGAGCGTCCCTGGCGAGATGCGACCTGCGATAGGTCGCTTCTCGCTAGGCCACAACGCCTTGGGTGGTTGGTTTGGTGTCGGAAAGGGCCTGGCGTCTTGGTATGGCGCCGTTTGTGACGGGCGTGGCAGCACGAAGAAGCAGCGATACCGCCCCGGGTGGAGCGTTCCATGTCCTGCCCGGTAGGTCCTTATGCCGAGCCGCGTTCGGGCAGCTCGGTCTCTTCCGCAACCTCTTTTTGCAGGTCTCGGCGCAAGCGTTCCGCTGCGTCGGATTTTCGTCGCATGTCCGCTCGAGTTCGCGATCGATAGTCTCGCGAGACCCCTCCACCGGATCCTGTTGCGGAGATGATTTCGGGCCGGCTTCGATCTTGCCTCTCGCTGGGAGCGGCGCGGAAGGGAGATTTCGGCATCTTCAGCTTCCCTTCGTCCGTCGTCACACCTCGACATTTGGAATGAAGTTGTGGCATCCCCGCCCAACAGGATCGTGGATGATTTGTTCCGAGACAGGACCCTGCGGGGTCTTTTGGCCCTTTTGGCCCGCCCGCATCAGTTTCGATCCGCTCCCGGGCCCGGGACATTCGAGGCGATTGAAAGTTCGGCTAAGACAGATGTCCAGGTCTTTTCTCCCCAACCTCACCCTCGGAAGCCCTCATTCGCAAGCTGCAGTGAATCTCTGAGCTGCGGGAATCCGATCTGGCTGTCCTGAGAGGAATCCCGATCCAGGAGAAGGAATTTCAGGCCAATCATGACCTTGTCCGTGAGGGCGACCGGCCTTCCCATTCGTTTGTCCTCATCGACGGCCTGGTCGGCTCCACCAAATATACCGGGAGGGTAAGCGGCAGATCACACATTCTTCGTGACGGCGACATCCAGATCTGCACGGACAACAACTTTCGGTGATGGACTGCAGCTTGTCGACCCTGACGCCATCGCGTGTCGGCTTCATGCGGCACGACACGCTGCGCGCCATCTGCGAACAGCATCTTGCACCGGCGACAGCGTTCTGGCGGTCGCTGATCGACGCCGCCATCTGCAGGGAATGGGTCATCAATGTCGGACTGCGCGAGGCCTTTTCGCGCCTGGCTCACATGTCGTGTGAGCTGATCTACCGGCTGCGTTCGGCCGGGCGCATCGAGGGCCACGTAGCGGAAATTCCGTCAGGGATGAAAGCGGCGAAAAACTGTTGAAGCTCTGCATTTGTCTGCAGGTTAAGCGCGGTGGGATGACAGGCCTCGAAAGCCACTGCCAAGTCTGGTGCCAGGCATCTCTTGCGAGTTTGCGGTCTAGAAAACGATCGCCAAACCGCAGTTCGAGCCAGGCAGCGGAGCTGCCTGACCCGATCCCTGTGTCGGCCCGCCCACGGCGCGGGTGCTCGACCGCCAGCAGGCGATAAAATTGGGGCGATCGCATCGGTGGGCAAGAAGGCCAACCAGAACACCGAGCCTCGGGCGGATCGCGAACGGCCATCGAAGCGAAATACTTTGACCGAAAGTGCGGCCTCCCCAGGACGAGGCACTCAAGATTCTCAAGAATACCGGGCGCAGGATGATGAGGAAGCGAAACGGCGGTCAGGCGACCGGTAGAAGCAATCGCCGCTTGACCGTCCCAACCGATGGCGGCGCATGATCTACCTCGACACCTTTTCAACAATCCGCTTCATGCCGCGGGCCGGGCTCCGTCTAGACCGGCAGACGCAGCCGAGCGACCATTGCGGCATGCGGCCGAGGCACCTTGCTGTCGAGCGGAATGCATGGCTGCGTCGGGTGGCCGAAGATGAAACGTTCCTTCACGGATAGGAATGCTGCAGATCCACCGCGGGGTTAGTAGACCCTATCTGATGCGGCGGGCCCGGCAACGCCACTGTACCGGTATGTGAGCAGCCGAAAAGCAGCGCGATCTGGTCTCACAACAGCTTGCCCACGAGGCTCTGAAGAGGTCCTTCCAGCGCCGCGGCCCCCGACCGCCGTCTCGTCAACATGATCGCCGAAAGCGCTGTGACTGTGGCCGCAATCCCTTCGATCGTTCAGGCGAGAACGCCGGTTAAGGCGAGGCAGGCGCCTCGGCGATCTTTTGCAGCAAATTCCTGCAGGCTCTGCTGCGGATCCATCGCCGGCGTGACCCGACGCCCTCGGGAGGCGGTTCTCGGCCGCTTGGGTGTCGGGCGAATCGGAATCTATTGTAGGCTCCCGGCCGGGGGGCAATGGCGACGCCGGCGAACCGGCTGGGCGCAAGCACTCTGCCCTTCCCCAGGCTGCCCTGATCGATGATGGTCAGCGTGCAACTGGCGAGAGCGCGTCGCTGCTGTCTCCTTTGTGCTTACCGAAAAAACGTCCGAGATCGGCCCGGGCCGGAAGATCTTTGCATGGCCGATGGCCAGCCGAGCCTTACTGCGAGTGGCAGCAAGGTGTGACGGAATGCCGAACCTATCAGCGGTACGGCCGGTAGTGCTGCAAGAGCGAGCCCCGGCTTCGGTGAGGGATAGTAATAACCCGAGACGAACACCAGGCCGGCGACCGAGGGAGCATGCCTGCGGGCCATCTCCAGCGCAATCCAAGCGCCCCAGGAATGTCCGAGCACGAGATCTTTGTGGACGCCGAGGTTGGCGGCGGCCTCGTGGAAGAGGTCGGCCTGCTCGCACGCAGACCAGCGTTTTCGAGCCGGTCGCGTGCTTCCGCCGAAGCCAGGCCGGTCGAAGGCGAGGACCCGATGTTTGGCACTCGCCAGGTCGAGCACGCCGCTAACCGCAAAATCCTCCGTAACCGAGCCACTCCCATGTAGCAGGAGCAAAGGAGGCCCGCTGCCTTTCTCGATGATGCTCAGGTCCACCCCGTCGATCCTCAGAGTGCGTCCCATGCAACGGGGAGCCAAGGCCTTCCTGGCGCGCGCGTGATTGTATGCCGCCGGCGACACGGCGGCAGCGCAAACGGCGTGGCGAGCTTTATCCGGTTTGAAAACAAACTGAACTCCAGCGCTGGGTCTACAGTGGTCCACCGTTGCGTCGCGGTTGCGCATCCGCATCGGCGTCGCCTAACCCGCCGTATCTTTGCCATCAGGTATCGAAGTCTCATGGAACCCCTGCCGGACGTCGCTTTCCGAGATCGAAGGCATCGCCGGAGCTCAGCACGTGAACCCTCAGATCATGAATGGAAAGGGCGGCATCAGGTTCGCCTTCCGCGATGTTGGAATGTGTCACGCCGGCTGCATCGACCAGATAGACAGCGCCGCTGCCAATGACCTTAAACATCTCGCCCTTCACCACGATTGCGGTGTCTTCATCGATGCCGATGCCGAGGACGCGCGGGTTCTGCGACACCGCCCCGATGAGCCGCCCAATGCGGCCCCGCTCCGCAAAGTGCTGGTCAATGATCACATTCGGCAGCAGGCCCAGCCCGGGAGCCATGCGAATGTGGCCGATCCGAAAGGACGCCGCGTTCGGTCCCCTCACCATCATCGTCTCGCTCATGACCGACGCGCCGGCGGACGTGCCGGCAACGATGCCTCCGGCTTCATAGATTTCGTGCACCCGCTCGTCGATAGGCGTGTCGCCGATCTGGCTGGTGATCCGGAGCTGGTCGCCACCGGAGAAGAACACCGCACTCACGTCTGCAAGCGCACTTATTTTTTTTTCATGAGCTGCCTCGAGGCGGTCGTTGACGTAGAGTTCGATGACATCCTTGATGCCCAGCTCACCGAAGGACTTCTGATACTTCTCGAGATAGCCATCCGGTTCATGAGACGCGATGGTGGCAAGCACCAGGCGCCCGTTCGGAACCAGGCTCGCTACCTCCTTCAAGATGACACGATCGCCATCATGGTCCTCGTGGCCGCCGATGATGACGAGCGTTCCGGCTTTACCGTTCGAGGATCGCTTTTTCTTCCTATCGGTCATTTGCCCACGTCTTTCTTGCGCAGGAAAACGTGCGGGTGGTTGTCCTCGCTGGTCATGAATGCGACTGCGAACTCCCGGCTGTTATGCGCCCATCCAGACATGCCGGTCGCGGTAAGCACGATGGCTCCGGCTTCGCCGCCGATCGCCTCGACTTCGTTGAGCGCGGGATTCAGCACCTGCTCCAGGCCGCTCTCAGCCTGTCCCGAGGACAGTGCCTGCCGCGCCGAGAGTGCCTGCATGACGTGAGCGGCGAGAGCCTTTCGCGCGATATGCTCACCGTCTCCCGAAAGGGCCACGGCTCCCAACCGGTTGTCGGCATAGTAGCCGCAACCAGGTTGCGGAGAATCTCCCACACGACCCGGAGCACTGCCGTCCAGTCCGCCGGTCGAAGTGCCAACAGCGATGCCCCCGTACTGATCCAGGGCAACCACACCGATCGTATCCTTCGCCTCCGACTTGCTGGAGGCCTCGCGCTGCTGCGGCGTGATCAAATCCGCCGGATGGCAAAGCTCCAGCTGCTTGTCGGCGGCGAAACGCCGGGCCCCCTCCGATGCCAGCAGGATTGGCTTCTCGTGCAGCATGGCTTTCGCGACACTGATGGGATGGCGCACGCCCTTGATCACTGCGACGGCACCCACATTGAAGTCCCTGCCCTCCATCAAGCCAGCGCACATCTCGACCTCGCCGTCCGAATTGAGGGCACTTCCATATCCCGCATTGAACGTCGGGTCCGCCTCGAGGACACGACCGGCAGCTTCCACCGCATCGACCGCGGTTCCGCCGCCGGCCAGGACGGCCCGACCTGCCTCGAGTGCCTCGATGCATCCATTGCGATGCGCCTCCTCTTCTTGCGGATCGATCTCCTTGGCGCCGCCATGCAGGATTAGCGACCACATCAGCCGGCCCTCAGATGGCGAACATGGGTCTGATCAGGCCCTCGCCTCGAAGGCGTCGCGCCTCCGAAGCCGGTCACCTGTCGCCACACAGCCTCAACGTCGTCGACGGTGAGCACGACAAGGTCGTTCTCACGTGCAAGCCGGAGACACACGTCGACGGCCTCCTTCTCGGGACAGACGGCGTGTATGCGGCCTGGGGCGCAGCCGGCGGTCAAGGCACCTTCCCGCAGCAAGCCGGCGNATTGTGCGCATAGTCGACAATAGTGCGGAAATCATGCCCGTCGAAGACGTTGAGGCGACCGGGAGATTGCTCGAACGAGGTGCTAAACTCGCCCAGCGCCGCCCGGATCGTTGCCGCCGGAATGTCGTGGCAATGCGCCATCGCGACGGCTGCCAGGCTGTTGGCAACGTTGAATTCGGCCGAACCCTCGAAGGTCGCGGGGATTTCGTCGACGCTCATCAAGAACATCGACTCCCCATCCTCGTGGATGAAAATGTCCCAACCGTCGCTGCCGGGCTCCCGGGTCACGGCGCGGCCGCCTTCCGCCAGGTGGCTACGCAAGAAATCGGGCCACTCGCTCCTGCTCGCCAGCGAGAAGTAGCAGATCCTGCCGCCCGCATCGCGCGACATTGCGGACGTGTGGACATCATCGGCATTGAGAACGCTCCATCCGCCGCGGCGGACGGACTCGGCGACGACCGACTTCACTTCGGCCAGATCTTCGATGGTGTCGATGCCCTTCAGCCCGAGATGATCGCCATGGACGTTCAGCACCGCGCCAACGTCGCACGCGCCGAAGGCGAGCCCTTCGCGTAGGATCCCGCCGCGTGCACATTCCAGCACCGCGACATCGACGCCCGGCTCGCGCAGCACTATCCTGGCGCTTTGCGGACCCGAGCAGTCGCCTGCGATGATTCGTTCGCCGTTCAGGTACACGCCGGTGGTCGAGGTGAGCCCGACAGTTGCACCATTCGCCTGCAGGATGTGCGCCAGCATTCTGGCGGTGGTCGACTTGCCGTTTGTCCCTGTGATCGCGAAAATCGGAATGCGGCCGTCCTTGCCACCCCTGAAGAGTAGATCGAGCACCGGCCGTGCCACGTTGCGGGCGCGACCCGAGGAAGGCTCGAGATGCATGCGGAACCCGGGACCGGCGTTCACCTCTATGATGCCACCGCCGGTCTCGCTGACCGGCCGTGAGATGTCGGGGCAGACAAAGTCGATCCCGGCAATATCGAGACCGACGATCTGTGCCGCCCGCCTGGCGATCAGCGCGTTTTCGGGATGGATTTCTTCCGTCCGGTCGATCGCCGTCCCGCCGGTGGAGAGGTTGGCGGTGGGCCGCAACAGCACCATTTGACCAGGCACTGGAACGCTCGCCAGGGTGAGCTGCGATTTTGACAGGAAATGCTCGACGCGTTCGTCGATCTCAATGCGGGTCAATACCGAGGAATGGCCCTCTCCCCTCCGCGGATCGCGGTTCGTCTCTTCGACGAGCTGGGCGACAGAACTCCGGCCATCGCCGACCACATGGGCCGGAACCCTCTCGGCAAGCGCCACCACCTTTCCGCCGATCACCAGGATCCTGTGGTCCAAGCCGACGAAATGCTTCTCGACGATAACGCTGCGGCTGTGTTCTCGCGCCTGTTCGAAGCCCCAGCGGACGTCGTCTTCTGTTGCGAGACCGATGTTGACGCCGCTTCCATGATTGCCATCGAGTGGTTTGGTGACCACAGGGTAGCCCAGCCGTGCTGCTGCTGCGACCGCGTCCTGCGCCGATCGCACCAGTTCCCCGCGTGGCACCGGTAGCCCCGCCTGTTTCAGCAGGAATTTGGTCAAGTCCTTGTCCGAGGCGATCTCGGTCGCAATCTCGGAAGTGAGGTCGCTGCAACTGGCGCGGATCCGCTTCTGGTGCTTTCCGTGACCAAACAGCACGAGGCTGCTGTCGTCGATCCGCGCCGTGGGAATGCCCCGTCTCTCGGCCTCGCGCACCAAGGAAGCAGTCGTGGGGCCTAAGGCACGCTCGGCGGCCAGGCGCTTGAGCTGCTGCAGCCTAGCTGCGAACTCGAATGGCCCCTGCGTTTCCGCAATGTCGCCGAGCCCATCAACGCCACGCAGATTGGCCGGCAACAGGCTGTCCACCAGTTCAAGCGCGAGGCGTCCCGCAAGCAGCCCGACAAGCTCATCCTTATAGGCGAACATGACGTTGTAAGTGCCCGGACTGCCTTTGACCGACCGTGTCTTTCCTCGTGTCACCCGGTCACCGAGCATTCTCTGCAGTTCCAGGGCGACATGCTCGACGACGTGGCCGAGCCAGGTTCCTTCCTGCATGCGGCGGACAAACCCGCCGGCGACGCCATAGCTGCAGCCATGGGCCGCAAGGCCGGGCAACAGGCGAACAATGTTTTCGGTGAATCCGGGCAGTTTGTCTGTCGGGAACGCTTCAAGGTCTCCGAGGTCTATCCGGATCTGGACCATAGGTGTCATGCTGTAAAGATGGGGGCCGCGGAACACCCGAGCGTCCTCGACACGGATAGTGCGAAAACGCGAAGCGTTTCGATGAATTTCGGTGTCCGACATAGTCCGTTTCTCCTGACTAATCCCGCAACTTGTTGAGGGTCGGTCAGTTCCCGGCTACGAGATGCAAATCTTTTTGCAGGACAGGGAAACAAAAAGCCCTTTTAACATATGTTGGCCAAAGAACAGAGTCTAATCATCCTACCTGCCGCGAGGGGCAGGCCAAGCATTCCGGCTGCTCGTTCCTAAGCATTCGCCCGCCACGCCTCGGCCCATTGGAGGCGAGCCCCGACCAGGATGGCGTACAAACCACGGACTGTACAGAGATCCCAGCTACCGAGTGCCGTATGCCGGGCTTGGGCTCGTGGCGACCGCTTTAAGCGCAGCATCGAGGCGTTTAGATTTTCAACGCCGGACGGCCACGGGGGAACATTTCCAAATGCCCTGTGTTTGGCGCCACCCTTGCACAACGGAAGTACGGCCATGCAGCGTCGGAATCTGGTTAAGGCCGCGCTGGTCAAAGAGATCGAGGCGGTCCGCCTCAGCATCTCGCTCCTTGAAAGCGAGTTGTGGAAAGCTGGCAGACCCAAGAAGATTGGATGGCGTTCAGGATACGAGCTAGCCGCTCAAAAACCTCGCCTTGCAAACTGGAGAGCGCGCTTGCGCACTATCCGTCGGTGACGCGAGCCGGAGCATTGGACAGCAACAGCTTGAGTTGCGGGCAACGGAACCAGGTAAGTTTGGAGGAGCAAAATGGCTGACAGGCGCTCGATCAGAACTCCGTTAGCTCGAGTGCGGGGCCTTGGATCGGCTAAGCACGGAACCGAAGCGTTCATGCTGGAGCGGCTGACATCTGCTGCACTGTTGATCCTCGTTATTTACGTCGTAGCGGTCGTCATAAGGCTGATTGGAGAGCCTCGAGATGTCGTCATCCGCGTCATCGGATCGATCTATGTCGCACCCGCCCTCATCGCCTTCGTTCTGGTCAACTGCGTCCACATGCGGCTGGGCATGCAATCGATCATCGAAGACTACTGCCACGCCACCGTGCTGAAATCGGTCCTGCTGATCGCCAACTGGTTGTTTTGCTGGGCAGTAGCGCTCGTCAGCTTTTTCGCCGTGCTCGTAATCAGCTTCCGATAGCAGGTTCACGGCCTCGCGTGGCCTGCGCGCGCCTCATCTGATTTGCGGCAGCCTGTCCCATTGATGGAAAGGGGGTGGAGAGGTCAGGTCCCACTCCAATGTGGTAGCTCCTGGCCCCCACGGATTCATGCCGGCGGCTCTTTGCCGGTAGAAAGCTTCCAAGATGCCGAGGAGGAAAATCACGACACTGGCGGCCGACAGGTACGATCCATACGAGGACACCATGTTCCAGCCGGCGAATGCGTCGGGATAGTCGACATAGCGACGCGGCATGCCAGCCAATCCAAGGAAGTGATGGGGGAAGAAGACGAGGTTCACGCCGACGAAGGTCGTCCAGAAATGGATCCCAGCCAGAAGCGGATTGTAGAGATATCCCGTCATTTTCGGAAACCAGTAATACCAGCCCGCGAAAATGCCGAAGATCGCTCCCAGTGAAAGTATGTAGTGGAAATGCGCGACGACGAAGTATGTGTCGTGCAGTTCACGGTCGAGGCCGGCATTTGCGAGTTGAACGCCCGTCACGCCGCCAACGGTGAACAGGAATATAAAGCCGAGGGCCCAGAGCATCGGCGTCCGCAGGCTGATCGAACCGCCCCACATGGTTGCAATCCAGGAGAACACTTTAATCCCGGTCGGCACTGCGATCACCATCGTGGCGAAGGTGAAGTAGCGCTGGGTGTCGAGGCCTATCCCGCTGGTGTACATATGGTGGGCCCAGACGACGAAGCCGATCACTCCGATCGCCACGATTGCGTACACCATCCCCAGATACCCGAAGATCGGCTTTCGCGAGAAGGTCGAGATCACCTGGCTGACGATGCCGAACGCCGGCAGGATCATGATGTAGACTTCCGGGTGGCCGAAGAACCAGAAGAGATGCTGGTACAGCAGCGGGTCGCCTCCGCCGTCCGGCGCGAAGAACGTGGTTCCGAAATTGCGATCGGTCAGGAGCATGGTGATGGCGCCGGCCAGCACCGGCAGAGCCAGCAGCAGCAGGAAACCGGTGATGAGGATCGACCAAACGAACAGGGGCATCTTGTGCAACGTCATGCCCGGAGCGCGCATATTGAAGATCGTCGTGATGAAATTGATGGCGCCCAATATCGAGGAAGCGCCTGCAATATGAAGTGAAAGAATGACCAGATCGACGGCAGGACCGGGATGGCCCGACGTCGACAACGGCGGGTAGAGGAACCAACCGGTGCCGGGTCCATAGCCGCCGGGGACGCTGGGCATGAAGATCGACAACAAAAGCAGCATGAATGCCGGCGGCAGCAACCAGAACGATACGTTGTTCATGCGCGGGAACGCCATGTCGGGGGCGCCGATCATGATCGGAACCATCCAATTGGCGAAGCCACCGATCAGGGCGGGCATCACGGTGAAGAAGATCATGATCAGCGCGTGGGCCGTGGTGAATACGTTATAAAGTTGCTTTCCGGCATCTACCGCCTCGTCGCCTTGGTAGCCGTAGATCATCGACGCCAGTCCCGGGAAAAACTGGATGCCGGGTTGCTGCAGCTCGATTCGCATGCCCACCGACAAGAGCATCCCAATGATGCCCGCGAGGAAAGCGAAGATCAGATAAAGTGTGCCGATGTCCTTGTGGTTGGTCGAGAACAGCCACCGGGTGATGCCGCTTGGCTTATGGTCGTCGCGACTGCCTGGAACTGCCGCCGTATCTTCGCTCATGACCTTCTCCGCTTGACCTGTCCGTCAACCAGCACCCGAACCGTGCTGGAACTTGATTGTTCCCTCACCGAACCGGCGGTAGGAACATTCCACGGAAGCTGCGGTTAGGTTCCGCGGGGCCGGCCCTGCACGGCTGAGGATCCACGTCCATGCTGGCGATAATTGCTGCGAGCCTGGTTCTAACGACGGTGGTTGGCGGGCTGATATCCGCCTTCTGGATCGAGGCGCGTCATGGTCTCCATGACCCCACGCCGCCGGACATGTCTGTGCCTAGGCAATTGAACGCCCGGCTTGGAGCCGATGGTCCTGACATGGGCGCGATCACGCGACACTCGATTCGAGAACAAGAGCCGGCTGGCTGCTGCTTGGCTTCGCGCTCGGCGGTTTCGTGGACGGCATCGTCTTGCATCAGATCCTGCAATGGGATCATCTTCTCTCGGGCCTGGCCGGCCCGGCGGGCTCCGACCTGCGCTTCCAGATCATGGCCGACGGCCGGTTCCACCTGTTCATGTACGTGCTGGCGGTCACCGGCGCGGTGCTGCTGGTGCCGCCAGGGCTTCCGGCGCGCGTCCAGGGAGGACGACCGAGATCCTGCGGCTCGCCATGGTCGGGTTCGGCGTCTGGGTCGGGTCCGGCGTCTGGCATGTGTGGATTCCGCTGTGTTCCATTGGCTGCTGGGCCTGCACCGGATCAAGATGAACAGCGACATACCGCTCGCATGGGATATTGCGTGACTGATCATCTTCGGCATCGCGCCCTTGGCGTTGGTGCTGGTGCTGCCGAACCGCGGCGGACCGGCACGCGGTGCTTCGGCGGCGCTGACCAGCATCGTCCTGCTTGCAGGATTGTCAGCGGGGGCCGGACCGCTCTTCAACGGCGCGGCCAATCCCATCCTCGTCTTTCGGGCCGGCATGGAACCGGCGGCGATGATGCGGGCCATTCAAGCCGCCGACCTGAATCTCAAATGGATCGACCGCCGGCCTGGTCCGCCTATGCCGTCGACGTATCCGCCCAGTGAACTTTCTCCTTCCACCTGCTGCCTCGCTTTTTGTCATTCAAGGGGAACAAGGTGATCTCGGCGGAGTTCGGCGCCCGCTGAGTGCATTATTGAAGGAGAACAACATGCATTTTGTGAAAGCGCTTATCGCCGCGATTGCGATCAGTCTCATCAGCCCGGCAGCAATGGCTCAAACCGCGAAGAGGTCCCCGCAGGAATTTGTCAAAGCAGCTGCGAGTTCAGACATGTTGAAATCCGCTCGAGTGAATTGGCGCTGCGCAAATCGCAGACATCACGAGTGAAGGAATTCGCTCGCATGATGATTAAGGACCACACGACTTCTTCCAAGCGGCTCTTGTCGGCCGCAAAGAAGGACGACCTCCCTGTTGAACCGGAGATGACAAGCAAACATGCTGCCCAGTTGGAAGCGCTGAGCAAGGTCAGCGGCGAGTCGTTCGATAACGCCTATGTCGAGGCCAGGTGGCAGCGCATCAGGGGGCCCTGGCGCTGATGACCTCCTACGCGAAAAACGGTCGGGCAAAACATCTGGCAGCCCATGCTAAAAAGACCGCGCCGGTCATCCGGCAGCATCTCAAACATGCCCAGCAACTGAGCAAGAGCGGTTCTCAGGGCTGAGTGAGTGTCGCCTGCCTGCGGACCGGAACAGCCCTCTCCCGGTGTATAGCCTGCCGCCAACCTCTGACGCCTCCTCCTCGGCAGCCTGCAAGGCACCTTGAGCGTGTTTGTTGATGCGAACGGCTGACCGGAGGCAACCGGCCCGGCCTATTGAAGCTCTATCACCTCGGCACCTCAGCAGCCAGAGCTGCCAACTTGCGGTGTACCGACGGCAAACCATAATCCAACATCACTCCCAGCGTCATTTTATGGATCGTGCCGGAACATCCGCGCGACGGTGAGGTTAGGCTCGATCTGAACGCCTCCCAAGAGACTTACAAGGATCAAAATGTATATAAATCTTCGGCATAAAGAGGATAATGAGCCGCAAACCCGAAAAATATTGTTGTGTTTCTCACACCTGAGGTGGGATTTCGTTTTCCAGAGGCCTCAGCACATTCTGGAACAGGCAACCCAACTCTACAATGTATTTTTTTTCGAAGAACCTATACTAACGGAAGAAACCACTGCCTATCATAAAAGCTACACGACCGCGGAGGGGGTGGTGGTCGTGGTGCCGTACATCCCGAGATATTTCAACGGACCCCAGATCACGCGTGCGCAACGCAAGCTGGTCGACGGCCTGGTGGAAAGCCTCGAAGCGACGCCGGCACTGCTCTGGTACTATACGCCCATGGCCCTGCCTTTCAGCCGGCACATTTCCGCTGAGCTTTGCGTCTACGACAACATGGACGAGCTTTCGAGCTTCCGTGGGGCGCCGCCCCGGATGATGGCGCTGGAGCGCGAACTTTTCAGGCGCGCCGATGTCGTCTTCACCGGCGGCCAGAGCCTTTATGAAGCCAAGCAGCATCGTCATCGCAACATCCACCCATTCCCAAGCAGCATCGACAAGGCCCACTTCGGCAAGGCCCGGCTTCCCGGTGCGTCGTCTCTCGACCAGGAAGAGATTGCCCGCCCCAGGCTTGGTTTCTTTGGTGTCATTGACGAGCGAATGGATCTGGGCCTGGTGGACCGCATGGCGGCCTTGCGGCCGGACTGGCAGTTCGTGATGATCGGACCGGTGGTCAAGATCGAAGCGGCAGGCCTTCCACGCCGGCCGAATATTCATTGGCTGGGGGGCAGGGACTACAAGCAGCTCCCCAGCTACCTGGCCGGATGGGACGTCGGAATAATGCCGTTCGCCAAGAATCAGGCGACGAAATTCATCAGCCCGACCAAAACCCCGGAATTTCTTGCCGCAGGCGTGCCGGTGATATCCACCTCAATCCGGGATGTGGTGCGGCCCTACGGACAGCTTGGCCTGGTCGAAATCGCGGATGACGCGGAGAAGTTCATAGCACGGGCCGAACATTTGCTGGCTCGCCCGAAGGACGACTGGCTGCGAAAGGTGGATCGACACCTGGCCGGCATGTCCTGGATATCCACCTGGGAAGGAATGCTGTCGCTGATAGCCGAAACGCGAGGGGGGCACACATCTAGTCAGCACGCGATAAATGCGTCGGAGAGCAGCTATGTTTGATTGGCTGGTTGTCGGCGCCGGCTTTGCCGGGAGCGTGCTCGCCGAGCGGCTCGCCTCCCAGCGTGGAGACCGGGTCCTTGTTGTCGACCGGCGGCCGCATGTCGGCGGGAACGCGTATGACTGCTACAATGAGGCAGGCCTGCTGATCCACAAATATGGACCCCACATCTTCCACACCAATTCCGAGCAGGTCTTCGATCATTTGTCGCAATTCACGGAATGGCGTCCGTATGAACACAGGGTCCTGGCCGAAGTCGACAAGACGCTGGTGCCTGTGCCGATCAATCTCCACACGATCAACACGCTGTACGGACTGGATCTTACGTCGGAGCAGCTCGAAGACTGGTTCGCCGCGCGCGCCGAGCCGGTCGAGGATATCCTCACGTCCGAAGACGTGGTGGTGAGCCGTGTCGGGCGTGAACTCTACGAGAAGTTCTTCCGGGGCTACACCCGCAAGCAATGGGGAGTGGACCCGTCCGAACTTGACAAATCCGTCACGGCGCGCGTCCCGACCCGGACCAATCGCGACGACCGCTATTTCACAGACAAGCTTCAGTATATGCCCGCCGCGGGCTACACCCGCATGTTCGAGCGCATGCTCGACCACCCGAACATCCAGGTCATGCTCAAGACCGATTATTCGCAGATGCGCGAAGAGTTCGGCTACAAGCGGCTGATCTTCACGGGGCCGGTCGACGAGTATTTCGGCTACTGTTACGGGCGGCTTCCCTATCGCTCTCTGCGCTTCGAGCACAAGACGCTGGAACAGGAATGGCATCAGCCGGTTGCCGTTGTGAACTACCCGATGGAGCACGACTACACCCGCGTGACCGAATACAAGCACCTCACGGGCCAGCAGCACCCCTGCACCAGCTTGACGTACGAATACCCGACGGCGCAAGGAGATCCGTACTATCCCGTGCCGACCGCCGAGAATGCGGATCGCTACAGGAAGTATGAGGCGCTGGCGCGGACGACGGAGGACGTCTGGTTCGTCGGCAGACTGGCGACCTACCGCTATTACAACATGGACCAGGTGGTCGGCCAGGCCTTGGCAACATTCCGTAGAATAGAAGCCTCGGTCCCCGGCGCCAACCGCGCTCCTCTTGAGACGGCGGTGTCCAAGATGAACGGCATTCTGCAAGCAACGCAATGACGGCCCGCACCATGCAGACCGGAACCGTGCTAGCGACGCCTGAAATCTGGGGAGGAGTCGAATGCAGCATCATTCGGCTGAGGAACCGATGGCGTGACGAAACTGCCGAGACAGGCCATACCGGCAGGCTGGCCGACCTGGACCGTATCCGAGATCTGGGCATAAGAACGCTCCGCTACCCGCTGCTCTGGGAATCAATCTCGCCCGACGACATCGAAACGGCCGACTTCTCCTGGCACGACGAGCGCATGCCGCGGCTGAAAGAGCTCGGCATCGACGTCATCGCCGGACTGCTTCACCATGGCAGCGGCCCCCGCTACACAAACTTGCTCGATCCAGCCTTTCCCGAGCTACTGGCGGGGCATGCCCGGCGCGTCGCCGAACGCTACCCCGAGATCCGCCGCTTCACGCCGGTGAACGAGCCGCTGACAACCGCCCGTTTCAGCGCTCTTTACGGACATTGGTATCCCCACCGCCGCCGACTGCCGGATTTCGCGCGGGCGCTGATCAATCAGTGCCGCGGCGTGGCGCTTGCGATGCGGGCGATCCGCGAGGTGACGCCGCATGCGGCCCTTGTCCAGACCGAGGATCTCGGCAAGACGTTCAGCACGCCATTGCTTGGTTACCAGGCGGACTATGAGAATGAACGCCGCTGGCTGACGTTCGACCTGCTGTTCGGCCGCGTGGATCGTAGCCACCCCTGGTTCTCCCGGCTTATCGATCATGGGATTGCCGAGCAGGAGCTCCAGGCCTTCGTCGACGAGCCCTGCCCTCCCGATATTGTCGGGGTGAACCACTATCCGACCAGCGAGCGTTTCCTTGACCACCGCCGCTCCAAGCTACCCGCCGGAGCCCTGGTCGGCGGCAATGACCGGCATCATTATGCCGATCTCGACGCAGTGAGGATGCATCTTCCGCTTGGATCATTGGGGCCTGAGCCGCGCTTGCGCGAGGTCTGTGCACGATACGACCGGCCAGTCGCCGTTACCGAGGTTCACCACGGCTGCAGTCGCGATGAACAGCTTCGCTGGCTGAACGAGGTCTGGAGCGCCGCAAACCGCCTCGCCGGCGAAGGCAAGAACATCGCCGCCGTCACAGCCTGGGCGCTGTTCGGATGCGTCGACTGGAACAGCCTGCTGATGCGCGAGGAAGGGGCCTATGAAGCGGGAGCCTTCGACGTCCGCAGCCCATCGCCGCGCTTGACCGCCCTGGGACGCGCAGTGCGGCAGATGGCCTCCGGCGCGCGCCCGAGGCATCCGGTTCTCGACAGTCCCGGCTGGTGGCGCCGGGACACGCGGTTCTTCCGGCCGCCTCCGGAAACAACGGCCGAACTCGGTGCCGAGGGCAACGCCCGCAAAGTGCTCATCCTGTGCAAGGACGCTGCACTGGGTGGTGCCTTCTGCCGCGTCGCTGCACACCGGGGCCTGGAATTCATTGCTCTTGACGCGAATGACCTCAACATTACGGAGCCGCATTCCGTGCGTCGCGTGCTGCTCAAGCATCGGCCATGGGCATTCATCCGCCTGGCGAGCGCGCAACCCGCCGACGGCCGCCTCGACGGGCAGCACGCGACTGGCGAAGGTCCAGCGGATGGAGCGGTGCTGGCGACCGTCTGTGCCGCGGCCGGGGTGGCGTTGATGACGGTGACGTCGGATGCGCTGGTCGCCAAAACCCTGTCGGGCGGTTTGGTGGAGAGCTGCCCCGTCACCCCGGTATCGGGGATCCGGAACCTCAACGCCACAGTCGAAGAGATGGTGATGAAGCATCATCCCGGTGCGCTGGTAATCCGCACCAGCGCCGTGTTCGGACCATGGAACACCGGCGACGCCCTTTCCCAGATCTTGGATAAAATCGCTGTGGACCGCGCGCTCCGCTTGCCGGCGGACGCAGTCTGCTCCCCCACCTACGTTCCGGACCTGGCCCACGCCGCCCTCGACCTCTTGATCGATGGCGAGACGGGACTATGGCACCTCGCCAATGACGGCGCGGTCAGCTGGTACGAATGGGCAAGAGAGGTTGCCGATTCGCTCGGCCTCGATCCGCGACTGGTGTTGCGGGATCATGGCGGCGCCGGGGACCTCGCGCCCGCCGCGCTGGCCAGCGAACGGGGTCAACTCATGCCTTCCCTGGCAAGCGCCCTGGGCCGCTTCCTGCGTGAGTGTGATGTCCGCTGGAACAAGACCTCCGCTGCCTTGGGCAGCTGAGAAGCGACAAAGAAATCCAAGAGGCCGAGATGAGAGAACCGACCGCGTTTAACAGCTTTTTCCTTGGTGGCTTCGAGTGCTCGAGCCATCGTCGCGCAGATGGCGTCCGCCTCGACCTGCTTCGCGCCACCTGCCACGACGAGGCATCGGAAACGGACTACCTAGAACTTCAGCGTCGTGGTATCCGCACCGTCCGTGACGGTCTGCGCTGGCACCTTATCGAGAGAGAGCCCGGCAATTACGACTGGTCGAGCTTTCTTCCGATGCTGCGCGCCGCCGACGCCACCGGCACTCAGGTTGTCTGGGATCTCTGCCATTACGGATGGCCCGACCATATCGACATCTTTTCACCGGAATTCGTGGAGCGTTTCGCCCGGTTCGCGGAAGCCGCCGCCAGGGTCATTCACGATGAGATCGGTTCGGTACCCTACTTCTGCCCGGTGAACGAAATTTCGTACTGGTCATGGGCGGGTGGCGACACCGGCCGAATCAACCCGTGCGCGAGCGGCCTTGGAGGCGAATTGAAGCGCATCCTGGTACGAGCCGCCATTGCCGCCATGGACGCGATCCGGCGCGTTGATTCCCGGGCCCGCTTCATCACCGCGGAACCGCTGATCAACGTTGTCGGCTATGCCCATGATGTCGAGCATCAGCTCGAGGCGGAGCGTTACAGGCTCTATCAGTTCGAAGCGCTCGACATGCTTGCCGGGATTCAGGAACCGGAGTTGGGCGGCCGGCCCGAATACCTCGATATCGTCGGCGTGAATTTCTATCCCGACAATCAATGGCTCCTGCACGGCCCGACAATTCCCTTTGGCGATCATGCCTATAAGCCGCTGGCCGACATGCTTGTGGAAGTTGCACAACGCTACAATCGGCCCGTCTTCATTTCCGAAACCGGCGCCGAGCGCACGGCAAGGCCCTCCTGGTTTCACTACGTCGTCGCCGAAGTCGTCGAGGCCATGCAGTGGGGCGTCCAGTTAGAGGGAATTTGCCTTTACCCCATCATCGACTACCCCGGATGGGAGAATGGTCGGATGTGCGATGTCGGCCTGCTCGGTCCCATGGGAGAGCATGGCAGGCGCCCGGTGTGCCAGCGCATGGCGGACGAATTGGCCGAGCAGAGCCGGAAACTGCTGACGCTTCAGCGTGAACTCACGTCACGGACATATGCCGGAGGGACTTATGCGGTATCTGAAGCCTCAAGCAGGTAATCCGCTGCCTCCGTTTCTGGAGGGGTCGGCCGCGTTCATAAGGCACTATGTCCACAGGCAGCTGCCACAGTTCATCCTCCTGACCGTGCTGGTGATCTCCGCCGCGTCCTGCGCCGTCGCCATCCAGTACGTGATGAAGGTGCTGGTCGACGCCATGGCCGGCCCTCGCGACAGCTCTGCCGCGCAGACGGCTCTCGCCATTTTCATCAGCCTCATCGCGGTGGAGAGCATCCTTTGGCGTCTCTGCGGCTGGCTCGGCTGCAAGGCGACGCTCGCGATCGGCGTTCAGATGCGGCTCGACCTGTTCGATTTCCTGAACGGCCAGCCGATGAAGTACTTTGCTGAGAACCTCGCCGGCTCGCTTGGCCAGCGGGTTACCGCGACGGCGGGCAATTTCGGCGCCCTGACTAACATTGTCATCTGGCGGATTGCGCCGCCGGCCGTCGACTTTATCGGCACCGTCATCGTGTTTACGGTCGTCGACTGGCGCATGGCCGTGGCCCTGGCTTCCGCTGTCGTCGTCATCATGGGCGGGCTGCTTGCGTTCGGGGAACGGGGAAGGCACCTGCACCGCACTTATGCATCCTATGCCAACGAGGTCGGCGGCAGCCTGATCGATGTCATCACCAACATGTGGTCGGTGAAGGCATTCTCGGCCCGATCACGCGAGCACGCCAGGCTGGCCGCGAGCTTCCGAACCGAAGCCGATGCACAGCGCGACAGCTGGATGTATACGGAAAAGGCGCGCCTCATCCACGACATCGCGCTTTGGGTGATGGCCGGCGGCATGCTCGCCTGGGCCGTCCGGCAATGGAGCCGGGGCGAAATCACGCCCGGAGACGTCGTCCTGGTCAGCGCTTTGACGTTCCGCATCCTTCACGGGTCTCGCGACATGGCGCTATCGCTCGTGGACATGGTTCAGCATTTCGGCTTCATCGAAGACACGCTGCGCATCATCGGCCAGCCGCAGACCGTGGTAGACCTGCCTCATGCGCCGGCCATCCGTCCGGGTGGCGGGGCCATCGAGTTCCGCAAGGTGTCATTCACTTACGGCACTCAAGTCGACGCGATCCACAATCTCAACCTGTCCATTCCCCCGGGCCAGAAGGTCGGAATCGTTGGTCCGTCCGGAGCGGGCAAATCGACTTTTGTCCATCTCCTGCAGCGGCTCTACGACGTTCAGGGGGGCCAGATCCTGATTGACGGTCAGCCGATAGCCTCGGTCACACAGGACAGCCTGCGCGAAGCGCTGGCCGTCGTGCCGCAGGAGATCCTGCTGTTTCACCGGACAGTCATGGAGAACATTCGGTTCGCACGTCCTGAGGCCAGCGAGGAAGAAGTTTACGCCGCTGCGCGGGCTGCTCACTGCGAAGCCTTTATTACGAGGTTACCTAAGGGGTACGACACGCTCGTTGGCGAGCGCGGCGTGAAGCTTTCCGGCGGCCAGCGTCAGAGAATCGGCATTGCCCGCGCGTTCCTCAAGGCTGCTCCCGTGATTGTCTTGGACGAAGCAACATCTGCCCTGGATACCGAGTCGGAATTGGTGATCCAGTCTTCGCTGGTCAAGATGTTTCGAGATCGCACCGTGATCGCGGTCGCGCATCGCCTCTCGACCCTTTCCAGCTTCGATCGTATTTTGGTGATGGATGGCGGCCGCGTGGTCGAAGACGGCAGCGCTGCGGAGCTGAGAGCTCACGGCAGTTTGTTCGCTCGCATGTGGAGACTGCAGGCTGAAGGTATCACCCTCGACGCGGCTGAATAAACTGCTCTCACATCCCAGTCGACCCCATCGGCGCGCGCGAAAGGAATGCCCGAGTCGGACCCGGTGACAATGGCCATGCGCGGCCCAAGCTTCAGGCTTCGGTCGGGCGGGGCTGGTCTTCATCGACCCGGCCATGACTGCTCTCCATTGGTCTCCAGAGTCGGCTGCCCGGCACGACAATCAACCACTTGCCTGTCGAGCTGGTAGCCCGCCCGAACCTCGGCGGAGGCGGGTGGTTCCCAGTTTATCGGGGCCGGGCTGATTGATCTGGATGGCACCACCGACTTTGCATCCCTATATCGGTTGGAGGCTCGATCACGCGAGCCTCCCATCCCCTGCGCTTCAGAGACAGTTTGCATGACGTCACCCGAGACCGCTGAACAATCCCGAGCCATCCCGATGCAGCTTCCCGCCCTGCGCAACAGCTATGCGCAGTTGCCGGAGCGGTTCTTCGCGCAAACAGATCCGAAGCCGGTGTCCGAACCCCGGCTGATCCGGTTCAACCGGCCACTCGCCGAGGAACTCGGACTCGATCCCGATCAGCTTACCAGCCCGGACGGAGTGGCGATGCTTGCCGGCAATAGATTTCCGGAAGGCTTGCAACCAGTCGCCCTGGCCTATGCTGGCCACCAGTTCGGAAATTTCGTGCCCCAACTCGGCGACGGACGCGCTCTGCTGCTTGGCGAAGTGGTGGACGTCAATGGCATTCGGCGCGACATCCAGTTGAAGGGATCGGGACCGACGCGGTTCTCGCGCAACGGTGACGGCCGCGCAGCCCTTGGCCCTGTCCTGCGCGAATATGTCGTCAGCGAAGCAATGGCCGCGCTGGGCATTCCGACGACGCGGAGCCTGGCGGCGGTGCTCACCGGCGACCCGGTCTATCGCGAGGTCCGGTTGCCCGGCGCCGTTCTGACACGAGTGGCGGCAAGCCACATTCGGATAGGAACCTTCCAGTATTTCGCCGCGCGCAACGATACCGAAGCGGTCAAGATCCTCGCTGACTATGCAATTCAGCGTCACTTCCCGCAGTTGGCGGGGCAAGCACGGCCGTACCGCGCTTTGCTCGAGGCCGTTGTCGTCGCACAGGCTGATCTGGTGGCGCGCTGGATGCTGGTCGGCTTCATCCATGGCGTCATGAACACCGACAACATGGCGGTGTCGGGCGAGACGATCGACTATGGCCCATGCGCCTTCATGGACGCCTATGACCCCAGCGCGGTGTTCAGTTCGATCGACCGCGGCGGTCGTTATGCCTACGCCAACCAGCCCCGTGTCGCCACATGGAACCTTGCGCGCTTTGCCGAGACGCTGCTGCCCCTCATGAACACGGACGAGAATGAGGCAGTTTCTGAAGCAGAAGATGTGCTGAGGTCGTTTCAGTCCTGCTATGAGACTGTTTTGCAGCGCGGTTTCCGCAGAAAGCTCGGGTTGCTGACCGAGGCGGAAGGCGACTTGCAGCTCGCGGCCGATTTTCTGGATGTGCTGGCTCGCGGCGAAGTGGACTTTACGCTCGGCTTCCGGCGCCTTGGCAATGACCTCGACGCTGCTGACGGCCAAGGCACGGCACGGCAGTTGTTTCAGGATCCAGGCGCATTCGATGTCTGGTCGGCGCGGTGGGGCGAGCGTATCGCAAGCGAAGCAGCCGACACGGCCATGCGCCGGGCAGCGATGCATGCCGCCAATCCCAAATTCATCCCTCGCAACCATCGCATCGAGGCGATGATCCAGGCGGCGCTCGGCGGCGACTTTGCACCTTTCGAGGAGATTCTGGGGGTCGTCAGCCGGCCCTTCGATGAGCAACCCAGCATGGAGCGCTACGCCGAGCCGCCCCGGCCGGACGAGCGGGTCCTGCAGACCTTCTGCGGCACCTGAGACATCCTGTGCACCGCGCCTTCCCCCGGGAATGCGGACCGGGGGTTGGCAAGCTGACATCATGCGGTCATATGGCAGTGCGCGATGTCACTTCCCGGCGACAGCGACGAACACGCCGACCGCCCCTGTCGTTCCAGCGGAACAAGATGATTGTTCCGCCGGCTAGACTTCGCCCACGCCGCGACGATTTCAGAAGGCTGTGTCGCGCCAGCCACGCGCCAGAAGCCGGTTCGCACAATCCGGGATGGTCGTCGCCCAGGCCCTCGCCCTCACTGGGATCCGACAAGTTCTATAGCAGGGCGGGTGATCATCAGCCAAAAAATCGCCGCGACAGCGCTGAAGGCCGGGAAGCCGAAGAGGAACCAGAGCTGGAAAAGCCGGTGGTAACGGCGCGGAAGCGGCTGGCCGGCTATCATCGCCGACGATGCGAGATTTCGCATTTCCATCTGCATCCAGACGACGGGAAGCCAAAAGAGACCGGTCAGGATGTAGAGAAGGATCGATAGCACGATCCAGCCCTCCCAGAGCGAATACCCTGCCTGCCAAGCAAGCGCGACACCGGTGATCGGTTGCGCAACAACCGCGGTTGCGGTGAAAAGGAAATCGGCAATCACGACGATCCGCGCGACGGCTGCCACGGTGGCCGGGTTTCCGGTCCGATGCGCAAGCAGCATGAAGAAGGCGATCCCAGCACCCGTACCCAACAGCACCGCCGCGCCGACGACATGCAGATATTTGAGGGCGAAGTAGAGCATCAGCGCTCCTCCAGGATTGCCAACGCCACGAGGTGTAGAAGAAAGATCGGCAGGATCTTCATCAGGGGGCCGAGCGGCTCGTTCCACAGGTCGGGGCGCAGTAGCGTGCCGGCCAATGCATAGAAAAGGCATATGCTAGTCGCTGCCCACAGACCAAGGCGTGCCGTCCTGCGAAGCGCGATGAGAACGCCGATGGCCAGATCGGCCAGCGCCCCGGCCACGACCAAAGGCACCGCAAGCGCACCCACTGCGGTATTGATTATCAGTTGGACACCGCTCTGCCACCCCGTTGTCAACGATATGATGCCGGTCACGATCCAGAAGAACGGCAGTATAGTGAAGACGGCGGGCTTGAGGAAGAACAGCCGAGCAAACCACCTGTCCTGCACCGTGGCCGGATTGGCGGCGAGTGCGGCAGGCAGAGATTGCGGCTCGATCCCGGTGGTTACCTTCCACTGTCGCGGATCACCGGTGGCGCCCCGGCTGATCTCAAGGGCGGCGTTGGTACGCATGGGCGGGCGCCATCCCAGCACACTGACGGCATCTCCTACCCGATAGAGCGGACGCGCCGCCCATCTTGGGAGAGCCAGGACGCGGGCCTTCTCCCATCCAAGCCATCTGCGATACTGCGCGACTACCTCCTCCATGGTGAACGCGTCAGGACCAGCAAGGTCGAGACAGGCCCGGGACGGCGCGTCGGCACCAAGCAGAAGGGCCACCGTTTCCACCACGTCCTCAAGCTGGACCACCTGAAGCAGCCCGGTATCCGGCATCGATGGGAGCACTGGCAGCGCCGCAAGTCCACGAAACAGTGCACTCGCTCCAAAAACAGGGCGGCCGAGCACAACGGAAGGTCTCAGCACGACCCAGTCCAGGTCGAGCTGCATCAGCGCCTCCTCGCCGGCGCGTTTGCTGGCGGAGAACGCCGAGGGCTGCTCGCGGTCGACACCGATGGCTGAAAAGTGAATGACTCGGCGGACTCCGGTTTGCCGGCAGGCAATAAACAATACTTCCGCGCCTGACGCATGAACGTCCGTGGTGTGCTCGCTGGCGCTGTCTTGCAGAACGCCGGCACAATTCACCACCGCATCGACGCCTTGAAGAGCCTCACTCCACTCTTCAGGGGCGAGCGCCTTCGCCATATCAATGGCAATCGCTTCGGCCTCACCCAGCCCGGCTTGTGTGCGCCGTGATACCCGGACGAGCTTGTGCCCTGCGGTGATCAGGCGCGCGCAGACGGCTGTACCGATAAGACCGTTCGATCCTGTGACAAGAACTTTCATGCGAGATGTCCAGCGACGCGAAATGGGGCGTGCAGGGTCGCCGCCTCGCTGACAAAAGAACGAATGCAGTGATCGATCACCGGAATCTCCCCTCGGCTTGCTCGCCGCGTCGGGCGCTCCGCGTTTGAGCCGAACGCCTCGATGGCCGTTGCACCGTCTCCAGCAAAGCTTTGTCGAATGCCCTTGCGCTCAGCATGGCCGACCATTTACATGCCTCACTGACTTAGTTGCCAAACACGAGCGACTTACAATTGTTCCGGGGCAGCCTGAAGGGACGGGTCGACCTCCTTCGCTCCCGATGTTGCGCCACAACGACAGCTTCCTCCTCGACCGACAGAAGCCGATGGGAACAATTTGCACGGACCGAGCTTGGGCCTAGGGTCGGCACAGGTGCAGGTAAGGTGGCTTCGACCGAGCATCATCCGTCGCGGAGGTCGCGGAGGCCTTCGTGCATTCCCGGAGGCCGTCCTCGGTAGTGCCGACCCGGGATGCGGTCATGGTGATCAGGGACCTGGCACCCATTTGCGAGCATACCGACGGCGAACTCGACGAGCTGGTCGCGGCGATTTGCGGTCCGGCATGGGCTGATGGTCGCGTTCGACCAGGACGAGGGCGGGGAACAACGTTATCTCGGCCGAGTTCGGCGCCCAGTCGCGTGCATTATTGAAGGAGAACAACATGCATTTTGTGAAAGCGCTTATCACTGAGTGAGTCTCGCCTGCCTGCGGGCCGGTACAGCCCTCTCCCGGTGTATAGCCTGCCGCCAACCCCTGACGCCTCCTCCTCGGCAGGCTGCAAGGCACCTGGTTTTCAAATGCCGCAAAGATACCTTGGTCCGGGTTGTCCGGCGTGCAACGTCCAGCGTTCTCGGACGTTGGCAAGCGAACAGGAGTACCTGACATGCCAAGTAAAACAGAGACCCCGCAAACGAAACGAAGCGACTTCGCCAATTATCAAGCCATCCGCCCCGAGGATGCTGCGGTATTGGACAGCCCTGCTGGCCATGAGGACAGGCACGGCGCTGATCCAGACTTTATCGGAGCCGACGATGTCGACCAGCCGATCGGCGCGACGCCCCGCAGCGAAATTACCGGTAGTCACGACGAAGGAGCCGGCGCCAATGAGACGATAGACGGGCTGAGCGAGACCGAAGAACTAACCCGCAGCTACGCCGAGGACATGCCAACCAGTGACAATGATGAGGACGAAGAGGACTTACCGGTCTTCGAACGGGGCCGAAGCAGCACGGAACTCTAACCGGGGGCGGCATTAGGTTTGAACTCACGGTAGGAACATGGCAGTGAGCGCATTCGGACTTCGGATTGTGTCTTTGGGGCTCCGGGCTTTTTTTGGAGGGCTGGGGGCCTCGCTGACTTTGGGCGCCCAGGCCTCTGCGCAGACAAGTCAGCCGGCGCATCAATCCGGCTACTCATCGCAAACAGCCAAGCAGGATCGACTACCGGCGCAAGGATCGTCGCCGACCGCCAAGGATGATGTCGGCGTTGACGTCTCGCTCGGCCGGCCGGAGGTGAAGCAACAGGTTGCAAGGCATCTGGGAATGGCTGAGGCCGAGATACCTCTGGCGGTGCATGTGCCGATCGCGCTCGCTTCGCGGGTCTGCGGGCAAGAGGTATTTACCGCCCGCGCCAATGTAAACCGAAGCTGCACCGCGACGAAGTTCATTCCGGAAATCGCCGAGGCGGCACGCAACCAGCCACAAACCTCCGCAGTACCGGAGCAGTAGCACCGAAATGTCGGAACCCTCCAACGGTCGGGCCATTACCGAGGGCACGCTCCAAGGCCGGTGTAAAGCAGCCACTTGGAACGTGTTTGATTGGCGTCCAGATCAGCTGGGTCGCTATCGCGTGCAACTTTGTTGGCGGCGCCTGTCGCTCTGCCTGCGTACACCCGCGCCGGCGCCAGCCACCGTGCCGCCGTTTGTTGCTCGTGGTCTCCCGCATCGAATAGCCATATTGCCCCCAATGCTCGTTGCGCACACAGGACCTCAATACCATCAAGTTCCTCGGCAGGTTTCGAATTCTGCCGGTCATAAGGGCATCTGAACGCTGATCGAGGCAGCCGGCAGGCTGCCCACGAGGACAGTGCGCGCTGCTGCCACGGGCCAGCTACCGATCCACGTCCCCCAGGACGATGTCCAGTGATCCAAGGACTGCGGTGACATCGGCCAGCATATGGCCGCGGCAAAGGTGGTCCATGGCTTGGAGGTGGGCGAAGCTCGGAGGCCGCAGCTTGCATCGGTAGGGCTTGTTCGTGCCATCCGATACCAGGTAGACGCCAAATTCTCCTTTCGGTGCTTCCACCGCGGCGTAAACCTCGCCGGCTGGCACCCGAAAACCCTCGGTGTACAGTTTGAAGTGGTGGATCAACGCTTCCATGGACCGCTTCATTGCCGCACGTTTGGGAGGAACTACCTTGCCGTCGGGATTGGAAACAGGTCCAGTTCCCTCCCTTTTCAGCAGGTCGACGCATTGGCGCATGATCTTGGCCGACTGGCGCATCTCCTCCATCCGTAACAGATAGCGGTCGTAACAATCGCCATTCTTGCCGACCGGGATGTCGAAGTCCATCTCCGCATAGCACTCGTATGGCTGTGACTTGCGCAAATCCCATGCAGCACCTGAGCCACGCACCATCACGCCGGAAAAGCCCCAGGCCCAGGCTTCATCCTGCGAGATTCGTCCGATGTCGACATTGCGCAGCTTGAATATCCGGTTGTCGGTCAGCAACCTGTCAAGGTCGTCCACTGTCTTGAGAAACGGGTCGATCCAGTTTCCGATGTCCGCGGTCAAGTCTGGCGGAAGGTCCTGGTGCACGCCGCCTGGCCGGAAATACGCGGCATGCATCCGGGAGCCACTTGCCCGCTCGTAGAAGACCATCAGCTTCTCACGTTCAACAAAGCCCCACAAGGGAGGCGTCAGCGCGCCCACGTCCATGGCCTGAGTTGTCACATTCAGCAGATGAGACATGATCCGCGAGATTTCACTGTAGAGAACCCTGATCAACTGCCAGCGCCGCGGTACAGCTGACCTGCTACTGAACTGTCATCCAGCTGCGATTAGAGCCTCGACCGTTTTTGTTACGCCTTGTGGCGCGGGTTGAGCACCGGCGGAGGCGCGGAGCCTTCCATCAGCACAGCGTCGGAGCCGGTTGCGGTGATGACCTGGGCATANTCAGCGCGCCCACGTCCATGGCCTGAGTTGTCACATTCAGCAGATGAGACATGATCCGCGAGATTTCACTGTAGAGAACCCTGATCAACTGCCCGCGCCGCGGTACGGCCAAGCCCGTCAGTTTTTCGATCGCGAGGCACCAGGCGTGCTCCTGACTCATCGGTGCCACGTAGTCGAGGCGGTCGAAGTAAGGCAGGGCCTGAAGGTAGGTTTTGGTTTCGATCAGTTTTTCCGTGCCGGATGCAGCAGCCCGACGTGAGAGATCGGAAGAGCACACGTCTGAACTCNTCATCGGTGCCACGTAGTCGAGGCGGTCGAAGTAAGGCAGGGCCTGAAGGTAGGTTTTGGTTTCGATCAGTTTTTCCGTGCCGCGATGCAGCAGCCCGACGTGAGGGTCCACCCGTTCGACGACCTCTCCATCCAGTTCAAGAACCAAGCGAAGCACGCCGTGTGCGGCAGGGTGTTGGGGGCCGAAATTGATGTTGAAATTTCGGACGGTGTTTTCTGCCATGCGGGCGCTCCTCGGGAGCCCGCCTAACTGCCCCTTACCGCGATTGTTCCAGCCGGTTGCCGACCCGCGACCGTTCCATCATCGATCATCGCTCATCCCGGCTTCTCCCACTATCTCCGCCAGCCGGCCGAGGAAGTCCACCAAAGCGGCTTGCGGGTCGTCGACTTAGCCGATGATCACCGAAATGCCCCACCGCTCAAGAACGGCTTCCTCCACGGGGTTGCGGCTGGTCATGAAGATGAACGAGGGGGGGGGCGATCTTTCTCATAGCCGGAGCGATGCCACGTCTGCCAAAGACGGTGCAACAACAACCGTATGTTGGGGTCGGAAAGGCTATAGCCGATGAAGAGGATCGTGCTGCCAAGTGCATCCGAGCGAAAACGCACGTCCAGGGGAGAATTGAACGAGAGGCGATCGAGGTAGTCCGTTTCGGTAAGGACGAGAGAATTATCCTCGTCGAAGTCGCCCTTGAAACTTAACGATTGGGTAATGCCCTGGCGGGCCTGCGCTACATCGCGTGCATTGGCCACTTAGACGTAGTCGGTCCTTGGGGACAGACCAATTTCTGTCCATCCAACTGCGAAGCGGCCCAATGCTGCCATGCTTGATTCGATAGTATTCGGCCAAGGTCTGAAAACGATCGCGCTGCATGGAAAATTCATCATTGACGCCGAGCTCCTTTGCCATTCGCTCTATGAGCTTCTCCCAAGAGGGAAGTCCGACGCTGATCGAAACCCCCGCTCCCACAAACAAGATTGCGCTGCGACGACGAATTGCATTGGCAAGCGAACCTGGTCCGAGCGAAGTTGGACTCCGCTTAACCATTCGAGCCCACACGGCGCCCCGCAGCGCCATTGTGCTTCGCCATAATCGACTGAACCGGGTCCGTGATCGGGCGACCATCTTCATCGGCGCGAAACGACGCAATCTCGTGGTGAGTGGCAAGCTGGGTCGTGAACTCGTAAAACGAGAGACGGCCGGCCCCGGAAGGCTCTGGTTCAATGCACCGCGAAAACGTGACTATCCTCGAGATCGGCCCAGCGGCCTATCGGATCAGCTGTGCGCAGATCAAAGATGGCTGACAATCTACGCCGTCAACGAACGCAACCTGGCTGGATCGCAACCGGACCGATATGACCAAGCGAATTTCGTAAGACATGGATCGCCACCTTATATTAGCCTCCACGAATAGTCTCCGGGAGCCGCCGACCATCCCCAATGTTTTGATGGGCCGGTTGC
This sequence comes from Mesorhizobium sp. LNHC229A00, assembly GCF_000502415.1. Taxonomy (NCBI): domain Bacteria; kingdom Pseudomonadati; phylum Pseudomonadota; class Alphaproteobacteria; order Hyphomicrobiales; family Phyllobacteriaceae; genus Mesorhizobium; species Mesorhizobium sp. LNHC229A00. The sequence goes on from NZ_AYWQ01000021.1 coordinate 32,887, forward strand.
GATCGGCAACGTTGCAGGCGGCATACCTCCGACAGGATCCCTGCCCCAACAAGCCATATCCGGGCTGAGATCAAGCAATGCTCACGCGGCGCCAAACACGCGTGATAGGCATAGCAAGAACACAGTCGCCAAGCTGCTTTCGGACGCTGGTGCGGTGTGCGCCGCCTTTCAGGACGAAGAGCTTTCCAACCTGACCGGTAAGCGCATTCAGGTCGATGAAATCTGGTCGTTTACCTACGCCAAGCAAATGAACGTCGGGGTAGCCAAAGCTGCCCCGGAAGGCGCTGGCGACACATAGACATGACGGCATCGATGACGCCACCAAGCTTGTCATGTCGTGGCTGGTCGACGGGCGTGACGGCGAATACGCGATGGGCTTCATGGACGATCTTTCGCCTCGCGAATCGCGAGGAGCCAACCAGCGACGGTCATAGGGCTTACCTAGAGCTCAAGATCAAGTTCGCCAAGATCCTTGGATCTTCTTGCCGAGGACCACGACAACATGGAAACGGTCGCTATTGAGACGCCCGCCAAGATGACGGATTTTGAAGCTGTGACGGTCGCGGATTTGATCTGCGACTTTTATTATGAGTTGACCTGATCCCGGATGAACGCGCACCACGATGCGAGCCTAGCGTCAGACGAGATATGAGATGAATGCAGGCGGCCTTGGTAGCGGTTGCTCGCAATGCAGGTCATCTAGCCCCTCCGGACTGGCCGGACAACGGTCCGCCCCGGTAATGCAATGCTTACCTTATGATCTGACCGTAAGCCTGTGCGGACTATTGCGTTGGATGGGCCAAGCGGCCACTGATTTTCGAACTGGAACCAAGACGCGGCGTCTTCGTTATATGCCGTCGTGCTAATTTGTTCGCCAAGGAGGGGAGGCGATGCAGATACCGGGGGGCGAGAAACTCACGGAACGGGTGGATGAACTCAGCGCGCTTTACGTGCTGACAGACCGCCTGTATCGGGCGAAATCCAATCACGAAGCTTTCGAGGCTGGCCTGGATGCCATCCGCGATGGGCTCGGGTGTCGAAGGGCGTCAATGTTGCTTTTCGACGACGCAGGGGTGATGCGCTTCGTGGCTTGGCGGGGACTATCCGATTCCTACCGACACGCGCTGGCGGGACATTCGCCTTGGAAAGCGGGCGAACGCAATGCGGAGCCGATCCTTGTAACGGACATCGCAGAGACCTCTGAACCGACCAGCGTCAAGGACAGGATCGCCAGCGAAGGCATCGTTGGTTTGGCGTTCATTCCATTGATTGCGCAAGGCGAAGTGGTGGGCAAGTTCATGACCTACTACGAGCAGAAGCATTCCTTTGCCGGCCACGAGCTTGATCTTGATCGGATTCTATCTCGAGCGGACCAGGGCGGAAGAGGCCCGCAAACTTGCCGAAGACGAGTTGCGAGCATCCGAACAACAGTTCCGCCTGATGTCCGAACATGCGCCGGTCATGATCTGGACGTGTGACGCATCCGGCAAGTGCACCAATTTGAACAGCATGCTGCGCGAGTTCTGGGGTGTCACGAGCGAGGAGATCCCGACCTTCAGTTGGCACCCGACCATCCATCCGGACGACGCTGCCGATATCGGAGCCCGGATGATGGACGCGCTGACGACACAGTCGAGTGTCACGGTCCAGGGTCGCTACAAGAACCACAAGGGCGAATACCGCGTCCTGCTCACCGTCGCCCGCCCCCATTTTTCCACAAAAGGCCAATTTCGCGGACTGATCGGGGTCAATGTCGACATAACGGAAAGCGAGCGAGCGGAAGCAGCGCTACGCCACAGCGAGGAGCGATTTCGCTCGGCCGTGGAGGCGGCCCCCAGCGGCATGGTCATGACAGACGGGAACGGCCGCATCATCCTCGTCAACCTGCACGCCGAAGCCGTATTTGGTTATGAGAGGGAGGAGATGATTGGCCGGGGCATCGAAATGCTGGTACCCGAGCAGTTTCGTAGTTCGCATCCCCTGTTCCGCGGCAAGTATGGGAGTCGCCCCCTGGCGCAACCGATGGGTGCGGGCAGAGACCTGTATGCCCGGCGCAAGGACGGAAGCCAAGTGCCGGTTGAGATTGGAATCAGCCCAATCCAGACAAGCGAAGGCTTGATGACACTCGCCTCGATCGTCGACATCAGCGAGCGAAAACGGTCAGAGACCCAGCGAGACCTGCTGATGGCTGAACTCAACCATCGTGTGAAGAACACGCTGGCGGTGGTCCAGGGAATCGCCCATCAGACCTTCAGGGGAACTCCGGCCACCGAGGCTCATGCCGCCTTTGAGGGTCGCCTCATGGCTCTCTCCGCCGCGCACAACATCCTGACCCAGACCAGTTGGGAGCATGCATCATTGGACCAACTGGTTTCCGACAGTCTCCAGATCCGAGGCACGTTTACCAACCGGGTCACAACGAGCGGGCCAGCGATTCGTTTGCAGCCGAACCAGGCCCTTTCCGTCGCACTCGCGCTTCATGAGCTGCTGACCAACGCAGTCAAGTATGGTGCCCTTTCCAACGATGCCGGCAAGGTTTCGGTCGAGTGGGCTCGCACCGAAAATCCCAAGCCCCGGCTGAAGCTAATTTGGAGCGAATTGGGCGGCCCCGCAGTGTCGGCTCCATCGCAGCGGGGATTTGGCACGCGGCTGATTGTCGGAGGCCTGGCGGCAGATTTGGAGGCAGAAGTCGCAATGGAGTTTCAGCCCCAAGGGCTTGTTTGTAAGATTGATGCTCCGCTGCAAGAGGGGATACTCGCACAATGACGACACTGTTGGGCAGACGCGTCCTCCTGGTTGAGGATGAATCCCTGATTGCCATGATGGCAAACGATTTTCTCACCGACCTTGGGGTAGAGGTCATTGGTCCGGCCACGTCGATCGACGCCGCTTTGGACCTGATTTCGGCCCACAATATCGACGCGGCCGTGCTGGACCTCAACATTCGCGGGGAGTTGAGCCATCGCGTCGCAGACGCCCTGAGAGAACGGCGCATCCCGATGGTGTGCACGACGGGCTACGGTCAGGGCGCCGCTGACTTCGCAAGAGGAGCTCCGATCATCGACAAACCCTACTCCAAGGAGAAACTGGCCAACTCGTTGCATTCCGCCCTGTCGGGACGCCAGGGATCAGCGGGCCCGTCAGCATGAGTTTCGTAGCTGAGACCAACGTCGTGTAAACTTGGGCTGTCTTGGGGGAACCGTGCGTCGACCGCTTGATAAGTTCAGGGATGATAATCTGAAGCTGAGGCTGGCGCTCCGCGCCGCTCCCCTAGGCATTTGGGACTGGAACCTCGAAACCAACGAGATGAGCTACTCGCCCCGGGCCCGGGCGATTTGTGGGTTTTCTCCGGACGAGTCGATCACCATCGAGAAAGTTCGCGCCGTCACCCACCCAGCTGATTTGCCGGTCACCAGCGAGCAGGCCCGCATGGCGCTGGACCCTGAGATCAGGAACAACGAGCCATACGAATATCGGCTCGTGCGCGCCGACACCGGCGAGATCCGTTGGGCTCTGGCCTACGGCGAGGTGGTGTTTCAGCGGAGCGGCGACACCGTGAAAGCGGTGCGCTTCCTCGGCACCATCGAGGATATAACCGCTCGCAAGCAGGCTGAAAACGCGCTGCGTGAGGCCGAACTCAGACAGCGACTGGCCATAGATGCCGCCAGAATGGCGGTGTGGGAACTGGATGTGCCAGCGGACCGCTTGATGGTCACCCCCGAGCTCAACCGTATGTTCGGCCTGGCGGAGGATTCCTGTCCGACCGTTGGCGAACTTCGCACGTTGTTGGGTCCAGGTGACCTTGAGAGGATCACGGAAATCCGCAGCAGAGCGGCCGACCTTGCTGATCCGTACTTTGAGGCAGAATTCCGTTGCCGATTTCCCGATGGCTCATTGCGTTGGAGACTGCTCCGGGCCGAGGTTCAAAATTTTCCGTCTGGCGAGCCGAAGCGCATCATCGGCGTGTTGATGGACATTGACGAGCGCAAGCGCGGTGACGAGCAGAAGCACTTGCTGCTGCGCGAGGTCCATCATCGTGTGAAGAACTCGCTCAGCGTGATCCAGGCGCTTGCAACCCAGTCGTTTGGACGAAGTGCTGCCAACCCAGCCGCGCTGAACGGCTTTCTGGGCAGGCTCGCTGCGTTGGCCAAGGCGACTGATCTGGCTGTTGCGCAGCAGGGACAACCCTTTAGCCTAACTGACCTGATCGTCGGCGTTGCGAGACCCTTCTTGTCCCCGAACAGATTTGAACTTCACGGCAAGGACATTAAACTGCCAGCGCGTATGAATGTGCCGCTAGCGCTCGTCTTCAATGAGCTGTGCACCAATGCCGCCAAGTTCGGCGCACTTTCGAACGCGGAAGGAACTGTCAGTATCGAATGGGAGACCACGGCCAGAGGGATCGAGCTCCATTGGCGCGAAAGCGGCGGACCTCCTGTTCCTACAAAGCTTGACCAAGGGTTCGGCTTGAGACTGATCCTGGACGTGCTGCCTGTAGAATTTGGTAGCGCCCAAATTGACCCGCTACCTTCCGGAATTTCCTGTCACATCCTTATTGCCAATCCCGGCTAGGGTGGAGAAGCAGCGCCCGCGACCTCGATAGTTGCGCCCGGCAGCCTCTCACATGCAGCCCAGCGAGCAGCTGCTCGGCAGAAGAGCTTAAACAAGTGAGTTAATGCTCGATACATTAGTTTGCACTAAAGTGCGGGTTGCGCGTCGTGGCGCCGGCTGTATGGGTCCAGCATGGAAAACAGTTCGGTTCTGGTCGTTGAAGACGAGCCATTGATCTTGCTCGATATCGAAACGGGCTTGGGAGAGGCTGGGTTTCGAGTTGTGGCAGCTCGCAATGCTGAAGCGGCCATTGAGGCGTTTAGCGAGAAGCCGGGAAGTTCAGCAGCCTGGTTACTGACATTCGACTAGGTCGGGGAAAAAGCGGATGGGAACTAGCCAAGCACCTGAGAGGCACCAGTCCCACCTTTCCTGTGGTGTACATCAGCGGGGATAGCGCGGTTCACTGGGGCGTAGAGGGTGTTCCGGAAAGCATTATGATCACCAAGCCGTTCGCGATGCCCCAGATCATCACGGCCCTCTCTACACTGCTTAATCAGCATAATCCGATAGCCCCAAGCGAACCGACCGCTTAGTGGGTCTGGCACGGATGGGTAGCGCTGAAAAGCCCGCCCTGGGTCGGTACCTTGGCGGGCTTTTCATTAGGCGCGGCTACATCCAGAGGAATCGACCGCTACCATTTTAACGAGTTGGGTGGCTTTGGGTTCCATTCCAGACGGATGACCCGTCCCCAGTTCTCTTAAGCATGCGTCGCGCGGCATTCAAACCGTCGCGTAAGCGGTTCAGATATTCTTCGTTCTTCTCAATGGGGAAGCCGCACTGGCGATTGTGTTCAAGGAGCCGATCCTGAATCGAGATCGCGTTCATAGTGGCGGGTGATCTTCGAATAGTGCTCTTGTATGGAAGCCATAGCTTTCCTCCCGTTGGGGCGAAAGCATGCTGATCACTTCCAAACGCTCGATTGCCAGAAACCGTCACGGGCGACGAGGAGAGGATTCGCGCTGTCCTGGGCGATAGCTACAGCCGATTTTAGCAAAGTTCGAATGTTGGCCTGTCGAATTCCTATTTTCCGTTTAGGTTTGTCAATGACATAATCGCCACTTCTTCACCGGCTGCTACGGTCACTTGCTAGTCGAACCTCCCCTTTCGGCGGTCAGCCCCATCCGTCTGATAAGCCACGGCATGCTCAACCCCTGAATAAAGATTGAGAAAGCTACGACCGCGAACGCGACAACGATTATTTGACTGCGCTCGGCGACGTCATCAGGAAGTGCAAGCGCCAGGGCCAGAGCGAGGGCACCGCGCAACCCGCCCCAGACCAGAATGTGCTGATAGCTGGCATCCAGCTTCAGGGGCGTCGCTGCGAGTAGGGCACAGAAAGGATAGATAGCCAATGTCCGGCCAACCAGCACCAGCGTGATGGCGACCACTGAGGTGCCTGCGAATATCCCAAGTGGCTGATGGGCTTCATGGCCGCCGATCAAGATGAACACGATCGAATTTGCCAGGAAGGCCGCATACTCCCAGAACGCCAGAACGTGACTTCTGGCATTCGCGGAAATAGCGCCTTTCCATCCGACGTTGCCGACGATCAAGCCTGCGGTGAGAGTAGCCAGCACGCCCGACATGCCAAGATCCTCAGCAAGCAGAAACGAACCATAGGCCGCGATGGTCGTTAGGGTTATTTCAACAAGATGGTCTTCGGTCCGGCCGGCAATCAAAAGCAGCACAGCTGCCACGGCCGCGCCGGAGGCAATCCCACCCGCGACCGTCCAGAACAGCGACGCAGCAATGCTCAGGGGCGTCGCTTCGGCGCCTGCCGCCATTGCCGCCAGGATGCCGAAGCCAACCGCGGCTGCGCCGTCATTGAGGAGACTTTCCGATTCGACAAGCAGAGCAAGGCGGGGCTGAATCTTCGTCTCCTTGAAGGCCGCGATAACCGACACCGGATCGGTCGCCGCTATCAGCACGCCAAACAGCCCGGCTCCGATCCAAGTCCATCCGAGCAGGAAATGCATGCCAGCCGCAACCACTGCGGCGGCAATAGCGACCCCGGGAAAAGCGAGCAGAACTGTGACCGGCAGATTCAGGCGGAAATGACGCCATTCGATTGCAAGTGCCGCCTGGAAAATCAGCGGCGGCAAAAAGACCGTGAAAATCAGATTCCGACTGAGGGGAAGTTCGACGACGCCGGGCATGAAGCCAAGCGCGATACCTGCCGCAACAAGCCCGACGCTGTAAGGAAGTTGCAGCCGTCTGGAGATCATCGCCACCAAAGAAGCGGTGAGCAGGATCATCCCCAGGGTGAGGATTGAGAGATCGTTCATGGCGGCCCCAGGTAAGGTCTGATCAGGACAACTAGGGCTCTGAAGCCCCAGTGGAACGGTCCGGTGCGAAGAAGTTCGCCTAGTCCGAACGGGAGATATGACCAGAGCAGATCCGGATCCGCCCTAGCCGACACGCCGCCCCATGTCGCACCTGCGGTGAGAAACCTACGGCGCTCAACAAGTTCGGCTTCATGGCGGAGACAGCATCGGCCACGATTGGGGCGGCTTCGGCGCGAGACGTCAAAGGCGGCGACGGTGACAGATGGCTGCCACATCAGGCGGACGCGCCAAACCCGCTCGAGTCGGCTGACGATAAGTCTGTGCCGCGGAAACCAGACCTTCTCACAGGCACTAAATCGCGCGATCAACACGAGCCTCCTTGAACGGTGCATCGTCATCGCAGTCAGTGTCGTTTCGCTCATTCTGGTGATAGCGTGCGTTCTGGTCCACTACGAGGCGTTCAAAATGGTCGCGAGCTCTGCCCGTTCAGCCGAGGTCGGCGGGTTCCAAGCCGAGGACGACTTCTGATCGTAATCTTCGGAGCGCTTGCCGCGCATACTGTCGAGATTGCGTTCTACGGTTTCGTCTTCTGGGGGCTCCATAGCTACCGGCTGTTCGGGCGAAATCGTCGGAAAAATCTCAGATGGATGGGTCGATTTCCTGTATTTCTCCGACACCAACGACGCTGGGCGTGGGCGACATCAGGGCCGGAGGTCCGATCCGACTTATTGCCTCATGAGAGGCGCTCACTGGCCTGGTGCCGTTGAGCTGGACGGCCTCGTTCACCTAGCTCTCCATGGAGAATTTTTGGAAGAGGAGTTAGGCCGCGTGATCGCTCGCCCGTTTTGGATGTGAGGCATACGGAGCTACCACAGATCGCAGGGCATGTTGCCCATGCTTCGTTTCATTGGCGAGGAGCGGCTTAATGCCATTTCTCTTACTTGCCGTTGGCGATGTTCTTTTTCATTGCGCCTCGCTTCCTCTGCGTACCTGCCCGGGTGAGTGGACGCGGGCCACTGCGGCCTCACAGGTCGCCCTGATCTCTTCAACTTCGGTCGCCGTTAAAGAATCTATCCCGATAAAGCTGTTCTTCCCGTTACTCACGCGCACAAGCTCGTCAAGCTTAGCCTGTACCGCTGCCCCATCCCGGTACTGTGTGTTCTGGATCAGGAAGACCATCAGGAAGGTAATGATCGTCGTCGAGGTGTTGATGATGAGCTGCCAGGTTTCAGAAAAGCCGAGGGCAGGTCCGGAGCAGCCCCACACCGCGATCACCGCGATACAAAGTATGAATGTGCTCGGCCGACCCGCTCCACGAGCAACGGCGTTCGCAATTTTTCCGAATGTCTTTTCCACTCAAAGTCCCGGCCGGTAGGAACCCCGCCTAAGCGGAATTCTTCAATTTATTGGGCCGCCGCTTTTTTCCTAGCGGCCGATTTGGACTGACCAGATTGGCTTTTTGAGCCGGCGTTCTTTGAGTGGGCTGCCATAGCCGGGGCGGCTCCGGTCTTCTTGGCCGCGCTCGCCTTCCCACTCGATGCCTTCTTCGTAGCTGCCTTCCTGGGGGTGGCCTTCTTGGCAGGCCCCTTCTTCGCTGCCTCCTCGCTGGAGGAAAAAATGCCACCTGCGGCGGGGCAGGGACGCCGCCGCCGAGTTCCTGCTCCGTCGTGTACTAAAGTACAGCCGTCGGGCACGCAGGGTATTTGCCGGGTCGAGTTATCGCTGAATATCACTCGACCGTTCCGACGAGTTTCAGGGCAGCTGAGGAGGCGAAGGGACGCACTGGGGCCCTTCGTCGCCTTGAAAACTGCCGGCCGGCCTTTCCATTCTGCGCTACTTCCGATGTGCCAGGCGGTAGCGGGCCGCCTTGGCGCGGTTGCCGCAACTGTCCATCGAGCACCAGCGCCTCGGTTTGGAGCGGCTGTCGTCAATGAAAAAGCCGCCGCAATTGTCAGCCTCACATCGCCGGATGTCGTTTCCTGAGGGGAACAGCACCAGCATGGCAGCGGCCGCTGCTGACCGGCGCAGCGGCAGGTATAGCCTTTCGTTTGCCGACGCGGATTGGAGGTTCAAGATGTCGCCAAGGCAAGCCGGCCCGCCCGCCTGCCCTATCGCCTTATGAAAGCTGCGCAGCGCAACGGCTTGCGAGGCGACCCCATGGCCGAAGTTTTTCGCACAGACATTGAGCCACGATTTGAGGGCGGCGCGTAGCTTTAGCACCTCGAGATGCACATCGCGGGCGACGCGTGGGTAAGTTACGGCACGACGCTCGAGGACCCGCCCTTCATTTTCCGACAACAACAGGGCCGGAATGCAAAAAACCAACAGATCTTGATAGCTCGGTATGCAGTCGATCTCTGCCCCGTCGCGCCAGTGTAATGTGTTAGCAAGGTCAAGAGCGGGCGCACCACCTAGCATGCGCATAGGGCCGCGCGGCGAGACATAGGTCCGGACAAATTCCGTTGATTCCATCATCGTCAATATGTAACCTGATAAATGGTTACTCAAGAGGGCAGAAGGGTCAAATGAAGAAGCCTCTGTTGACGGTCTTGTCCTGGTTTGCGTTTGCAATCACTGCCCACGCAAACGACGATGTCCTTTATCGCTCAAGCGTGATCGTCACCGGAGATCGTGAGGAAACGCGCGTCCCTGCCATCCCGGAGGGTTTCGCACTGGCAGCGCAAAAGCTGACCGGAAATCCCGACGTCGTGCACAATCCAACCTTCGCTTCGCTGGCGACCGGGGCGCCTGCCATGGTTTGGTCCTACACCTATCATGACCGCATGTTCGGCAGGCCAATTCACGACGAGCAGGGCACACGCGATCGCCCTTTCGATCTCACGTTCCAGTTCGACCGGAAGCGAATGGACCATGCGATGGCGCTGCTGGGCGAGAGGCCGTGGTTGGGGGCGCGCCCAAAGCTGGCGCTCGTCGTCGAGGTTACCGATATGGCACGCAGGTATGTACTCGCCGCCGATGGCGTCCACGGATCGGACCTGCGCGCAAGCTTTGAAGATGCTTCGGCCCGCTTCGCGATACCGATCATATTTGCGAAAGAGGCCGATGTATCGGCGCTCGTGCTGGAAAACGTCGATGCAATACCTGATGAGAGCCTGGCCAGACTGAAATCCAGGTTGGGAGCTGACGAGATCTTGGTCGGCCACCTCGATTGGGAAACCAAAGAGCCGGGCTGGCATGCGGCTTGGCGCCTGCCACTTGGTACAGAAGATAAAAGGTGGGAGATAGCCGGCGTAAATTTCGATGCTGCCTTTCGCAACGCAATCGGAGGTGCCGCCAAGCGCATGCGACCGGCCAAATAGCGCAGGTGCCGTGACATTGTGGGAGGGCTAACCAACTTGGTCGGTTCCACTCTCAATTAAGAGGGGTCTGCCAAATCGGCTCCTGTAGTCGCTTGGAGCAACCCCGAGCGATTTTACAAAAGCCCGCCGGAATGTCTCAGGATCGCCGAACCCAACCGCATGGGCGATCTGCTGGACAGATTGGCGGCTGGTCTCCAGAAGGTCTCGTGCCGTCTCAACCCGCAGAGCCTCGACGGCTCGTCCTGGGGTCTGTCCATTCTCCTTTGAATAGACCCGGGCGAAGTTCCGCGGGCTCATGGCCATGAAGGATGAAAGTGCCGGGACGGACAGATCGGCGCCAGGATTTTCCCTAATCCAAGCATGCAGACGCTCGAAGCGGCCGACGCGGTCTCTGATTTGTTGACGAAGCGCAGTGCTGAATTGGGATTGTCCGCCGGGGCGTTTCAGGTACAGGACCAACTCCCGTGCGATTGCCAAGGCTGTCGTGTGCCCGAGGTCTTCCTCAACCATTGCCAGGGCCATGTCGATGCCGGCGCTCACCCCTGCCGACGTCCATACGGCCCCGCATCGTACAAAAATGGGATCCGGCCTGACGTCGATCGCAGGAAATCGCTCTGCAAGTTCCGCGCAACGCTCCCAATGGGTCGTGGCGCGTCGGCCATCCAACAGACCGCACTCGGCCAGAATGAACGCTCCCAGACAAATGGAGCCAAGCCGACGCACGTCGTTTGCTTGTTTGATCAACCAACCCCGAAGAGAACTGGATCTTGCAGCCTCTAAGGCCGTTCCCCCGCCTGAAATCAGCAGTGTGTCGATTGTGAACTTACTGCAATGATCGAAACTGACGGTGTGGAGAGCAACGCCAGCATCCGTCTCGATCGGCCCGCCTCGTTGCGAGACAAGAATGGTACGAAATGCAGGTTCTCCGCTTGCTCGCTTGGCGTCATTGAAGACCTGCAGCGGGCCGGTGACATCGAGAAGCTTCGTGCGCTCGAACAGCAGAAAGGCGATCAGTCTTTCGCGGTGCGCATTGGCAGAATTCGAGGTCATAATGGCATTTATGCCACGAGAACCTTGTGCAATCCAGACGGCGAGGAAAGGAGGTATGATCCATGCTCGAGCTCAGGCCCAATTGCGAATGGTGTGACCGCGATCTGCCCCCGGGCAGTTCGGAGGCCCGAATCTGCAGCTACGAGTGCACCTATTGTGCAGAGTGCGTTTCGACGGTCCTGCACGACGTCTGCCCGACTTGCGGCGGAAATTTTTCAGCAAGGCCGATCCGGCCCGGTCGTGAGTGGCGCGCAGGCTCCTGTCTCGGGCTTGAGCACAATCCAGCGAGCTGCCGACGAACACACTCGGAGTGGACAGCAGACCAGGTCGCAGAGCTGGCGAGGCGCCTGCGCGACGTGGCGCCGGAGGGCCGATAGAGAAAATCCAAACACAGAAGAGATATAGCAATGCCTAAATTCCACGACTACACCTGCCGCATAGGATGGACCGGCAATCGCGGCGAGGGCACCAGAACGTATCGGGGCTACGACCGGACATGGGATATAACCACGATTGGAAAGCCTGTGATAAAGTGCTCCAACGACCCGCTGCTTGGGGGCAATCCGGCGCTACCCAACCCCGAAGATCTCCTCCTCGCATCAGTTTCGGCCTGCCACATGCTTTGGTACCTGCATCTGGGGAGCGACGCGGGAATTGTCGTCCACTCATATACTGATGAACCGGTGGGCCATGGAGAGAGCGAGCCAAACGGAGCCGGGCGTTTTGTGGGCATCACATTGCGGCCCAGGATTGAGGTCGAAAGCGGCATCGATCTTCACAAGGCTGAAGCCATCCATCATCGAATTCATGAGGTTTGCTACATCGCGCGTTCCGTCAATTTCCCAATTCTTGTTGAGGCCGATTACCGAAAATTGTGAACGAGAGAACGGCACCCCAGCGTGCGGTCTCACCCTTCAACTTCAAATGCATTGATGTTCAAGCGGCTCGGCCGCCCAATGCCGCCCAGCGCCGGGTGTCGGTCCGACGGTCGCACGGAACAAACGCTGCTAGCGGAGCGAGAGATCGGGGGCCACCGGAAGCGAGCGCTTGTGAGCGGTGCTGAAATACGCATCAAGGATACGTTGTCGCGCCGCTTCGTCGATTTCCTTACCTTCGAGGAAGTCGTCGATCTGATCATAGGTGACCCGTATGCATCTTCGTCAGGACGAAGCGGCACCAGGTTCTCCAAATCTGCGGTCGGCACCTTGTTGACGAGTTGCGAGGGAGCGCCCAGATGCGCCGCTAGCGCCCACACCCGGCGTTTGTTTAGCCCGGAAAGGGGAAGAAGGTCAGCGGCGCCGTCGCCAAATTTGGTGAAGAAGCCCATCATTGCCTCGGCCGCATGATCGGTACCAATGACCAGTCCTCGTCTGGCAGCGGCGAGGGCGAACTGGGCGATCATCCGCTGACGGGCCTTTATGTTGCCCAGCAGGAAATCCTGCCGACGAGCATCGCCAAGCTCCACGCCAGCCGACCTGATCGAGTCGAGCATTGCGTCGGCCGCCGGTTTGATGTCGAGCCTGTGCGCTTCGTCCGCTCCGACGGTGTCGAGTGCCCGCTGGGCGTCCTTCTCATCGGCCTGTGTGCCATACGGCAGTCGGACAGCAAGGAATTTGGCGTCGTATCCTGCGCCCCGCAGTTCGCTTACGGCTCGTTGAGCCAGAAGTGCCGCCGCGAGCGAATCCACCCCGCCGCTTATGCCCAGCACATACGTACTGAGGCCGGCTGCACGCAGGTACCCGCTTAAAAAGTCGATGCGCCGGCGGGCCTCCACCGCGGCATCGAAACTCGCAGCGACGCCCAAGGCGCTGATGATCGCTTCTTGTTCTTTCATGTTCCTTGCTGCTCCTGTGTTCCAAGGCAGTCGTGGTGCCGCTTCCGGTTTGGCGACCCGGTCTTAGCCTGTGTGGCAAACCGGAAAGTGTTTTGATAGCCGAGCCGATGCCCTCAAGCCAGGGCGGTGGCTCATCACCTTGCCCGAAGAGGGCTGCTGGTCATTTCAAACCTGCGTCAAATCAGGCGATTGGAGGTCTCGCAGTGCGTTGACGCCAACCTCGATCGGGAGTTTGTACGGTGTTGATTAAGCTCGCCCGTGAAATAGCGAGGTCACTGAGGAAGCTGACGACCATCTTCGCCTGCTCCGACGTACAGGAATAGAACCGCCGTTTGCCTTGGGTGCGGGATTTGACAATGCCGAGTTTGGCCATTCCGCTCAAATGCTGTGAAAGGGCGGTCCGTGACGCACCAATTAGAGAGACCATCTCCGACACCGATCTCTCACCATCCATCAGATGCAGAAGGATCAGCAACCGCTTGCTGAAGCCCATAGCTGCGAATAGCCGAGAGGCAGCGGAGACCTGGCTTAGCGAAGGCCGGCCCTTAGTAGCGAACCGCTGCTTGTGGTAAAAGTTACGTTCGAAATAGTATCCAACGGGTCTGAAGGATGGAACCGTGGGAAATTGGCATGTTCGTCAACGAGAGTGCGCGCGTGCACAAGGAAGGGCGGCGGCACAGATTGATGATCTTCGCTGGACCATCGGACAGCGCGTCGCGTAATCGAGGAATCCCGCAAGCTGCTAGATCGGCTTGCCGGCGAGTCAGACACGATCGGCCGGTAGATCCAAAAAGAAAAGGCCCGGCGCTTGGTCTGCACTGGGCCTGTTTGACATGTACGAGCTACTTAGCATGTCTGCGAAATAGCGGCTCGGCGATTAAGGGGCACGCGGGGCAGAACCGCCGAGCATGGCTGGCAGCGACGCCAGCCCTAAAACCAAGCTAACGTTTTGGCTGCCGAGCTGGCGTCATTCGAATAAACGAGCCGGGCAAGTCTCAGCGCACCTCCCCAGACAGCCACGCCGCCGCGCGCCCACAAGGCACACCGTCAAGCACAGGCTCATTGATCGGTTGGGTCGCGTGGCCGGCGCGGTAGCTCTCAGGCGCTAATGATCTACGGGACTTTCCCCAAGCTGGCATCTACACCCGCGTGTAGCTATCCAGCCCTAGGCGTAGCCGCCGCCCGCCTAGATGCCGTGCCCAAGCGCTGTCGCTGCCTCCCGGTTGAAGAGTGAAGCCTCTTCTCCGGTATTGAAGGGGCGCTGGCTGTGCCATCTGGTTTTAGGATGACGGCCAGGAAGGGGAAACCCTTCGCAGGTGGACCATACACGATGAACGCCGGGTCTTTGCTCATGCCCGGGTGTAGCACCCTAATGGGCGCTAACCGCCATTGCTTTTGCGAGGCACTGGTCTGCCTCGAAGATCCCATCTCGGCAAGATATTGTCATCTACAAGGCGGTCTTCGGTGGATAGGCTCGGCGGCGTTAAATGGGCGGTCGCGCCGATCTCGCCGAGCCATTCATCATAGCCGGAGTTCATTTGAGCTTTCAAATCGTCCGGCTGGTTTATCCCGGATCGAAATAGGATCATGAGCCGCCGTCTGAACTGCTCTTTTGCGGGGTGCCATGCAGGGATACCAGCCTCGTTGCAGTAGTTGCTGAGAACCCTGGCGAGCATCGAAAGTTGCGCAGATTCGGCAGAGCCATTGTGAAACATCGCTTTTTCCCTTGTAGGGCGAAAGCATGATTGTCACTTCCAAGCGTCCGATTGCCGGTAAATCTCACGGGCGACCAGGGCACCGTACGCCCTATTGAGGCAGATAGCGAATCTACCTAGCCATTCGGATTTGTGAGCGCGTGGCGGACCTGAAGGCCGCTTGGCCGGCGGTGTAGCTAAAGCGTCGGCCGACTCTCCACCCCAGTCAAGTTATTTGTTGCCAGAAATACTAACAAACATATGCTCGCGTCGTCGCCCGCCGTTCCGGCATACAGACGTGCTTTCGCCCAAAACGGGGATGAGAGCTATGTGTGAATACTGCAAGAGCCTTCGGTCGTTCGAGCACACTATCGATCGCGACTGGTCGGAAGCCACCGACTCTCGGCTGATCGCCGCGATTAGACTCTTGGCCGCTCCTACCGGGCCCAGTCGGCGGCGGCCGACAATTTAGTCGCACTGACGCTGGAAACAGCCATCAAAGAAGCGGACAGCCGACCAGCACAGATCAGCCTCGTCAAATGGCTACGTAGCATCATGGCGCGGTATCAGTTAACGCCTCGCGGCCCAACAACATGAACGGGGAGCGAGTAATGTTGCTGGCTGGTCGTGATAATAGGGCAACCGCTATCTCGTGGTTGCGAGCAAAAGGAGCGGCTACTGCAACCAATTTGAGCCTGAAAAGTTGGGAACCTCATCATCGTCGAGGAGGGTCTGACCTTGAGCGCTTTCCTGCCTGTGCGGATTGCATTTATGAACCTCCAAACGACGACGGCCATCTCGTCGGTGGCCGAANAGGCAGGAACCTGCCGGCAATCCGTCGCGTTTGCAGCCTTTGTCAAAGCCGCGAGAGATCAGGACATGGTTGTTTCAGATCAGCCGAGTGAGGCGCTCAAGCGCCTAGACGTGCTGGCACGCTCCATCTATGCCCAGGATCGCCAGTTGCCGCGCTCGGTTTGAGTGCGCGCCCTGCGACCCCGGAAGCCCCCGCCCCTCGGCAGAAAAGCGCGGGCCGACCAAGGTCATCCCGAACGTTGGCCAGCAGCCAGCCGCTGAAGAACCGGGCGCGCGCTACACAATTAGCTGGCGCTGAAACAGTTCCCGAACGCAAAAAGGCGTCACCCCCGAAGGAGTGACGGCTAATTCCTGGATGCTTAGCCAGCCGTCTTCGAAATCACCGTGAGGGCTGTTACAGTTCCGAGCCTCACACGCCTCACTAACGTCGGCTTCTCGTAAATCTTTTTCATCGCTCTCCCCTTTGCAACAACATCTGCCGACCATTTCCAAGCCGCCGCTAAAATGAAAAGGCCCGCCACCGTGAGGCGGCGGGGCAAGGTCTGGAGTGCTGGGATCAACCAGCATGGCCTAGGGTGGCTTAGGGAAATAGGGACACTGGAGACCTCCTCAATCCCGATCTCGTAGGATGACTCCCTCCTTCTCGGCAGCCAGCCTAAAGAGCTTTCGGACCTCCTCGGGTGTCGCTAGATCAATCAGAGCGGCCATGCAAACGCTCACCGCACGGTTCCAGTGGGGTCCGCGGTTGCCACTTCAGCAGTTCCGAGTAGGCAGCCTCAACGTTGTTGAGGTGGAGCTGAACCCCGGCCTGGGTGGTCCTTATGGGGACCGGTGGAAGAACCAATGGATGGCGATGGTGGCATTCTTTTGCTGGCAAGTTCATGGGCGATCTCAGCCTTGTCAAGGTTCTCTAGCCGGGCCACCCAAGGATCAGGCAGAGTTAGCTCCACGCCCAGGCCTAGGACTCTCGGGAGCTGTGTCCGAAAGTCCCTCGACCTGAGGAGCCGCAACCAGGCGTAATGCTCGGTTGAAACCATGAGGAAGCCCCCGACGAACCCGCGCCCCCAACGTTTAGTCGCCAAAAGGGTTCCACAGCGGGTGACCAGATGGCCGGCACTATGCGGCACAGCACGCGGGAGCCATAGCGTGGGAAGCAGAACCCCTTGCTCAGCAGCAGCCTCGCGGAAGGCGTCTCGGAGGACCTCGGGTCTGACCTTATGATCCAGCGCGTCGAGGCAGAGGTCCGCAGCTATCTGCGGCTTACGGCCGCGTTTGGACCACTTCAGGAGTTCCGTGATGGCTCCCTGGACATTGTTGCAATTGTAGCGATGCCCGACCTCCGTCCTAACAGGGACGTTGGGGCTGAACCAAAGGAGCGACATCTAGTTTCCCCTGTGCCGAGGCAGCCAAAAGGAATGCTCTCCCGGCATCCTGAGCTGACGCCCTATCCGCCATTGCAGCCGTGCATATGAGTGCTGCGTAGGCCGCGCCTGGAAGGCATCCAGGGCCTCGCCGGCATCCAAGGTCCTCAGGGCATTCAGGGTCCAGCAGGCAACACAGGTCCGCAGGGCAACACCGGCCCCACGGGCAGCCAAGGCCCAACCGGTGCTGAAGGTCCCATCGGGCCTGACAGGCGGGGCTGGAACCCGCGAAATGATCCGGAGGGCACGTATGCGCCAGCCACGGCCACCCCGAAGGACCTCGTCGGCTACCCAGAAAGTTCGAAAGCTTCCAGGAACCCCAGCCAAATTGGATGCCTCGTCAACGACACATCCCCACGAGCTTGTGCATTTGCCGCAGACGCGGCCGTTTCCGCAAGTAAATCAAACGGTTGCCTGAAGACTGCGCGGATCTCGCCGCGATTCCATTCGCAGTTCGACAGCACCAGATTCAGCAGTCGTTTTTTCTCATTTGGGGCCTGACGAGTGAACATTTGGCTGGCGTTGCGGGCTAGCTCAAACAGTTGAATTCCATCGTCCGTGTATGATTCTTGCGCCTCGCCATGGCGCTCTATCTCACGCAGCAGGCGCGCTTGTTCGACGCGCCATTGCGCCGACATGCGGTCGTAAAAGGCATTGTCGATGCGACGGTCGAGCTTGTCCAGGTACATGGCGTTGAGGCGGTCTTCGAGACGCTTGTACTGCGTCTGACACCGCTCGATCGCCTGTTCCTGCTCCCGCCGCTCATCTGCATGGCTCGCCTTCAGCGCGTCGCGTACCCATTCCAGAACGTCCTCATCGAAATGGAGTTGGTCCAGGAGGCCCGCAAAGGTCTTATCCAGCACCTCCTCGCGAACATATTTGCGACGACAGTCGGCATAGCCGCCCCGGCCTTTGTCCGCATGTCCCGTGCAGTCGTAGTAGATGTATTTCCCCTTCTTCTTGACCTCCGCTACGACCGCACAGCCGCACTCAGCGCAGGTCATGAGACCCGAGAAGGCGAACTCATAACCATAGGAATGGATAGGGGTCGCGTTCCGGCCTGCCAGGACGCCCTGGACCCGCTCCCAGAGGTCGATCGATACCAGAGGCTCGTGTTTGCCCTGGTGCAGCCTGCCATTCCATTGAAACAGGCCCGTATAGAGCCGATTGCGCAAAATCGTGTGCACGGTACTGACCGGTACTGGGTTGCCGCTCTTTGGATGGATGAGGCCGTCGCAATGCGCCGCCTTCGTGAGCGCCTTGAGTGAATACTGGCCGGTCGCGTAGCGCGTGAATAGCTTGGTGATAGCCGACGCTACCACCGGGTCCGGCTCGATGACCTTCTTACCGTCCTTGGCCGTGACATTGAGATAGCCGAGCGGCGCCTTGGACGGCCAGATCCCCTGTTCCGCCTTTTCCATCTGCCCTTTCCGGGCTTCCTCAGAAAGGTTGTCGATGTAGTTTTTGGCCATCAGCACCTTGATGCCATGCATGAACTTTTCCGAGGATCGCGAGTCTCGCGACAACACCACGCCTTCCTTGGCGAGGTGGATCTCGGCTGCAAGGCAACAGCGGCGCAACGGTTTTCAATGACAACGCGCCGTTGTCTTACGGAAAGCTCACATCCTCTCCAAAACCAGAGGCAATCGCCTGGGCGCAAATGTCCACGCGCGTGCGAAGGCGGTCGCCGAGTTTCTCGACCATGTACCCGTCGACAAAGCTGTAGCATGCGTCACCCGCCGCAAGGCGATGATTTCCAGCGGCTGAGTCGCTGATTGCGTCGGCCGCTCGATGCGTGGCGTGATCGCTCCCTGTCGGCTCATATGACCGATATGCAACACCATCACGCGAGGCGGCAAGCATTTTGCCGGCGGACAGCCAGGGTCGTGCGCGGCAAGAATGCCCCCGCGCTACGCCGCCGCGATCCGTTGCACAAAATCCAGAAAAGCCCGCACTTTTGCCGGCGGCATGTGGCGTGACGGATGATAGGTGTAAAGCGGAAACTGCTCGTCGGACCATTCCGCAAGGATCGTCGTGAGCGCCCCGCTCTCAAGCCACTCATCGAGGCCGATAGCAAGACTCTGGAATATGCCTTGCCCAGCGAGACCGGCCGCGACGGCAGCGGAGGGATCGTCCATGACCAACCGCCCCGACGCCTTGATCTCGATAACTCCGTTATCCCCTCGGAATTCCCAGGTAAACGGCCGCCCGGTCTGCGGGTCGCGAAATAGGATGCAATCGTGGTGCATCAGGTCGTGGGGCGTGGCTGGAATGCCGTGACGGTCGAGATAGCTTGGGGCGGCACAGGTCAGCACCGGTACGTCCAGCAGTTTGCGCGCGATCAGCGAGGATTCGTCCGGCGGACCGAAGCGCACGGCGACATCCGCGCCGCTCATCATCTCTTCGCGATAGTTGCTGGTGGTCAGATCGAGGGACAGTGCGGGGTAGCGTGCCAGGAATTCACCGATCCTCGGCGCCAGCACCATTCGCGCGAACCAGGGATCGATCGAAACCCTGAGCCGTCCGCCGACGAATGCCGCCGAACCGGCGGCTTCGGAGGCCGCCTCCTCCAGTCCGGCCAGCAGCGGCATTATCCGGGCATGGAAGCGGGCGCCCTCCTCCGTCAGCGTGACCTCGCGCGGATTGCGGTCGAACAACCTGACACCGACGCGTTGTTCGAGCCTCGCCACCGCACGACTGACCCCCGATGGCGTGAGACCGAGAACATCTGCGGCCCGCACAAAATTGCCCGCTTCCATCACCGCCCCGAAAACGCCGACCCCGGTCAACAACCGCGTGTCGAAACTCATGCCCTCTCTCCTTTGCAAGGCCGGTGATCTCAAACGTCCCATCATGATGATTTTGAGTCATCTTATCTTTGATTTTATTGCGCGTGAATCATCGCATCGCTTCCCATAGATGATTTTTGAGCGCCCGGACGGCGCAGCGGCACACCGGACCGCGGGAGTCTCCGGCCTTGCAGAGAAGGAATTCATCCATGAATGCGATCTCACGCAGAAGCCTGTTGGCGCGCGGCGGCCTTTTGCTGGCGGTGGGCGCGGCCGCCGTGAATACGCCAGTCCACGCACTCGCGGCCAACCCGCAAGCGCGGTCCGGCAACTTCAAGTCCATCGACATGGCCATGGATCAGGCGGTGCGGGACGGTACCGTCGCCGGCGTCGTTGCCACCGCGGCAGGACCAGACAGCATGATCTACGAAGGAACCTTCGGAAAGGCCAATACCGTCACCGGAGCAACGATGCGCACCGATACGGTATTCTGGCTACTGTCCATGACGAAGGCTTTCACCGCCACGGCCTGCATGCAGCTAATCGAGCAGGGCAGGATCAATCCCGAGGACGATGCGGCGAAATATCTGCCACAACTCGCCAATCCGATGGTGTTGGAGGGTTTCGACAGCGACGGCAAGCCGCGCCTGCGTCCGGCCAAGCGGGCCATCAAGGTGCGTCACCTGCTCACACATACCTCCGGCTATACCTATTCGATCTGGAGCGATGCTCTAACCCGATATGAGAACGTCACCGGCATGCCGGACATCGCCACATGCAAGAACGGCGCCTTCCTGGCACCGCTCGAATTCGACCCCGGCGAACGCTGGCAATACGGCATCAGCATGGACTGGGTCGGAAAGCTGGTGGAAGCGGTCAGCGACCAGTCACTGGAAGTCTATTTCCGCGAGAACATCTTCGCCCCGCTCGGCATGACCGATTCAGGCTTCCTGATCGGAAGCAAGCAGAAGGCCAGGGTCGCCACCTTCCATAACCGTCGCGAAGACGGCGGCTTTACGCCCGCGCCCTTCGAAATGCCCCAGCGGCCGGAATTCTTCATGGGCGGCGGCGGCGGCTTCAGTACGCCGCGCGACTACATGGCCTTCCTGCGGATGCTGCTGAACGGAGGCACTCATAAAGGCGTACGGGTGCTGAAGCCGGAAACGGTCGAGTCGATGATGCGCAACCAGATCGGCGACCTCGACGTCCATGCCATGAGGACCGCCCAGCCTGCCTATTCGCAGAGCTTCGACCAGTTTCCCGGCGAGCCCCACAAGTGGGGATATTCGTTCGACATCAACACGCTGCCCGGGCCGAACGGTCGGTCGGCAGGCAGCATTTCCTGGGCCGGCCTGCTCAACTGCTATTTCTGGCTCGACCCGGTCAGGAAGGTGACCGGAGCCATCTTCACCCAGCTTCTGCCCTTCTACGACGAAAAGGTCGTGAAGCTCTACGGCACATTCGAGCGCGGCCTCTACGACAGCCTCGCCTGATCAATCCCGACCTCAACACCAGGAGACATATCATGTATGCGATTACAGGAATTACTGGCAAGGTCGGCGGCGCGCTGGCGAACGCCCTGATCGATGCCGGAGAACCGGTCCGTGCGGTGCTGCGCGACCCCGCCAAGGCGGAAATCTGGCGCAAGCGAGGTTGCGAAATCGCCTTTGCCGAGATGGACGCCGCCGCGCAGCTTGCTGCCGCCTTCAAGGGCGCCACTGGCGTGTTCATCCTGCCGCCATCGGAATTCGACCCGGCGCCCGGCTATCCGGAAGCGGCGAAGCAGAATGAGGTGCTGACGACCGCTCTCCTTGCTGCCCGCCCGGAAAGAGTCGTCTGCCTCTCCACCATCGGCGCCGACGCGGAAGAGGACAATCTGTTGAGCCAGCGGACGATGCTGGAACAAGCCCTCGGCGAGCTCGATCTTCCCGTCACCTTCCTGCGGCCCGGCTGGTTCATGGAAAATGCGGCCTGGGACGTCGCGCCGGCCCGCGATGAAGGCGTGCTGCACAGTTTCCTCCAGCCTGCCGACAAGACCTTCGCCATGGTGGCGACGCAGGATATCGGCCGGCTTGCCACAGATCTGATCCGCGAGCAATGGATCGGCAAGCGGGTCGTGGAACTGGAAGGCCCCGCACGGGTCTCGCCCAACGATCTCGCCAATGCCTTCGCGTCGGTGCTCGGGCATCCGGTGCGGGTGGAGATCGTCCCTCGGGAAAGCTGGGAGGACCTGTTCCGTGCCCAGGGTACGCGTAACCCACAGCCGCGCATGCGCATGCTCGACGGCTTCAACGAAGGCTGGATCGACTTCAAGGCAGACGGCGAAAACCGTGCCATGGGCACGACGTCACTTGAGCAGGTGATCGAAGCGCTGGTCCGGCAGGCGGCCGCGAGCGAGACCGCCTGAGCCCGCCGGGAGAACGGGCGGCGGACGGCTTCTGCCTCTGCCGCCGCGTCCCTCGCAAATTGAAAGGAACGATCATGGAAACGGTTGAAACTCAAGGCGTCGCCATCCCCCGTCTGGGGCTTGGTACATTCCGGATGCCGGGCGATGCCGCCCGATCCGTGGTCGAAAGCGGGCTTGCCCTCGGTTTCCGACATATCGATACGGCAGCCATGTACGACAACGAAGCCGCCGTCGGGACCGCACTCGCCACTTCCGGCTTGAAGCGTGCGGATCTCTTCATCACCACCAAGGTCTGGCACGACAAGCTTGCCCCCGACGCCCTGCGCCGATCGTTCGATGCCAGCCTCGGCAAGCTTCGTCTCGACCATGTCGATCTCTTTCTGGTCCATTGGCCGTCGGCGAACATGAAGATGGGTGCGACGTTGGAAGCGATCACCAAACTGAAGGAAGAAGGGCTGGCCCGCGCCATAGGCGTCTGCAACTTCAACATGCCCATGATCCGGCGCGCTGTTGAGGATATCGGCGCCCCCATCGCCGTTCATCAGGTGGAATATCATCCGTTCCTGTCGCAGACGCCGATGCTGGATTATCTTCGTGGCAAGGGTATTCCGATGACCGCCTATGCGCCGCTTGCGCAGGGTCGGGCCGCAAAGGATCCCGTCCTCGCCAGGATCGGTGAAAAGCACAGCGCCACCGCCGCCCAGATCGCCATCGCCTGGCTTCTGGACCAGGAAGGAGTCATCGCGATTCCCAAAGCCGCTCACCCCTCGAGCCAGATAGCCAATCTCGATGCGCTCAACATTCGCCTCGACGATCAGGACCGCGCGACCATCGCGGCTTTGCCGAAGGACCTACGTTACGTGGACCCTCCTTTTGCTCCAAACTGGGAGGCCTGAAACGCAGGTTCGTTAATCACGGCTAGGCTCAAAGGATAAGGAGGCGCATTACCGCCCGGCAGCATTGGGGCCGCCGTTCAAAAGGTAGCACGCTTGGAAGTTCGCGCTGACGCGCTATCTGGCGCATGTGTCAGAAGTCGCTGCCTTCAAAGCTATCCAAAAACCGAATCTAGTGTCCCACTTTGTCCATAAGCAACCGCAATTCGGGCTGACGCGCGACGCAGTAAGTTCGAAAAGCTTCCAGGAACCCCAGGCAAATTGGACGCCCGTCGGACAATAAGGGTCATGGATATCACGGCGAACGTCCGCAATGGAGCGGTCAATATCGTCGGCAAAAGAGCGTCCGAATAGGGCTGTCGGCGGCTCCGTCGTGGGACGAAAAAAAGAAGAGAAGCAGAACTTTCCTGTGCGATTTTTGCACACGGTCTCTCGCAACTATGTGATATTACTTAAACTGCCGAGAGCTTCTTCAAGATCGTCGAGGGCACAACGGCACGGGTGGTGATCAACGCCGCGGATGAAGCAGATCATCCCAGTGATCGAGGATCAGGGTGGTGTTGACGGCGCCCCGATGTGCTTTGAAAGCCACCGAAGGAAAGCCAACTGGCCAAGGCTCTTCGGGAACTCGGCCGCATCGAGCGATCGCTTTTCATGATCGAATGGTACTCGAGCTCTGACACTGCGCCGGCGCTGCCAAGCCGGCCTCAACAAGGGCGAAGCAGCGCACAAACTCAAACGCGCCGTCTTCTTTCATGGGCGTGGCGAACTCCGCGACCGGTCGTTCGAAAGTCAGGCATTCCGCGCATCGGGCCTCAATCTTGTCGTCAGCGCGATCGTCCACTGGAACACTGTTTATCTCGACCGCGCGGTCACAGAGCTCAAACGAGCGGGAAGGAACATCCCAGATACGCTGTTGAAGCATATCTCGCCGCTGAGTTGGGAGCATATTAACCTGACGGGCATCTACACCTGGGACGGCGAGCAGCATCTCCCGGAAGGCTTCAGGTCGCTCCGCCTCCCGGCACGGCTACTATGTGCCGCATAACGTTCCTGCTCCGTTCGACCTTAGCGTACGACTTCGAACTGCTCTTGTTCCGACCCCGAGATGCTCAAGGGACATGTCACAGCCGAGCGGTTCTTCGAGCAAGTCAGCATCGACTTCGTCAAGAGGCATCGTCCGACCTCCATCCGGCGGCCGCCAAGCGTCGAGGAGGTCGCGAACTTTCATCGCGAACCAAGATCCGGGCGATTTCGTTTGGGGTCACCGATCCAGGACCGATTTTCCAGAAGATCATTCTTCGCTCTTGAAAAACTGCCAATTGGCAGTATATTAGTTGCCAAATCACAGGAGCTCGGAATGGCTGTTGCCCACGCTGCGCGTGACTTCGGAACGATAAAGCCGCCGGCCAATCTTGCGGACGCCGCTTCGCGGCAACGGCTTACACCGGCTGCGGTGACCGGCGTCGTCCGCCTGGCAGATTTGTGGCGGCTTACAAGCACAGAAATTTGCTCCCTCATCGGTGATGTTTCGGAGCGAACCTGGTTTCGGATGAAGAAGGGAGAATGGGACGGAGTCCTGTCTCAGGATTCCTTGACGCGGATCAGTGCTCTTGTTGGTATCTTTAAGGGATTGCGGCTGCTGTTCTCGGAACAGCTGGGTGATGAATGGATACGGCTGCCCAACAAGGGTCCACTCTATGGCGGCCGGCGTCCTCTCGATATAATGATCGAAGGGGGCATCCCCAAACTGCTGCAGGTCCGCCGTCATATCGATGCATTGCGTGGCGGACTTTGAATGAGACTTCCGCCGCGCGCTGACATTTCTCAGCGTGACACCGTCAGACTGATCCCAACTGGCCGACTCAAGGAGCCTGTCCTGCTTCCTCTGGCAGAAAACCACGGCGCCATGGAGGATCTGGCCGAGCTAGAAGGCGCCACCAGCGGTCGCCTGCAGGCCCAGGAAGGTGGGCTGCCCGACCTTGACCCGCGCGAACTGGTATTCGGGCGGCCAGGGCACAATTTTATCAATGCGGCATTCGCCTATACGAGGCCGGGCGGCAACCGCTTCAATGATGACGACCGCGGCACCTGGTATTGTGCCTTTGACGCGGAGACGGCATTGGGCGAGGTCTCGTTCCACTTGACGCGCGAGCTGCAGGCGATCGATCGGTTCGACAATGTCACCGACTATGCGGAGCTGGTTGCTGATTTTGTCGGGTCGTTTCACGATTTGCGCGGGCCAGACTCTCATACCGATGCGGTGCTGCATTCAGATCCGGCCACAGCGTATCCGGCGGGACAGGCTCTGGCAAAGCGCCTCCGAAAAGACGAACAGGGGATTGGAATCGTCTACCCGTCAGTGAGACATCAGAGCGGCACCTGCCTCGCCGCCTTCTATCCCGATCTCGTTCAAAATCTCAGACAGGGTGGCATTTGGCGTCTTCAATGGCAGGGGTCGCCCACACCCACGATTGCCAGCCTATGAACTCGGACGCAGGTGTCGTTCAAAAAGCCCGTCTGCGTCCGGTCCATCATCGTCGGAATTGCCCGCTCCAACGAGGGCGAGCATGATGTCACCGCCAGCAGCTTTTGGCGGACAATGGCGGGCCTCACGAGGCTGTCGTAACATTTGCGCCAGGACCGTCGATCAAAGATTAGTTGGTTGCGTATTCATTGGCCTCGAAAACATGATGATGCACGCGGCCGGTGAACATCTTCAGCAGTTCGCCGGTTACGTCGCGGCTCTGGAACCTCACCTCGGACTGGAGGGCGCGGTTGCAGCTATCCATGTCAGGATAGCTGATGGCGAGCGCCATGGCGTAGGCGGGGGCGCCCTCGTCCCGCGCCGTTCCGTCCAGGACGCGCACCTCTTCCGCGCCCGGAAACTGCGTCCACAGCGGCACCAACCGCTCCCTCACGAAATGCCGGAACTCACTCTCCCGTCCGGCGTGTATCTCACCTTCGAAGAGAGCGTAGCGAATGATCATGACGATGGTTCCTGATTTTCTTGCGCTTGGACATTGGAGATCCGCCTTTGCGAACCAATGTCGCGGATGCCGGCTTGCGGGCGCATCGCGTGATGCGCCCGCGTTGGAGAATGCCTATTTGCCCCAGATTTTCTTGTACCCGTCGCGGTAGCCGTTGCCGGGGTCGAACGCGTTCTTCGGGCCGCCGTCGAACTCGACATTGTCGGCCGTCACCACATGCAGTGGCGACTGATAGCCCGACCATTTTTCTCCGGCGATGGCGCGGTTCAATTCGTCGACCAGTTGCCAGCCCTGCAGGTTGAGCGGCTCGGCCACCGTCACCTTCTGGAACTGGCCGGCGCGAATGCGCTGATAGGCCGATTCCGAACCGTCGCCGGCGGCGACATTGATCGGTGCGTCGGTGCCGGCTTTGCCGGCCGCGGCAAGTGAAGGGCCCATGAAGTCGAAATAGAGATCGTTGATCGCCAGCGAATGCGTCCAGGCATCGCCGTATTTCTGCAAGAGCGAGGTGGTGAGCTGCGGCATGCGCTGCGAAGTCTCGGCGATCGGCGTGTCGACATATTCGAGCACCTTGCCGCCCAGCCGCTCGATCTCCGCCTTCATCTTGTCGGCCTTGGCGATGGCGATGGCGTAGGTCGAATCGGTGAAGATGACGACGCCGGGTTTGCCCTTGGCATCGGCATAGGCCCAGTCGGCCGCAGCCGTCGAGACCTGCATGGCGTCGGTCGAGACGTTGGCGAAGACGCCGCTCTTTTCGTCGGGGCCGATCACCGGTCCGGCATGCCAGGAAACCAGCGGGATGCCGGCGGCCTTAGCCTGTTCCAGCGCCGGCGCCTGCTCGACAGCGTCAAAGCCGTTGATGACGATGCCATTCGGCTTCAGCGCCATCGCCTGGCCGAAGGCTGCGGTGCGGCCGCCGATCGAACCGGCGCCGTCAATCACCTTGACCTGCCAGCCGATCGCCTTGGCCGCTTCCTCGACGCCGGTGGTGACGCCGAGAATGCCGCCATTCTTGAGATCGCCGGCGAGCACGACGATCGTCTTGCCCGGCTGCGCCTTCGGACCGGTGGTCGGGCCGTCCCAGGCCGTGACTTTCTGCGCATATTTTTCGACTACCGCCATGGCGTCGGCCATCGCGTCCGCCCGTGCCTGGCCGGCGAACAGGACCGGAGCAGCGATGGTCATGGCCATCAAGGCGACGGATGATTTTAGAAATGTTCTGCGTTGCATGTTGGTACCTCCCTTGGTTTCAAAAAAATAGTCTGGTCTTCCGGAACTCGACTTCGGGCGCCAGGTCACTGACTGACATGCCCAGCCACCGGGCCCAAACCGGCTGGATGCGCGTTGACATAGATGGAATAAAGCGACGTCTGCGCGGTGATGTAGAGCCGGTTGCGCTTCGGACCGCCGAAGCACAAATTGGAGACGATTTCGGGGACCAGGATGCGCCCGATCAGCGTCCCGTCCGGCGCGTAGACGCGAACCGCATCGGCACTGGAGGCCCAGATGTTGCCATCGCGATCGACGCGGAACCCGTCGAAAAATCCTGCCTCGCATTCGGCGAGCGTGCCGTGCGACCGCAGCGAGCGTCCGTCCACGGCGACATCATAGGTCTTGATCGCCCGCGGCAGGCCCTGAACATGGCTTGCGCCGGTATCCGACACAAAGAGGATGCTCTCGTCGGGTGAAAAGGCCAGCCCGTTCGGCTGCACCAGATCGGTAATGACGGCTGCCACGTCGCCGGTTACTTCGTCGAATCGGTAAACATGGGACGCGCCGATCTCCGGCCGAGCAATCATGCCTTCATAGTGGCTGTCGATGCCGTAGACCGGGTCGGTGAACCAGATCGTCCCATCGGATTTGACCACCACATCGTTCGGCGAATTGAACCGCTTGCCATTGATGGCTTCGACAAGCGGCTGCCAGCGCCCGTCATGCTCGAGCCGGGAGATGCGCCGGCCACGATGTTCGCAGGCGACGACGCGGCCTTCGCCATCAAGCGTGTGGCCGTTCTGGTTGTTGCAAGGGGTTTCGAAGACACTGACCGAGCCGTCGCTCTCGTCGTAGCGCAACAACCGGTCGTCAGGGATATCCGACCACAGCAAATGCTTTGCTGAGGGAACGTAGACCGGCCCCTCCGCCCAGCGGCTGCCGGTCCACAGCCGTTCGAGCTTGGCATGCCCGATCGTCAGCTTTCGGAAGCGGTCGTCCAGAATCTCGTAGTCGCTCATGTCATGGACCCGGGATGGTTCGGCTGGTCAGTTCGAGGACTGCGCCACGGTCTTGGTCCTGGCCCGGAGCGCGGCGCCGCGCTTGCGCTGGGCGTAGCCGGCGATGCCGATGGCGACGAGCAGCGTCACGCCGTTGAACAGCGGTTCGACGAAGAACGAGCCGCCGAACTGCTGGATGCCGGAAATGCCGACCGCCAGGATGACGACGCCCGTCATCGTGCCCCAGACATTGACGCGTCCCGGCTTGATGGTGGTCGACCCGAGAAAGGCACCGACCAGGGCCGGCAGCAGATATTCCAACCCGACGCTGGCCTGGCCGATGCGCAGCTTGGAGGCAAGCAGCACGCCTGTCAGCGCCGTCAGGAAACCCGATGAGATGAAGGCGCCGATGACGAAGCGGCGCACCGGAATGCCGTTCAGCGCCGCGGCCTTCGGATTGGCGCCGATAGCATAGACGTAGCGCCCGATCGGCAGATATTCGAGGATGGTCCACAGCGCGACGGCAATCGCCAAAACATAGAGGCCGGTGATCGGCAGCCCGAACACCATCGTGCCATTGAGCGCGTAGAACCCGTTCGGCAGCACGCCGACAACCTGCCGGCCGCCAGTGTGCCATAGCGCCAGCGCGTAGAGCATTGTGCCAGTGCCGAGCGTGGCGATGAACGAGTCGATACGGGCGATTTCGACCAGCAGTCCGTTGAGGAAGCCGGTCGCAGCACCCAGAAGCAGCACGATGATCACCGCCAGCGGCCACGGAACGCCGAACATGGTCTGCAGGCTGATGGCGAGGATGTGCCACAGCACGATGCCGTAGCCGACGGTGAGGTCGATGCGCCCGGACGCCATCGGGATCATCGCCGCCAGCGACAGCAGCGCGATGATCGCCTTGTCGGATATGATCGAGCGCAAATTGAGCAGCGTCGGAAAGGTGTTCGGCAGCAGGATCGAAAACAAAAGGATCAGCAGCGCCGTCAGGATCACCAACCCGTAGACCGGCAGCAGCCGGGTGATCTTCTGCCCCAACGATAAACCCGCCATTTCGCCGCGGGTCGGTTCGAGTGCGCTGGATTCGATCGATTGCATGGGTTCGCTCCCAGAAAAATCAGGCGGCTTCGGAAGCCGATGCCGCGGTAATCACGGCGGATGTGGTCAGGTTGTCGCCGGTGAGTTCGCGCACGATCTGTCCGCGCGAAAACACCAGGGCGCGGTGGCAGATATGGGCAATCTCCTCGAAATCGGTCGACACCACGACAACGGCGAGGCCGGCTTCAAGCGCGCGGCCGATCAGCCGATAGATCTCGGCCTTGGCGCCGACATCGACGCCGGCGGTCGGATCTTCTGCGATCAGCAATGTACGCCCGGTGTGGAGCCATCGGCCGACGACCACCTTCTGCTGGTTGCCGCCAGACAGGGCCTCGATCGGCAGGTTCGGATCGTTGGGGCGCAAACCAACCGAGGCACCGATGGCTTGAGCGAGTGCTGCTTCCTTGTGCGTCGCCAAGAAGGAAAACAGGCTGCGCTTGCCGGCGCCGGGATTGAGGAAACTGTTTTCGCGGATCGACAAGGAGGCCGCGATCGATTCCTCCGTCCGGTCGCGTGCGATGAGGCCGACGCCGGCCGACATCGCAGCGATCGGGCTCGACAGATCGGGCGTAACGCCATTGATCGTCACCGAGCCGGAAAAGGCCTGGCAACCGAACAGCGTCCGGCCGACCAGCTCCTGCCCGGCGCCACGCAGTCCGACCAGGCCGAGCAACTCGCCCTTGCGCACGTCGAACGACACCGGGCCGGCTCCGGCGCAGACCAGGTCACGGACAGTGCAGACCGTCTGGCCGGCCTGCGTCTGAGCCTTGCTGAAAACCTGGCTGACCGGACGGCCGACGATCATCTCGACCAGCTCGTCGGGTCTGGTGTCGGCGACCTTCTTCTCCCCGACCAGCCTGCCATCGCGCAGCACGGCGACGCGGTCGGCGATGCGGAAAATCTCGTCGAGGCGGTGCGAGACATAGATCATGCCGACGCCGCGTTGCTTGAGCGGACGGATGGCGTCGAACAGGCGGTCGACCTCGTCGGCCGGTAGGCTGGCGGTCGGCTCATCGAGCACCAGCACATCGGCCTCGGTGGCAAGGGCGCGGGCGATGGCGACCAGCGATTTCTCGGTGCGGGTCAGATCCTGAACGCGGGTCGTCGGATCGAAATCGCAACCGACCAGCTTCAGCGCCTCGTGCGCCCGCTTTTCGGTGGAGCGCCAGTCGATGAGGCCAGAGCGCAGCGAAAATCCCTGGGCGAGACCGACATTTTCGCCGACGGTCATCCATTCGATCAGACCGAGATCCTGGTGAATGAAGGCGACGGACTGGCGCTGGTTCGGCCGCGGCGGGCGGTGGTGATAGGGCTCGCCGCGAAACAGGATGCTGCCGCCATCGGGGCGGTAGATGCCGGCCAGCGTCTTGATCAGCGTCGACTTGCCGGCGCCATTCTCGCCGAGCAGTGCCAGGATCTCGCCGTTGTGCAGATCGAGCGACACGTCGGAGAGCGCGCGGGTGCCGCCGAACTCCTTCGTAATCGACTTGAACTCGATCAGTTTTTCTTCAGTCACGGAGCGTTCCTCCCGAGATCGCCAGAGAATGTTATCGATAACATTTCTGAGCGTCAAGCGACAATATCAGGCATCGAAGCTTAGCTGGTCTTGCCGTCGAGCAGGCGCATCATTTCGGCCGAATCCCTTGGCCCCAGTCCAGCGGCGCAGAGCAGGCGGTGGATCTCGACCACTTGCCCGGTCATCGGCATCGGCGTCTTGGTTTTCAGCGCAAAGGCCTGCAGCGAATCCAGGTCCTTCAGCATGTTGTCGATGCGACCGGTGGCTGAAAAATCGCGAGCGGCGAATTTTGCCATGAACTCCTGCATGATGCTGGAATCGGCACGCCCGCCCTTGAGTGCGGCCGGAATTGCCTTCGGATCGACGCCGCCGGCTTCGGCGAGTTTCACCGCCTCGGCAACGGCCTGGAACAGCACCGCACAGAACAGCTGGTTGATCAACTTGGTCGTCTGCCCTGCCCCGCTCGGCCCCATCAGCGTGTAGTTGGCGCAGAGATGTTGCATCACCGTGCGTGCGCGTTCGAAATCTGCGGCGTCACCGCCCGCCATGACCGTCAGCCGGCCGGCCAGCGCGCCGGGAACGCCGCCCGACAGCGGGCAGTCGAGCCATTTCATCCCGGTCTCGGCCGCGAGCTTCTTCGCCATTTGCGCAGTGTCGGCCGGGTCGATCGACGACATGTCGATCAGCAGTTTGTCGGATGATGCCGCGGCCGCGACACCGGCATCGCCGAACACCCCCGAACGCACGATATCGGCATGGTTGAGACTGAGGATGACGAAGTCGTTCGCTCGTGTTGCCTCGGCGACCGACGCCACGGCAGCCGCGCCCTTCGCGGTCAGGGCGGCGACCTTGGCCTTGTCCAGATCGAACACCGTGACCGCCTGCCTGGCCTCGATCAGGCGGGTGGCGATTGCCGACCCCATGATGCCGGCGCCGACAACGGCGACTTTTGCAGCTTGCATCATCTTAACGAGCCTCTTTCCTTGATCTGGCGGTGGCGATCCCAAAGGCGCCCAGCCCTTGCAATGTGGCATCGGCAATCCTGTCGATGGGGGCGTCGATGTCCACTGTAACCACCAGCTTTTCGTCGCCAGGATGTTCCAGCGCCGCGAACTGGCTGTCGAGCAGCGCCGGCGGGAAGAAGTGGTCGCGACGCGCGGCGAGCCTGGCTTGCAGCAGCGAGCGTGATCCGTCCAGGAATACAAAAAACAGCGGCCCGCCCGGCACATGGCGAAGTCGATCGCGATAGGACTTCTTCAACGCCGAGCAAGAGACGACGAGCCCGCGGCCCTCCTCACGCGCCTGGCGCAAGGCCGCGCCGACCAGGTCCAGCCACGGCCAGCGATCGTCGTCGGCAAGCGGTATGCCCGCCGACATTTTTTCGACATTGCCGCGCGGATGCAGCGTATCGCCTTCGACGAAGGCGATACCAAGCCGCGCGGCGATCTCGACGCCAACTTCGGTCTTGCCGCAGCCACTGACGCCCATCACGACAATGAGCGCGGGTTCAAAGACAGGTCGTGATGCCACCGTCGACATAGAGCGTGTGTCCATTGACAAAGGATGAGGCCGGTCCGGCCAGAAACACCGCCGCCCCGACCAGTTCGCCGACGTCGCCCCAGCGTCCTGCTGGCGTGCGGTTGGTCAGCCAGGCTGAAAATTCGGGATTGTCAACCAGCGCCTGGTTGAGCGGCGTCTTGAAGTAGCCCGGCGCGATGGAATTGATCTGCAAGCCATGCTTGGCCCAGTCGGCGCACATGCCGCGCGTCAGGTTGCGCACCGCGCCTTTCGTGGCCGTATAGGGCGCGATGTTGGTCCGCGCCAGCTCGCTTTGCACCGAGGCGATGTTGATGATCTTGCCGCGCTTGCGCGGGATCATGTGCCGCGCCACCGCTTGCCCGACAAAGAACACGCTGGAGATGTTGGTGCGCAGCAATTCGTCCCATTTGTCAGCGGGAAAATCCTCAAGCGGCATGCGGAACTGCATGCCGGCATTGTTGATGAGGATGTCGATGGCGCCGATCGTCGCCTCGATCTCGGCAACGCCATTGGCCACCGCCGCGTGATCGGTGACGTCGAAGGCTGCGCTATGGGCCTTGTATCCCTTCGCCGCCAGCGCATCCGCGGCTGCTTTGACCTTTTCGCCGCTGCGGCCGTTGAGCACGATTTCGGCGCCGTGCTGCGCCAGCCCCTCCGCCAAGGCCAGCCCGATGCCCTGCCCCGAACCGGTGACCAGCGCCCGCATGCCGGTCAAATCGAACAACGAACTGCTCACGTGCTCCTCCCGAGGAATGTCCCTGAAGCGGGATACGATTTCCGCCGCGCCGCCGTCAGTGCCTATTGACATGAATGTTATCGATAACATAGTCAATGGAAAAATGCAGTTGCGCGGGAGACGATGCCGTGACCGACATATTGATGACCGGTCCCTATCCGGACTGGGACATGGCAGACCTCGAAGTCAAATATCGCGTCCACAAGCTTTGGCAGGCTGACGACAAGGGCGCACTGATCTCAAGCCATGCCGGCGCTATCCGCGCCATTGCGACGCGCGGCGAGCTTGGCGCCAGTGCCGCGCTGATGGCGAAACTGCCGATGCTCGAAATCGTCTCCTGCTACGGCATGGGCACCGACGCCATCGACCTTGTCTACGCCAGGGGAAACGGCATCCGCGTCACCAACACCCCCGACGTGCTGACCGAGGATGTGGCCGATATCGGCATCGGCCTGCTGCTCGCCGTGGCGCGCCAGATTCCTCAGGCCGATGCCTATGTGCGCGATGGCAGCTGGCGTCAGGCCAACATGCCGCTGGTGACGCGCGTTTACGGAAAAAGGCTGGGCATTGTCGGCATGGGCCGCATCGGCAAGGCCATGGCCCGGCGCGCGGCTGCCTTCGACTGCGAGATCGCCTATTTCAGCACCCGCAAACACGACGACCTGCCTTACGACTTCGTCAGCGATCTGGTTGAGATGGCACGCCAGAGTGAGTTCCTGATCGTGACCCTGGCCGGTGGCGAAGGCACCAAGAACATCGTCGATGCACAGGTTCTGGCAGCGCTCGGGCCGGACGGCATTTTGATCAACATATCGCGCGGCAGCACCGTCAACGAGATCGCGCTGCTTGCCGCGCTGGAATGCGGTGCGATCAAGGGCGCCGGGCTCGACGTGTTCTGGAACGAACCGAGGATCGACGAGCGCTTCGGAAAGCTCTCCAACGTTGTGCTGCAACCGCACCATGGCAGCGGCACGGTGGAGACCCGCAAGGCCATGGGTCAGCTGGTTCGCGACAATCTCGCGGCCCATTTCAGTGGGCAGACCTTGCTGACGCCGGTCGTCTGAGAAAGGATCACCTTATGAAGTCGATCGTCATCCACGCCGCAAAGGACCTGAGGATCGAAGAGACCGATCCAGGCGTCCTCGGCGATGGGCAGGTCGAAATCGCTGTCGAAGTCGGGGGCATCTGCGGCTCGGATCTGCACTACTACAACCATGGCGGCTTCGGCGCGATCCGCCTGCGCGAGCCGATGATCCTCGGCCACGAGGTTGCCGGCACGGTGAAGGCCATCGGCGGCGGCGTTTCCGCGCTTGCCATCGGCGACCGCGTCGCTGTCTCGCCCAGCCGCCCCTGCAATGCCTGCCGCTTCTGCCTGCAAGGAATGCAGAACCAGTGCCTGAACATGCGCTTCTACGGCAGCGCCATGCCGATGCCGCACATCCAGGGGGCGTTCCGCCAGCGCCTGGTCGCCGAGGCGTGGCAGTGCCACAGAATAGCTGACCATGTCTCCATCAACGAAGCCGCGTTCGCCGAGCCCTTTGCGGTGACGCTGCATGCCATGAACCGTGCTGGCTCGCTGCTTGGCAAGCGCGTTCTGGTTACCGGCTGCGGTCCGATCGGCGCGCTTTGCATCCTGGCAGCCAGAGCCCACGGCGCGCGTGAAATCGTCGCCACCGATGTCATGGACGGCGTGCTGACAAAGGCCCTGGAGATCGGCGCTGACCGCACGATCAATGTCGCGACCGACGTCGAAAAGCTCGCGGCCTACAATGTCGACAAGGGCAGTTTCGACGTCATGTTCGAAGCCTCCGGCAACGAACGCGCCATGCGGTCCGGCCTCGATGTCCTGAAGCCGCGCGGCGTGCTGATGCAGCTCGGCCTCGGCGGCGACGTGTCGATCCCGCAGAACCTGATCGTCGCCAAAGAGATCGAGATGCGCGGTAGCTTCCGCTTCCACGACGAGTTCGCGCTCGCCGTCGATCTGATCAACCGTCGCCGGGTGGATGTCAAACTGCTGCTGACCGGCATCTATCCTCTCGACGAGGCGGTTGCGGCTTTCGAGATCGCCGGTGACCGAAACAAGTCGATGAAGGTCCAGATCGCTTTCAATTAGAGCATGATCCGCAGAAGTGGGAACCGGTTTTCGGAACAGAAGACCCTCAGGTGCTTTCGCGCTCGACAACGCGATAGCCGGTCAGGACGATCTCTTGGCCGTGGCGTTTCTCGTCGCCGCGGATCACCTGGATCAATCTTCGGGTAGCCTGTTGCCCGATGCCGTAGCAGTCCACATTCACGGTGGTGATGCCGGGATAGCAGAAGGCGGCGACCTCATAGTCGCCGAAGCCGGCTATCGCGATGTCCTGCGGCACTCGCATGCCCCGGCGCTTGCATTCCATAAGCGCACCGAAGGCCGAAAGATCGGAGACGCAAAGCACGGCCTCGGTGTCCGGCCAGCGTTCCAGCATGCTGACGACAGCCTGGCCGCCCTGCTCGATGGAGATCGGCGGCACGCCGAAGGAAACGAGCCGGCCGGTCGGCAGGCCAAGTTCCTCGATGGCCCTGACGAAGCCTTCGCGCCGCTGGCTGCCGCGCGTGTCGCGCGAGGTCGTGCCGCCGATATAACCGAACTTCCGGTAGCCCTTTTTTGCGAGCGTCTTGACCAGCAGCCCCATCGCCTCTTCGTTAGAGAACCCGACCACCTGATCGATGGGCTTTGCCGGCAACTCCCAGGTTTCGACCACGGGAATGCCGGCGCTTTTCAGAAGGCTGCGGGCGCGGTCTGTATGCGCGCCGCCCGTCAGGATGATGCCTTCGGGCCGCCGGCGCAGCATCGCCTCGATCAGTTGTTCCTCCTTCTCGACCGTATAGTCGGTGTAGCCGAGCAAGAGCTGGAGCCCAGTGCTTTCAAGCTCGTCCGTGATGCCGCGCGCCGTGTCGGCGAAGTTGGAATTGTTGATCGAAGGGACGATCGCGGCGACGAACCCCGTCTTGCGCGAGGACAGACTGCCGGCCGATTGGTCGAGCACGTAGCCGAGGTCGTTGACCGCCGCCATGATCTTTTCGCGCGTGGCCTTGGAAACCCGGCTGCCTTCCTTCAAGGCGCGCGACACCGTCATGGTCGACACACCGGCCCGCAGCGCCACGTCGACCATCGTCGGCGTGTGGCTTTCGCCCGGTCTCGATGCAGCTGCCTTGGCCATCACACTGCTCCACAGTACATCCCAGCCAATCTAACGTCCGCCAGACTTAGCGTTGCGCCCCATGTTATCGATATCACATAGCGATCACAAGAAGGTTTGGAGCCACTTCCCTTGGGAAACAGTCCAGCTTTGAAGCCTGCGGCTATGGCCTTTGTCGCGAAGTCCGGCAGCGGATCATCGCGCTTTCGTCCCCACNCGCAGCGCCACGTCGACCATCGTCGGCGTGTGGCTTTCGCCCGGTCTCGATGCAGCTGCCTTGGCCATCACGCTGCTCCACAGTACATCCCAGCCAATCTAACGTCCGCCAGACTTAGCGACTTGCGCCCCATGTTATCGATATCACCTAGCGATCACAAGAAGGTTTGGAGCCACTTCCCTTGGGAAACAGTCCAGCTTCGAAGCCTGCGGCTATGGCCTTTGTCGCGAAGTCCGGCAGCGGATCATCGCGCTTTCGTCCCCACACGACCTT
The DNA here is from genome assembly GCF_000502415.1 of Mesorhizobium sp. LNHC229A00. Lineage (NCBI taxonomy): Bacteria > Pseudomonadati > Pseudomonadota > Alphaproteobacteria > Hyphomicrobiales > Phyllobacteriaceae > Mesorhizobium > Mesorhizobium sp. LNHC229A00. The sequence continues at coordinate 69,768 of NZ_AYWQ01000021.1, forward strand.
CTGGTATCGGCCGATTGGAAGGGCGCCAACCTTTTCGAATTGCTGATGGCGGTGCCGCATTGCAGCTTCGCCGTATTCGCCGCTACCTTGATATGGAGCATTTGCGCGAGCACAAGAAGGAGAGGCTGAGTGCATTGGCCGTTTCTTCACGGCGTGCATCGAGCGCAAACTTTCCAGCGTCGACGCCAATCTGCTCAGCAACGTACTTTAACATTGCGCGAGGCGGAGTTTCATCGGCCGCTAGACTAACACCCTGCCCGGATATCGCATCAGGCAGAGCTGAACGGCAAATCCGAGCTGATTGTGTTCTCGTCTGCGAAGTCCAATCTCACCCAGTGGCGTGGGTACCGCAATAAGCTGGCGATGCGACCGAGCCTGCGGTGGTATCGGGGCCCTGCAGGGACGACAACGGATTGGGCGAATGAAATTATCTCGCCTCGGCCGTCGCTTCGCGGCCAGTACCCTCTCCGCTTTGCAGCCACTTGGTCCCGGGCTGTCGCACGGTTTTCCGGGTGTCCGATCTGCCGCACGAGCCCGCACCCGGCAGCTCCGCCATGCATGGAGCCGCCAACTACACGATGCGCGCACACCCACCGGAAATCGGGGCGAGGCCTGCAGTTCGGCACAGCTCGCCTCCCATCGCCTGAGATACTCATCGATCGGGACACCGGTGCGGCCGGGCCAACGGTTGGGTGCGCCCAGCGCCTCAACGCAATGGGGCGCGCTTTCATATTCGGCAAGGATGGTTACCGACATCGCCTGGGCGAAAGGATTGAGGCCGGGTATTTCGATCTCGCTGCGATGGTCGGCGAACCACACCGCAGCGTCGCGGGTGAGCCCCTGGCTGTCGGCGAGCGTGGTGTAGCCTCTAATGATGTTTTGGCGATACTCGGCAATGGCATCGCCGAATGCGGCATGCCTGCCTGGATGGCGTTCGGCTCGTCTCCGACCGCCAGCCGACGCGGCTGCGCGTCGATGAGCACACCTCCGGTACGCCGGCCATCTGGCTGCGTCCCGACGGCAGCAGCATGGCGTGGATCATCGTCGACATCGGCGAGCGCGACTGGTCAAGGCTTGCCCTACCAGTTCGGGCACGAACTCGGCCATGCTGTCACGGCCAACAGCTGGCAGGCCGACGCCAAGCCGGCACCGTCAATGCAGTACGCTGGTGCGGTGAGCGCTATGACCGCAGCGATTGACCTACAGAGGCAACAGGCTTGCCTCTGACGCACCACCTCCTGCTGGGCATCGGCATCGCTCTTGGCGATATCGGGAGGGGTGCTCTATGGCGATCGCGTCAACGTCCCAGCGCGCTTGGGAAGTCCGGCGGAGCCGGCAGACGCATACGGGCTTCATTCTGCGCGTCAGCGCGGCGGCCTTGCCTCTGCGTGGCGGTTCCGACGATCCTCGCCCACCTCGTCAGGCGATGCGCAACAGCTCGCGCATGCGGACCGGCAGTCGGGGCGAGGCTTGCAGTTCGGCACAGCTCGCCTCCCATCGCTTCAGGTACTCGGCGATCGGGATACCGGTGCGGCCGGGCCAGCGGTTAAGTGCACCCAGTGCCTCGACACAGTCCGGCGCGTGATCGTATTCGGCCAGAATGGTGACCGACATCGCCTGGGCGAAAGGATTGAGGCCAGGTATTTCGATTTCGCTGCGATGGCCGGCGAACCACGCCGCGGCGTCGCCCGTGAGCCCTTGGCTGTCGGCGAGTGCGGTATAGCCTCGGATGATGTTGTCGCGATACTCGGCAATCGCTCCGCCGAAAGCGTTGTCGTCGGCGAATGGGGGGTTCTCCTTCCAGCCCTTCGCCAGGCGCCCCAGGCCGCGCAGCGAGAAGGCCTCGACCATCGCCTCCTCGAGCCATTGGCAGGGCGGTGCCGGCTTGGCATCGACTTGCCAGCTGTTGCACGTGACATGGCCGAGCTCGTGCCCGAACTGGTAGGCAAGCTTCGACCAGTCGCGCTCGCCTATGTCGACAATGATCCACGCCATGCTGGTGCCGTCAAAGTGCAGCCAGACGGACGGTGCGCCTGACGTATGCTCGTCGACGCGAAGCCGCGTCGGCTGGCGATCGGAGACCAGGCGGACGCCATCCAGGCACGCATGCCGCATGCGCTCGACGACCTGATCTGCCGAGCGGGGAAGCATGTGGCCCCAATCGCCGGTGAGTTCCATGGGAGCGGAGAGAAGAGACGGAGTAGTCGGTGCCATGGTCGCATTGCTTTCCCCGCGGGCGTCCCGATCCGTCAACGCCGCAGGAAGCAGGCCTCCGGCCGCTGAGCCTCCCAAAAGTGTAACGAAATCTCGTCGTCGCACTCGATTCCTGATGTCCCACCGGTCACATATAAACTACCATGATAATCCACCAATGGTGAAGGCCCGGACAGTAGCTAGGGCATTGGAAGTGGGCAAGGCTATCTTTTCCCAAATGTAAACATCGGGCTACTCAGCCTTGAGACAGCCAAACTTCAAAATCTTGCGGCACCTTTCTATTGGATTGATCTTCCACACGATGATACGCAAGGACTTCGAGCGCGTTCCCAGCGCGGGGAGTGTCGGTCCGTTTAAGGCTCGCAGAAGGAGACAAACGTTGAGTGACAGTCATGACTTCGTGACCGCGGCAATGAAGATGCGAAATAGGTATCTTAATGTTCTGGAAGCATCGCTCACCGGAACCCTATATGGCGACGCGCCCATTGATCCGTGGACGGGCGGGAAATATGATCCGAACAAGCGTGCCCTTGGGCGGGATTGGCCGGGACTGGCGCAAACCATGATTGGCTCAGCGAGGATGCGCAATCTGCGGCATTTATGCGAAACTGTGATCTTGAATGATGTTCCTGGGGACTTCATTGAGACAGGAGTTTGGCGCGGCGGGGCATGTATTTTTATGAGAGGTATTCTTGCCTCGTACGCCGAGACTCAACGTCGCGTCTTCGCCGCTGACAGTTTCGCTGGCCTTCCTCCTCCGAGCCCGGAACTCTATGCAGCGGACGCTGGGGACATTCACCACACGCATACGCAACTGGCGATCTCCCGGAAGGACGTGGAAGAAAACTTCCGCAGATATGACCTGCTTGACGAGCAAGTTGTCTTCCTTGAAGGCTGGTTCAAGGACACACTCCCCAGCGCTCCGATACAAAAATTAGCGATTCTCAGACTTGACGGAGACATGTATGAATCAACAATTCAAGCTCTTGACGCGCTTTATCGCAAGCTATCATACGGTGGATTTGTAATCATTGATGATTACTTTCTCGCTCCGTGCGCTCAAGCTGTAAATGAATTCCGGAATAGAGAGGGTATTACGTCACCATTAATTCCAATCGATGGCTGCGCAGTGTGGTGGAGGGTTACCGATCTTGCAAATCACGATTGACAAAGTTCTTCATTGGGCGAAGCCGTTAACACTCTTACCGATACAGGAGTGGGGCGTTCTGCTTCCTGCAAGTAAAAGCCGAACACGCAGGAATCACTACCTCGCTTCTTGTGGCTCGTGACGCTCATAGCCGGGGACCATCCAAGTTTTCGCTTTGTGTTAGAAAATTTGGCAGGCTTGCGTACGCTGTTAATCCAGAGCCTAGCACCAACTCTCCCTTGAGCGAGAGCAGCAACTCTATGAGGCCTTCCTTGAGATCAACACCAAATGTGCATCCCACATACGCATGAACCACAGGATGATAGTCGTGTATGCCCGCATAGGCACCTGTCGTATCGGCATCCAAAAACAAAGCGTCATTGCGATACTTCTCCGGAACCAGCTGTCTTAGGTGGGTCTTGGATTGAGTGCTCGCAATGCAAATTGTGGCATCAAGTCCTGCCACCCGGCTTAATGAGTCCAGTGAATGCCGAAGCTTTTCGAACTCCGAATGGTCGTTTCCGAGCCAGAAATGAATGAGCGGTCGAAAGAGTGAAAAAACGCTTTGAGCCTCCGTGTCGCTGTCGAGTATTTTGACTCGCTCGGGAATGAGTTGCTCGAGAGCCGCATTGCTTGGCTCAAAGACGATTTGCGGGCGCCTCTCGATCAGCTTCAGGGCAGCTGGCCCGAATGCGACCTTACGACGGAAGGCAATTGCTCCCGGTGCAAGCGACGCCGCCAGCGCGCTGGATTCAGCCGGGCGCTCTCTGCCAAAGTCGATCGGCTGCGCGGCCAAGGAGTGTACCCGTCGATCGGTGTGGCTGAGCCAAGAGTAACGGCGCAGAAGCGTCAAACCTTCGATCGTGTCCTCCCTAACCAGCTGGTAACGCTCCCAGTCCCGACACCAATCCTTTAGGCGAACCAAGCCATCCAGGTCTGATCCCAGATAGTGGTCGCCGGCACGGATGCCGATGCTGCCATCGGAAAAATTCTCAATATCGCAATCGAGATTCGTGGGAACCATTTTCGTGCTGGTATCGCTGTCAAATCTCCCTGCCGATAGCTGGCGAACTTCCCCAGGAGATTTTCCTCGCCTCAGCAATCGGCCCTTCTGACCCGCTAACTCAATCACGAGGCTCCACGCCGCAATACCAAAGGGTGCATGGCGAACCAGTCTGGAATCGGTATCTAAGAATACTACTGTATCATGATGAGTAATGAGGTAATACTGATCTGGCAACGACAGAACATTCTCGAGTACTAGTGAAGCGCCGGCGCCTACAGTGTCGTGGTCGGCGTTGCTGACAGCCCTGGCATGGGAACGGCCGGACTCATCGGAGGTTCCCAGACTCTCATCGCCCCGATCGTCAGCGGCGACTGCGATGGAATTTGCGATGCTCCAGCGGCCGTCTTGTCCCAGCTCTCCCGCGCCGATGAACATACGATCAACCCGAACTTTGCCCAGAGCCGAGCGCGGATTGTCCGCATAGTTATTCGGCATGTGCCACACCAACGCGAAGGCCGGGGCCGTATCAGATTTCCGATAAACTGGAGTAACGTAGCGACTTTGGAAGGGCGCCGGGACATTTTCCAAGCACAGCCCCATTGCTGCCCGCTCCGCCACACCCCATGGACATACTGTCCCGCTTGCCTGTCGATCGAACGAGGGCGACTGGACATATTCCGCACCTAGTTCGAGATCGAGGATGAACAGGGGATTGTAGGGGTTCGGCATGTTCACTAGCACCATGTCACCAAGTACCACATGGGATTGAACTGGCACGTAAACCGGCCAAAAAACGTCGCTGGCGGTGAAGCCGCCAAGGGCTTTACTGTATTCCACCCGAATGAATGACGGCAGCAGCCCGAATCGGCGAAGTGCCTCACGGTATTCGACGAAATAGCAAAAATTGAGGAAGCTAAGGCGAATGTCGTTCTCGAGATAGATGAAATGCGTGTAGCGACCGGGATTCTCGTAGATGAACTCCCTGGCGATGATCGTCTTGTGACACCACGTCAGATCCCAACCGTCGGTCAGATCACCGTAACTGCGAACAGACACCTCGTTCGGCGGCAGCGTCTCTCTGCAAAGGCGATTGAGTAGGCTCAATTCATCTTTTTGGAGCGTGTTCGTTACGATTATGACATCCATCGCGGCCACCGGATATTCCGCAAGCGAGCGCAGGACTTCCGCTAGATAGCCAAGGCGTGTTCGATCGAAGTGAAAAGTAATAGCGCAAAGGATGCGAGCTCCCTGCGCATTTTCAGAAATTATGTGGTTTGACAAAACACGCAAACACGAGAATCCTTATGTTCCGAATATTTAACAAGACGTCCAGATTTTGGCACAGTTCAGATGTTTGCTGATTCTATCAGGTCAACCCATTCAAAAATTGAATATTTCCAATCGAACTTCCGAGCCGCTTCCTGGATCGAACAGCATTTATCTACATAAGCGGCTGAATTTTCCTTATAATGTCGTAGCGTGGCTGTCGTAAAGCTTTTGAACTTGTTGGGCTCCACCGGGGCAACGATACCACCCCCGTGATAAGCCTTGAGCGGGAAATGCCCCACTGGCGTGCCGATCACAAGCCGTCCGGCGGCCGCCGCTTCCATGACAGGTAACTGAGCAGCCTCGCTGATTGAACTGGTCACCACGGCGTCAACCGATTTGTAGAAGTCGGGCATATCGTGAAAGGAGGTTTGATTTCCGGTTGAACCCGCGACTTTGAACGCGAGACCCGCATCCAGTGTAGCTGCCTCCGCGAGATCGCCACGTTTCCACTCGACTCCATAAGTCTTGACGGACATGGAGGAGGCGTAACCAACTGTTGTCAGGCATTCCGGGACCTTGGCATAGAATTCATCGTAGTTAATGCCTAGCGACGCAACCATTGGGGCGCGCGACACACCCCGCATCATTGACGCGCAATATACGTACTCGCTCACCACCCCATAGTTAGCAAATTTGTCGAAGACATCGATCCCCTTCTGCTCACTCAACATTCGAATGTCGAATTCATGATGTGAAACGGCGATGATTTTTTCGTACGGAATGCCATATGCACCGACCAATGTGGAAATTCCATCTGGAGCCGCTATAATGAGATCGTAATAAAGACTAATCTCTTGAATGCGGTCAGCATTATCCATCTGCCAGTCTAGTATATCTACTATATAGCCCTGCTCATGGAGATGCCTACACAAATCATAATACACACGCCCATGCGACCACTTCGTGTATCCATAGATTAGTATCTTCCTGGCCCGTGGTTGCCTGTTCGCGTTCACCCGTATTGAAGGATGAACAATATAGCTCTCAATCCCTCGTCGATCGAAGGCGAGATCACTGGAGCGCCAGGCGTTGCCAAGTTCGAACCCAGGCGTCTCAGTGCACCAGATCTCCGAAGCGATGAATAGCTCCCAAGTGCTGCAAACGGCAGCGCAGAGCCTCATTTGGCCGTCAGGTGTGGCCGACAAGAAAAGACCGCCGGATTTCAGCGTCAGCAGACCACGCTCCAGCGGTATCAATTCGAATGTCGTGGGATCGACTGTCGGATTTTCGCGCCCCGACTGTGAGACGGAAAAGCAGGTTTCAGCATAGCAGGCAATCGGTTGGTGTGAACCGTTGACGACATGGGTCAACTGACCCAGACGGCTGCCTCCGGAACACGCGCCCGACTCAAAAAATGCGTTCGCCAGACTGCTCTCGATGGGGCCGTGTCGCAACTCACCCGTGACGGGCTCGACGTACATGACGGTGCCGAACACAGTAAATAGCCGCGCAGGTTTGAAAGAAGAACCGCTCATGCGCCTGCTCGTAAGCTGTCTCTGTGACCGATGAAAAAATCAAGGTTGTCCCTGAGACGCTGGTTGTTCGGATCGAGTTCAAGAGCTGTTCGCCCCCACTCGACCGCCCGGGCCATGGCATTGAGGCGCCACGACGCGATCGCACCGAGATCATACAGCCGAAAGCCCCAGCAGTTTGGATCGTCCAGATAACTACCGGTGCGGTGGGTCTTCTCGATCCCATTGGTGCAGGCCCAGAAGAGGTTCAGCCAGTCGGCCTTGCCGTGGAACTCCTCTGCCAGGTCGAGCCACATTTCGCGCCGGTGAGGCGCTTCCATCCGGGCCTTGTCCAGCCAGGACAATCTCTGCTCCGGCCGCATGCGCGCGATGTAACGCATCGCCTCGGAGCGTTCTTCCGCCCACTTGCTTGTCGGCAAGTCAAGGTAGCGCTCAAGCAACGGAACGGCCCGCTCATGTTGGTTGGCCCACATCAAATCCCGTCCGAGCCAGAAGCAGATCTGCGCGTCGTCGGGGTCTTCCTTGTGTGCCACCTGCATCAGCGGCAGGTAGTTGCTCCTTGTTGGCTTGGCGAGGTCCTGCACCTCGAACATGATAATGTCACTGCTGTTCGCCGTGACTTCCGTTTCTCCGGTGAAGACCAGAGCTTCGTGGACTGGCCGCCTGAAGCGATATCCCCAGCGATGATGAAAGTTTTTCGCCGGCCAGCTACGAAGTGGGGTCGGATTGTCGACGCTCGCTCTGTACACTGTCTGACAATAAAGGGCTGTCGTCTCGGGAGTCCAGGCCGCCTCGAGCTTCGGCCGCCAGCCGGGCTCGAGAAACCGGTCCATATCCATTGTGCAGCACACATCGACGTCGTCGGGGATAAGCGCCATGGCGGCGTTGCGAGCGTCGTCGAAGCGCCAAGGGCGCACCGCTATCCGGTGCACCGTAACGCCGGCCGCAGTCAGCCGTTCCGCCGTGTCATCGGTGCTGCCGGTGTCGGCCACAATGCGATAGTCGGCGTCGACGGCCGAATTGGCCCAGCGCTCCGCGTTTGCGGCCTCGTTCAACGCAATGGTGTAGACGGCTACTTTCACCAGAAATCTTCCATAGGATCTATGCTCGAAAGGAGTAAGTTCGGTAGACAAAACGTATCGGCCTGGCGATGTATGGATTGGTGTCAATCATGGTAAGAATTGACTTCATCTCTTCATAAGGATCAACACCGATCGAGCGAAGATATGAGTAAAATGCACCCGTCTCGTGATTGCTTACTTGGGTATGCCGCATCAGAAATTCGTCGACGATGCCGGCAGTCCAGCGGTCCGCGAGGTGATGACCCCAATATAGGTCGAGTCCCCATCCCGAGATTGATAGGTCAAAGGAATGGAGCATCTCCTTCAGGAAAGCGCGCCTGAAGAAAGGGGCCATAACCTCGACCCAATTCGTGATCCGCAGCTTGAGGCCAGGATGCTCGCGTGTCAGCCCCATCGCGTCGACACAATCCGGAGTCAAGGCGGGCTGAGCGAGATCAAGCGAATACTCATCGCAAATGGCAAAAAAAGCATCAGGATTGAAGAGAATTTCTATATCGTCATCAAGGAATAGAACTCCCTCATAGATGTTATGAAGGCCTGTAGCCTCGAAGAACCGTTTAGCGCCATGCATTTTTGATCGGCCGCCGGCAAAAACAATTTCGGCCCTATTTCGAAGAATGTCATCCGGGTGTGGCGTGGCGTAGTAATTTACGGCGAGGTCGTACTGGCGCTCCTCTTCGGGAATCTCGGAAAAAAAGGAAGGGCGGCGCTTCGATCCGGCTCGTATCAGAATCAGATAGCGCCTTGGGTCAGGCGGGACGGACAGCAGCTGAATATCGTTCGAATTCTCAAACATTCAATTTGGTCCGATACGACAACGAGGGTTCTCGCTGCGATTTTTACCGAAGATGCCCTGTTTCTGCGCGCTTTCGTATGGCCACGAGGCCGCCCGTCAGCTTCGCCCGGTTCAACTCATAGTGGCTGTCGAAGAACAGAACCTCTGCGAACTGACCTGCAAGCGCGCTCACCCCCAGCGGATCGATCGAGCGCGCACTGCCGTGCTGCTGGATTTCCCGCAGCAAGTTCTTCGTCAGCGTGATCTTGGCGGCATCCTCGCCGGGCGGCTGCCAGTCGAGGTCTTCGAGAAAATACCAACCACCCTCGGCGAGCAGCGGGAAGAACTCGCGGAGCGTCAACTGCTCGTCGAACGAGGCGTGACTGCCGTCGTCGATGATCACGTCGAGCGATCCCAGATCGAGCTTCGCGGCAACGCCGCGCAGGTCGTCCAGCTTGGATTGGTCGCCGACAAACGACTTGAACCGTTCATTGTTGAGCTGCGAAAAATCCGTCAGGTCGACACCAACCACCTGGCAAAACGGAAAATAGCTTTGCCAAAGTGAGACGGAAGGGGTCTCGGTCTGGTTGCCTTCGGCCAAACCACGGCACAGACCGATCTCCATCAGTCGCCGCATGGACAATTTTCGGCTCGACAGCAGGCGATCGTAGATCCGGGCATAGGCGTGTCGGTTTCCGGTGTGCCGGTTCTTGTCGGTATTGAAGCGATCGGCGAGACTTGTGAATGTGGGGAAGCTTTCGAGTGGGCTGATCAGCGTCGAAATAAGCGGCGCCCCTTCGCCGCCCGGCCGGGCCTCGTTGCGCGCCGTCCACAGGTGGATGCCGAACACCCGTTCATCGCTCAGATAGTCGGCCAATTCCGTTATCGGCTTCTCGAACCGGTCGATCTCATTCCAATCGATCGTGTTGAAGAACATCGGGCTGAACACCCATTCTCGCAGTTCCGCTCCCGCATCGGAGGCTATGTAGTCGGATAGCAGCTTGGGGCCGATGTCTCCGAATTCCTTGCCGCTGGTGTCATGGAAGCGCGAGATCGACATCTCGTACAGCGCCCTGAGGTGGCGGCTATAGGGCTTGGCATAGATGATGTTGCCGCAAACAAAATGACCTTTGTGCGATCCGCGCCATTGCAGATTGAAGAAATGATCGCCGCGAAACGGGAACGGCCGCAGCAGGATGACGTCGCAGTCCATCCATAGCCCGCCATGCTCGTAGAGCAGGGCGTAGCGGAAGATATCGCTGAAATACCTGATCTCGGAGCCGGCGACGATCCGCTCGAACAAGGCCCGCGGCATGACGTCGTCTGCATTGCGGACTTCGACCCCATGCGCGACGATGAACTCCAGCTTCTCCGGCGCATAGCTCCACACCCGCACCGGATGGCCCGCTGCCCGCATCGACGTCGTGGCGGCAATCATGGTGCGATGCTCGGCCTTGTCGGACATCACCTGGTAGAAGCAGTTGATCTGCGGAAGGGCGGTGTCGTCGCCGCCAAGGAAGGGAGAAATCCGCGTGTCGAACTGGCGCGATCGTTCCCGTCGCTCAAGCGGAGAATCGACGTCGCGCAGAAACGGCGCGAGATCATGGAAGATCTCATCTGTCGACTTGATGCCGCTGGCGCCTACGTCCTTGCCTTCCGACGCCGTCTGGCTGGCATCACACATGGCCCCATCGTCTTCAGCGCGTTCAGGCTTGACCCCTGCTTTCGTTGGCGTGCTGCTGTGCCCACCGGCCGACGTCAGCCTCGACGCTGTATCAGCCAGACCCGATGGCAGGCCATCCACGTCCTCCAGCAGCGACCTCACCTCCGCCTCCTCGACGGTCGCGATCCAGGACTGGCTGTCGGTGATGCTATAGGAAATCAGCAACTGCCTTTCGTCCGGGTGCCACGCCAGCCCGGCGGCGAACTCGACGCCCTTTTTGTCGAAGAAGAACGGACGGCTTACTTTTCGCAACGTGTCGGCTTCATCGAACCAGACGAACCGGTGCAGGTAATAACGCCGCTTCTCCGCTGTCCGCCACTGGACTTCATGAATCAAGGCGAGCCATCCGCCGGCGAATGCGATCAGCTGGGTTCCACCCCTGAAACTCTGGGCGGCAATCGCGGGAGAAGTCTCGCTGAGCGTCGCGCCCTGCTCGTCCACAATCCGGGTGGGGTCGCAGAGGTAGATGAACCGCAGCGTCTCTGCCCCTGCCCCCGTCTTGCCGGGCTTTACATGCGGCATCCAATTCTTCTCGTGCACACGCGGCCCTGTCGGATGGAGCACGCGCCAGTCAGTCAGCCGACAGGCGCCACTCTCGTCGATGCGCGCGACGACCTGCTCGCACCAGCCCTCCTCTGTCAGCTCGCGTACGCATGAGACGCCCCACAGCGCATCACGCCAACCGAACAGGCGCATGTCCTCGAATCCGAGAACCCGGCCATTAGCGGGGTCCGGCATGTCAACTGGCGGCAAAATCTCGCTTGCGGACTGGATGGCAAGTTCATCGCTCAATCGGAGCAGGAAATTGCGCGTGTGAACCGGAGCGCCGCCCGGCGTGTCGTATTGGAGGTTGTCTTCGGCCAGGGTGTAATTAACCGTCCGCTGCAGGAACACGATCTGGTCGCCCAATCGAGCCACCGACGGGTTTGATGGCCGATAGCCATCGGGCGCCGTGAAGCCGACCGGACGCGCGCTGAAGGACGGCATCATTGTCTTGGCGGGCTGCACATAGAAGAACAGGTTGGACCACGCCAGTTCCCTAGGGCCGTCGCCAATGGTCCGGTTCAGAGATCGGAAGAGCACACGNGCTGCACATAGAAGAACAGGTTGGACCACGCCAGCTCCCTCGGTCCGTCGCCAATGGTCCGGTTCAGCGCCAGCCAGTTGCAAGCCGCGAAGCCGCGGTCCTTGCGCACAGGATCGCGCGAATAGTTCGCGGCGATCGCAAACTCTTCCAGCAGGCCTGTCGTGTAGACGTAGTCCTCGAGAAACAGGATGTCCTGCTCGGGCCGCTTGATCGCCAGCCCCGCTTCGGAAAACAGCAGACTGGCATCGTTCATTCCCTTGTCGCGGTAGAACCTGGCGAGGTCATAGAGCGGCTCAGCACGTTGCGGCCGTTGATTGAAGGCGGCAAGCGCCTGCTCAACGAAGCCAGGCTCGTCGCCGAGCTTGCGCAAGCAGCGGGCCCCCTGCAGGCGTGCGTTCCACGCTTCCTCGTCCCAGCCGCCCATCACGGCGCGTTTGGCGTAAGCCACCGCAGCCTCAGCCGTCCGGCCGGCGTCGCGATAGGATTGCGCCAGATAGAACCAATAGCGCTGATTTTCCGGTTCCCTATCAAGACCTTCGAGCAACAGCTTCGCGTCACGCTCGAACTTGTCGACCCGGTTCGATCCGCTGGCGTGGTCCTTGTACCAGGCACTGCGCAGTTCCAGCACACCGTCGGGCACGTCGAGATATTCATGGGTCACGCCGTGATAGCGCGCGCCGGCGTCGCGCCTGACCAGGCGGGTGTTCCAATAGGTCAGGCCGGACTCCGATCGCTGCAGCAGCCGGTAGCCCGGACTGACGAGTTGTTCTCGGAAGCCTACGTCCTCGACCACCAGTTCCATGTCGGCGTCGTCAAATAGCAGATAGTCGTAAGCGAGTGCCGAGGCGTAGGCGTGATCAAGTGCCGCATTACGCGCCTGCTCGAAATTCAGGAAGGGAAACTCATGCAGTTCGCCCGGCAGGTTGCGGGCAGCGAAGAACGATTTGATGAAATCCTGGGTCCCGTCGGTCGAGCCGGTATCGCCGATGACCCAGCAGTCGATGTGGTCGGCCACCGCTCCAAGGCAGCGCTGAAGGTTCGCCATCTCGTTCTTGACGATCATGTTGAGGCAGAGGCGCTTGCGGCTTGTCATCTGAATCGTCGGCTCCGAGCGGCGGTCCGTCACGCCGCCCCTCGATTAGTTCACCGCCATTTGCCAGGTGTCGTCAAGATCGAGAAACGTCGAACCGAGGTTCTAAGTGGCGTCCCGCCAGAGGAGTGCCACGCTTGACGTTGACCAATTGCGACATGGCAAGGGCTGGAGAGGAGACGTTAAGGGCAGGGTTCTGAAGAACAATTTTCAGCAACTGCGTTAAAGAATGGCCCCCATCCGCTCCCTGATCAATTATCCGTTCGCTTATAGTTTACAAATCCCTAATTTTCTGTTTACTAATATACAGCTTTGAGGGGCACTCGCGCAGATCGCGGGTGGGTTGGCGTTCTTGAGAGGGTTTTAGAAGTTCTGGAGTAGCTAGGCCACTTCGCGGCTGAACAGGTGCGTTCGCAAAGCGTGCGCTGCCGCGTATACGTTTGTCCTTCTGCTGGAGGCGGACGGGTTCCCGTTCCGGAGATCCCTCTCAAGTTTTCGCCGAGACATCGGCGTGAACATGACGGGAGTGAGTCGTGAGTCCGGTAGAATCGCGTGCGCATCGCAGGAAATGTGAAGCATCAGCTTCGCCACCCCCAACCATTCGCGGCTGGACATCGGAGCCGATCGAGAGATCGGTTATCGGTCTGCCGCCTGCCAGGCGAACAATCGAAACATCAGCGCGGCGCGCCATTGGAACACTTGGTGCACAAAGGCGCCCGGCGTCGCCCACCCACCCACCAGATGCCACCCACCCGCAAGACCGACCGCGTCGCGCTCGGTCGGGCGCTTCTAGAAGGCCGAACGCGAAAGGCGCCGCGGAGTCGCTGCGACCGAGGAGGATAGTATGAGTTACACAGCAGGGTTTGCGGTTATGGAAGTCACGGTTAGGGGCGTTTTGCCGATCGGTGATGCGACCGAAAATGTGACTTATTTTATCCTGGACACGGCCAAGAGTGCGATCGTTGGCCAGGTCATTCTTCCCAAGGCCGTCAAGCGAAGTCTCGCCGTGGCTGTCACCGTTAAGGTTCCGGCCGCAGCCGGTCCATTTGCGATTGGCACGTTTGACGATGGCGGGAATTTCCAGGCCTGCAGCTTCCTCCGCGTAGAGAGCCCCGCTGTCGAACGTCCCGACGGCGCCGTCGGGCCGTCTGGAAGATGACCGCGCCCAAGCCCTCCTCCCGACCGCACGCCGGCCAAGCCCGGCGGTTTCCTCTTGAACAGAATTCGAAGCCAACAGGAGCCAGTCATGGCCCGCGCCTCTGAAATTCTTTTTGTCGATCCTTCGATCTCCGACCTCGAGACTGCTATCGGCAACATGCGACCGGAGGTTCGAGCGATCGTGCTCGATAGCCGTCGACCAGTTGCGAAGCAGATCGCTGCCGCATTGGCCGAGCACAATGGACTCGACGCGGTGCACATCATCGCGCATGGCGCGCCTGGCCGGGTTAGCTTCAGCGCCGGAGAGTGGTCGGTCGCCACATTAAAGGAAGCGGCTGGGGATCTTGCCGCAATCGGCAGGGCGCTTGGAGCGGACGGCGAACTGCGGCTTTGGAGCTGCGAGACGGCATCTGGGAATGCTGGCGAGAGCTTCGTAGCGGCGCTGGAAGAGGCTGTCGGCGCGGACGTCCGCGCATCGAGATCGCTGGTTGGCGCAGCCGCCTTGGGCGGCACCTGGGAATTATCCACACAGGTTAGAGCGCCTTTGCCGCCGCTGACTTCGCATGGTGTGGCAAGTTACACCGGTGTGCTTGCAACATCGGGCGATCTGACACTTACTGGACTTATAGCTACTGGTAACGGAAACAATATCAACACGTACTACCTTGTCGATACAAATGGTACGGCTCTTAACTCCGACGACACAGTCGTCGGTAGCTTTAATCTTCCATCTGGAAGCAACGGAAGAGTCCCAACTTTTTCCGCAACTATTACAGTTCCGGACGTTACTCATACCTATCTAATTTACGATAGCGGCTTCGACCTGTATGGTACACTTACTCCTGTCGACGCCGACGGCAATCCGAACAATGGCCTCCAACTGACCAACCCGCCGACTTATTCTTTCGTCACCACGCCTATCAACGATTTCGGGCCGGGCAATGACGGCAATCACTTTGCTAACGGCACCCTAACTGTCGCGAGTGCTGGCACCGTGGGTGCGACAGGCCCCGCAGGCCCGACCGGAGCCACGGGTGCTACCGGCGCAACAGGCTCGACCGGCGCAACGGGCGCGACAGGAGCCACGGGCTCTACTGGCGCGAGCGGCTCGTCGGGTGCGACTGGCTCGACTGGAGCCACGGGCGCGACAGGAGCCACGGGCTCTACTGGCGCGAGCGGCTCGTCGGGTGCGACTGGCTCGACCGGGGCCACGGGNGGCTCTACTGGCGCGAGCGGCTCATCGGGTGCGACTGGCTCGACCGGGGCCACGGGTTCGACCGGGGCGACCGGGGCGACAGGAGCAAGCGGTGCAACCGGCTCTACTGGCGCGACCGGCGCGACGGGTGCGACCGGTGCGACCGGTGCCACAGGCTCTACCGGCGCCACAGGTTCGACTGGCGCGACCGGAGCGGGCGGTGCAACCGGCGCGACCGGAGCCACAGGTGCGACCGGCGATACGGGTGCCACAGGTTCGTCTGGCGCCACAGGTTCGACCGGTGCGACCGGAGCGAGCGGTGCAACCGGCGCGACCGGAGCCCCAGGTGCGACCGGCGATACAGGAGCGACAGGTTCGACCGGCGCAACCGGGGCCACAGGCGCGACTGGCTCGACTGGTGCAACGGGCTCTACCGGGGCGACTGGCGCGACTGGTGATACCGGAGCGACTGGTGATACCGGAGCGACTGGTGATACCGGAGCGACTGGNCACTGGCTCGACCGGCGCAACAGGTTCGACCGGAGCGACCGGCTCGACTGGCGCAACCGGCTCGACCGGTGCCACTGGCTCGGCCGGCGCAACAGGTTCGACCGGAGCGACCGGCTCGACTGGCGCAACCGGCTCGACCGGAGCGACTGGCTCGACCGGCGCAACAGGTTCGACGGGCGCGACGGGTGATACCGGAGCAACCGGTGCCACTGGCGCGACCGGAGCCACAGGTGCCACGGGCTCGACGGGTGCCACAGGCTCGACCGGCGCCACCGGCTCAACCGGAGCAACCGGAGCAACCGGTGCAACTGGCTCGACCGGCGCCACAGGCTCGACCGGCGCAACTGGCTCGACTGGTGCAACAGGCTCGACCGGAGCGACAGGCTCGACCGGCGCAACTGGCTCTACCGGGGCCACCGGCTCGACCGGCGCAACTGGCTCTACCGGGGCCACCGGCTCGACCGGGGCAACCGGTTGGACGGGTGCAACTGGCTCGACCGGAGCGACTGGCTCGACCGGAGCAACTGGCTCGACCGGAGCAACTGGCTCGACCGGTGCCACTGGCTCGACCGGAGCAACTGGCTCGACCGGAGCAACCGGGTCGACAGGCGCCACCGGTTCGACCGGAGCGACCGGTTCGACTGGAGCAACCGGGTCCACCGGTGCGACTGGCTCGACCGGAGCAACCGGGTCCACCGGTGCGACTGGCTCGACCGGGGCCACCGGGTCCACCGGTGCGACTGGCTCGACCGGAGCAACCGGATCGACCGGGGCAACGGGCTCTACCGGAGCAACTGGTTCAACCGGAGCGACTGGCTCGACCGGTGCCACGGGGTCGACTGGCGCGACCGGAGCGACTGGCTCGACCGGAGCAACCGGATCGACCGGGGCAACGGGCTCTACCGGTGCGACTGGCTCGACCGGCTCGACCGGCTCGACCGGTTCGACCGGAGCGACCGGCTCTACCGGGGCAACTGGCTCGACCGGTGCAACAGGTTCGACCGGAGCGACTGGCTCGACCGGAGCGACAGGCTCGACCGGCGCCACCGGCTCGACCGGAGCAACCGGTGCAACTGGCTCGACCGGCGCCACAGGCTCGACCGGCGCCACTGGCTCGACTGGTGCAACAGGCTCGACCGGAGCGACAGGCTCGACCGGAGCAACCGGCTCGACCGGTGCCACTGGCTCGACCGGCGCAACCGGCGCGACTGGTGCAACCGGCTCGACCGGTGCCACTGGCTCGACCGGTGCCACTGGCTCGACCGGTGCCACTGGCTCGACGGGCGCAACAGGCTCGACTGGCGCAACCGGTGCCACAGGTGCGACCGGCTCGACCGGTGCCACGGGCTCGACTGGTGCAACCGGAGCCACAGGTGCGACCGGCGATACGGGTGCCACAGGTTCGACCGGTGCCACGGGTGCGACTGGCGCCACGGGCTCGACCGGAGCAACCGGTTCGACCGGAGCAACCGGTTCGACCGGTGCCACTGGTTCGACCGGAGCGACTGGCTCGACTGGAGCCACCGGTTCGACCGGAGCGACAGGCTCAACTGGTGCAACAGGCTCGACCGGTGCGACTGGCTCGACCGGTGCCACTGGTTCGACCGGAGCGACAGGCTCAACTGGTGCAACAGGCTCGACCGGAGCGACTGGCTCGACCGGTGCAACAGGCTCGACTGGTGCCACTGGCTCGACCGGAGCAACTGGCTCGACCGGAGCGACAGGCTCGACCGGTGCCACTGGCTCGACCGGCGCAACGGGTTCGACGGGTGCCACAGGCTCGACCGGAGCAACGGGTTCGACCGGTGCAACAGGCTCGCAAGGTCCGACAGGCCCGACCGGAGGAACGGGTTCGGGTGGTGGTGACACTGGCCATGCCAATAACGGCCACGGCAACGGAGAACAGCCCGCGCCGGGTAATTCCGGGGACCACAACAATGCCGACAACAGCGGACACCAAGGTCAGGGCAACTCTGGCGGCGGGAACGGCGGGCACAATGCCAACGTCACCGCCAGAACGCTGGGGCTCAAGGACACGACGCAATTCCTGCAGCCGAGCTCGAGCGGAAACGGCAGTGATCCCGGCGGCCAGGCGTCGTTCCGCAACCTGATCGGGCTTGCAGCCACATCGGTGACGACAGACCTGCTGAACGTCCTCAAGACGGTTAGCGGATCTGGTCAGAACCCGAACAAGCCGACGGGGGCGAGCACGGATCTCACCTCGGACCAGACCAAGCCTGGCGCCGGCTACGCCAGCAACGACCATACCGTCAAGACGACACTGAAGGATCTCTTGAAGCCGCATGAGTGAGCGGCAAACGGACCGGACGGTGAATGGTCCGGGTTGAGAACGGGCGCGCGGGCTTCGCTGGAAGCCCGCGCGCCGATCGTTGTTCCTTGTTGGCTTCCTGCAGCGCCTCCATCGCCGATCATGGTCAGACCAGCTGGGCACCCGGCAAACTCCGCCGCTGGCCCGGCCACGGGGATTATTCACAGGTTCACAGCAACTGAAAGAAAGCCGGCAAGTATTCGATTTCAGGAACAATTTGGGCGAGGCAGATGCCTCACTATTGAGTGAGGTCTGCTGCCTCGCTCTCCGAAATTTACCAATTCCCTACTTAATAGTTTACAAATGCCTAATTTTCGAATTTACTAATATGCGGGGTATGGAGGGTGCCCGCAGATCGCACGGTCGGTGGCCGTAAGGTCTGTGCAGGTGGGTTGGACAGGGATCGGGTAGCAAGGCAATTTCGCGCATGAAGAAGGTGCGTCCACAGGGCGTACCGTTACATGTCGCGTCCGTTGCCTATGCTTCGGCGGAAGGCAGACGGTTTCCCATTCCGGAGTTCACTCGCGAGTTTGCCGTCGAGACATCGGCGGCACCGGCGATGGGAGTTGGGTGGCTGTGAGTCAAGTGTTGTCGCGTGTGCCCCATGGGGGCGTCGGTGCATTCCCGCGGTTCGACGGGCGCCGGATTGATCCGCTACCGGACGCTGCGACTGATCGCCCGAACGCGGGGACTGATGCGCCCCGCCCTTCCGAAATCCTTTTCGTCGATCCCTCAGTAGCCGATCTCGGCACGGTCCTCGCGAACCTGAGGCCACAGGTCGAAGCGATCCTGCTCGACTCCGAGCGCCCGGCCGCGCGCCAGATTGCGCTGGCGCTCGAAGGGCGCGACGGCCTCGACGCGGTGCACGTCATCGCCCACGGCGCGCCCGGCCTGGTGTGCTTCGCGGCCGGCGAATGGTCGGCGCGGACGCTGCAGGACGATGAGGCCGATCTCGCCACGATCGGCCAGGCGCTGGGCGAGGACGGCGAACTGCTTTTGTGGAGCTGCAACGCCGGCGCCGGTGCTGCCGGAACCGATTTTGTCGAGGCGCTGTCTCGAGCGGCGGGAACGCCAGTCGCGGCCGCCGACGACCTGGTTGGGTCGCCGGCGCTTGGCGGCGACTGGAAATTAAACATGCGAACGAGAGAGGCCGCGGCGCGGCCGCCGCTGACCCCGGGGGGTATCATGAATTACGCAGCAGTGCTGGCTGTGCCATTGACCTCGACGGGCCAAGGCGAACGGCTCACCGTTTTCGGGCAGTGGCCTGCCGGCACAGCGGCGGGCACGTATTTCATCGTCCTGAACGAAGGCGGGACACTGAATGTCGTCGGGCAATTTATCGTTCCGACAAATTTCGGCGGCACTTTTGCGATCTCCGAAGCCCTTCCTGCCGGGCGCTACACTGTGGGTCCAAGCGCTCCAGGCCCGAATACGATCGCGGTCTACAATGGCCGCTGGAGTTCTTCTGGCAACAATGCTGGGACATGGTCCGTCGGCGACTTCAACCCGGCGATATCGGCAACCCTGAACAACATAGGTGACGTCACCCCCAACCAGACTGACCGGGGGGCAGCAAGATGAACAACGCTCGCGAGATCGTCTTCATCGATCCGGCCATCGCCGACATTGCCTTGCTTGTCGCAGGGCTGAGGCCGGGCGTTCAGCCGGTTCTTCTGGGCGGCGCAAGACCCGCTTGCCAAGAGATCGCGCACACCTTGCGCGGCCGCGAAGGCCTCGATGCGATCCACATCGTCGTCCATGGTCGCCCGGGTGAGCTCAGCTTCAGCAGCGGTGCACTTTCGCTTGCGAACGTCGACCGGTATTTCGACGATCTCGCGGCGATCGGTATTGCCCTGGAGCCTGATGGCGATCTGTTGCTGTGGGGCTGCAGCACAGGCGGAGGCGCTCGCGGTCGGGCGTTTGTAGATGCACTGTCGCAAGCAGCCGGCGCGCCCGTAACGGCGGCGACGGGTCTCGTCGGCGCGGCAGCGCTCGGCGGAAAGTGGGAGCTGGAGGCGCTGCCGGGTCGAACTGCGGCGCGACCGCCGCTAACGGTGATGGCGACGGAGCAATATGCGGGGGTGCTCGCCGAAACGATAAATGTAACCAGTGCGGGTATCTGGTACCTCTATGGATCTTGGCCTGTCAATACAACAGCGGGGACATACTTTGTAGTAATTACCAATAGCTCTGGCGCACAGACTGTCGTTGGTAATTTTGTCGTTCCCGCAGGCAGTGCGGCAGGTAATTATACGATTCCAGTATTTGTTTCTAATACTGGTAGTTATGACGTCGGTGACGCTTCTGTCGGGCCCCCGGCGTCCGGCACTTTTGATATTAGTGTATACAACGCGACCTTCAATTCGAGCAACGGCTCAGGTGCAGGACAGTATACAGTCAACAATGAACAGACCGGATCAATAACCACCAGTATGCTGGCTGCCAATGCCACTGGTGCCACTGGTGCGACCGGTGCCACGGGCTCGACCGGCGCCACGGGCTCGACCGGCGCCACGGGCGCGACTGGCGCCACAGGTTCAACGGGCGCCACGGGCTCGACCGGTGCCACGGGCTCGACCGGCGCCACGGGCGCGACTGGCGCCACAGGTTCAACGGGCGCCACGGGCTCGACCGGTGCCACGGGCTCGGCCGGCGCCACAGGTTCAACCGGCGCTACGGGTGCGACCGGTGCCACAGGTTCGACGGGCACCACAGGTTCGACGGGCGCGACGGGTTCGACGGGCGCTACGGGTTCGACCGGCGCCACTGGCTTGACCGGCGCGACTGGCTCAACCGGCGCCACAGGCGCAACCGGCGCCACAGGTTCGACGGGCGCCACGGGCGCTACCGGAGCCACGGGTTCGACAGGTGTTACGGGCGCGACCGGCGCCACAGGTGCGACCGGATCCACGGGCTCGACGGGTGCAACGGGTTCCACCGGAGCTACGGGGGCTACTGGCGCCACAGGTTCAACGGGCGCAACCGGCACGACTGGCTCAACCGGGGCCACAGGTTCAACTGGCGCTACTGGCTCAACCGGCGCTACCGGAGCCACGGGCTCGACCGGAGCAACCGGAGCTACGGGCACGACAGGCGCCACAGGCGATACGGGCGCCACAGGTTCGACAGGTGCAACCGGCGCCGCGGGTTCGACCGGAGCAACCGGAGCCACAGGTGCGACCGGCGATACCGGCGCCACGGGTACGACCGGAGCAACTGGCGCCACGGGTGCGACAGGCGATACAGGTGCCACGGGTTCGACCGGAGCAACCGGAGCCACGGGTGCGACCGGCGATACCGGCGCCACGGGCTCGACCGGAGCANGACCGGAGCAACCGGAGCCACGGGTGCGACCGGCGATACCGGCGCCACGGGCTCGACCGGAGCAGCCGGTGCCACGGGTGCGACCGGCGATACGGGTGCCACGGGCTCGACGGGTGATACCGGAGCGACTGGCTCGACCGGAGCAACAGGCGCCACGGGTGCGACAGGCGATACGGGTGCCACGGGCTCTACAGGGGCCACGGGCTCGACCGGAGCAACCGGTGCCACGGGTGCGACCGGCGATACNGGTGCCACGGGTTCGACCGGAGCAACTGGCGATACCGGAGCGACGGGCTCAACTGGTGCAACTGGCGATACCGGAGCGACTGGCTCGACTGGAGCAACCGGAGCCACAGGTGCGACTGGCGACACCGGTGCAACGGGCTCTACAGGGGCCACGGGCTCGACCGGAGCAACCGGTGCCACGGGTTCGACCGGAGCAACCGGTGCCACGGGTGCGACCGGCGATACAGGTGCCACGGGTTCGACTGGAGCAACTGGTGCCACAGGCGCGACGGGTGATACCGGAGCGACTGGCTCGACCGGAGCAACAGGCGCCACCGGTGCAACCGGCGATACCGGAGCCACGGGCTCTACAGGTGCCACGGGTTCGACTGGAGCAACTGGTGCCACAGGCGCGACGGGTGATACCGGAGCCACAGGTGCGACCGGCGATACAGGTGCCACGGGTTCGACCGGAGCAACCGGAGCCACAGGTGCGACCGGCGATACNGGTGCCACGGGTTCGACCGGAGCAACTGGCGATACCGGAGCGACGGGCTCAACTGGTGCAACTGGCGATACCGGAGCGACTGGCTCGACCGGAGCAACCGGAGCCACAGGTGCGACCGGCGATACGGGAGCCACGGGTTCGACAGGAGCAACTGGAGCCACAGGTGCGACCGGCGATACAGGTGCCACGGGTTCGACCGGAGCAACCGGAGCCACGGGTGCGACCGGCGATACCGGCGCCACGGGCTCGACCGGAGCANGGAGCAACCGGTGCCACGGGTGCGACCGGCGATACGGGTGCCACGGGCTCGACTGGAGCCACGGGCGCAACGGGCGCAACCGGCGATACGGGTGCCACGGGTTCGACCGGAGCAACTGGCGATACCGGAGCCACCGGTGCGACCGGCGATACCGGTGCCACGGGCTCGACCGGAGCAACCGGAGCCACAGGCGCAACTGGTGATACGGGCGCCACGGGCTCTACAGGGGCCACCGGCGCAACAGGTGCGACTGGTGATACAGGCGCAACGGGTTCGACCGGAGCAACTGGAGCCACAGGCGCGACCGGCGATACCGGAGCGACGGGCTCAACTGGTGCAACTGGCGATACCGGAGCGACTGGTTCGACTGGAGCAATCGGAGCCACAGGTGCGACTGGCGACACCGGTGCAACGGGCTCGACCGGAGCAACTGGAGCCACAGGTGCGACCGGAGATACGGGTGCGACCGGCGATACCGGAGCGACTGGCTCGACCGGAGCCACAGGCTCGACTGGCGCAACTGGTTCGACCGGCGCCACCGGCGATACCGGAGCGACTGGTGATACGGGTGCAACGGGTTCGACTGGTGCCACAGGCTCGACTGGAGCAACTGGTGATACCGGCGCCACAGGTTCGACTGGCGCAACCGGAGCCACAGGTGCGACCGGCGATACGGGTGCCACGGGTTCGACCGGTGCCACCGGCGATACCGGAGCGACTGGCTCGACTGGAGCAACCGGAGCCACAGGTGCGACCGGCGATACGGGAGCCACAGGCTCAACTGGTGCAACTGGCGACACCGGAGCGACTGGCTCGACTGGAGCAACCGGGGCCACAGGTGCGACCGGCGATACGGGTGCCACGGGTTCGACCGGCGATACCGGAGCGACCGGTTCGACTGGCGCAACCGGAGCCACAGGTGCGACCGGCGATACGGGTGCCACGGGTTCGACCGGNGTTCGACCGGTGCCACCGGCGATACCGGAGCGACTGGCTCGACTGGAGCAACCGGAGCCACAGGTGCGACTGGCGATACGGGTGCCACGGGTTCGACGGGCGCAACCGGCGATACCGGTTCGACCGGAGCCACAGGTGCGACCGGCGATACAGGCGCCACAGGTTCGACTGGAGCCACGGGCTCGACCGGCGCAACCGGAGCCACAGGTGCAATAGGCGATACCGGCTCGACCGGAGCCACAGGTTCTACGGGTGCGACCGGCGATACGGGCGCCACGGGTTCGACAGGTGCCACCGGAGCCACAGGCGCGACCGGCGATACGGGAGCCACGGGTTCGACTGGAGCAACCGGCGCCACAGGTGCGACCGGCGATACGGGTGCGACCGGCGATACAGGCGCCACAGGTTCGACTGGAGCCACGGGCTCGACTGGTGCAACTGGAGCCACAGGTGCGACCGGCGATACCGGCGCCACGGGTTCGACGGGCGCCACCGGTGCAACCGGCGATACGGGTGCCACAGGCTCGACTGGAGCAACCGGTTCCACAGGCGCTACCGGCGACTCCGGAGCAACTGGCTCAACTGGGGCAACCGGTGCGACCGGCGACACCGGAGCGACCGGTTCGACCGGTTCGACCGGAGCAACCGGAGCCACTGGCGCAACTGGTGATACCGGCGCCACAGGTGCGACCGGCGATACCGGCGCCACAGGCTCGACCGGAGCAACCGGCGCCACAGGTGCGACCGGCGACACGGGTGCCAGGGGCGCTACCGGGGCAACCGGAGCCACAGGTGCAACAGGACATACCGGAGCGACGGGCTCTACCGGGGCGACTGGCTCCACAGGTGCAACTGGCTCGACCGGCTCTACCGGCGCAACAGGTCATACCGGGGCGACTGGTGCCACCGGCTCCACAGGTGCAACTGGCTCGACCGGCTCTACCGGCGCAACAGGTCATACCGGGGCGACTGGTGCCACCGGCTCGACTGGTGCAACGGGGTCGACCGGTGCCACGGGTCCGACCGGCTCGACCGGACCGAAGGGTGAAACCGGACCGAAGGGCGCGACGGGTGCGACTGGCGCCACGGGTTCGACCGGCTCGACCGGGCCTAAGGGCGACACCGGACCGAAGGGCGACACCGGGCCCAAGGGTGATACCGGACCCAAGGGCGCGACGGGTGCCACTGGTGCCACGGGCTCAACCGGCTCGACCGGGCCTAAGGGCGACACAGGACCGAAAGGCGATACCGGCCCCAAGGGCGCGACGGGTGCGACCGGCGCAACCGGCTCTACTGGCTCGACCGGACCGAAGGGCGACACCGGCCCCAAGGGTGATACCGGACCCAAGGGCGCGACCGGTTCGACCGGCGCAACAGGAGCCACCGGCTCCACCGGGCCGAAGGGCGACACCGGGCCGAAGGGCGACACTGGGCCGAAGGGCGCCACGGGTCCGACCGGCGCAACCGGCTCGACTGGCGCGACCGGACCTAAGGGCGACACCGGGCCCAAGGGCGCGACAGGTCCAACCGGACCAACCGGTCCGACGGGACCCTCGAGCGGTCATCACGACTCGATTGTCACGCCGACCCTGGCGACAACGACCCAGAAGACCGCCAAGGTCACGTCCGACTCGCTCGGCCTCAAGGACACCACGAAATTCCTGCCGTCGAGCTCGATAGGAAACGGCGGTGACCCCGGCGGCCAAGCGTCGTTCCGCAGCCTGATCGGGCTTGCAGCGACATCGGTGACGACAGACCTGCTCAACGTCCTCAAGACGATCAGCGGATCCGGTCAGAACCAAAACAAGCCGACGGGGGCGAGCACGGATCTTACCTCCGACCAGACCAAGCCTGGCGCCGGCTACGCCAGCAACGACCATACCGCCAAGACGACCCTGAAGGATCTCTTGATGCCGCATGAGTGAGCGGCGAACGGACTGGACTGTAACTGGTCCAGGTTAAGAACGGGCGCGCGGGCTTCGCTGGAAATCGGCACCCGCGCGTTCATCATCTCGAGAGAGGGAATGCCATGAGAGTCGCGCTCCCGATCAGTTCGGAGTACAGTGCGGCATTGCCGGGAACCTCGGCAGAAACGCCTCGGCCTGGGCATTCTGGTCCTTGGCGCTGCGTATCGGATAGGAAGCCTGTGGTAAACGTTCCCGTAAATGCCGAGAATCAGCCGCTCCGGATCCGCGCCGGCACCGAAGTAGAGGCCGCGGCTCGCCAGGCGGACGGCCAGAACCCGCCCGGCGGTCCCGCCGAGCTCGACCAGCTCGGGGCGCGCCTCAAGGCCGTACTGCGGGCCGCCCGCTATCACGGCGTCGAACTCGACCCCTCGGAATTCAGGACGGCGAACCCGGTCCCGAGCGCCGCCGATCTCTCCGAGTGGGCGCAGAACGCCGGCATGTGGTCGCGCGCCATTCGCATCCGCTGGACCCACCTCTTGCGGTTCCAGGACACCGGACCGGTCGTCCTGTTGTTCAACGATGGCGGCGCGGGTCTCCTTACCGGCGCGAGCGCCGAGCGCAACGTCGTCTTCCTTAAAAGTGCCGATGCGCCAGACGACGGCGAGGTCACCGCCGTCGACGAGCTGCGGCTGTCCCAGGTGTGGACGGGCGAGGCCGTGCTGCTGCGCCCGACACGGTCGCATGTGGCGGCGGACGCGCCTTTCACCCTGCACTGGCTGGCCGAACTGGTGCGGCTGGAAAGCCGTCCCCTGCGCGACATTGCCATTGCATCCTTCACGCTGAGTGTCCTTACCATCTTGCCGCCGCTGATGGTCATGACGTTGGTCAACAAGGTGCTGCAGTTCAACAGCCTCTCCACCCTGGTGCTCTTGTCCGCGATCATTACCGTGGTCTTCGTCTACGAGACCCTGCTTGGCCATGCGCGGCGAATGATCATCAACGTCGTCGGCGCCCGTCTCGACACCAAGCTGCATCTGCACGTCTTTAGCCGGCTCCTGCGCCTGCCGCTCGACTATTTCGAGCGTCATCCAGCCGGCGAGACCATGTATCATCTCGCCCAGGTCTATCGTATCCGCGAATTCCTGACCGGAAAGCTCCTCAGCACGTTCCTGGACCTGATCACGCTGTGCGTGCTGGTGCCCGTAATGTTCTATATCAACGCCACGCTGGCCTGGATCGTGGTGGCCTGCGCGGTCGTGATCATGCTGATCATCCTCGCCTATCTCAAGCCGCTGCGCCGCAGGTACCAACGGGTGGTCGAAGCCGAGACCTGGAAGTCGGCGGCGCTCGGCGAAACGGTCGTCGGCATCAAGACGGTGAAGGCGCTCGGCCTCGAGCCGCAGCGCAAGGCGCTCTGGGATGAGCGGGTGGCCGAAGCGGGAAAGGCCCGTCTCGCCTTCGGCCAGTTCGCCAGCTGGCCGCAGACCCTGGTCACGCCGATCGAACGCGTGATGGTGCTCGGCACCATGCTGATCGGCGCCTATCTCGCGATGAACGACCGTTCCGGCTACATGGTCGGCAGCCTGTTCGCCTTCATGATGATCTCCCAGCGCGTGGCGCAGCCGCTGGTCGGCCTGGCGCGACTGGTTGAAGACTACGAGGAGGTCGGCGCGGCGATCGGCGAGGCAGCGTCGGTTCTCAACCGGCCGCTGGAAAGCAGCTCGAATTCGACCGGCCTGAGACCCAAGCTCGTCGGCGAGGTCGCGTTCAGCGACCTCACCTTCAGCTATATCGCCACAAAGACGCCCGCGCTCGACCGCGTCAGCTTCCACATTCCTGCCGGCACCATGTTTGGCATTGTCGGGCGCAGCGGGTCCGGGAAATCGACAATCGCGCGCCTGCTGCAGGGGATCAACCGCGATTACAGCGGCTTCCTCAAGCTCGACGGCGTCGACCTCAAGGAGATCAACCTGCGCCATCTTCGCCAAGGGCTTGGCGTGGTGCTGCAGGACAACTTTCTGTTCCGCGGCTCGATCCGTGACAACATCATCGCCGGGCGCCCAGGCCTGACGCTTTCGGATGCCATGCGTGCCGCGCATCTGGCCGGCGCCCAGGAATTCATCGAGCGGATGCCCAATGGCTACGACACCTATATCGAGGAAGGTTCGCCCAATCTGTCGGGCGGTCAAAAGCAGCGGCTGGCGATCGCGCGCGCCCTCATCCATGATCCGACAATCCTCATCCTCGACGAAGCGACAAGCGCACTCGACCCCGAGAGCGAGGCAGTGGTCAGCGCCAACCTCATGCGCATCGCCAGCGGGCGCACCATGATCATCGTTTCGCACCGGCTGTCCTCGCTGACAGAATGCGACAANTCGGGCGGTCAAAAGCAGCGGCTGGCGATCGCGCGCGCCCTCATCCACGATCCGACAATCCTCATCCTCGACGAAGCGACCAGCGCACTCGACCCCGAGAGCGAGGCCGTGGTCAGCGCCAACCTCATGCGCATCGCCAGCGGGCGCACCATGATCATCGTTTCGCACCGGCTGTCCTCGCTGACAGAATGCGACAACATCCTGGTCATGGATCAAGGTAAGGTGCTCGACGTCGCACCGCACGCGACGCTGCTCGAGCGATGCACGCTCTATCGCCAGCTGTGGTCGCAGCAAAACCGGCATCTCGATGGCCGCCAAGGCCGTCCGGTCGCCATCCCGCCGCGGCTGGTTTGACGATGCCAAGACAATATACGCTTCAGGTCCGGTAACCCATGAGTAGCACCTCGATCATCGCCCTCCCCGCCCGACGGCAGCGCATGGAAACGAGAGATCCGACAACCCCGGCCATACTCGAGTTCCAGTGGCCGTCGAGCGCCGTCACCAATGCACCCATTCCGCGCACCGCGCGCGGCATCGTCTGGATCATTGCCAGCCTCGTCATGGCGCTGATCGCCCTGGCAGGACTAATACCCGTGGATCAGGTTGTGACGGCAAGGGGGCTGGTGGTGTCAAACGCGCCCAACATCCTCGTGCAGCCATTGGAGACGGCGATCGTGCGTTCGATCGACGTTCGTGAGGGACAGCACGTTCAGGCCGGTCAAGTGCTTGCTCGCCTCGATGCGACCTTTGCTTCAGCCGACCTGGCGGCGCTTGCCATGCAAGTTTCGACGCTTGAAGCCGAAGTGGCGCGCCTGAAGGCGGAAGCAGACGGCAAGGTCTTCAACTATGATGGTTTGGACCCAAGCTGGACGCTGCAGGCATCGATCTTTGAACGCCGCAAGGCGGTTTACGACGCCAAGGTCGAAAATTTCGACCGCCAGCGCGACGAACTCGGTTCCGTGATCTCGCGCTCGCTGTCGGATGCCGACGGCTACCGCCAGCGGCTCGCAGTGGCGGCCTCGATCGAACAGATGCGCAAGCAGCTCGAAGCACGGCAGGTGGGCAGCCGCCTCAACACACTGATGGCCGAAGACAATCGCGCCGAAATGTCCCGGTCGCTTGGCAATGCCGAGCAGACGGCCCAAGCCGCAAGGCTCCAGCAGCAGGCCGTGGCCGCCGAGCGCGACGGCTACATTCAGGGATGGCGAGCCGATGTCTCGCAAAGCCTTTCGGAGGCGAGTTCGCGGATATCCGACGCCCGCGAACTTCTCAACAAGGCAAAGCTGCGCAAGCAGTTGGTTGAATTGAAGAGTGAAGCCGACGCCACCGTCCAATCGGTGGCCAAGGTCTCGGTCGGTTCGGTCCTGCAGTCCGGCGAACGCTTGATTACGCTCGTGCCGGCTAACGCGCCGCTCGAGATCGAGACAAACATCGTCGGCCGCAGCAGCGGCTTCGTCCATGTCGGCGACCAGGTGGTCATCAAGTTCGACACTTTCCCCTATTCGCAATACGGGCTCGCGCATGGCACCGTGCGGACGCTCAGCCCGGATTCCTTTTCTGCCCAGGAGCAAGCGCGCGATCCAAACAGCTCGCTGGCCATGCTGCCTTCCGACGCCGAGCCGTTCTATCGCGTGCGCATTTCCATCGATCAGGTCGCCCTCCACGGCGTGCCTGCCGGTTTCACCGTCAGCCCCGGCATGCCGGTGACCGCCGACGTAAAGGTCGGCCGGCGCACAGTGCTCAAGTACATTCTCGGTGCGATGCTCCCGATCGGTCAGGAAGCGATGCGGGAGCCGTAGAGCACTGGAGGAACCGAGACTCGATGACAATCCTAGATCGGCTGGCTGGTCTTGCCTCCCCTGCGGCAGCGTTGCGCAGGGCGATCCAGCTCTATGACAGCGGCAAGCCCGCTGAAGCCTTTCCGCTTATGGCGGTAGCGGCGCGCGCTGGGATTGTCGACGCCGAGTACCGGGTCGCGCGTTGCTATCTCGAGGGATCGGGTGTGCCGCCCAGCCGTGTGGAAGGGGCGCGTTGGCTGCGGCGGGCAGCCAACCACGGCAGCGCCGATGCGCAGGCGCTCCTTGCCGCGCTCTACGTCACCGGGCTGGTCGCGGCGGAAGCCGCCAGTAAAGGCGCCGGATCGGAAGAATTGTTCAAACGGGACCGCCCAGGCGAACCGGACTTCACGGCAGCCTTCGAACTGGCTACCAAGGCGGCCGAGGCGGGCTCGCCAACCGGACAGGCTATCCTTGGCTATATCCTCACCAGCGGTCCTAAGCCGATGCGCAATGCAGAAGCCGCGCATCACTGGTACGAGAAGTCGGCTTCCGCCGGCTGTGCCGAAGGATGTCTTGGCCTAGCCCTGTCGCTCGCCCGGCGTGGCAATCGCGAACACCGGGTCAGGATCGCGGCCGAGGTACGACGCGCGGCCGACGCCGGCCTGCCGACCGCAACCTATCTTCTGGCGGTCCTAACCGAGCACGGGCTCGGCGTCTCACGCGACCTGGCGGCGGCCGCTCAACTTTATCAGGCCGCTGCGGAGAAGGGCCTTCCCTCCGCCCAGTTCCGGCTGGGCTTGGCACTGATTGACGGGGGCCTCGTCGACCATGATCCCGCTGCTGGCGAGGCCTGGATGCGCAGTGCCGCCTTAGCCGGCAATGTCGAGGCCGCCTATCTCCTGGGCGATCGCTATGTGAAAACGCAGCGGCCCGATTTCGCGGAAGCCGCCAACTGGTATCGGCGGGCGGCCGAAGCGGGTCACCAGGCCGCCGCCCGCGCACTGGCCTCTCTCTACCTAACGGGGAACGGCGTGGCTGAGGACGTCGAAGAGGGAGCACGCTGGCTGCGCGCCTCCGCGAATGCGGGCAATCAGGACGCACAGATAGACCTCGCCAATCTCGTGCTCGGAGGAGCCGGCGAGCCCGATGACCGCGCAAGCCTTGCCGGTTGGTTCGAGGCCGCCGCCTCATCGGGCGACCTGATTGCAGCATTCAATCTCGGGCTCTGCTTCGCCAAAGGCGTTGGCGTGCGCCAGGATGAGGGACAAGCGGCGCAGTGGCTGAGGCGGGCCGCCGAAGGTGTCGGGGAGGCGCAATATATGTATGCCCGCCTCCTCCAGGATGGCCGCGGCGTAGCGACCGATCCAAGGCAGGCCCGCGTCTGGTTTGCCCGGGCGGCCAATGCTGGCGTCCTCGATGCGCAGGTCGCGCTTGCCGAGATGCTGCTCAACGGGCGCGGCGGCACGAGCACGCCAGAGACCGCAGTGCAGCTGTTCCAAGGGGCCGCCGACGACGGTCACGCTGGTGCGATGTTTGCGCTAGGTGCGCTGTACGATGCTGGCCAGGCCCTGCCTGTGGACTACAAGGCGGCGCAAAAATGGTTCGCCGCCGCTGCCGGGCGTGGGCATGGCCAAGCCCAGCTCATGCTCGGGCGTTACCTCGTCAAAGGGCTGGCCGGCGAGTGCGACCCCGAGGCCGGCCGGGTCTGGCTTGAGCGCGCGGCTGCCTGCGGCATCAGTGAAGCGGCCGACGAACTCGCGGGGCCCGTATCTGGTTGAGCTTTGCCGATTTTGCCAAGAAATCGTCAGGCTCGTAGCGGGATCGCCCGCGAAAGTGGCCTCGTGCGGACACGTTCAGAGCTTGCAAGCCACCGCGGGTCATCACCTAAGCGCTTCGCGTCGAAACGAATTGAGATCGTTGGTTTATCTGTCGTCTTGCCCAACCGAGGTCACTGTTGGGCGACTGCGTTAGCTGTCCACCACGATCTCTGACCGCCTGTCATAGGCTGTCATCCACTCTTCTGCAGCACCACCAGAGGACTCGATCGCCTCCGCGGCTAGAATTCCCCGAGATCGAGCGAATGCCTCAAAGGCAAGGCGAGCCGTTTCAGCATCTTTGTCGTCTGCAAGGGCAGACCGGAAAAGCGCAAGCGTGGCCGCGTGTGTTGGGCTGCGGAACCCGACCCATTCGTCGAGAAGCTGATAGGCGTCCATGACAGACGACACCTCATGCGCAACACCAAGTCCCACAAATACCTGCACCGGGCGGGTGAAGCGCTTGGGCGTCATTGTTGAGCTCCGTTAAAGGCGACCGGTAATCCGAGTGCCACTTGCTCAGCACTGAGATAGCCCGGCCAAGGACCATCTGTGGCCTCAAGTATGCATCATAGTCTTGCAAGTATTCAAGTAAGCCTTACGGACGAAGATCCTCCGAACAATTCTCGAAGCCGCAGGTACTTCCGGCAGCTGCCATGGATCTCGGCGCGGGCCGTTACCTGCATTGCTCGGTACAGATAGCTACCATAGGGCTGCATACTGCCCAGAAATCGTTTGCCTAAGGAAGAGCCTGGCAGACAATTAACCGTCGAGGAATACAGGTTCCCATTGCCGCTCCCGACCAGGTCACCAGAAGCACCTGATCTTGCCGGTGCTGTCGGCACGGCAAGGCAAGGTCCGACCGCCGGCGCAATGCTACTGCCGATCTTTGACGTCGGCACGCACGAGCCGCCCTGCCCCAAACAGAAGCGCGAAACGGTACACTCTTTTCCGACCCGTTCCTACATTCCGCACTTCAGGACGGCAAAGAGCGCGCGAAAGTGCTTCGGCTCGCCTTTCGTCGATCTCCAGCATCACATTTTCGCACGTGTCTGAAGCCCCACAACCGGGGCATCTCAAGACATTCGATGGTCGTGTCTCATCGCCGACAAGAGGAAGTTTGCACCTGTTGCAGCCGAGCTGCGGTGAGTTTGCGATCATCATGGTTATCCCAGCGCTCGCCAAAGGTTCACCCCTGACGCCGGACGGGAGATGCAATTAAAGGACCATTTTGCCGGTGACCCATTACGGCACACCTTTGACGCTGCGAACCCCGGCAGAGCCTGCCCTGCAGCATGCGGATGCAAGGATCCGTCGTCCCACTTTGCAATGAATCAGTTGCACCAAGCCGCCATTCTGCCGCTTGGGCCTGTCAAAAAGTCTGATTGTAGGAGCCGACTTCCGGACTGCGGCGCAGCACGGCGTCGACGGCATCGAACATCTGGCGGCGACGCTCGGACGAGACCGGACTTTCGACGACCACGACCAGTTCCGGCTTGTTCGACGAAGCCCGCACCAGACCCCAGGTGCCGTCCTCGGCAACGACGCGCACGCCATTGACGGTGACGAGGTCGCCGATCTTCTGGCCGGCAAAACTGGAGCCTTCACGCTTCAGAGCCTGAAAATCGGAGACCACCCGTTCGACGACGCCGTACTTCACATCGTCCGCGCAGTGGGGGNGCCGCGAGATATCCCGCGCCAGCATGACGCCGACCTTGTCGGCAAAGATCTCGTTGCCTTCATTGTCGACGACACCGCAGCGGTCGCCGTCGCCATCGAATCCCAACCCGACATCGGCCCCTGTCTCCAGCACCTTGTCCCTGATGGCATGCAGCATCTGCATGTCCTCCGGATTGGGATTGTAGTTTGGAAACGTATGGTCAAGCTCGACATCGAGCGGGATCACTTCGCAGCCGATCCGTTCCAGCGCTTCAGGGGCAAAGGCGCCAGCAGTGNCAGCTTGATGCCAAGCGAATAGGAACGGAAATCATGCCCGGTGACGATGTCGGGCCCGACGCCGAGACGGCGGATCATCGTGCCGAGCCCCATGCCAAGCGCCTGGACGCCAATCAGATTGAGTTCTGGCGCGACCTGGCCAAACCACCAGCGCGCGTCATATTCCCTAAATCCGCATGCCTTGATCAGCGCAGAGGTTTCAAACGCGAACGTGTTGGGCCGGGCTTCGGAAACGAAATTCAGAGGCACGAGAGGAAACTCCGCAGGATGCAAACGACANGAGGTTTCAAACGCGAACGTGTTGGGCCGGGCTTCGGAAACGAAATTCAGAGGCACGAGAGGAAACTCCGCAGGAGGCAAACGACACACATTCGCTTGTCAAGGCGGTAGCTTACTGGAACCGTTCCTCAGGCCTATCTATCAGTTTGGCTGAGCCTGTCGCGACAGTCGACGAGCGTGAGTGTGGGCCCCTGAGCGGGCCGACACTGCTTTTGGAATGGCGATGAAAGCGCGTTCCCGATAATGCAGGAGGGGGAGTCTCGGCAAGCGGTTCTGCCGGCCGATCAATGCTTTTAATATTTTGTGATCAACCCGATTTGGGTTCTCCACAACCGTCTCCGGTGGACCATCTGAGGTTGCTAGAATGTTGCGGGAGAATGCCCTAAGCAGCCGTGAGCAAGATGCAAACCCCGCTTTGACGAGCGGTTTGTTGTTAAGCGCGGATGCAAAATGCCACTGTTTTTTTTCGATGTCCGAGACGGCAAGTCCCATTTTCCCGACACGGAGGGCACCCATTACGTCGGTGCGCGCGAGGCCCGGGTAGACGCAGTCAGAATGCTGGTCGCCATGGCACAGGACGAAGTTCAGGGCGAGTTGCAAAGCAAGCTTTCGGTGGTCGTATCCGACGAAAGCCGTAGGCCCGTGATGGAAGCAAATATTGATTGCAATATAAAAGTCTTCTGAAAATCCGCAAAACCGGCATCAGCTTCGCACGGATGAGCTGCCCCGCAACGATATAGCCGTCGGATGCGCAGGTCAGGTCAGGCAGGCTTGTGGCGCCATCGTGTTGCACTTAATTCGGCAGAGCCCGCAGGCTGCGACCGGCTTTGGCGGCAACCCTCCTCTCCTTGCCAGACGACCGGCGCCCCAGCCAAGGGCGTTCGAGCCCAAGGTCGCCGGTTAATCAACATCGCCGTCCATTTTAAACATGACCGGGCCCTGATCATCAAGCGAGAACAAAGCAGGTGTGCGAAAGGAGCGGGAAACGGGTCATACCCTCCCGCGAATGGCTAAGCCTAGGTTCCGGCGGGCCCCCTAAAGAACGCCTCGACCCGGGAAGCCGACGATCTTACTACAGTCGCACGGCAGTTTTTGATTTCAGCCAGGAAACCCACTGTCAGGCTGACGCATAGTAGGCCGGGCAGCGGAGAATTCCACGATAGGGAGGAGAGGCGATATGACCAGCCAGGGAGTATATCGCGCGTTAGGGCTCAAGCAGGTTAGGAAACTCAAGGAGGTTTACGAGTGTGCACGGGCCGTGAAGGCCACCTACCCTGAGAGTCATATCGCCAGCAAAGCCGCCAAGAGGTTGATCGACGCCTTCGAAGCCGATGTCCAGAATGCCGGACCTGTTCTGGACGCATCTTGGCTGACCGAGAATGATCCCCAGGGGACCGCCTGAGCCCGAGCTGTACATAGCGTAGCTCTGTCGGTGTAAGTGCGGCGGCACCGTGTGCTGCTTCGGACCCTCATGTCCGCAAGGGATGCTGGCGGATTTGCCTTGCCTTCCCAACCAAACGAGCTGGCATTTGCCACAGCGTCCAAGGAGCGCCAGGAAGATGCCCTACGCGGTCCTTTGCGCGAAGCAGGCGCTTAGATGACAGTGCCCGCGCCTATGCACTCCCCCGATGCTTTGGAGATACATGGCTTTTGACTGCCGGCGGGGCAAGCAGTCCTCGGCTACGCCTATGGGTGAGGACCGCCCAGGCCAGCCGTCTTCGGATGGTTCACCTTCAGAGTGTTGCGATGTCCTGCGATACTCAGACGCTCCACAACATCGACCGGCCAGCTCGCATGTTTACCCAAAACGGTAGCGCCTGCGGCGGCGCTAGCCGTCAGTGTTTTTCGCTGATTCAAAAATTTAACCAAATGTTAATCTAAGTTAGCGCTGGCTGATAAATAGCCCATAAGCTCAGGTTGTTCTGGTTGGGATTGGGAACAGGGAACAGCAGTGGGTGCAAGGCTGGGCAAATTCCAGCTGAAGCTCCCAAAACGGTGGGCGCTATTTTTCAATTTCTGAAGGAACTGAAGAGTGAGGGGCTAATTGGGCCGCCGCAGGGCGGATCGCTTGGAAAAAGGGTGGGTAAGAGTATGGGCTCCACAGTAGAACTGCATAAATATACTTCGGCAGATCAGGCAGAAATCCCGGCGGGCGGAGCGGGAATGGTGCAACGAGCAGGCAGGGAATGTCTGCTCATCCTGGACGGAAGGGCGCTCGACCGCGAATGTCTCGCATCGGCTCTGGAAGACCACGATCTCGGCATGGCCGTCGAGGCCATGGGATCGATTGCCGAATGGCGCGCCAAAGAGGGGATGACCCTTGCAGCCATTCTCTTCAATCTGGGCGGCCGGAAAGTCACCGACCAGGGTATCGCGGACCAGATCAGGCGAATTTCGTGCGAATTCAAGTCGGTGCCCGTCGTGATTTTGGCGGACACCGAAGACCTCGCACAGATACTGACGGCTCTCGAATGTGGCGCGCGTGGCTACATTCCAACCTCTGTAGGGATCGATGTCTGTGTCGAGGCAATCAATCTTGCGGCAGCGGGAGGCATCTTCGTTCCGGCAAGTAGCGTTCTGTCTATGCGGCACCTGATAGATTCAGGCAGCCGTGATGCGCCTTTGACCGGCATGTTCACGCTCAGGCAGGCTGAGGTCGCGCAGGCGCTCCGACGCGGCAAGGCCAACAAGATCATCGCCTTTGAACTGAACCTGCGCGAAAGCACGGTGAAGGTGCACATCCGCAACATCATGAAAAAGCTCAAGGCGACCAACCGCACGGAAGTCGCATACAAGGTCAATGATCTCTTCGCGGAAGGAACTGCGGCTGAACGGTGATCGCAATCCGCCGCCTTCCCTCAATGTACGATCGCGGTCTTATGTAGCGAACGCACCAAGCGGGTCGCGGTCAACGAAAAGCCCGCCACGGTAGCGACCCGGGCGGGCTTCATTCTGAGCGGCTACATCCCGGGGGAATCGACCGCTGCTAGCTGTTTACCATAAGATTCTTTCCCGGGAATGGCGTGATCACGTGAGGGACCGCTATTTGGCAGGATCGCCTGGAATTTCCGGGATGTCCGGGTGAGGGATCGTACTTAGCAACAGCCGCGGCGCAATGCTCCTCAGCGCGTTTTCGCGCACGCCAAATTGTTCCCCCAGCTTCCAGCGTTGAGCCTAGTTCAAGCAACCTACGCTGGATTAGCTGCTCCCGGCATGGGGAAACGCTGCGCCAACTCATTCGCTTGCGCCTTGATGCTGCTTGTCAGTTGGCGCGTTTGCCGCACAAGACCGCACAATCGCGCCTTCTATCCACCATAAGTGCTAAACCGGTGACCTTATGGAGAACGCGAAAATCCAGGCTCAGACATCTAGACTTTCTGTCGAACTGGAGCAGTCCGCATGCCTGAGCAAAGCCTCTGTTTTCGCAAATCGGGACGCCTTCAAGAACGTGGCCGTGAGCTGATCCCAGGCGGCAGTCACACCTACGCGAAAGGCGAGGATCAGTATCCCATTCTCGCGCCGGGCTTTATCGAACGTGGTCTGGGGTGCCACGTCTGGGATGTCGACGGAAACCAATACATCGAATACGGCATGGGCAACCGTTCCGTCGGGCTGGGGCATGCATACCCAACGGTGCTCAGGGCGGTGGAGGCGGCGCTTGCCGGCGGAGCCAACTTCACGCGCCCCGCAAGGATCGAAGTTGACTGCGCCGAAACCTTCCTTGAACTCGTCGGCGCGCAGATGGTAAAATTCTGCAAGGACGGATCGGACGCGACGTCAGGCGCCGTCCGCCTTGCCCGCGCCTACACGGGTCGCGATCTCGTCGCGTGCTGCGCCGACCACCCTTTCTTTTCGACAGACGATTGGTTCATCGGTACCACACCGATGAATGCGGGAATTCCAGAAGCGGTTCAAAACCTGACCCTCACCTTCCGGTACAACGACATCGCTAGTGTCAAGGATTTGTTCGACAGGCACCCGAGTAAGGTGGCCGCTCTGATCCTGGAACCTTCCCGTGGCGACGATCCGGCCGACGGCTTCCTGCATAATGTCCAGCGTCTTTGCCGGGAAAATGGCGCGCTGTTCATTCTCGATGAAATGATCACCGGGTTCAGATGGCATGCAGCGGGAGCACAAAGGCTCTATGGCATCGAACCGGACTTGTCGACGTTCGGCAAGGCTCTTGGCAATGGTTTTTCGGTTTCTGCCCTGGCAGGCAAACGCGAATATATGCGGCTGGGTGGGCTCGAGCATACGGATCGCCCCCGTGTGTTTCTGCTGTCGACTACGCATGGCGCGGAAACCCACGCGCTTGCCGCGGCCATCGCGACCGTAGGGGTCTATCGGGACCAGCCCGTCATCGAACACCTGCACCATCAGGGAACGAAATTGAAGGAAGGTATCATGGAGGTTTCCAGACACCATGGACTGGATCGGCACTTCAAAGTTGTCGGCCGTCCC
The DNA here is from genome assembly GCF_000502415.1 of Mesorhizobium sp. LNHC229A00. Taxonomy (NCBI): domain Bacteria; kingdom Pseudomonadati; phylum Pseudomonadota; class Alphaproteobacteria; order Hyphomicrobiales; family Phyllobacteriaceae; genus Mesorhizobium; species Mesorhizobium sp. LNHC229A00. The sequence goes on from NZ_AYWQ01000021.1 coordinate 107,728, forward strand.
AGTTGTCTCGCCTACGCCACGCTTGACCAGGACGGCAAGCCCTCACAGACATACCGTTCCCTGTTCCTGCAGGAGACGATCAAGCGTGGTGTCCTGATGCCATCTCTCGTCGTCAGCTACACGCACGACGACGCGGCCGTCATGAAAACCATAGACGCCGTCGATGGTGCTCTGGGCGTGTACGCGAAGGCCCTGGATTCGGGAGCAAGCCAATTTTTGGTTGGCCGCCCCTCGCAGATCGTGTTTCGTCGCTTCAACAATGGCGATGCACAGGCCCCGATACCGGCGGTCTCACAGAACCCTCGGCCAGCGAGCAGTGAGACCAAACGGCAATCAGAAACCCGCGGGCTCGTATCCACTTCATGAGCCGGTAACCTCGATCTGGCAGAGCGTGGTGCCCCAAAAGTGTCGTGCGAAGATCGCCAACCACGTCGAGGATGGTGTGCCCCCTTGGCTCAGACAAGCCCTCAAGCAAATCGGGACGGAAATCCGCTAAAGAAGTCTGGCTTTTCTGAGTGTAAACGCCTCGGCGAAATGTTCCGGCGCCCTGCACTCCATCCCGCGCAATCTCGCCAGCCCCGCGAATGTGTCGCGGTCGAACCAGTCCTTGGAGCGCTGCGTGCCGAAGTGCTGTTGCAGGAGCTCGATCTTGCGTTCCAGCACTGCAGCAGAGAGCGGCACGTAGGCATTTGGCTGGCAAAGATCTCCATCCCATTTGGGAATTTCGTATTCGATCACAAGATGATCGCGAAAAACATTCCAGGTCAGTTGATTGACCTCCCGGTGGTCTTGATGGGCATCGAACCTAGCATGGGTCAGCACCAGGTCGGGATGGACGCGAGATCTTAGATCTATCAACCGCTGCTTTATCGCTCGGCTATGGGCCGGGAAATAGCTGTCTTCGAAATCCGCGATGTCGATTACGGACGACTTCGATCCTTTCAGGAACGCTTCGGCCGAGGCGCGGGCCTCGACCGCCCGCTGGCCGCCGGCGCTCAGCACACACCAGTGGACGTCCAGTTTCACCCCCGACGCGATCAGACCAAGGATAGTGCCGCCGGCGCCGATCTCGATGTCATCCGAATGGGCGCCAAGGCAGAGGATCGAGAGTTCCTCCCCGCCACGTGCGAGGCCAAGCCCTCTCACGAAGCGGCCATTACCAGACCGCGTCTGGTTTTTTCGGCGGTAACCTTTCTATTCCAGGGCATGTCGCCCCGTTCGACCATGTCTTCGAGCGATTGCCAATCGCGCAGCGTATCCATCGACCGCCAGAAGCCATCATGTTTGTACGCCATGAGCATGTTGTCGTCGATCAGTCGCCTGAAAGGTTCCAGAACGAGCTCCTCGCCATCGCGCATATAGTCGAAGATTTGCGGGCGGAACAGGAAGTAGCCGCCGTTGATCCAGATCTCCGAGGTATCGGTTGTGCGGAACTCACGCACGCGACCGTCTTCCGCGATATCGGCCAAATGGTATGTCAGTGGTGCGCGCACCGCGAGAAAACAACCGATCTTGCCGCTGGCTTCAAATTTCGCCACCACGTCGTCGAGATCGACGTTGGTCAGACCATCGGAGTAGTTGGCCAGGAACATCTTCTCGTTCTTTACCTGGTCCCTTGCCGCCCAGAGGCGTTCGCCGATATTGCGCCAGACCCCGGTATCAAGCAGGGTAATGCTCCAGTCCTTGACCTGGTCGCCGAGCAGTTTCACGTCTTGACCTCCCTGCGTGACCACGCAATCGGAAAAGGTCTGCGGCCGTGTGTTGAGGAAGAAATCCTTGATGACATTGGCTTTGTAGCCCAGGCACAAGACGAATTCATCATGTCCATAATCGCTGTACCACTGCATCACGTGGCGCAGGATCGGCTGGTGGCCAAGCGGGATCATCGGCTTGGGTATACTGTCGGAATAGTCGCGGATCCGGGTTCCGCGACCGCCGCAGAAGAGGACAACTTTCATCTGCCTAACTCCGATGGATCGATCACCGCCACAAAAGGAATTGGGACCACAAACCTTGCACCCCAGGAGGCGACATGGCGCATCTGTTCGATGATCTCGTCCTTCAGGTTCCACGGAAGGATGAGGATGTAATCTGGCCGGGCTTCGTCGATGGCCTCGACGGATTTGATCGGGATATGCATCCCCGGTGTGAAGCGACCATGCTTGTAAGGATTACGGTCGACCGTGAAGTCGAGGAAGTCGGTGCCGATGGCGCAGTAATTGAGCAGCGTGTTGCCCTTACCTGGAGCGCCGTAGCCACAAATCTTCTTCCCTTCGTTCTTGGCCGAGATAAGGAACGCCAAGAGGTCGCGCTTGGCACGCTGCGCTTTGTGACCGAAGGAGGCATAGGTAATCATCTCCGTCAGCCCGTGGCGTTTTTCTCGGGCGAGAAGTTTGCCCACGCTGTCATCCACGCCCCAGCGACTGCCCTCATGGGCGAGATAGACACGCAGCGAGCCGCCGTGGGTGGGCAACTCCTCGACGTCGATCAGCCGCAATCCGTGGCGCGCCGCCATCAGTTCGATCGTCAGCAGCGAGAAATATGAAAAGTGCTCATGATAAATGGTGTCGAACTGATTCTCCGCCATCAGCCGCTCGATATGTGGAAACTCGAGCGTGACCACCCCCTGAGGTTTGAGCAGGATTTTCATCCCGGCGACGAAGTCATTAAGGTCCGGCACCTGCGCCAGGACGTTGTTGCCAATGATGAGGTCGGCGCAATGTCCTTCGCTCATCATCTGACTTGCCAACCGAACCCCGAAGAAGTCGACCCGGGTGGGTACACCTTTCTCGATCGCGGCGCGCGCAACATTGGCGGCCGGTTCGACGCCCAGTACAGGAACGCCCAGCGGCAGAAAGTGCTGCAGCAGGTAACCATCGTTGCTAGCGAGCTCGACCGCAAGACTGTCACGGCCAAGTCCAAGCCGTCTGGTGATGGCCTCGCAATACACTTTCGAATGAGCCACCCAGCTGGAGGAGAACGAAGAGAAGTAGGCATATTCGCTGAAAATGGTCTCGGGGCTCAGATACTCCTTGAGCTGCACCAGGTAGCAGGCGTCGCAGACAAGCACGTTGAGAGGATAGTAAGCTTCCATTTGGTCAAGCTGCTCGGCCTGCAGGAAGCTTTCGCAAGGTGGAGACATGCCTAGATCGACCAATGTGTGGCGCAGGCGCGACCCGCAGAGCCTGCAACCGACATTCCGGCTTGCCGCATTGTGACCGCGAACGGTTTCGATAGGCTGAATGTTCATTTCCCCGCTCCTATCCGCCGTCTAACGGAGACGCAGGCGCTACGCAGAACCCATGTCTGCCGCGCCTCCGTAGACAGATGACAGGTTAAGATCCGGCCCTCTCCGGTTCGATTTGCCAATCCGTCGGGTGCATTAATCCTTATAGCGAGCCGGCGGCGGCGATGCCGATACCAGGCTCGCCGAACGGGTAGTCAGCTGTCGTCCGCACGTACCGCTATCGGAGAGGCCAGCTAAGGCTTAGGTAGCCCTTACAGCGTGGGCTGGCGACGCTGACAATTGAGGCGGCAGTCTCACTCGGCGCCGGGGAGTCAACCCATGCAGTTTACCGAAACCGAGCTTCAAGGGGTCTGGGTAATCGAGCCTACTCCCATGCTTGACGACCGTGGCTCTTTCACCCGCCTTTTCTGTGAGAAGGAGATGGCCGATTGTGGTCTGGCGACGCGCTTTGTCCAGCACAGCCGGGCTCATTCGATCAAAAAGGGAACTCTTAGGGGGCTGCACTACCAGGAGGAGCCTTACGCAGAGGTCAAGCTGGTCTCCTGTGTCCGCGGCGCGATTTTTGATGTCGTCGTGGACCTGCGCCCGAATTCGTCGACGCGCTACAAATGGCTCGGTTTCGAGCTGACTTCCGAAAACATGAAGCAGCTCTATATCCCTGCCGGGTTCGCCCACGGCCTCCAGACCCTAACCGACGGCACCGAGGTCTCGTATCTCATATCACAGTTCTATACGCCCAACGCTTCGACCGGCGTTCATTACAATGACCCCACCTTGTCCATCGGATGGCCCTTGATGCCGACGGCCATGTCGGAAAGGGACAAAAGCTGGCCCCTTATCAGACGGCGAACCGCAACGGCCTCATAAGGCTACCAGGAGCTCATGTTCTAACAGCAGTTTGGCAGCGGCGGCCAGTTCCTTGAAGGGCAGGTTCGAGCGCTCCGCAATGGCCAGAAGCGAATGCTGCCCGTCGGCGAGGTTCAGCACCCAAAGCAGGGACATCGACGTCGCGCCCGACGACTTCTGCCCTCCCACGGCTGCATAAAGGCCGCGTTTGCCGAGCTGCGGCTCGCCCTTGGGCAAGCGGTTCAACGGCGTCCAGTCCTCTTCGACAATGTCGATCACCTCCATCAAGATGCGGAAGGAATCCTCGAGATGCTCTGGCCTGATGAAGTCAAGATTGTCGGCCGAGGTGTGGTATTCGGGAAATGTGCCGTGGACGCTTCGCTGGAACATGCCGACCGGAAGATTGAAGCCCGGCGAACAATATTGCCGTTCGTCATAACCGTAGGGGGAGAAATCCATCAGCTTTGCCCCGGCTCGACGCCCCAGCACGTGGGACATGGCTCGGTCAATAAAGGCGTCCCCACGGCGGCTGCGCTTGTATGCCGGGTCTCCTGAATCACCAACGCATGACAGCACGAGACCGTGGTCGATGAGACATGTACGGTCCTCGTTGCGCGACAACCACGCGAGCGCGCCGATCGTGCCGGGAGCGAATAGGAAGCGGTAGCTGTATCGTGTCTTCCTTGCCTTAAGACTTCTCGCCAGCATTGCCAGCAGCGCCAAGCCCGAACAGTTGTCGTTGGCAAGTGAGGGATGGCAAATGTGCGCCGAGAGGAGGAATTCCCGCTCGCTCTGCCCGCGGTGCAAGTATTCGCCGTATGTGAGAGTGCCGTCCTCGAGCTCGGCGTCGATCTCCACACGGTAGAAACCGTCGGGCAGGTCGGCCACACGCACATGGGCTGCGCAGAAGCCCCAGGTCGGGGCGTAATAGCTGGTGCGGTAGGGGATCAGCTGCGGCTGTTCGGGCAGAGTATGAATGTGCGGCCTCAGCTCGGCGAGCGGCAGGATGCCCTTGAACGGCAAGCTGTAGTTGACGACGTGCAGGTTGGAATCCGCAAAATCGAGGACCGTCTGTCCGTCCGGGCCTGTGATGGTTGCAGAGCGTATGTTCCATTCCTTTGGAACGGTCCAGTCGAACAGCTGCGTCCCGGTGGGCACTTCGTGCCGTTGCAGCTCGATATGCTGCGAAAGGACATCCAGCGTTGCTCGCACGCCGTTTCCGGTGATGCTCCGGCAGATAGGAAACAGACGTTCGGCCAGGGCATAAATTTCGTGACCGACTCCGGTTGCCGGCGGGCCGATCCCGGCGGGGTTCAGGTGTTCCATCCAGCTTATCCGAGCGCCTCCTCCAATGGCTTGGATACTCCAGCAACCCGCATCCGCTCGTCCAGAAGTCCGCTGGTCAACAGATGCCTGATGTGACCGATGCGCTGGAAGCGCGGCCCCTCGAATTCATCCAGCGTGACATTCGACTTCCGGTATGCCTGGTAGAGTTGCTCGGCACCCTTGCGCGCATCCCATTGTGGCCTGAAGGCAGGCAGGGCAAGCGCGATCTTGTCGAAGTTGACCCGATAGGAGCGTTTGTCGGGCCCGGCGTCGGGCGCGAGTTCAAGCCGGCAATCGGGCACGATCTCGGCGACGATCTCGGCGATGTCCCGGATCCTGTAATTGTGGTCGGTTCGTCCCACGTTAAAGGCTTGATTGTGAATGGCCTCGCGGGGCGCCTCCAGCCCGGCAATGAATGCCCTGGAAATGTCCTCGATATGGACAATCGGTCGCCACGGTGTTCCATCGGACTTCAGGAGGATGACGCCTTTGGTGACCGCCCACGCGACCAGATTGTTCAATACGATGTCGAAACGGAGCCGCGGCGAGAGCCCATAGGCCGTGGCGGGGCGGAAATAGGTGGGAGAAAAGCTGCTGCTGGCCAGTTCGGAAATATCCCGTTCTGAAAGGACCTTCGACCAACCATAGGGCGTGACCGGATTCAGTTCGCCAGTTTCATCGACCATCCCGTCGCCTGCCTGTCCGTAATTGCTGCACGACGAGGCGAACAGGAAGCGCGACACGCCGGCGTCCTTGGCCGCCTTCGCAAAGCGGACGCTGCCCTTATGGTTGATTTCGTAGGTGATGTCCGGATCAAGGTCGGACAGCGGGTCATTGGAAAGGGCCGCAAGGTGGATGACGGCATCGAACCCTTCGAGGTCGCGCGCATGCACGTCCCTGACATCCTTTTGGATGGATGGAATTGAAGCCCGCTCGCCCCCAGCGGCAAAGGTGCAGCGCCGGTAGAGATCGCTGTCATAGCCCATCACCGAATGCCCGGCACGAAGCAGCATCGGCACCATCACCGATCCGATATAGCCTTGATGGCCGGTTACCATGACTTTCATCGCGCATCTTCCTCAAGCAGATAGTGATGGTGCAGAGCCTACCGAGGCTCAAAGAGCTGGGCGAGAACGCCAATAGGCGGTCGGAATGCCCTGTTGGACGAGGCCCTGCCGCCGAATAGGTCATTCGGTTGGTGCGCGCCTAATCCTTTCGGATGTTGTCTCAGGGACCGCCGAAACCGTGTTTTTGGAGCTCGAGTCCTACGGTCCGAAGACGAACAGCGCGCGGCCGGCCTCGATCGCGATGGCCTGCCGGCCGTCCACGGTGAACGAGATCGGAGCGGCTCTCGTCTCTCCGCCAAGCGGCACGCGCCAAAGCTCCTGGCCGGAGGCGGAGTCGAGCGCGAACAGCACCCCTCCGGAGGCGCCGAAAACCAGCCCGCCGGCGGTCGCCAGCAGGCCGCCGTAACCTGAGTCCTTTGCCGTGGGGGAGCGGAATTCCCATTTCCTCTCGCCAGTCGCAGCATCGAGCGCACGCACGGCCCGCACCGGCGGAGAAACCCACGCGGCCCCGCTTGCGACAAACAGCCCCCCCTCCCCTCGTTGGACATTGTCCGGATCGGTTTTCGTAAAAATCGATGCCCCTTCGGTCGTCGGCACGAAGACCAGCCCTCGGCCTTGGTCGAAGGCCGGATTTTGCCAGTTCGTTCCTCCGCCGCCCGGCCGTATGAGGCGCCCCTGGGTCGAAGCGCCCGCCGACAGGACCGGCCGCCCCGCGTGATCCATGCCATCGGCCCAATTCTGCTCCACGAAGTTTACGCCGGTCAGGAATTCCCCGGTGACCCTGTCGAGCACATAGTAGAATCCGTTCCTGTTTGCCCAGCAAATCACCTTGCGTTTGGCGCCGTTGATGGTGAGATCGGTAAGGATAGGCGTCTGGTTCGAGTCCCAGTCGTGTTCGTCATGGGGCGTGAACTGGAAGTGCCATGCGAGCTTGCCGGTGTCCGCATGCAGCGCGACCGCGCTATTGGTGTACAGGTTGTCGCCGGGGCGTACGTCGCCATTATAGTCCGGGCCCGGGTTGCCCACGCCCCAGTACACGAGATCGAGCGATGGATCGTAGCTACCCGTCACCCATGTCGGGCCGCCGCCGGTTTGCCAGGCGTCGTTCTTCCACGTCTCGTGCCCCGGTTCGCCAGGACCGGGGATGGTGTTGAATTTCCACAGCTGCTTGCCGCTCGCGGGATCGTAGGCCGCCAGAAATCCGCGAATGCCGAACTCGCCGCCGGCAACGCCGACCACGACGGCATTGCTTGTGGCCAGAGGCGCCCCGGTCATCGTGAGACCTTCGGAGGGCTTGGCTACCTGGGCTTCCCACACCTCCTTGCCCGTGTTGGCATCCACCGCGACGAGGACGCCGTCCAAAGTGCCCAGGAAGAGCGTGCTGCCGAGAACGGCAACGCCTCTGTTTACCCTGCCGCAGCACATCGGCAGATTATCGGGCAAAGGCCTGTCGTACTTCCAGATCACCTTGCCCGATATGGTGTCGAAGGCAACGATGCCGGCAGGAGGCACGCTGGTGAAGAGCGCTCCGCCGATGACAAGCGGCGTCGCCTCTAGAACACGGTCATCGGTGTCGAGCTGGCTGATCCAGCGGACACGAAGCCGGGGCACATTGTCCTTTGTGATTTCGGAGAGCGGCGAATAGCGCCGACCGTCCAGCGAACCCGAATAGGTCAACCATTGGCCCGAATTCGGAGCAATCAGATCGTCGCCCTTCACGCGGATATCAAGATGGGGCGCGTTGTCGTCGCTCGTGGCCGAAGTCCTGGCCTGGAGCGATCTGATATAGCTTACGACCTTCCAACGGTCGTCGAACGGCAGATCGGCGTGAGACGCCATGGAGGTTGCGGGAATACCGTCGCGCACGACCTTGTAGATGGCCAGGTCGCTGTCGCCGTGTCTGAGTGGCCGGTCGAGAAGCGGAGCGTGTGTCCCCGATCCATCGTGGCAGGCCGCGCAGTTCCTGCGAAATATATCGGCGCCGCTGGCGCGATCCTCCGCACTGACAAAAGGATTGCTGACGGCGGCATCCAGGGAGCGCCCTTCCGTCACCGTCGTGGTCAAAACGAACCCGCTCGAAGGGTTCGTCATCTGAAGAAGCTCCGACCAGGACAAGTCCGGAACTCCCCCAAACACCTTACGCGTATAGAGCTGGACTCTCCAGGTTAGTGAATGCCATATCTTTGTACTTTTCGCCTCATCTTCGGGCTTGTGCATATTATTGTATAATACAAATCCACCCACCACTGCGATGAAAACAGAAATCATCGCAGCGTAAAAAAATCGTAACTTCCATCTTCTCTTGGCGGGATGTGCCATCTATCTTGGCATTTTTCCTGTCTGCCGCGCATTTACTGTCGTGCTTGTTATCACGCGAGCGAAGCGGTCACATCGAGACCCCTTTCCTGTCAGCCACCGACAGGAGTCAAGGACAGACACCCTTATCGTCCCGATATGGTTGGTCGACGGATGGTGCATGTCAAGGGACTTTCCCAGCAAGCGGGGCCCGCCCGCAAGAAATGCAAAAGGAGTAGCCGCACGAAGACTCATCCCTAAGCCCTACGAATGGGCTCCTAGCCGCATTGCCGATCCACGCAACAAGAGTGGTAGTTCGCGCAGGAAAAGCCGGCTTGCCGAGGGCAATCCCTAGGCGGCGAGATGCTTTCGAGACCCTGCGGGAGCCCCGGTGATCAACACGCCGGCTATCGGTGCCCTGCCCGCACGCATCGACCGCACGAGGTCCTTCAGCACGTCCATGGAGGTTCTGCCCCATCCGGCGACCAGGATGATGCCATCGAGAACCGGGTTGACCGCCAATTTGGAAGATCCCGAAGCGAACGAGGGGAGGACCACGATGACAATATCGTACGATTGCAATTCGGCGAGGGCGCCGTGCATCGCCTGCGGGACAAGCAGTTCACCGGCGCTCGAAGACAAGCATGGAAGCAGATCGAACTTCCGGTTCGGCACAGACACTATGCTCGACGTGATGGGGCCTGCCGCCCGCTCGCCAGCGGCAGGCAAAGCCGTCAGCAGCATCCTGGTCAGATCCGGACGAGAGGAGTTCGCATCGAGGAGCAGCACGCGCTTGCCGGACATCGAGTAGAGCGAAGCGAGGTTGATCGCCGTCAAGCATTTGTCCTCGTCCTCCGCCGTCGATGTGATGCCCAGCCATTTCATGGGACGGGCGCCGCCGGCGAGGCTGATCGCGGTCTTGACCCGTCTGAGGCTGTGGCTGAGGGGCGAATATGGAGAATTCGTCACCTCGTCCGTTCGGCCGCCACGTCCTCTCCGTCCGAACGGCGGCAACTCGCCCATGCATTCCAGCCCAAGCCCCTCACGGACTTGCCGCGGCGAACGAATGGTCTTGTCGAACATGTTCCGGATGAAGGCTTGGGCCACTCCGACCATGATGCCGAAGAGAGCGCCGAAAGCCAGCATCAGCGAACGTCGCGGATGGCTGGCTGACGGCGATGGCGAAGCAGGCGTGATTACCCGCAGGTCGGCAATCGGATATGTTTCCTGGTTGAGCGAACTGGTGTGCGCCTGCAAGAAGTCGCGGTACATCTTGCGGTAGATGTCCGCGGTAAGATCGAGTTCTTCGAGCGTAGACTCATGCATCTCGCCGCCCGCATTCTCCATCGCCTTGTCCTGGACCGCCGCGTCGCCCGACGGTCTGCCGACGCTGTAGTCGTGCCGGGCGCGGAACTCCTGGGCGATCTGCGTGGCGTTGTTCATTTGGCTCCGCAATTCCTCGAGACGTTTATCGAGCCACGCGCCATCCTCATGGGCCACCGCTCCCTTGGTCCCTAGCTGTTCGAGCACGAGGGCGTTCGCGATGGCGTTGGCTACCCTGGCCGACAATTCGGGGTCGTGGGAACTGAAGGAGATTTCGATCGCGTAGGAGCCACCCAGCTGACGGATGTCGAGTCCGTTCTGAAAGGCCTGCATCGTATGGCGGGTGCGCCTGAATTCCGCGATCTCGGACGCCGTGCCGTCGGCGCTGCCCGAAAGCGGTTGTCCATCGCCGGCGGATTCAGACCCACCGGCAGCCGCTCTTGTCCGCAAGCCCAGCGTTTTCAGCACAAGCGCGCCGAATTGGTCAAATCGTTCGGCCAAGGTAAGACTTTGCGGCCGATTGAACGTCGCGTCGTCCCGCAGGTTGAGTGAGTCGATGACCATCATCGCGGTCCTTTCCGACCTCATGAGGGCGATCCGACTTTCGATCTGCGCTGTATCCAGGGACACGATGGCTTCGCGCGGCTGCTGCTGGAGCAGCTTGGCGAGGTTCGGCTCGATGAGGATCTGGGTGCTCGCCGTGTAGGTCGGGTCCGTGGTCACGACGTAGAACCCCGCCGCGAGGATGCCTGCCGCCAGGCAACCCGTGATGGAGCGCGCGTACAGCTTCAGGAAGCCGGTAATGTCAGAAAGGCCGATGAATTCGCGGTCGATGGGATTCTCCCAGCCGGACGCGGGCGGCCACTGCCCGGATATCGCCGCATGTCTGGCGACAGCCGGATCATCGATCAGTTCCGGGGATTGGTATCCCTGCAACGACCGTTCGCGGGCATGCCTGTTCCTGCGGGCGAGCGCCCTGGCTGACGCGACGACGGCGAGTGCGATGAAGAAAACGATGCCGGGATCCGCGCTCCCGCCCGAAATGGAGGCGGCGACGATTCCTGCCAGGGCGCATGCTCGGACGGACGATACCACCGCATCCGTTTCGCGATCGACGTAAGGCCTCAGTCCTCCCAGTCCACGGATCAGCACGCCCAGGAGCGTCGCCATCATCAGGCTGCCGACGAAGCCGAGCTGCGAGACGACGGCAATCGGCCAGCTGGAAGCGCGCGAGCTGCCGAACCCGACGCCCAGGCCGCTGGTGTCGGCGAAGGACTGGAGGCTCTTGACGTTCCAGTAAGTCCGTTCGTGACCGGAGTCCGTGCTGCCCTTGCTGATGATGGTCGAGTCGATGAGGTCGATGACCGGATCGAGGATCCGTTCATCGTAGACGATGATCGCCATCACCGCGCAGACCCCGATCGTCAGGAGCGCGACGATCAGGATTTCATCGGCAGTGACACGACCGGCCAGAAACGAACGTGCGAGGGAAAAGGCAACGGGAAGGCTCAGCGCGGCCAAGCCGACATATGCCGTCGACGACGTGGAAAGCAGCAGCAGCAGCAGCATGGCCGCCGACAGCCAGCTGGCCAGCCGAGAGCCTGTCTTGCGCCAGTAGACGTAGCAAAACGACAGGCACGCCAGGGACGCGCCGCCGAAGGCCGATGCTTCGGAATACGCTCCGGCAAGGCGGAAGAAACCCGACTGGATCTGGTCCGTGAGCATCGCGTAGGTGGCGGTCCGGATCACCAGCAGAAGGTCCCCGGCTCCCGCGAACTTGCCCGCCAAATCGAGCAGTCCCATGGTCACATGGAGGACGCACCAGACGAAAAAACCGCGCCGGATCTCGTCTGTCCTGTCCTTGTTGAGGAGCAGGACGCAAAGGGCGATGGCCGTGAGGCCGCCAAGAATGAAATATCCGGTTTGCGAGATGTTGGACGAGACCGGCCCGAGCGAGGCCTCTACTACGACGCCGTGGCGCGTGGTGGATTGGACGAACGCGCTGGTCTGTCCCGCGAACAGGCGCGGGAAAAGCCACGCTCCGGCCGCCGCATAAAACATAAGACCAATGAGAACCCATACGGGCCGGATCTTGCCGAACACATCGCCGAGGTCCTGCCAGATCCGCCTCCTGGCGGCGACCCCCATCAGCAGAAGAGCGCCGAAGAAGGTGTAGATAAGCGGCGACGATCCGCCCAGCGAACTGAGCGTCATCAGGGCCGNCAGCAGAAGAGCGCCGAAGAAGGTGTAGATAAGCGGCGACGATCCGCCCAGCGAACTGAGCGTCATCAGGGCCGTTGAGCCGAAAGCCAGCGATGCGATAAGCCCTACGATCAGAGGCGCCCGGTAGTAGTAGGCCAGCAGCAGCACCGCCGCGCAGACAACGAGACCGGCAGGCGAGATCTGCATCTGTCGTCAAGCCCGCCCGAGCCGGCCGCAGCCCTGCGTTTCCTTCATATGGCTGGCTCCCCGCGCATCGGCATGCATGTCATAGTTTCCTGGGCTGGCGACCCGCGATAATGTCCCGGTTCCGGGCGCGGCGCCGATGCCTGACTTTTCGGGAAACGACGCCTGGCCGGCAAGCGTGGCAATGGGAGTAGGAGGCGGCGACAAGGTTGAGCGCACTATCCTTTTGCCGTATTGCCATACCTCCATAAGCCTATCCATCGGCTCTTTCGGATCGTATGGACCTACTTCGACGACATGGCGCCGTCCGGCTCCGGGTTCGCGGCCGCCGCGTCACTGCGAAAGCAAGGACAGTATCTTTCGCCTGCGTGTGTATCTGCGCCAAGGATACACCCACTTCATGCGAAATCTGTTGCGCTCCCGATGGGAAAGACCCGCAACTATCTGCGCCTTTGGAGGGACCGGAAGCGTGACGCTGTAGTTTCGCAGCACCGACTCCGCCTGGCGATAGAATTTGTTGAAATACTCATCCCAGGGCCAGCCGGGTGCGTCCCACGGCTTGGGCGCGCCGACGAAGTGCCAGATCGTTGGCTTGAATCCCAGCTCGCGCGGATCCAACGCCATCATGTATTCGCTCTGATAATTGTAGCGAAGAGGCAGAAAGTCGACGTTTCCCTGCGCCGCGTGATTGAGCGCGCTTTGATCGGACGCGATGCAGCGGTCCGGATGCTCACGCAGAAACTTGATGGCCGACGATGCTATGGAATTCCACGCATTTTTCGATGCATATATTACGCCTGAATTGAAATATGCCGTCGGACTGCAGCCCAAATCTGTCAGATGGGCTATGTCTTTCCCTTTAGACAGGCTCAATTCATCAATGTAAATTCTCATGAAGTCCGGTACCGCCATCAGACCGTGCTCGGGCGGCGAAATTGCCAACAGGCTGTCGAGCTCGTCGTCCACCATGGTGTCGCCGTCGATGTACAGAAGGCGCCCGATATCCTCTTCCAACAACGAGCCGATCCACAACCGTGCCAGCGCTATCGGGGGAACGACGTCACGGTGAAATCGGGAGAGTTCAGCCAGCTGCGGGAAGCTCGCCGCCTTGATTGATATCTTCGTCCCGGAAACAGCCGCGCCGAATTGCTGTAACCACGCCTGTTTCGCATTGACGACGAACAGATAAATGGAGATGTCGCCGCCAGTATGGGCATCGGCGGACAATGCCGTTGCGAACGTCGGAAGAAAGTAGTTCTGGTCCGTGACCAGAACCACCGCCACCTTGCCGGAGGTTTTTTCGCGTTGGTTTTGTTGGGCAAATGGCAAGGTCACGATCAGATCCGACATCTATTGCCCAATCGATGTTGAGCGCTTTGCAAAATTCCGAGAAACACGGCTAAGGGCGCGTCGCTCCAAGAACCTCCAAGATGACCCGTCTCGCACGTTTGAGGGAGCCGTCCGCCGTGAACAGATGACCGATGGGCGGCAGAAACATAGAGGCCGGGTCAAGCCTCCGGCCGAATTTGAAAAGTTTGGCGCCGGCCGCGCGCTTGCCCCTTATCAGATGCGATAGTGCCGACCAGTAAGCGGCCGCCGCCAGATGGCGCCGGACCATGCGATGAAGCGCCGGCGCGTTGGGCATGGTGCTGCCTTCGTGAGCAAAGAAGCTCTCCAGCACGGTTTCATACTCCTGCAGTCTGCGGAGCCCGTCCTGCCACATGACTTGAGAGATATTGGTCGTGTGTTCGCGCGTTATCGCCAGCGGCACGGACAGCTCCGCAACGGATCCGAAGCGGGCCAGGCGCAGAGCCATCTCCAGGTCGTCGAGCAGAGGGACGGACGGCCGATAGTGGCCGACTGCCTTCTGCACCGATGTCCGCACGAGCATGGCATGGGCGGTCAGGTTGAATTTCATCTTCCGGCAGCAGGTCTCGATCAGCCGGTTGCCATCCGTCAGGGTCCAGCCGTCGGCCTGCGCAGACAGGGTGGGAAGGTCGTTCCCGACCCATGGCGCCATGTGCTTGCCCAGCACGAACGATACCTCCTTGAAGCGGTCGAGGAGCGCCATCCCAAGGCGAAGGGCTCCCGGCATGAGCAAGTCATCGGCGCAGAGGATCATGAAATAATCGGCGCGGGCCAAATCCACCCCTTCGTTGAACGAAGCATGGGAACCGACATTCACCGGATGCCAGATGGCCTTGATCCTGTCATCCGTCGCCGCCAGCCGATGCGCCACCTCGACGCTGTCGTCGGTGGAGGCGTTGTCGATGATGACGATCCTGACATCCTCGACTCCCTGGACAAGAACGCTTTGAACGCATTGCGGCAGGAAGTGCGCATAATTGTAGCAAGGGATGACAATGTCGACGCTGGCCATCAATCAGAACCTCCGATGAGGATGAGGATTGCCAGGCTCGCTGGCGTCCTTATAGGCTTCTTCAGCATTGTTTCCATCGATGATGTTGCTCGCACGAGTGAGACCGCAACAGACTAGCATTTCGACGTCATTGTTGACCTTCAGACGATGGATGTAGCCCCTACTCCTGGTCCGCAACTTTCGGATGAACGCCGGTTGCGGATTGCCTGGAGGCGCAATGCGGGCGATCAACACCATGCGCTTCAACCGATCACGCCGGAGAGGAGGCAGGCGTCCTGCCTGTCGACCTGCTCCCTGAACTCGACGAGACGCTCGCCAATTGCCCGTTCGTGCTTTTCCCTGGCAGCCGCCAGCTGCGAAAACTGCGCGATCAACGTTTCGACATTGAAGGTCTCGACATGCTGGCAGTACTCGCCTAGGCCCATTTCTTCCATCAGCACATCGTTCTTCCTCGCGTAGCTCAGCGAGATGGTCGGCCTGCGCATCATCAATGCGCAGACGATGTTGTGGAACCGCGTGGCGACGACGATGTCGGTCAGCGCCATCTGCCCCATGACGTCGCCCAGCGAATGGACCTGTTCGTGCGCCAGCCTCGAGCCGGGCCGCAGGTCACCCACGGCCGCCCGGAGCGCGTCGACGGCGATGCTGTCTTCTTCGTCGCCTATGAGAAGCCGGACATCGTGGCCGCTGTCGAGGAGGTGGACGACGAAACGCGCCAGTTTGCCGATATAGCCGGTAAGGATCGACTGACCGCCTTCGGCAAAGCCGTACCAGCCGCGATAGGCCATGATGCCGACGCCCACCTTCAGCGCCTCCGGCCGAGTCCGAGGAGATCGAATTGGCGCGGGCAGGCCGAAGGCGAGGTCTGGATAGATCGCGTCTCCACGGGTGTCGAAGCCGACGCTTTCCATGAATTCCCTGGATTGCAGGTCGCGGTAGGACCGGTAATGAGCCAGGCGGGCCGCCGACGTCATCAGCAAGCGGCTCAGCCGGTTCCTGATCGGGCCGGCCCCGATGCTGACAAAGGCGATGCGCGTGCCGACGAGGCGAGCGGCGAGACACCATTTGAGGATGTCGTAAGGCACGCCCGCCGGCCTCTCCCCGAAATCGTCCAGGATTCCGGTGCCTGGGAAGATCATCACGTCGGACTTGCGGATGCGGCTAACCGTCTGCGCGAAATCGGCAAGTTTTCCGGGGATTTTCAGGAGCAGCCGGTTGATGCGTCCGGACAGGCCCGCCGCAGGCCCGTTCCGCCGGATCGGCGAGGTCTCGATCCCAAAAGTCCGTTTGACCACCTCGGGTTCGCCGCAGACGCATGAAAGGTCCGCCTCGGGCCTCTCTCTCCTCAGAAACCCGACCATTGCTTCGAGCGAACCTTCATTGCCGAAATTGCCGGAGCCGAAGAGCCCGAACAATGTTATTCTTCGCGGCGCCCGGAGCACCTCCGTGCCGTGGCCGCTTGGCTGACGGGACGCCGCTCCGATCGCACCGGTGCTCGCCAGGCTGTCAAAGCTGTCTGCGGCGTCGTTCCTGGCGGTCATTGGCTTTGTACCGGTTGCGTACGGAGTTCCAGCATCCAATCGGTGTGATCGCCTTTTGGCGGCACGAAATACCGGACATTCATGGAAAACGGTGACCCGGGAGCCGCCTCGCTCCCTCCCGTGGAAGGATCGATCCAGCGAGCCGAGACTTGCGGCCCGGCGAGCTTTTCAAGGTCGAGGGTAATGCCCCTCCCGTTGGGAAGGTAGACGAGTGCGAACGACCCATCCTTGCTCCGCGCCGACATCGTCCGGGCGTGGTAGCTGCCCTGTCCCGCGATGAGGAAGTCGTTTCCCGTATCAGGTTCGAGTTCCCACCATCTGATCGACGAAAAATATTGATGGAGAACCTGCATGCTCCTGGCCCCCGGACTGTCGAGCGCCTGCTGCCAGGTCGTGTCCGCCGGCCAGAGGCCCGGACCGCCGAAGTGCCAGATCGGGTTGTTGCCGAATATTTGTCCCGAAGCGCCGGAAAGAACCGCCTGGTAGGCCTGCACCCGCACGCGGTGCGCGTCCGCGCCGAACTCGTTTTCGTAGGCGCTCTCCATCAGGAAATACGGCATCTCGCCCGAGGCGTGCTGGACAAGCGCCGCCGCGTGGACGGGCTCGTAGGTGTAGACATTGTCCACGGAAAGCCACGGTTCGCCCCGCCAGTAATCCAGAGCCGCCGTTTCGGGCGCGTTGTGCACGGTTTGCAAGGCATTCGGGTCGATTTCCCGGATCCCTTCCGCGACCGCCCTGACCAGGCTCTTGTCCGGCGGATTGTAGTCGCCGCCCTCCACCCAGATGATGTTTGCGAGGCCGCCATAGCGCTGTCCGACGAATCGGCCGTAGGCTCGCAGGCTTTTCTCGCCGCCGGCGGCCATCTCCTGGTACCAGCCCTGGTCCCCTCCGCCATAGCCGAGATAGGAAGGAACGAGCAGCACCACGAAACCGAGATCGCGCGCCCTGCGCAAGACCCAGTCGGCATGCCTGAAATAGGCTTCGTTGGGGGCGCTGAAGTCGCCATCGCGAAGGAAAGGGCGGTCGCCATAGGCATTGGCGGGAGCGTTGCGGGCAAAGCGATGCTCGATGAGGTTGATCAGCACAGTGTTGAACCCGCGTGCCCGCCGGTCACGAAGGTAGACATCCGCATCCTCGCGGGTCAAATCGGCGATCAGCGACCACGCGGCGTCGCCATTGATCAGAAATGCACAGCCGGCAGCGTCTTCCAGATATCGCTTGCCGGGTTCCACGCGCAGAGGGAACGGCTGCTGGGCCGCCATGGGCGCTTCGCAGGCATGGCCGACCAGGGTCGTCGCAGCCAGCATGCAAAATGCGAGACCACAGAAGCGCAGATCCATGACGGTCCAGACCTCTTCAGCCGCAGGCTAGTTTGCCATTTCGGCGGCGGGGGCCGTTTTCGCGGTCGCGGCGAGGTGGACGGCATACTTGTCGGTGAATTCGCTGGAGGTGATCATGCCGCGGGCTATGGAATCCCTCGACATCGAGCCGTCCCGCAGCTGTTTGGAATAGACGTCCAGCCCGTACCCGTCGCCGTCCCTGTCCATGAGCAGCCGGTAGAGGAAGCCGACATAGGCACGGTCGCTCAGGCCGATGATGGAATACTTCCTCAAGAATTCCCGCGAATGCATCAGGTCGATCATCATTTTGGGGACATCGGCCGAGCCGTCGTCCAGGGCAGCGGACCACCGTTCGATATCTTCATCGCTGGCCTTGCGCCCCAGTATCAGGCAATGACTAAAACTCGCCTGGCGCATGGTGGCGGTCACGATCTTGCCGCTGTCCGCGAAATCGCAGCCGCGCTCCGGCCTCGGCAGCGGCCTCGGGCCGAGTATCAAGTCCCTCACCGCAATGTATGCGGCCTTAGGCCCTGCCGGGCTCCAGCCGCGCTCCGCCGAGCCGACAAGCCTGACCAACCCCATCGATGCTTCGAAGTCGGGTGCCCAATAGGTTTCATCCAGAAGCTCATAGATGTGAGCGGCTTCCACGTTGTACTTGGCCTGCAGCTGGCGCAGCCGAAGCATGGACTGCATCAGTCCTTCGGCCTGCTGTCTTTCGCTTTGCCGGCTTCCGTAAGGATTGTTGAATTCGGTGACCCAGATCGGCTTCCCGTAGCTGGCGAGCACCTTGAAGGCGGGCTCGGGATCCTGGCCATACATATGCCAGACCGAGATGTCCCATTTGATGCCGTCCTGCTTCATTCGTTCGAATGCCCCGGTGTGGCCCCACCCCGCAGTGCCCATCGCCTTGCGAATGCCCGGGTCGACTTCGCTCATGCCGTCGGACAATCCCTTCAGGACGGCGCTGACCTTGGCCCAGCGCGGGCCGAAATAGTCCAGCACTCCGGTGCCGCCGGCCGGACCCCATTCGCAGGGATATGTGGTGCCGTCATCGCGCTTCTCGCAANCGGAAATGTTCACGCGGTAGGACTTCATCCCCAGGTCTTCGAGGTAGTCGAACTGACGCTCGACCGAGATGCCTGGATAGGCCGTCATCGGGTGGCCGTTAGCCCCCCAGAGAATGTCGCCGGAGGCCGACGAGGCCATGGCGAGCAGGCAAGCCGCCCCGATCAACGCACATTTCAACATATTCAGTGTCCCGGTTCTGACGAGGCTGCAACACTATCCTCGTCGCGGGTCGCAACAATCTGACTATTGGGAGACCGGCTTCATCCGCCTTACGTCTTTAGAATGCGGCTCATAGCCTTTCGGCCGCTATGGGCGACGGCGGCACCCCAGTACGGGCAACCGCTTCGGGACCTTCTCGCGATGCAGGGCCTTGCTGCCGCAGAAGCGGCCTCAGGCGCGCGCTCTTCGATCTCAACCGAATGTGGGACGAACCTACTTCCTTTTGGCTTCTACTTCGGACCGCCGGCCTATGTTCTCCTGCCTTGGGAGGCGGGCAGACCAGACGTCATCGTCCGGGGCTTGTTCACTCGCAGCCGGCATCCAGGATCCTCATGAGCGTCAAACGCGCACTTCTGCTGAGCACGGGCGATCGTTACATCGTGATCGGCTTGAACTTTGTCACCGTCGCCGCCGTTTCCCGCGTCCTGACCCCCGAGGAGATCGGCATCTCGGTGATCAGCCTGGCAATCCTCGGCATCGCGCTGTCGGCGCGGGAATTCGCCAGCTCGAGTTTCATGATCCAGCGTCCGGTCCTGAGCAGGGAGGACATCCGCGGGACCTTCAGCCTGATGCTCGCCCTCACGGCGGCAATCGCAGCCTTTCTGGTTGTGGCCGCTCCGGCGCTCGCGTCCTCCTTCCACGAAGAAAAACTGGTGCCTTATCTTCGGCTGGTGTCGGTGTGCCTGTTCGTCGAATTGGTGCCCATCCAGGTCGTCACGCTGATGCGCCGTGAAATGGCTTTCGGAAAGGTCGCCATGATCAACGTTGCCGGGGCGGCGACAGGCGGAGCTGCTACCGTCGCGCTGGCGCTGACCGGGTTCAGCTATATGAGCTTTGCCTGGGCCTGGCTGGCGAGCAGCACGGTCACCGGCGTATTGGCCCTGGCGCTGCGCCCGGATTTCTGGATGTTCAAGCCGACGTTCAAGCAATGGCGCAGGATAGCCGCGTTCGGCGGGTACAATGGCGCCATCGTGTTCCTATACAGGGCCTATGAGGCCTTGCCCCTCCTGTTGCTCGGCCGTGTCCTGTCGCCACATGCGGCGGCGCTCTTCAGCCGCGGGCTGACGGTGTGCCAGATACCCGACAAACTGATCCTTGGCGGAGCCATGGCGGTCGTGCTTCCGGCTTTTTCCGCCTCGGCCAGGCAGGGCGGGGACCTTAAACGATCCTACCTACATGCCATTGAAATCATCACCGGGCTTCACTGGCCGGCATTGCTGGCCGTCGCCGCGCTGTCCTATCCCGTCGTGGACATCGCGCTCGGCCACCAATGGCAGGCGGTTGCACCGCTGGTGCAAGTCATCGCGCTGGCGTCTCTTTTCACCTTCAGCTTCGAGCTGAACCATCCCGTGATGATGGCGATGGGCTCGATCAGGGACATGTTCGTAAGGTCGCTGATCGTCGTCCCCGTCTCGGCGGTCGTCATGACGACCGCGGTCCTGCTTGCCGGACTTATGGGCGCGGCGCTGAGCCTGATGTTCATTGTGCCGTTCCAGGCCTTTGTGTCCTTGAGTTTCGTGCGTCGCAGGCTTTCGCTGCGGTGGGACGAGATAGCTGTCGCCGTCCGAAAGAGCGGCGTCGTCGCCGCGTTGACCACACTCGGCCCGCTGGCCATGGTCGTTGCCGGCCGCTTCAGCTTCGACCTGTCGTTGGGACAGGCGATATTCGCCGGGTGTCTTGCCGCGGCCGGCTGGCTGGTCGGAGTGTTCGTGACCGGCCACCCCTTGTTCGACGAAATAGTCAATGCCGGTCGAATTTTCCGCAATGCAGTTGCTCCGACATAATTGTCGGCGCCATTGCAGCGGAAGGCCCTTTCACGCCTTTCCTGGAATTGCCCCCGCAGCCAGCACGTCCCTCCATTGCTGCAGGAACCGATCCTTGGTTGCAGCTGACGCGGTGTCGCGCAGCGCGCGGCTTGTTTGTGTTTTCTCCGCGGCGCTTCGCGAAAGCGCTCTCCCCATCACTTCCGCGATCGCGGCGGGATTATCCGGCTGCACCTGCGAGCAAACGCCCCCGACGGCCTCCACGAGGGCACTGCCGGCGGACACGATCGGCAGCAGTCCCATATAGGCGGCCTCCAGCGCCGGCATGCCGAAACCTTCGAGAAGGCTTGGCAGCACGAATGCCTCGGCATTTGCGTAGAGCCAGCGCAACTGCGCGTCGGGAACATATCCCATGAGCCTCACCCCCGGGACGGCGCCCGCGAGTTCCGCTATCTCCGCATAGCCGTCGCCGCGCGTTCCGCACAAGACGTATCCGACCCCTTGGCGATGGAAGCCGCCGTCTCGATACGCCTTCAGGGCGGCGACCTGGTTCTTGCGGGTTTCGAACGCGCCGACGGTGAGAAAGAACGGACCGTTTACACCGGGGACCGCCTCCGCCGGACCATCGAACAGTTCGGTGCGCAGATAAAGCGGGATTGTCTTCAGGAACCGGAAGCCGGACCCGAAAAGGATCTCGAAGTGGTGCGCCGAGAAATTGCTGACGAAAACGACGCCTGGCCCAACGCGCCGGATCTTCTCGTAGGCAAGACGATAGTTGGCGGAGGTCCGTTCGTCGTAGAGTTCGCGATGCGTCAGCGGGCCAACATCGTGGCAAAGGACAATGTCGTTCTCGCTCAGGCGTGACCTCAGGACGTAGAGCGGGTCCAGGAACAGCCGGGTGCCGCGTTCGTCGACCTTGTCACGGATCAGGAAGATTTCGCTGTCCTGGAGCCAGTTGATCTCCAGCATCATCAGCCGGGCGACAATCTTGCGTACCAGGCCCTCGGGAGCGAAGAAACCCAGCCGCCAGTGCCGGATCCCTGCCCTGCCGGGGACGAATTCCCGGGTCAGGTCCTTGGCGATGTGATAGGCCCCGGTCCTGTTCAGGATCGACAGCGAGCTGTCGAAGAGAAGCGTGCCGGCGGACGCCAGTCCGCCTGGGGCGCGTAATCCGCGCGGATCGATCCGTTTGTTCATCGTGCCCCTCTTCACACTGCGATCTGACAGGGAGCTATGCCGCTCCAGCTATAGTTGCGCTCCCGCGCATGCATAACCAACCGTCCGCTCTCGCCGCTTCGACTATCCCGGCAAGGTCGGTCCCTGCCGGGCCGGTTACCCGCTGAACTCCCCGAAGTCGGCGTCGACTTGAACCATGAGCTCGAGGTATTTCCATGCGATCCATCGCCAGGAGTAACTGCTTGCCCTGGCGTATCCCTTGGCGACCAGCCGCTCCCGCAAATCCGGGGTGAGCATCAGCAGGCGGACGGTTTCGGCCCAGGATTGGATGTCGTCGGGATCGGCATAGAGAGCCGAATCCCCACAGATTTCGGGCAGACAGGGCGAGGTCGAGGCCACGACCGGGCAGCCCGAGGCCATCGCCTCGACGGCGGGCAGCCCAAACCCCTCGATGCGCGACGGGAACAGAAAGCACAGGGCGCCTTCGAGCGCCTTCTTGAAGTCGTCGTCCCCTATCCGCCCGAGGAAGACCATGTTCCCGGGCATTTCCGGGAGGTATCGCAGGATCGTTTCCTCGTCGACATCGCCTGGCATCCAGAGATCGAGACCCATGGCATCGAGGAGCGGGGCAAGCCTGGCGAGAAGCGCCATGTTCTTGTACTCCTGGTCCCGCCTTCCGAGACAGAGAACATAGGGTCTGCCGCGGTCGACGGTCAGGGACGATCTCGCCGCATCCCATCTCTTCGCATGGTCGCTGCCATTGTAGGTGACCACGATGTTTTCGTCCGGCGCGATGCCGAACGCCAACAGGTGGCTGCGCGAGAGCTGCGAGACGGTGGTGATGCGGGCGGCCCGCCTGCCGAGCGCCGGCAGGATAAGGCGGTGCGCCCATCGGAAACCCCGCCCGTAGCTCGACGGCATGAGCCTGGTATGCATATCGTGGATACACGCGATCTGGCGCCTCAATGCGACGGGAGCGAGGTTGCAGAAGCTCAGCAATCCTCCCGGTACATGCCAGGGCAACTGCGCCTGCACCCAGAATTGGGGGAGACGCGGCTTGCTGAATTCAGGCACGACCCGGACAGGGATGGCGTCGAGGCGGAAGGTTTCGGGAAGCGGACGCGGCACCACGAGATCGATCTCCAGGTCGCGGCCAAGCGGATGCCCTTCCGAAATGAGAGCGTCGAGGGCCATGGTCACTTCGCTGGCGTAGCGGGCCACTCCGGTCGGCCGAAGTGTCGTGAAGTCCCCGTTTATCGTCCAGCGCCGCCTCGGCGCTTCCCGGTCCGACCACGTCCATGCCGAATGCCCGATCAGCGATCCGGCGTCCCCGGCAAGCGAGGTCGCCAGCGGTGTCCTGGAGCGGTGTCCATTCAAGCGCCTGGCCGATCGTGCCGGTGGCGATTCTGTCGTGTCGAACTCGATTTTACCCATCTCCGCCTCCCCGGGCCCTCTCGGCGCCCTGGACCAGACTAGCATCGCGCGAGGCGCGAAGGTCCTCGAACGTTTGAGGTAGGCAGACTTCCAAACCTCGCCTATCCGGATGATTTCCGGGTTACCCGGATGACCCGATGGCCATGGTGACCCGCCGCCTTGGAGGGCCCACACTGGAAGTTCAAAGGGGGACGGCATGGCGCGGCGTTGGACAATCAATGGGCGTTTTCTTTCCCAGCCGACAACAGGCGTCCAGCGTTATGCGCGCGAGGTCGTCCGTTCGCTCGACGCTTTGCTCGCAGAACATGGGCCCCTCGCCCGCGGTCTCGACGTTCGCCTGCACTGCCCGCCCGGGTCGCAGGAGATCCCGCTCGCTTTCATCGAACGCGTCGAAATCGGCCGCACGAGCGGCCACGTCTGGGAGCAGACGCAACTCCCCTCATCCCTCGGCGGCGGCGGACTGCTCAGCCTCTGCAACACGGGACCGCTGCTTTCCCGCAAGCATATCGTCTGCATCCATGACGCGAACGTCTGGAATGCTCCGCAGAGCTATTCCCTTGCCTTCAGGAGCTTGTACCGAACCTTGCTGCCCAGTCTCGGCAGAACCGCGTGGGGCATTTCGACCGTTTCCGACTATTCGCTGGGCGAGTTGGTCCGCCGCGGCGTCGTCCCCGCCCACCGGGCCTTCGTAGCCCCGAACGGCCATGAGCATGTCCTGCGATGGATGCCTGAACATTCCCCGGCAACCCGGCTGGCGGCCTCGCCGGAAACCATTGTCATGATCGGCAGCGCCGCCCCCCATAAGAATGTGGAGCTCATCCTGAACATGGCCGAGCGCCTTGCCGCGGCCGACCTCAGCATCGCAATCGTCGGCATGTCGGACGCGCGCGTCTTCAGGTCGGGATCCGCCAAGGCCAAAGCGCAAAACATCCACTGGCTCGGCCGTATTTCCGACGGGGAGCTGGCGGCTCTCCTTGGGGATTCGCTCTGCCTGGCTTTCCCCTCGCTCACCGAGGGCTTCGGCCTTCCCGCCCTCGAGGCGATGGCGGTCGGCTGCCCCGTGGTGGTGTCGGACCGCGCCAGCCTGCCCCAGGTCTGCGCGGACGCGGCGCTTTTTGCGCCGCCCGACGACCCGGAAGCATGGTTCGACCGTTTCATGCAGCTGCGCGATTGCGAGGACAAGCGGACTCAGATGATACGCCGGGGACGAGCGAGAGCCTCAGCATTTGGTTGGCAAGCGACGGCCTTGCGCTATCTCGAGGCGATGGCTGCAGCCGACGGCGTCGACACGCAAACGAAGGTCGTCCGAATACGCGAACTCACATGATCGCGTGAAGCGCCTGGACGGCCCCGAGCGATTCCAGGATGGCGCGATCGAAGTTCTCTTCGGAAAAGCGTCCCGCATTCCTGGCGCAGGCGCGCGGCGTCATGGCGTGGCTGTTCTCTTCGAACCGTTCGACCGCCTCCTTGAGGTGATCCACCGTCTGGGCCTTGAACAGCACGCCGGTGGGCTCGGGAGACGACCCAAGGCGCTGCACGATGTCGACCGCTCCGCCGCGGCCGAAAGCGATCAGCGGCGTTCCGCAGGCCTGTGCCTCGGCCAGGGCGATGCCGAAGTCCTCACAGCCGGCGAAGACCATCGCCTTTGCCCGCGCCAGGGTGTCCACATAATCCTGCCGGGGCAGGTATCCGGAAAAAGTGACGTTCGGGCCGGCAAGTGCCCGCAGGCTGGCCGATTGCTGGCCTTCGCCGACGATGACCAGGCGCCGCGACGGCATCTCGTTGAAGGCCCGGATGACGAGGTCGGTGCGCTTGTAGGGGGCGAGGAAGGACGCCGAGACATAGTAGTCGTCCTTGTCCTCCACGCAGGGCAGTTCCTTCAGCGAGACCGGAGGGAAAACGACGCGCGCCTCGCGTCCGTAGATGTGCTGGATCCGCGAGCGGACATAGTTGGAGTTGGCCAGCATGAGGTCCGGGCCATGCGCGGTTCTGGTATCCCACGTCCTCAGGCGATGGAGCATGTAGCGATAGAGCATTCCCTTGGGGCCGAAGCCAAGCCGACCCTGCTGAAGATAGGAAAACTGCTCGTCCCAGGCGTAACGGACCGGGCTGTGCACATAACAAAGATGCGGCTGGTCCGGCCTGGTGATCACGCCGCGCGAAAATGCCGCCGAAGACGAGATCACCGCGTCGTAGCCCGTCACGTCGAACTGTTCGATCAGGAAGGGACAAAAGAAGAAAAGCGACCGATAGAATTTCTGCACCATCGGGATCCGGTTGGCCGCGGACGTATGGAATTCCACGTCGTGGAAATATTGCTCCTTCACGTCGGCCGGCAGGAAATCGAAAAGCGTGAAGACTTCGGCATTGGGGAGCTGCTTGCAGATCTGCGCCAGCACCCGTTCACCACCCCGGAAATTCGGGCACCAGTCATGAACGACGGCTATCCTCGCATATCTGTCGACGTCGAGCCTCGGCGCAGCCGGCACCTCCTCGATGGGCATATCGACCCTGGCCGCAAGGGCCAGATCGGAAGCGCGTTCGTGGAGCATGGTTCCCCCTTGCCTCGGCAGGCCAGCAGTCTCCATTCCTCGCAACGACCCCGGCAAGTTCTCCGATCGGCTACAGGCTGCTCCGGGCGCATGTTCGGCTAATACTTATGGCTGCGGCCGTTCGCCGGGATACTCCGAAAGCCGGTGCCAGGGGGTAAGCCAGGCTCCCTCCGTCTCCTTTTATGCAGGCTGTTTCGACCCCGTCACCGGTCTAGGGTCAGCTGGAACCGAAGATGGACCGGCCATGAAACTCATCGTGATCATCCCGACCCTCGGCCGCAACGAACAGGTCGCGCGCCTGCTCAGCTATCTGAGCGGCCAGACGAGACTTCCAGACGAGGTCGTGTTGTCGGCGCCCGACGCAACGCATGTCGAACTGCCGGAAAGCTGTCCCTTCCCCGTGTCACTCGTTTTCGGGCCGAAAGGGCTGGCCGCCCAGCGCAACACGGCTCTCGTACCTGCCCTGGGGTGCTCCGACATCATCACATTCTTCGACGACGATTTCGTTCCATCCGCCGAATATCTGGAGCAGATCGAGAAAGCTTTCGCGGAAAATGACGGATGGGCGGTGGTGATGGGCATGGTGGTCAGGGACGGAGCCACCAATGCCGGCCTCACCTGGGAAGCCGCCGAAGCCGCCTTGCGGGAAGCCGAGGGCAAGAAACATGAGGGACCGCTGGTGGTCGACCATGTCGGCGCATACGGATGCAACATGTCGCTCCGCTCCTCGCTTGTGGGAGATCTGCGTTTCGACGAGCGCCTAGTCCTCTACGGCTGGCAGGAAGACATCGACTTCACCAGCCAGATGAGATCCAAGGGGCGCGTGGTCTGCGTGACCTCGATCTCGGGCGTCCATCTCGGCATCAAGACGGGGCGGGTGAGCGGAGAGCGGTTCGGCTACTCCCAGGTCGCGAACGCGATCTACCTGGTCAGGAAAGGCTCCGTTCCGGCCTCTTTCGCGCTGCCCCTGATGTTCAGGAACATCGCGGCCAACCTGGCGAGGAGCCTGCGGCCGGAGCCGTATGTCGACCGGAGGGGCAGGCTCAAGGGCAACATGCTTGCGATCCTGCATGTCGCCATGGGGCGAATCGAACCCGAATACATCCTGAAAATCTGAGGCGGAAAAGACAATGCGGAAATGGCTTGTAACGGTGTCGGCTTCCTTGGCGGCGGCGACCGCCTTCGCCTTGCCGGCGATGGCTGCCGAGTATCTGCTCGGTCCTCAGGACAAGGTCAGGCTCAAGGTCTACGAGTGGCGTGCGTCGCGCGATGTGATCTTTGAATGGACCGCTCTCAACGACGATTTCGTTGTCGGCGCCGACGGCACGCTCTTCCTGCCATTTGTCGGCCAGATACGCGCGCAGGGCACCTCGCCGGGCGACCTCGCCCGCGCAATAGGCGACCGCCTGATGCAGCAGATGGGCCTCGGCCGCCATCCGGATGTCGCTGTCGAGATCGCCCAGTACAGACCGTTCTACATCGTCGGCTACGTCACGCAGCCCGGTGAATTCCCCTACAGACCCGGACTGACGGTGCTGCAGGCGCTGGGAATCGCCGGCGGCCTGCGGACGCGCGAGGATGACATCCCGAGGCTCGAGCGTGAGGTCATCGCCGGCCAGGGCGACGTGGGCCTGTTGGCGCTGAGCAGCGTCACCCTGCTCGCGCGCAAAGCGCGGCTGGAAGCCGAGCAGGCCGGCAGCGACGACATCGCGTTTCCTGCGGAGCTGAAGGACAGGGCTTCGAACGCAACGGTCGCGGTGGCGATGGAGCAGGAACGCAGGATCTTCGCCGTCCGCAAGGAAGCGATGACAACGCAACTGCGTTCGCTTAGCGAACTCAAGGATTTCCTGGAGAAGGAACTGGACTCGCTCCAGCAGCAGCTGACTTTCCGCGACAAGCAGATCGAGCTTATCCAGAAGGAATTGGCGGGCGTTTCGAGCCTTGTCCAGAAGGGGCTTGCGGTTGCACCGCGGGAGCTCAATCTGGAAGGGACGGTTGCCCAGATGCAGGGCGACAGATTGGCCGCCGAAACCTCGCTCTTGCGGGTCAGGCAGGAGATAAGCAAGACCGACATCNAGTTCAGACGTGTGCTCTTCCGATCTATCGCCGCGGCCTTGCGGGAGACGCAGTCGCAGCTCAATGAAGTTGTCAGCAAAGCCGAGACCGCATCGCAGTTGCTGCACGAAACCGCGGTCACGGCTCCTGCCCTGCTTGCGCTCAGGGAACACGCCGAAAGGGCCAAGCCGATCTTCAAGATCGTCAGGATGACGGCCAATGGTTCGCAAGAACTGGCGGCCGAGGAAACGACATCGATCGAGCCGGGCGATACCGTGAAGATCGAGATACCCGCGCCGACATCCGCCTTGTCCGCCCTCCCTGCGGATGGCGAGATTCAGGGGCAAGCGCTTCCGATCCAGAACACCAACTGATCAAGCCCGCACAGCTTGGGCTCGGGCGGCAGCCTGCCGCCCGAGCGTCGATCGATTGCCTGCGAGCAGCTCTCGCTGTTTCATGGAAACGCAGAACCGCCGCACAGTGTTGCGCGACATGCGTCAGAGGATACGTACTCGCCAGATCGCAAGCGGTTGTTGGCCACTCGGGACGGCGAGCCGCCGCTTATCTCTGCCAGGAGGGATGCTGCCATGAAGGGCTCGGGGCACAGGCCGATCCGCGTCATGCCTGAGTGAACTGTGCATGCAGTGATCCTGGCCCTTGCTATGCTTTTTGAGGCCGCATATCAGTGATCATTCGACCGGCTTCCGCACCAACTGCACAGGAGTGGCCAACGCGACTAGCGGGTCTTTCCATGCCGCAGCGAGCCGATCGGTCCCGTGATGTCGCAGCTGGAGATGTCGGTGCTCATGAGTGTAGTCGCTGTATCGGCGGCAGGCGTTCTGATGGGACTGCGGTTCAAGGCTCCCGCCCTGATCGCCGGGACAGCCGTGCTCTTGATCGGCAGCCTTGTCTGGAATGGCCTTGGCTTGCCGGGCTACGTGACGATCACCAGGTTCCTCATCCTGGCGTTCGCAATGGCTTGCGCCTACATCGTCGGCCTGTCGATTTCCGTGCATAGGAAACGGACCCAAGCGTAGGCCGCCTCGGCTTTTTGAGCAGTTCACATTCGTAGAATTGTTATGACTATTTTCTTCAGTGCGGGACAGAAACCAGTCGAACTCCCTTAGATTAGGATCGATGAAGGGATTGCAACGGAAAGATTTCATTTGCAATCCGCATATTCAACTGATCACGGAACCTTCCGGGATCCTGGCCGTTCGTTCCCGATCCCAGAGGTTGCGTAGCCAGCGCGTCAGAGGGACCTCCAATCCCAAATGAATTCCTACTGTGACGACGACGGCAGTGACTGCCGCGAGTGGCATTACCACAATGGCCATTCTTGGCTCTGGGGCCATAGTCTTGGCCGCCAAGTTTACGAACGGCTGCAACAGCATGGGGTGAAACAGATACATCGAATAGCTGGCGGCGCCAACCAGCAGCACGATCGAGTTGCACGTCGTCGCCCCACTGCGCTCAGCCACCAGGGCGCCCGTTACCACCAGGACAGCCGGAAACCCGTAAGTTACGATTCTGTACTCGCTTGAAGAGACCTGTAAGTAATACTCGATGGAAAGCACGGCCAGGCCTGCTGCAACGAACGCAACGCCGACGGGCAGCCCGAGCTTCCTTGGCTGGGACAAATACCAGTAGCCGAGCCAGCATCCGGCGACGAACTCCAGCACAATGGAATTCGTATAGACACGCAGCGCGAAAGGGCTATCCGGTCCGAACAGCGACCCAGCCGCCACGACAACGAGGAGGACCGCCGAAACAACCGCCACTCTGTCGCGTGTGCTGCGAACCCAGAGGAACGCGCCAAATACCAGGTAAAAGAACATTTCGTAGATCAAGGTCCACCCGAGCGACAGAATGGGCGCCTTCTCCCCGTCCAGCCGCACTTTAGGGTAAAACACAAACGACGTGACTATGTCGGCCAGGCTATAGTCCTGCAGCCCGTTCGGCCGGAATCCGAGCCCGAACAGGACAATGAGCGCCAGGGTTGCCATCCAGTAGAGCGGGGCAATTCTGATCACCCGTTCACCGTAGAACGCCCAGGCGGAACGTTCTTTTTGCGCGTACGCAAAAACCATCACGAAGCCGGAAATGACGAAGAATATGTCGACGCCCTCCGCGCCTATATCGCTGTGGAAATCGGTGCCAAAACGGCGGTTTAACATGGGTCCAAGATGATAAAGCAAAATCGTTATCGCGGCGATGCCTCGCAACGCCTGTAAGTTAGCGACCAATTGAGCCTCCCGCTCCTCTAAAATATTTCTATTTTTCCACTTTCTAGATCTTTAACGCCCCAAAACGCTAACTTCTTTTACTCTATACTTTGGTGACCGCCTGTCCCATGGGGTTCACCCGAAAAAATGCGATCTTGCCACGCCCATGCCCACCCGGGGGCATTTAGCCAGTCTCGTGGCGTCGCAGGGGTCCGGCTAAAAACAATGAGACGGGATAGGATGGACCATCCGACACAGACGATCCCCCGTTCTAGGAAGCCCTGTCGAAGCGCATCACCGCAAACACGGTCCTGAACAAGATGGCGAGATCGAGCCAGATTGACCAGTTCCGCACATATTGGCTATCCAGCGCCACACGGCTGGGGTAGTCCATGCTGCTTCTGCCGCTTACCTGCCAGAGGCCGGTAACGCCCGGTCTCGTGCGAAGGTATTCCTCCAGATGGTCGCCATAGCGCTTGAGTTCGTCCTTCACGATGGGCCGCGGCCCCACGCAGCTCATGTCGCCACGGATGACGTTGAAGAGCTGGGGAAGTTCGTCGAGGCTCGACTTGCGCAGGATCCACCCGAGGGACGTGACGCGGGGATCGTCCCTGATCTTGTGAGTCTCCTCCCACTCCGCGGTGACCTGGGGATTGGCTTCGAGATATGCTTTGAGAACTTCGTCCGAATTCGCGACCATGGTGCGGAATTTGTAGCAATTGAACGGCTTTCCGCCGAAGCCGACCCGGCTGTGTGAGAACATCGCCGGACCTCCCGTCGTTATCCTGATCAGCAGGGCAACGACGATCATGACCGGCGCGGCCATGACAAGGGCCGAGATTGCCACGACCAGATCCATGAACCGCTTCGAGATGCCTCCCAGGCGAGGGTTCGTCGTTCCTGCCCTAAGCGAGGGCGACAGGTCTGCCAGCACTGCCCCGGCATTGTTGGGCTTGGGCGAGGCAACGACATGCAGGACTGTCGTCCGGCCGTCGTCAGGCTCGGGGAGAAACGGATGAATCCAGATCGTCGCTCCCTTGTGCGGCTGTTTCTCGAAGGCGTCTGTTGTCATTGGACGGTTGCCGGTTCGAAATTGTCCTCGACACTCTTCCAAGGCCGAGGCTTGTGAGCAAGAAAGGCAAAGGAGGTAGCGCGGCGCTCCGGGGCTATCCCCTTATCCCAAGGAATGATCCCCCTACACGCTTTGACGACTTCCGAAGGAGGATTCTCGATACCGGCCTCACGCCTTGCGGCGCTTGGACGTCATCGCGCGGGCCTTCGTCAGGAGCACGCCAAGTATCGGCGTCCTGCTGGCCTGCAGCGTCCTGACAAGTTCCCGCAGTGTTTCGACTTGTGTCCTGCCCCACTCGGCGACGATCACGACGCAGTCCAGGACCGATCCCACAATCAGCTCGTCGGCGCCCGAGGCGAGCGTCGGCAGGTTGACGATCACGATGTCGTAGGCGGCAAACTCGTATGCGGCCAGGTCGCTGGCGGTAAGTTCCGCAAGGAGCGCCTTCATCTTGTCTGGCGCCAGCAGATGCTTTTCGTCCACCACCGAACTTGGCAGCATGTCGAACGGCCGTCCCGGGGCGCGGACGATGTTGAGGCGAACGGGATCCTGGCACGGTCTGTCGAAGGCCCGTGACGGGCCGAGCAGACGTGTGGTCATGCTCGCCCGGATGTCGGCGTCGATCACCAGCGTCTTCAGGCCGGACATCGCGTAAAGCGTGGCAAGATTGCTGGCGACGGAACTTTTCGAACTGTCGTTGGAGACAGCGGTCAACCCAAGGAATCTTATCGGATGACTGGTTTCCGCAAGGCTGATTTCCGTTCGTGCCTTCCTGAGGCCGTGGCTGAAGGGGGAATACGGGTATTTCACCACTTCGTCGAGGCGGCCGGAATCCATTCTCCAGCTGGTGGGCGGCACCTCTCCGACGCATTCGACACCCAGATTGTCGCGGATGTGCCGCGGCGACCTTATGGTCCAGTCGAACGTATGCCTGGCAAACGAAATTCCGATACCGAGAATGAGCCCGGTAACTGCCGCCAAGGCCAGAAACAGTTTCGGCCTGGGAGCGCTCGGATAGAGCGGCGCCGTCGCAGCCGTGATCACCCTTGCGTCGGCGACCGGATACGACTGCTGGCTTACCGAGTTGGTGTAGGCCTGGAGGAAGCTTTCGTACATCTTCTGGTAGGTTTCAGCAGTCACCTCAAGCTCTTCGAGCGTCGGCACAGCGCTCGTGCCGCCGCTGGCTTCGTGGCCGACGCTATAGTCGTGCCGCGACCGGAACTCCTGCGCTTTCGCCATGGCCTCGTTCATCTGGGTGCGCAACTGGCCAAGGCGCTGCTCGAGCCACGCGCCGCCTTCCTTCGCGGCGTCGGTCTTGGTTTCGATCTGTTCGCGCACGAAGGCATCGGCCGTGGCGTTCGCAATCCTGGCTGCGCCCTCGGGATCAAAAGAGGTGAAGGATATGTCTATCGCATAGGAAACGCCGACCCTGCGGATGTCGATGCCGTTGCGGAAAATAAACATGCTGCGCCGAGACTTTTGGTAATCGGTCAGCGTCGCAGGCGTTTCAGGCACGCCTAGGCCGAAATGCTCCCAAAGCGAGGTGAACCAGGCGCTTTTCCGGGGCCCGAAAGCGTCACGCAGGATGGCTCCTATCCTCCTGAATCTCTCCCGAAAAGTCGGAGCCTGCGGACGGTTGAACTCGGGGTCATCGATGAGCTTCAGCTGGTCGATGACCATCGCAGCGATCTTTTCCGACTGCATGACTGCGATCTGGCTTTCCACTTGGGCGGTATCCAATGACAGATTTACTTCACCACCCTCCTGCAGGTGTTGCGGCAATTTCGGCTCGATCAGGATCTGCGCGCTGGCGGTGAAGGTTGGGTCGGTGGTCAAATTGTAGAAGCCGGCCACCAAGAGCGCCGCGGCAAGGCAGGCGATGATGGTGCCAACATAGCACCGCAGAAATCTGGTTATGTCGGAGAGGCCAATGAACTCCTGTTCGACGGAAGCCTGCTGGTCCGTTGTCGAGGGCCATTGATTGGGAAACATGCGGTTCATTCAACGCCTCCGGCAGGCGTGCGCGGAAACCCTGCGCGCACGCCGTCCCCATGCAGGTGGTCCTTGGCATTCGGCCACTGTTTTCATTGAAAGCCGAGGCCCCGCGATCCCAGATTGCCGCAAAAGACTATCCCGGCGGTGCGGAAGGTAAACGCCGCCAATTGGCGTATGCGGCTACGTCCTATGGGAGGGAAGAAGGCGCTGCAATTCTGCTTGAGTCCTGCGCACAAATGACAGCTGCCGCTGCAGCGAGCCCTGCCGTGTGTGATTCAACATCATCTTTTGTGTGAGCGTATCGATCCTCACGGAGACAACTTCGAGGGTTTCGCCGTTCTCAAGCGCCTGCACAGAAAACGCGGCGCAGTCCGTCATCGCGTTTTCCGACGGATAAAGTTGCGTCGCCTCCTTCTCGATTTCGACTTGCGTGGCCTGAAGCAGGCGGACCAGCCGGCCGAGGCGCCTTTCATCGACATCTTTGCGCGATGGAGACCTCAATGCGGGAAACGGCATTTTGCGGCCCAATCCTTACCTGAGCGCCCGAATGGAACGCATGTGCCAGAATACAAAACGCGCTCGCCTCTACGAGGCATCCTTTCGGCGGTCGCCTGGCATCTCCTATTGGATGAGGGGAACGTATCTGGGTATCTGGACTGCCCGAATTCCTGACGAGGCCGGCGCCCCGCAGCATGCTAAGAATCCTCGTGTTGGAGCGATTTCGGAGCGGAAGGTGTCCCACTCAATTACATCACGAGACGGTGTCGGGCCGGCCGCCACACTGGATGGTAGTGGACGTGACTTGGGCAGCCATTTGATTGCCGCCAAGATGGCGCTCAATCGCCGGGCTGTTCCTTGACGGCCTTGGTTCCAAGACGTCGGCACATTTCGCAGTCTGCCTGCCTGACGCCGCTGCTTCCAGCTCCTCGCCGGGGCCATGGTGACAGCCTTGTCGGAGAAGCCAATAATCCGGCTCTGGTGCGCTGCTCCGTCCAAAAGGGCGCCGAGACATGGTAGATGCTCTCGACCTGCAGTTGCGCCAAGATCCATAGGTCGGAGCCAGCAGTTAGAGATTTCTTGAGAAGGGACTCGAGTATGGCATCCGAGCTGGTGTGTTTCGTCATGAGCGGGGGCGTGGGCTCACGCCTGTGGCCGCTTTCGCGCGAAGACAATCCAAAGCAATTCCATGACCTTTCGGGCGACGGTTCAATGCTGGCAAAGACTGTCCGGCGGCTCAAGGCGCGGCCAGACAATCAAACCCCAATCTACCTGATCGCTTCCGAACGACATGCCGATCGCGTTATCTCTGACATTGCTTCGCTCGGCCTGAACGGCGGTAAACCGATCTTCGAGCCTGTCGGTCGCAATACCGCCGCAGCCGTCGCCATAGCCACCCTGCAGACAATCTCGGAACATGGCAGCGATGCACTTGTGCTCGTGGTTCCCTCCGATCATGAAATATCGACCGACGCGCAATTCTGGGAGACCGTCGAGTCGGGCGTTCCTGCCGCCGAGTCAGGGAGCATCATCGTGTTCGGCATCAAGCCAACGCACCCGGAAACTGGATACGGCTACATCGAGGTTGCAGCAACTGACGACCGCGTGGCTGCAGTTTCGCGCTTCGTCGAAAAGCCCAACGCCGAGACAGCGCGCAAATACGTGTCGTCAGGACGATTCTACTGGAACGCCGGCATTTTCCTGTTTCGCGCCGACACCATGCGTCGGGCATTTCTCGATCTGCAGCCGGACATCTGGGAAACTGCAGACCGGGCCCACAAGACAGCGCGCACGGACCTCTCGGGTATCTGTCTCCCCCAGGGATTCTACTCGGCCGTCCCCTCCACCTCGATCGACTACGCCGTCATGGAGCATGCACGCGATATTGCAATGGTTACAGCTTCCTTCCGATGGAACGACCTTGGGTCGTGGCAATCGCTGCTCGAAGCCAGCCCGACAGACGGCAATGGCAATGTCGTTATGGGCGACATCGTCGCCATGGACTGCGACAGCTCCTACCTTAGAAGCCAAGGCAGGCTGCTGACCGTCATCGGCATGAAGGGGGTGGCGGTAGTAGCGACACCGGACGCGGTGTTCGTCGCCCCTGTCAGCCACAGCCAGAACGTGAAGAAGGTCGTCGAGCAGTTAGAAAAGAGCGGACGGCTCGAGACGAAGTACACGCCCTCGGGAGACCGGGTCATCATCAACGGTTCCTGGCGCAAGCGCGTCGAACATTGGCTCTTCAACGAAACCCTGCCGCTTTGGTCCACCGTAGGGGTCGATGATATGAACGGCGGCTTTCACGAGGCGCTCGGTTTCGACATGAGGCCGCTGGGGAAGCCCAAGCGCATGCGCACCATGGCTCGCCAGATCTACGCCTTCGCGGTTGCCAAGGAACGCGGCTGGGCCGGACCAGCCGACAAGCTGATCGACCACGGCATCGACTTCATTGCCAAACATGGCCGTACCACCCGTGGCGGCTGGGTGCGCACCCTTAATGTCAATGGCAGCGTGGCTGACCCCGCGGAGGACGCATACGATCATTCCTGCGTACTCCTGGCACTTTGCCATGCTCATCGATGCGGCCATCGCGAGGCCTTCCGACTGGCACAAGAGACATTTCATTTCATCGACGCGCATCTAGAAGACGACCGTCTGAACGGCTTCCTGGAAACCTCCGGCTCCAACGGGATGCGGTTTTCGAACCCCCACATGCACATGCTGGAGGCTTTCCTTGCGTGGCATGGCGTTACTGGCGACCGCACCTATCTGCGCCGGGCGGCTCGCGTGGTCGATCTCTTCAGATGCCATTTCTTCGACCAGGAGAGCTGGACGGTAGGGGAAAATTTCGACGTCGACTGGCTACCTTTGCCTGGAGAAAAAGGCTTGTCGACCGAACCAGGCCACCATTTCGAATGGGCCTCGCTTCTCATCGATTTCGCTCANCTGGAGAAAAAGGCTTGTCGACCGAACCAGGCCACCATTTCGAATGGGCCTCGCTTCTCATCGATTTCGCTCAAAAAAGCGGACAAAAGGACTTGGCCAGTTACGCACGGAAGCTCTATTCGTCCGCGATCGCCAGCGGATTGAATCGGGCTACGGGTCTGGCTTACGCGGCTGTGTCGCGGCAGGGAATACCCATCGACCGGCTCTCCCGCAGTTGGCCGCAATGCGAGGCCATCAAGGCAGCCATAGCCTTGGACGGCATAGGCGGGCCTGATTTGAAACCAGAGATAGAGGCCCGTGTCGCCCGCCTCTTTCGATGGCATATCGATCCCGCCCCCCTTGGCTTGTGGATCGACAGAATTGACGAGCGAGGAAGATCACAGGCAACGGAGGTTCCCGCCAGCATTTTCTACCACTTGGTGACAGCCTTGATGCAGTATTTGGACAAGACCGAAGGGCAGATCGAATCTTTCCCGATGCCGGCTTTGGGCCTGGGCAAGGGCGTCGCCGCGCGGGCTCTGGGCTAGGCCTCACGGTCTGCCCAACACTATTCATCCGGCTGGGTACGGAAGAATTCGACAGCGTGGCAGGCCAGCGATGTACGCGCCCGTACGATCAAAGGTGGCGAGACCCGTCGCGGACGGCAAGCGGCGACCCCGTTAGCTGGGTAAGTGACCATGGTTTCTCTGATAAAAGACTTGTCGCCGTTCTCCGATGCGACGTCTCAGCGGCGACGGCGGTATCGTGGTGTCCCAAGGTGGAAGGGCAAGCTACGGCTAATTCGGTATGCCTGCCTCTGTGTCGTCGCTCCAAACCGGGATAGCATGCTTACAATATGTCTAAACGGACGCACAGATTGAGCTTTTCCAATCTGGTTGCCGCCGTGGATCGCGATTAAATCGCTCAAGGCGAGGTGATGTGAGTCCAAATACCCTTCTTGTCCGGACAGTTGAGAAGCATACCATGGCAAAAAAGAAATCGCGTACTAGGCCCAGCAGTGATCTCTTGAAATTGCTGGCCACCAAGCCTCGAGCTGTTGCCCTTGCCGCGTTGCACGTAAGTGAATCGGTGCTGCTTGAACTTGAGGCATCGGAATTGTTGTCGGCAAGACAGATAAGAGGGCTGCTCAAGGACGCATCAAAGACCTTGCGGAATGCCGCCGGCCAAGTGGACAATCGCAGCAGCTTCATCGCCGCCGAAATAGTCGATTCCATGCAGGAAACTTTCACAAGAAATAAAAGCTAGCTGCCGGGTTGCGACGCACAACGCTTGCTTTCGCATGCTGGTAGCTGCGAAGTCGCACAGGTACCCATCACGCCAAATTTAATGTACATTCGATCCGTTGGGGATAGAAAGGAAGACATCGGGCGGGATTATAGATGTTGTACGCTTCACAGTTTTTGGGCGGGAATGAAAAGCGCTCATCGTATATCAGGCTTGCCGACGAGGATTCGGCGCTCATGAAGACGCTGGGGTTCACACCGAAGCGTTATCCACCCGAGACGGTCATTTTCAGCCAGGGTGAGGACAATGATCGCGTATTCATAGTCGAGTCGGGCTGGGGTTGCCTGTCGCACGAACTTGCAGGGGGGCAACGACAGATCCTTGATTTTGCCTTGAAAGGGAATCTCGTCCTGTCCCGGTCGAGCGGGGGTGGCGCGCTTGAAACGTTTGTTGCTCAAACCGAACTGAACGTCTTGGTAGCCTCGACCAAGACATTTACGCTCGCAGCCATGAAATCCCCCCATCTTTTCTCCCTTGTCGTCGAGGCTCTTGGGCACAAGGCTGCGGTCATCGCTGAACATCTCACCAATGTTGGACGACGCAGTGCCTTGGCGCGTACCGCACATCTGTTCCTCGAATTGAGGACGCGCCTGGAACACATAGGCTCCGTCACCCGCGATAGCTATGAATGCCCTTTGACCCAGTACGATCTCGCGGACGCCCTCGGTCTCACTCCAATTCATGTCAACAGGATGCTGCGCGAACTGCGCGAGCGTAAATTTCTCGAGTTCCGGCAAGGCCGTGTTCGCGTGCTCGATCTACGAGGCATGACGGAATATGCGGGTTTCGAATGCAGCTATATCGACAGTTGACATCTGTAGGAGCAACTTGGCATCCAGATGCCTCCTGAGCGAGGAGCGCATTGCCGTCCCGCAGCAAGGCCGGCAAAAGGGTTGGCTCTGCACGGCCATTGGCGCCGGATGACCCTTCCCAGGGATTCCGCCCGGCCGGCTCCCCGCACCTTGCGTGTTCGACCGCCCATGCTTCCGCGGCCGCTGACGCCTGGGTGATTTCCATCTCCCTTTAGCTGCTAGCCAGCAAAGCCCTCATCGTAGCCCTTTGAGGCAAATGTTGGTGTCCACACCAAACCTATGGCGCAGCGCCGATGCCTCCGGTGCGCGGCTCGCTCATCGCGGCGCTGTCAATTCCACATGCAAGCAGCTTTGCCAGCGCGAGCTACATCCCCTCATTGGACACGAGCTGGAATGGCCGGCGCGGTCTGGGGTGTTGGGATGCGGGCCGCACCGGCCATCGCGGTCGGGGGGCCTCCCGCAAGGCGTGGTATATCTTATATTAGCGACAGCGCAATTAAGCCTATCGGACGACCACCACCATCGCCGGGACCGGAAGGGATCGCGTGCAAACCGAGCATTGCGGACTTGCTGTTCAGACCTATTTTGAGAGCGGAACGCAGAGGCTGAAGGACGGCATGCTAGAATAGAGCGCCGGGAATGCCGACTGCGCGACGCGATACAGCACGATCCCTCCCCTCACTGCAGCCGAGCTGGAGCCGACCGGAGCGGGAGGTCGGCAGGGCTCGTCGGCGGCCCTAGCCCTTTCGCGTTAGATGGTGTCGTCATACAGCCATATAGCGCCGCTGGATAGAGAGGATGGGGGATGGGAACTGCATGACGGAAGATTGCCGTCCCAGGGTCACGCCGTGCTCGACGTAGAGTCACTCGCAGGCAATGTGGTCCCTACCATCTGAATGTTCCTATGGCCGCCAAGTCAGCATGCGGGCAGTAGCCGCGTTGGCCAGCTCTCAGAATGAAGCGCACCGGGCACCCAAGGCCTCGGACGGCCATATGGATTTTGGTGCTCAGACCGCCGCGCGAACGGCCAAGGGCCTGATCTTCAGACCCCCTTTTTGGCTCCCGAGGCGTGCTGGTGGGCGCGGATGATGATGGAGTCGACGATCAGATACTCAAAGTCGGGATCATCCGACTTCGCTGCGAAGATGCGCCACACCCCTACGGCTCCCCCGGCTGAACCGGCGGAAGACGCTGTTCCAATCTCCGAATGCATCGCGCAGATCGCGCCCCTTGCGAACGATCCAAAGCACTGCTTCCACGACCATCCGGTTGTTGCGGCCTGACGAACCTCGCGTCCGCAGGTCGCCCGATGATATGCGCCGACATGCGCTCCCAATGGTCGTCACGAAGAATCAGACGGTCGAGAACACCCAGGTCTGTCTCCAAAAGGCAGCCTTGAATCTGATTTGCTCAGCCTTGGGAATCCCCAAGAGTCCACACGACCTAGGCGAGAGGTCTTGCCGAAAACCTTTTCAACAATATCAGGCCCACCCCAGGTGAGATGGCGTCTGCTGGGTGGACGCTGGAGTCAATCGGCGTACATCAACTCATATTAGGCCGCAATAACTTCGAGAACCACAAGGCGGACTGCTGGGGCCGGAAGACCCTGGCGTATTTCCGCACTGGTACGATCCGACACTTTACATATTATGTGAGCTTCAATTGGGGGCTATAACAAATGAAAGAAGAGACCGGCGTTCAGAAGCTGGTGCGCACGCTGCGTGCCCGAGCACCTGATGACGCAGCTGAATTGCTCGCCGGAGAGTCTCCCGAGTTCATCCGCGACACACTAAAGCTGTTGCCGGACGGGCACGCCCGTAAGGTGGCCGAGCATTTGCCACTGCATGTGCTGCCCATCAGCTCTCATGGCCATGGCAGGGATTTCGCGATCCCCGAGTCGCTCGTCGAGGTGATGGACCCGATTCCCGGCAGCGTTCCTGTCGGGACGACGGTTGCTGCCGCGGTGGAAGCTGTCAGACGCGCCGAGGTGCCGACCGAGCTCACTTATCTCTGCGTCACGGACGAGGGCAATAAACTGCTTGGCCTGGTGGTCCTGCGCGATCTTATGCTGAGCGAACCGGAGGCGATTGTCGATCAGATCATGCTGCCCAGGCCGTTCGCTCTTAATGTCGGTCTCTCTTTGAGCAACGCATGCAAGGCAGCGGTACGGCGTCACTACCCTGTCTATCCGGTGGTGGACGCGGAGAACCGGCTGCTCGGGCAGGTTCGAGGCTGGCGCTTGTTCGAGCAGCAGATCATCGAGATTTCCGCCCAGTCTGGCCAGATGGTAGGTGTTCAGAAGGAGGAGCGGTCGTTTACGCCGCTGTGTTCAGCCTTCTTGAANCGCCCAGTCTGGCCAGATGGTAGGTGTTCAGAAGGAGGAGCGGTCGTTTACGCCGCTGTGTTCAGCCTTCTTGAAGCGTCATCCCTGGCTGCAGTTGAACCTCGTGACAGCCTTCATGGCCGCATTCGTGGTCAGTTCCTTCACGGGCACGATCGAGAAGATCGTCGCCCTGGCGGCGTTCCTTCCGGTCTTGGCCGGGCAGAGCGGAAACACCGGCTGCCAGGCACTGGCTATGACGTTGCGTGGCCTTGCCCTGGGGGACGTGGACAAACGACCGAAGCTGCATTTGGTGATGAGAGAGGGCGCGCTCGGGATCGCCAACGGCGTGCTCGTCGGCCTTGTTGCGGCCGCGGCGATGTGGTTCTACGCGTCGAGGCAACCGGAGTCGGCCGCCCAGGCGCCAATGCTGGCGCTTGTGATCCTGCTTGCCATGTCCGGATCCTGCCTCATGTCCGGAATCTCCGGTGTGCTGATCCCCTTGGGCCTGCGCCGGATCGGCGCCGATCCGGCGGTCGCTTCGGCGATCTTCCTCACCACCGTGACCGATATTGTGGGCATGGGGCTGATGCTGGGGCTGGCCACTATGCTCGTGCTGTAGCAAGGCGCGTCCGGTGATGCGTCCCTGGGAGTGGAGGCAATAAGCTGACCTCGTCGCATTCAGCGAAATTGCAAGGGCCAGGCCGCATCGCGCACGCGTGGCGAGAGCACCTTTCGGCAGCTCCGATCTTTGCGCAACGCGACGGAAGACCTTCGGACGAGCCGTGGGCGGCCTTGAAGCCGCATTCGGCGACCAGATAGCGCAGAATC
Organism: Mesorhizobium sp. LNHC229A00; assembly: GCF_000502415.1. Lineage (NCBI taxonomy): Bacteria > Pseudomonadati > Pseudomonadota > Alphaproteobacteria > Hyphomicrobiales > Phyllobacteriaceae > Mesorhizobium > Mesorhizobium sp. LNHC229A00. The sequence goes on from NZ_AYWQ01000021.1 coordinate 149,248, forward strand.
GCGCACGCGAAATTAATCTTGTCGGCTGTGTGATCACCAGTAAGGATGATTTGAGTTAGCGGCGCTGCGCCAAATACCTCGTGCAGCAACGCTGAGAAGATGTTTTGACAACCAGCGCGGCCGAAATTGGAATAAGCCCCGATATTTTGTTGCGTAGTTGCAACAGCTGCTGGGACTCGCATAGTCTGTGGCCACTTCAGTCGCCTTTTTCTTGTGGTCGTGCTAAATCCCTCGCACTAGTCGGGTTTGGGGTGGGTTCTCGGCATGCAATCTTGGCTTCGAACGATCTTCGGCTTCGCCGCAGCGCTGCTTTTTAGCAGCGTATTGCCGGCCGGCGCACAAGGTCTTTTTACGGCCTACGACGATGCGTTTTCAGCCCGCATCGCCAGTCCGGCCGACAATGGAACGCTTGCCCAATTCGTCACGGTTGCCGTCAACGCGGGACAATACGATCAGGCGATCTCCTCGATCGAGCAATATCTGATCAAATACCCCCGCGACGCGCGCGCCCGGCTTGCGGCAAGCCGGTTGTATTATCATGTCGGCTCCTATGAATTGGCCCGGCGGCAGGTGCAGTACGGCATCGAAGTCGGCGGTTTGACCGCAAGTGAGCAGCAGGAAGCTGTTCGCCTGCTCGCCCGCATCGAGCGCGCGCTGCGTGGCGTCACCTGGGAACTCGCGATGACCGGCGGCGTATTCAGCGCATTTACGGATTTTGAGCCAGGCGGGGCGCAGGACGACGAGAGCTTCGTCTCGCCCTACGGGCAGGCGGAAGGCTTTGTGCGGTGGGACCTCGGCACGCCAAGTGCCGACGCCCTCGTTCTTTCGGGGTCGTTGACGGGGACGGAGCGTTTTTTCACGGAAGACCTGTCGGTCCCGGGTGGCGAGAAGACTTTTATCCACGGCAACGCAGCGATTACCTGGGACAAGGGGCTGCCCAACAGTGGGATCGATTCGCTGCGCCTGCTGCTTTCCGCGTTTACCGTTACAGACCGTTTCGACAGCGATATCCACGAAACCGGTATCGGCCTCAGTGGACGTTTCCTCGTTCGCCCGACGGTCGAGACGACCATGTTCGCCGGTGGCGGCTACATCGATCTAAGCGCCTCGCAAGGCATTTTCGCCGATAGCAGGGTCTTCTATGAGGCAGGCGGCAGCTACCGCTTCCGCAACGGCCAGGCGCTCGGACTGCGCTTTGTCGGCTCGAATGACTTCGCTTCCGGATCTGGCGAAATCGGCCGCAGCTACACGGGCGAGGTCCGCTATGGCGGCCTGTTGATGAACGTACCGGATCTTTTCGCATGGTCGCATCAGATCGCCTTCTCTGCCGGCCATAGCGACACTCCCGATCTTTCTGTCGGCATTGGCACGAAGATCAAGAGCGATTTCTGGCGCATTGCCTCGGAAAGCGATTTTCAGCTGACGGAAGCGCAGAAGATCGGCGTCGATCTCGCCTATCGCGAAACCAACTTTGCCGTCGCCAACCGCGACCGAAAATCGTTCGAAATGCTCATGAGCTACACGTTGACGCTCAATTGAAAGAGGCCGCGATGAGGTACCGTCAGATCGCCATTATTATCGCCTGCCTTGCCTTCGCGGCACCATCCGCCGCCGAGACGGTCGGGTCGATGACAGCCTATCAGACCAACATCGTCCGCAATAACGGTGGGACAATGAACGTTGGTGCCGGCGTCGAACTCGGCGACCAGCTGCGCAGCGATCCCACCGGTCTTGGAATGCTGGTGTTCCGGGATGAATCGAGTGCCAAGATTGGTCCGAACACCAGCCTGACGATCGATGAATTCGTCTACAATCCGGGCTCCGGATCGGGAAAGATCGACATCGGGATGAACAGCGGCCTGGCCCGTTTTTATGGCGGCCAGGTTTCGAAACGGGGCGTCATGCAGGTTGCGACGCCGCACATGGTGCTCGGGGCGAGAGGCGGCATCATCGAAGTGCTGGTGGCAGCCGGCCAGACCGTCGGCATACTGCGCGCCGGCCGCATGACCTGCACGATCAAGGGCAAACGGCTGGTCATCACAAACCCGGGCTACGCCTGCACATCGGAAGATGGCAAGCTGCTGACCGGCTACGGCGGAATCGACACCTTCGCGATATTGGACAGTATCGACCGGATAGCCGGCAACGGCCTGCCAGGCGCACCGGGTCCTGGATTGGACGTAAGCGCAATTTGTGCGTCGGCACTCGGCGGCTCGCTCAAAGTCTGCGAGTCGACGGACGGCGCATTGCCAGGAGTGGTCATGGAATTCCCTGACAGCCCAACGCCACCTGTGGGCGGTGGGCGGCGGCGGGGTGGCGATGGCGATGGCTGCTCCCCCTTCTGCAATTAAGCCCGGCCGCCCGGCATGAGCCCCTTTGCTGATTGGCGCTGGACCGTCAGGCGCAAGATATCCAGTCTCGTGCTCGTTCTTTTGCTGCTCGCTTGCCATTTGGCTTTCGACGGGCCGCTGTCGCGACTGCGCGAACGCACGTACGACTTCTACCAGTTTCTCGCCCCACGCCAGGCGACGAGCAATCCTGTCGTGATCGTCTCGATAGACGACGCCAGCCTTAGGGCACATGGGCGCTGGCCCTGGAACCGTGGCCTCTTGGCCGATCTGGTCGATGGCATCACCGAATCCGGCGCGGCGGTGGTCGGGCTTGCGCTGGTACTCCCTGAGGCCGACACCTCGCCTGAGGGCATCGCCGGAGACAAGCGCCTGGCAGCGGCGCTGGCCAAAAATCGAACGGCGCTTGCCGTCAGCCTTGGCACTGAGGCGACGGTTTCAGAAGCAGAACCCAAAGCCGGCTGGTCGATCGTCGGGCAAGTACCCGATACACTTCCCGGCTTCACCGGCCTGACCGGCTCGCTTGCCGAATTCTCGAACGCCGCCGCGGGCCTCGGCGTGATTCGCACCTTGCCCGATCCCGACGGTGTACTGCGCCATGTGCCGCTGCTCTGGCTTCGCAACGCCGCTGAAGGCGTGCAGCTGTGGCCGTCCTTCGCACTCGAGCTCCTGCGCCTTAACGCCGGACAGGACGGTTACATAGCCCGGATGAATGCAGCCGGGTTCGACGCACTCAAGATGGCCGGCGCCATTGTGCCGCTCGAGCCAGAGGGGAGCATCCGCCTCTGGGAAACCGCCACCGATACGCCCCGCGTGCCTGCCAGCACTATCCTTTCGGGCCATGGCGATCCGCGGCTGCGGGACGCTATCGCCATCGTCGACCTGTCGGCTGTGGGACTGACGCAGTACGTGCCCACGCCGACGCGTCCGGCGCGACCAGGCGCGGACATCCACGCCGATGCGATCGGCCAGATGCTTGCCGGGCGCTACCTGGCAGAGCCAACGCACGCGCGTATGGTCGAGCGGCTCTGGTTTCTCCTCAGTGCCGTCGTTTTCATCGGGCTTTCCGGAGCGCTCGCCGGACGTGTCGTGCTTGGCGCTCTCGCCGTGGCGCTGCTGGCCGTCACGCCGTTCGTGTTCGGCGCTCTCGAATACAGCTTGCAGGGTGCGCTATATGACCCGCTGCAGCCGGCGCTTGCAACGATCATGGTTGCGGGCTTCGAAGGCTATACTCTCTACAGGCGCAGCGAGCAGCGCCGGTCTACCCTGACCCGACAGTTCTCCCAATATCTGTCGCCCTCCGTCGTGCAGCGCCTCGCAAGCTCGGACACCGAGGCAATCCTGTCCGGCGAGAAGCGCGAGATCACAATTTTGATAAGCGACATACGCGGCTTCACGACGATGAGCGAACAGCTCGACACCCAAGAAATCGCCAAGGTGGTCAACCATTTCCTCGGCATTGCGACCGATGAGATCCTCAAGCGCGACGGCACCATTGACAAGTTCATGGGCGATGCGGTGCTGGCCTTCTGGAACGCACCGCTTGATCAACCCGATCACCGCGAGCGTGGGCTCGAGGCGGGCCTTGCCCTGATCGAGCGGGTGAAGCGCGAAAACGCCGCCTTCACCTCGGATGGCTATCGCTCCATCGCGATCGGCGTCGCCATCGAGACCGGCATCTGCTCGGTAGGCAATTTCGGCTCCGAACGGCGCTTCGATTACACCGCGATCGGCTCCCCGGTGAACCGCGCGGCACGGCTCGAATCGACGACCAAGAAGCTGGGCATCCCCTTGGTGCTTGGACCCGGCTTTGCAGCGGGAGCATCGATGCCGGTCGTCCAGGCGGGCGCCTTTGAGCTCCAAGGTTTCAAGGGCGAGGTGCCGGTTTTCACCGTTCCGGAGATGCAGATTGCTCACCAAGGTATGAGCCGCGAATTAGAGAGCCAACATGGTGAGCAATCTGGCGCCCCTGCCGTGGTGGTTGGTTCGCCGCCATCCGTGCAAATAGCACCGCCCGATGTTGCACCCCGAACCCGAAGCACACGCTGACTGGATCCGGCGGATAGCAGGGATGCCGACCTGCATTGTGAATTAAAACTAAGACCGCTGGGAGGCCTGAGGCGAGGAGGATGCCAAGTGCTGAAACGGTCAGTCGTCATCACCATCGACAATGACGCCCTCCTTAAATGTGGGTCGTTGAAACGCGGCGCGTCGGTGGAGCGAAAAGGCTAAAAAGGCAAACATCATGGTTGTAGCAGACATGCGGTACGCGGCGACTGCATGCTGGAGCCGAGTACTCGCTTAAAGGGCGGGACAGGCCCTCCGGGCGCCTCAGTTCTGCTGAGGGCGTTTGATCGCGTCAGCTATGGCCAACAGCCGCACGCAAAAGCGGACCGTCGGCCCCAGGCCAAGCATTTTCCACTTTGAGGCGAAATAATTCTCAACTATGGTTCGCCAGGCTTAAGGCAGGGGGGTTGCCGATGGTTTTGTCACGCAGGGGTGTCGTGCTCGGCGGCCTGGCGGCGGTCGCGGTCGGTGCGACGGGCAATATTGTTCAAGCCGCGACGGGAAAATCCTTTTTCGCCGGTACCGCGAGTGACAACAATTTTGTCTATCGCAAGACCAACTTCGCCAAGATCGACAAGAGATGGCATCGCCAGATTGTCAAGTATTTCAGCAGCGAGACGGTCGGCACCGTCGTGGTCGATACCCGCCACCACTTCCTCTACCTCATCATGGAAAATAAGACCGCCATCCGCTACGGCGTCGGCGTCGGCAAGGAGGGCTTCAAATGGTACGGCCGCGCCACGATCGACCGCCGCGCGCTGTGGCCGCAATGGGTCCCGCCGCCCGAAATGCTTAAGCGCAGGCCGGAACTGCCGCCCATGGTCGCAGGCGGCGCGCCCAACAATCCGCTCGGGCCGCGCGCGCTCTATCTGTACCGCGACGGCGCCGACATCGGCTACCGCCTGCATGGCACGCTGGAGCCATGGAGCATCGGCACCGACGCTTCCAGCGGCTGCATACGCATGTTCCCGGAAGACATCATCGACCTCTACCAGCGGTGCCCGATCGGAACCGCCGTGGAGGTGCTGCCGCACATCGCCGACCAGGCGCCCGCTTCCACCACTGTCGAATGATTGGCGCCTCATGAACCGAATGATTGAAAACACGCGCCGGCTGCTCGCCATGGGCCTGCTGGTGCTGGCCGCATCCTGCTCGACAAGCAACACGCTGGCCCCCACGCCCGACGTCACCAACGCCGAGATTGCCGGCTTCCAGAACGTGCAGCCAGGCAGCGAGGAGGATTTTATCCTCAATGTCGGCCGCCGCACCTACTTCACGCAAGGTTCGGCCGCGCTCGATTCTGTCGCCAAGGCGACCCTCGACACCCAGATCGCCTGGTTGGCAAAGCATCCGCGCTGGCTGCTCAAGCTGCAGGGTTTCGCCGACGATCCCGGCGCAAGTGAAACGGCGCTGTCGCAGCAGCGCGCCGATGCGGTGATGGGCTACCTCGCCGCCGGCGGCATAGACCGCAACCGCATATGGGCCAAGGGCTACGGCAAGGACAGGCTCGTCCGCGACTGCCCCGACGCAGCCTGCAGGTCGCAGAACCGCCGCGTTGTGTCTAATTTGCGCGATGAGAGGGACGAGTCGTAGGAGCTTGTCACCTATCTAGTATACGAATGAGGATGGATGTCAGACGCAAGAGATGCCTTGTCGCCAAATCCTCTCTCTGCTCGATGGCTTCGCGGTCGTGTTGCTCTTCGACCGTCTCAGCCTCATGAGAATTCATCCGTGTGAAAAGAGCCTCGCAGGTCGGCGGGAGCGGGCCTAACAGGTAGCAGTCCTCATCCCACTCAACACAGTTTGCCACGAGCGGAACCAATTGCTTCCTGAACAGTTGTTCAGATTGGCGCATAATGTTTGCGGCGTACGTTTCCAGCCGATTGGCGTGCTCGGCGTACGAAGCAAGACGAAACAGCCGCCATGGGGAATTTCAATGAGATTGGTCTGGATCGCCGCGCCCGTGGCGTTGTTGCTGGGCCTTGGCGCACAGCCGGCGTTCGCCGTTTGTAACATTTCCGATGCGAAGCTCGAAGAAGCCGTCCTCAAAAGCCCGGAATTACGCAATCCGAACAATCGCTATCTCGTCCGGGACCTGCGAACTCTGAGGGATGCGGCGTTCCTGCTTTGGTCGTACGGCTTACAAGACGATTGCGAACGTCTGCTCGCCAATATCCGCCAACTGATCGCCGCTCCCTCGATGGCGAAGCTTGGGGGCAACGACGAGGACCTGGCCGATGAACAGGTAGCCGCCGAAGAACCACAGCAGCATCAAGGCGGTAAGGTTCAGGGCAATCGCGGTGCTCCAGGCGAACTTCCTCTCATCGACATAGATGATCTTGGGCCTGGCCTGCGTGTAGACGAGATTGTCGGCTCTGAAGTTCGCAGTTCGGACGACAAGATCGTTGGCGAAGTTCGCAACGTAGTAATTGGAACCAAGGACCGATGGGACTATGCGGTCATTGCATCGGGGGGCTTTTTCATCGCCGGCAAAGACAGCATCGTCGTGCCGCTTCGGTATATGCAGGTCAATCAGGAGCGAAACAGCTTTTACCTACGCATCTCCAGCGCCGATGTTAAAGCCGTTCCGTTGATGCCCGATCAGGAATATCGCTGGCTTGCAGATGAAGCATGGCGAGCGAAGAACGACGCCATCTTCCGGAGTCTGATGCCTGACCCGGTTCGATATGGCTCGCCCGTAGATCAGCAGCCCACCACCAAAGCTCAGTGACCGTTAGCGCTTGTCAACATCGTTGCGACACTCCGGGAAGGCATTTGTCAATTTGGGAATCAGATTGCGTCTCGGCATGATTGCGACCCGAACGACCGCAACGGGAGCGGAAAGCGGCCCCAATTCGTTTGCTCGCCAGTGAAATTGCTTAGGTTAACCGCCGCCCAGGTCGGTTCGAACCATCGAGGGAATAGAAGACCGGCAATGCAACTAGTCGCTGGCAAACAATAATCGCAATCCGAAAACGAGGGCTTGGGGGAACCGCCATGCATCTGACGAACGAGAGCATCATAGTCATTTTGGTAGTCGGCCTTATTGCCGGATGGTTGGCCGGAAAGATCGTGCGGGGGGCCGGCTTTGGTGTGATCGGGGACATTGCAATCGGAATCATCGGCGCGTTCATAGGAGACTGGCTGTTGCCCCGCTTAGGCGTCCATCTCGGGGGCGGAACGATCAGCTTAATCGTCAATGCCACCGTCGGCGCAATTGTACTTCTCCTAATTATTAGGTTGATTGCTTGAAGCGGTCGTTTCGGCGGAGGATGGAGAGGTCGATTTGGCCGTTGGCGGTAGCACTCGTCGAACCGACCTGCGTTGAAGAGCCCATCTGGATGATCATCGCTCGATCTGGCTTGTTTTCCCCGCGGTTCTCGGCGACACGCTGGATATCTCGTGTTCCGCGCGAGACGAGGCCGTCACGATAGTATGGACGGAGAGTGGCGGGCCGCGTGTCGAGGAACCAAGGGTCGCTCGGGGCCACGGGAGCAAGCTGCTGGAGCGCAGCGTCGCAGGGCACTTGCGCGGGGCCATTTTCTATGATTGCGAGGCAGATGGCCTCGTGGTCACTTTGAAAGTGAACCCGGACCGCCTCGCTCAATGAATATCACGACGTCGGGATCGGCGGCGAAAGAGCCCATGGCGCCGTTCCGGCGTCCCAGATGAGAAGAATCGGTTAGTTTAAAAGCAGATCACGCAACGACGCGGCTCTCGCCGCATTGGTCATAGGGTTTAGCATAGAACAGGCTGCCCCCGGCAGATCTTTCAGCCCACCGCGCATTGTCCGGAATCAAGACGATCTTACCAGGAGGCCATCCTTCAGCGCGCCATGCCAAGGCACCGGATTGGTATTGCTCCCTGATCACTCCCGGTGATAAGGAACCTCCTCCTCAGGGCCAGTGCTGGAATGGGCAAATATCGGGAACACCGTCAGTCGCGGAGCCAGGGCTTCGAGGGCGATAACCATCATGATAGTTCGGAACCGAGTTATTTCGACCGCAGGCCAGCACCACCCCAGCCTTCGTCAGCGACGACCTCCGTACATGATGCTGAGGTACTCTGGTTGAACGCAGAAAAGGGTTTCGGCTTCTTGAAGCTCAGGGATGGTTCTGATGCCTTCATTCACCTCTCGAAGGTGCAGGCTGCGGGGCATGACAGCCTTCCCGAGGGTGCACGGCTGAAGGTCCGAACCGAACACGGCCAAAAGGGGGCTCAGGTTGTCGAAGTAGTTTCTGTGAGCGTCGAAGACGTTGCTTCGAAGGTTGCAAAGCGTCCCGCCGAAGCCTCAGTTCCTTTGCAGGAACACGAGGGGCAGGAAGCCGTCGGCGTCGTGATGCGATACGATCTAAACAAGGGGTTCGGCTTCATTGCGTTAGATGCCGGTGGGAAGGACGTGTTTGTTCATGCGACTACTCTAACCCGTAGCGGAGTTGACAGCCTCGAAGTCGGCCAGAAAGTGATCATCACTTACAGCCGGGGTCATAAAGGCTGGAGGCGCGAACAATGCGGCTTTGCTGAGTGGGCGCCGCATCCAAGGTCAAGCGCTATGTCGCCCAAAACAGTGCGACGGTGTAACCCTGGGCACCGGTAACGTGATTGAGACCGAACAGGATCGGTGTCGCTGAAGCTGACGGTGGAGTGGCCGATGACAAACGTAGTTGCGCTGCATGGCGATAAGCGGTGGAAAGCCGTGCTTGAATATCAACACGAGAATGGACCGATCAGCATCGAACACTTCCTTGAAGAGATTTCCGAGCTGCACCTGATCATGGAGCACGGACCCGACTGGAACATGCTTATTCGCTGCACAGTCACGCTGAACCGGCCGGACGGTGGTGAAGACCAGAATAGTGTCGAAAAAGCCTGGCAAAACGAACGAGGATCAGGTTGACATTCCCGCGACTGGGAATTGGAACCCGTATGTTGGCTACGCCGAGCGCGCCAGGGTACTCGGCCTGCCTGGGATTTTGATGGATGCGGAAGGCATGCCGGCTTTGGCTTTGCCCGGTCGCGTCAAGAACAGCACTGGTTCGGTTTCGAGCACAAGGCGGACGGTGAACGGTACCTGTGAGGTCCAGAAGGCGAAGCGCCCGAAGGCTCGCCACATTGGCGTTCGCGTCGTTGGGTATGGACGCCCTCACTCATGCGCAATAAGGATGGCAATGCGGCGCGCCGTGTTTGCATGTTCGCCGCAGCGGCGAGTCAGGTGACGAAGACGATTGTTCAATGACGCAGCGCCGGGCAGGTTGGTTTTCAAATTCAACGTTGCGCAGCAAAAGTGTCGATATCATAGGGGATGGTCATGAGCGACAACAAGCCGAGAGCCGACGTTACTAAGGATTGGCAAGCAACGCAGGGCCAGAAGTCTTCCGCCACGCGTCTTCGCCTTTTCGCCGCACTGGCGTGGATAGTGGCCATTGGCGGTGAGATCTACGGCATTATTCTCCTTCGCCAGAACAAGTTCGACCAGGGACACCTGCCGCTGATCATGGGCCTTCTGATCGGCATCGCGATTTTCGCAATCGCCGGCAACTTGTTGTGGAAAGCGGCCAACAGGCACGATCCCGCCCGTGCATCCGATAGGGCGAGTTTCTTCTTCCAGAACCAGCTTGGCGCCATCATCACGCTGATTGCCTTCCTCCCGCTGGTTTTCCTGATCCTCACCGACAAAAACATGGATCCGCAGACCAAGAAGGTTGCCGGCGGCCTCGGCGCCGCGCTGGCCGTGCTCGCGACGGTCATGGGGATCAGTTTCAAACCCCCATCGGTCGAACAGTACACCCAGGATATGAACGCATGCGCGGCCCAGATCAAATCGGGGCAGCCCACCACCGCCTGTTCGCCTGACGTCGCCGCCCAGGCGCAGGCGATCGCCACGGACAGCGCTGCGGTAACAGCGGCGACTCAGGACCCGAGCCACCCCACTGGACAGGATGTCGTCTACTGGATCGCGCCCGAAAACGGAGCCGCGAAGTCCTCCGAGCCGCATGTTTTCCACCTCTGCGCAGGCGTCAGTCCGCTCAAGGACAAGACTGTGAATAGCGGCTCCGTGACGGAGGCGTACGCACAGAACGCCATCCGCATCACCAAGCAGATCGATATGGAACAGAAGCAGTGCGGGTTTACAGCCAAAACCAGCACCAACTGAACACGCCCTGCGCTCCATCGCGTCACTGGTCTTGTTGAGAGGGGGCTGCAAGCACCATTCAACGGCCAATAGCGGAAATGCTAACCTGAGCAGCCGAAACGATGCCAGAAAAGCTTGTAATGATCATTCGTCATGCCGAAAAGCCGATCCCAGGCGCTCGCGGTCGTCACCCGATGGCCAAACAGAGCTGGCAAGCCTAATAGATTGCGACCACACCCGAAGGTTGGCAGCGAGAGAAGAAGGCATGGGCTCCGACATAACCGAAAGCCTCAAGGACGTAGAAAAGAGCCATGCCTATGGCCTATGCGTCATTGCTTCATGGTACCGGGTGCTATCGCCTCGGGCATTACTAGGAGGCCGCAATATATCTTTGCCACGACGCTGTTGGGGCTCGCCAATTGCTCCCGTATCGCCCCGAAGCTACGCGACAAGCTATTCAGCCGGACGACGCGGATGACGCCGCGCGAGTTCCAGGAACTCGCGCGCCAAGTGATGCTGGCACATCCTAGCCTTTCGGAAGATGCCGCCCTTGGTCTCATTGCCGATGCCCGCAGGGACGCGGCAAGCAAGCCTAGCCGCTACCGGCGCGCGCTAAACCGTCCATAGCCGATGATCCCGGGCTTAACCCATTGCGTCGCGGGCCGCTTCATCCCGTTGGGCGCCGGCCCTGCGTGGTCCTGGACGCTTTCGGCTGGTATCACTCGATAGCAAGGCTGACTCTATGAAAATAAGGTTCTCGCCGTTCACAAGGCTATCCATGCTCCTTCCGTTGAACAAAGAGTACACGAACGTCAGGCAGCCTCGGCCCGGAAACATGAAGTCGTGCGGTTCGACGACAATGCACGGCACCTCCTCTAGAATCTTGCCGCAGTCGCGAGTTGCCTGCAGTTCGGCGCCTTCGATATCCATCTTAAGCATCACCAATCTTGTTCTGGGCAATTTGGCAAGAAGGCTCCGTAAGGTGATCGACGGAATACCTTGCCCGTCTGATACTGATCTGGCCCAGGAAGAACTCTCGCTGTTCACAAGCGCAACCTCACCGTCATGACTCCAAAGCGCGCCGTAGACCGGTATAATCCGCTCTAAACCGGCGCAGTTTGACGTCAGCATTCCAAACGCTTGACGGTCCGGTTCAATGGCCATCACGATGGCATCGGGATATTGGTCTCCAAAAAAGATCGACGAATAGCCAACGTTGGCGCCCGCATCCACAATCACGGGTACCAGTCCCGCTTTTCTCCATTTTTTCGCGAGGCGGTTGAGCGCGGCTTGGCCTTCCTTACCGACTTCGTATTCGCAATGCCCAAGAACTTGGGAGGCGACAAACAAGTCGCTGTCGGTGGGTCTGATCAGCAATTCATGATTGCGCCAGCGAACTTTCATCGCCGATCGGATCCTCAGCACACGGCGAAGCAGTACCGAGACTGATTTCTTCCAGCCGATGGCGCGCACCAGGCCATCGATATGATAGAGCTTCGAGTAGTAGCTCAACTCTCAATCCTCAACGTCCAAGGGCGCAGCAACGCCCAGCAGCCGCTATTTATGCGTTAATGCTAATATAAGTGGAACACATCCAAATGGACGAAGCAGAGCCGCCCTGCAAATGATCAGGGAAACCATCGAGGATCATTGCCCGCCGGGCGTGCTCATCAGCGAGGAAGCAGTGAGCTGCATCTATGGCCCGACGCTCTATGGCGAAGCGGAGGCGATTTCCGCCGCAATTGTCGCAACGGTCCAGAGATTGCAGTTGCGATCGACCGTGAAGCCGCCGGCACCGAGCATCAAGGCGTAGCGCTTCTGCTGGTGGCGATCTCCGTTTGAGGGTTCGCCGCAACGAGAGGATAATATTCCTCGCCAACGTCTGCTTGCAAGAAGGTGCGTAAGAATGCCCGCTATTTTTCCCGAAAATCCTTGAGAGAGGCGTGACGTAGCTTCTCTTCGCCTTTCAGGAACCGCACGCGGCCGACCAGACCTGGTGTCTACGGCTTTGAAGGGCCGCGAAGCGCTGGCAAGTCTCTGAACGCAATTTGAATGCCCCCTCCTAACTGCTAGCCGCCGTTCCTACGCTCCACCTTATCCGAGTTTTGCCAGCTTTGCCGCCTGACGAATGGCCTTGACGGCATCAGGGTTGGCCACAGGGTAGCCGGCGATGAAGCGTTCGATCGAAAACTCCGGGAATTCGGTCTGTAGCCGGGCTGCCAACCCGGCCGCTTCAACGCCCTCACCGATCGCCGCATGGGCCAACGCCAGGAACATGATCACATTGGGAGAATCAGGCGTGGCCCTGCGCAGCGATGCGATGGCCTCGCGATGCCGGCCAGCGGCGAACAGGATGCGGCCCTGCATGCCGAAATACCAGGCTGGCGCGAGCGGGTTGAGGCGCATGGCACGCTCGATGAGAGGCATCGCCTCGGCCGGATCGCCAACGACCAGTGCCCGGCTGCCGGCCAGCAGCACCAGTGTGTCGGCATGATTGGAACCGTATTCAAATGCGCGCTGGAGCGCACGCTCCGCCGCCTCGAAATCACCCAGGCAACCCATGACGTCGCACAGGCAATTTTGAGCGCTGCTATCCATCGGATCGAAACGCAGTGCATTTTCGACCGCCGCCAGCCATCTTTCGATCGCTCCGTTGATGTCGCCGCCGAAGCCGTGGCAGGACTGGATCGAATAGGCGTAGGCCAGCTCGGTCCACCCCCTGACCAGGGTAGGCTCCAGTTCGAGCGCTCGCGAAAGCAGCCGGATCGCCGCGGCATTGCCGGCGCGGCTGAAGGTATTATGCTGTTCGACACCCAGCAGATAAAGATCATAGGCACGCAGGCTGGACGGCGGCTTGCGTATGATCTCGTTGCGACCGATCGTGGCAAGCGCCCCATTGCTGCCGGCGAGCACATTGATGACGCTTTCGGTCAGGCTGTCCTGCAGCTCGAAAATGGTCTCGACGGGGCGATCATAGCGCTCGCTCCATAGGCTGACACCGCTCCTGGCATCGGCAAGCTCGATCGTCAGCCTAACCCGCCGGTCGTGGGCGCGCAGTTGGCCCGAGACGATATAGGTGGCGCCTAGCGCCTTGCCGTCGGCGGCGAAATCCACCCGCTTGCTGCCCAGCGATTTCATAGTGTGAAAGGCGATCACCGGCAGATCGGCGTAGCGAGCGAGATCGATGCTGATGTCCGACGACAGGCCGTCGGCGAAGCGGCGCCAGCGTTCGTCGCCGCTCAGGCATTCAATCGGAAAGATGGCGAGCACCGGCGAGGCCTCGGCCAGAGAAGGTGCCAGGACCGCGAGGGCTGCGCCATTGATTTGGGAGGCAAGCGCGATCTTGTTGTTGACGCCGAGCTTCTCGTAAATGGCGGCGATATGGGTGCGGACCGTCGAGGGGGCGATGAACAGCGCCTCGCCGATCTCGCGATAGGTCAGGCCCGACGCAAATCTTTCCGCCACCGCGCGCTCGCGGTCCGATAGCGCGTCAGTCTGTGAAGACGTAGCAATGCGGTTCATAAAGTTCCCTGCCATCGGATAGGCATGGTTTCAACTGCTGCCGCCGCAAAATACTACAAATGCAGGACGCGAAACACCGCATCTGACCGATGGCGCGTTCCCTCGCCGGAGCACAGGCTCCCAGCGTGCCCAGCGAACAGGGCCATTGATATCGAGGAGCACACCCATGACAACGACTCCGACTAGCCTATCCGATGTCTACGGCGCGATGCGCCTTGACCCCAGCGAACGGCAGCCGACGGCAGCCGGGCGCACGCAGAACCGGTCCGGTTTGAAGAGCCTGGTCAAGGAATGGAGCGACCGTGCCTACTTCCGACACCAGCTGGCATGTATGGCGACCAATTCGCCCGAGCTAATCGACGACATCGGGCTGACTTTGAAACAGGTAGAGGCTGAGATAGCCAAGCCATTCTGGCGGGAATGACTTTTGGCCGGGACCCGCCTCACCGCCAGTTCTCAGGGCGGAGCATGCGGTCGTGTTCGCGCCGAGCACGATCTGGCGCTTTCTCGACCGTCACTCGATGACCTTCAAAAAAANCAGCGAGCAGGATCGGCCCGACGTGCTCGCGCGGCGACGCGCCTGGTTCAAGGCCCAGCCTGATCTCGATCCCGAACGGTTGGTCTTTATCGACGAGACCCGGCGCATCGACGAAGATGGCTCGCCTGCGTGGACGGGCAAAGCGGGGCAATGCGGTGCCGATCTCCGATCCCGCACGGGCACTGGAAAACGACTACTTTTACAGGCGCATTGCGCCTGACGGGCATGACTGCGCCGATGGTCCTCGACGGACCGATGACGGGTGAATGGTTCGCCGCTTATGCCGAGCATGTATTGGCGCCTACGCTTCGAGTTGGTGACATCGTCATCCTCGACAACCTGCCCGCTCACAAAGTCGCCGCCGCCNAAACGACTACTTTTACAGGCGCATTGCGCCTGACGGGCATGACTGCGCCGATGGTCCTCGACGGACCGATGACGCTGGCAGTTCGTTGAGCCCCTCTCAGACACCCCAGGATTGTAGTAGACAACCTGCGCCGTCAGCAACCAGTTCCCAAACCTTTCGCCGGAACTGTGACCCAATCGATCGACTGAACTGCAGCCCATATTCCTTCAGCATGGACCGTGTCTGATTTTCGAGATCGCGACGGATCTCGACAAGTCTCGACCGGGCGACGAGCATGGACCGGGTGGCCTGACTCTCTGCGCTCTTGACCTTCACTTCTCGATACCAGCCGACGCGAACCAGTTCGGCCAGTCCGCGGGCATCATTCTCATCACTCTTGTTCATTCGCACTGAAAGCGCTGCCTTTGCATGCCGAGCATCAAGGCAGACGACCGGCAACCC
>NZ_AYWQ01000022.1:0-54851 GCF_000502415.1 Mesorhizobium sp. LNHC229A00
TCTCATTGAAACTCATCAATGCTCAGCCAATCCAAACTCCTCATTTGAACCACGCCCGCTTACGCCTGGCGGCAGTTATAACTTCGACAGGTGCGAGGCGATGGGGACGCGAAGCGACGCCATGAGGTGGCTTATGGCTTTTAATTGCAGTATGCCGTTGGGTAAGGATTGGAGCTGCCTTGATGTCACAGACCGATGAAGGGCTGATAAGCGCTGCCGTTGAACGTTATACCCTAGCCATGTCAGTTGCTGACGAGGAAGGGCTGCGATCTATCTTCCATCCCTCTGCATCGGTGATCGGCAATTATCAAAACGCGGTCGAATGGCTATCCGTGGATGCCTATGTGGGCGAGGTACTGGGTGCGGGCCTGCCGCCGAATCACGGCCCAAGCTGGACGATCAGCTTAATCGACGTCACCAACGACGCAGCCATCGTCAAGATCGAGAACGAGTTCGGGAGCATGAAGTTCACCGATTATCTTTCCCTGCTCAAGATCTCCGGAGAGTGGAAGATCGTCGGCAAGCTCTATCACCTTCATCAATAGGGATGATCCGTATCGACGATCGCAGTTGAACTGCAGACGGGCGTCTGAAGGCCTTCGCTTTTTACGGCTTTGCGCGGTGGTGGCGCGCACCCTGGCAAGAGACCTCTCTCCAAAGTTGCCAGCGTACTCTCCCGAGCGGCAGGCCATTGGGGATCAGCTGCGCAGCATGCGTCCAACACCATCAGCAAGTTGGAATAACATGGCATTCGCGATCGCAACCCGTGGCAAATTCAAAAATTGATTGCCGCGGAAATCATGCGCGTCAGCGCAGGTCATGCCTTTCTTAAAGGTCGCTTTTCCACCCCCTCCTCTGCAAGTCTCAGCAATTGGCGCAGGACCCACTCCAATCTTCCCGCCGCCCTTCAACCCTTCCTCTTCTCCACCTCAGCCATGCGCAACAAAAACCGTTGGATCTTGCCGCTCGGGGTCTTCGGCAATTCCCCGACGAAGTCGATCTCGCGCGGATAGGCATGGGCCGAGAGGCGTTCGCGGACATGTCGCGCCAGTTCTTCCGCGAGTTCCGTGCTGCCTTCGTAGGCGGGCGCCAGGATGACGAAGGCCTTGACGATCTCGGTGCGCTGGGGGTCGGGCACGCCGACCACCGCCGCCTCGTTGACGGCGGGATGTTCGATCAGCGCGCTTTCGACGTCGAAGGGGCCGATGCGGTAGCCGGACGAGGTTATGACGTCGTCGGCGCGGCCGATGAAGGAGACCGAGCCGTCCGGCTCGTATTCCACCGTGTCGCCCGTTCGGTAGTAGCCGCCCGATATGGCCGGCGTTTCGGCCTGGTGGTAGCCGTCGAACCAGCGCAGCGGCGAGTTGGCGATGTCGACGGCAAGGATGCCGGGCTGGTTGGGGCCGAGCTCGTTGCCGGCCTCGTCCAACACCACCATGCGGTAGCCCGGCATGGCAAAGCCAGCCGAGCCGGCGCGGAAGGGGTGCGCCAGGCCATGGTGATTGTTGACCATCATGCCGTTCTCGGTCTGGCCGTAATGGTCGTGGATGGGCGCGGCGAGGTGGGCGTCGAACCAGCGGATCACTTCCGGGTTGAGCGGCTCGCCGGCGCTGCTCACCACGCGCAGCCGGCCTTTTGCACGCGCGGCGGGGTCGGGACCTTCGGCGAGCAGCAGGCGGAAGGCCGTGGGGGAGCCGGCGAGACTGGTGACGCCGAGCCGCTCGATGACATCATAGGTGTTTTTGGCGGTGAAGGCGCCCTCGTTGAAGGTCGTGGCGATGCCGAGCAGCAGGGGTCCCGTGATGGCGTAGTAGAGGCCATAGGCCCAGCCGGGATCGGCGATGTTCCAGAAGATGTCGTTTGGGCGCAGGCCGATCGCGTCGCGCATATAGGCGCCGAAGGCGAGCAGCGCGTTGAGCGGTACCGGCACGCCCTTGGGCAGGCCGGTGGTGCCCGAGGTCGACATCATCATGAACAGGTCTTCGCCCTTGCACATCACCGGGGCGCGGTTGGGTGAAGCGGCGGCAAGGGCGACGCGGAAATCGATGTCGCCCGGGGGCAGGGCGTCGCCCGCCCCGAGGATGATGGCTATTCGCGGAGGGTTCGCGACCTCGTCGAGCTTGCCGCGATTGGCCGGATTGGTCGCCACCAGCTTTGCGCCGCTGTAGCCGAGCCGGTGTTCGATCGCCTTCGGGCCGAAGGCGGTGAACAGCGGCTGGTAGACCGCGCCGATGCGCCAGGTGCCGAGGATAAGCGCCAGCAGTTCGGGGATGCGCGGCAGCATTCCGGCCACGACATCGCCCGGGCCGACGCCCAACTCCTTCAGCAGAGTGCCGACCCGGCCCGACATGTCGGCGAGATCCTCGAAGCTGAATTCGCTGAGTTCGCCGTCGGCCGAGATGGCGCGTAGCGCCAGGCGGTTTCGCCCGGTATGCCGGCCGCAGCATTCGACATATGCGTTGATGCCGGTCGCGGGGTCGCCCTGCAGTCTGGTGATCTCGTCCTCGATACGAAAGCTTGCAACGGCATCGTCATAGCGCGGCAAGCCGG
Source organism: Mesorhizobium sp. LNHC229A00 (assembly GCF_000502415.1). Taxonomy (NCBI): domain Bacteria; kingdom Pseudomonadati; phylum Pseudomonadota; class Alphaproteobacteria; order Hyphomicrobiales; family Phyllobacteriaceae; genus Mesorhizobium; species Mesorhizobium sp. LNHC229A00. The sequence goes on from NZ_AYWQ01000022.1 coordinate 2,551, forward strand.
CTTGCGTCTTGGTCATGAAAATCCTCCCTGTCGGCGCGCCATCTCCCCATGGCGCGCTGTCGCGGCGACATTGACATCAGATGGCGCCGATGGGCAACGGCGAGTGCCTGTTCCTTTGTGTTGACGCAATACCGGACAGAAAACCGCCAAATACTGGAATTGCTCTTACAAGTTCGCCTCGGCGAAAATGCGTGCCGCCCAGTCGAGGAAGACGCGCAGACGCGGCGAAAGCTGCCGGTTTTGCGGATAGAGCGCCGACAGCGGTGTCGGCGAGGGCGGATACTCGGCCAGCACCTCGACCAGTGTTCCCTCCGCCAAATCCTTCTCGAAGCGGTAGCGCGGTGCCTGGATGAGGCCGAGGCCAAGCCGGGCGAGGTCGGCGGCGGTGTCGGAATTGTTGGCGGCGACGCGGCCGGGCAGCCTCACCTCGCGCGTCTTGCCGCCGACGGTGAATTCGAAGGGCAGCACTTCGCCGCTGCGGGAGGAGACGAAGCCGACCGCCTGGTGGCCGTCCAGCGCATCGGGGGAGGCGGGCGTGCCGTGGCGAGAGAGATAGGCGGGGCTGGCGCAGGTCATCTCGCGGATCATGCCAAGGCGGCGCATGATCATGCCGCTGTCGGGCGGCTCGCCGACGCGGATGACGCAGTCGACACCCTCGCGCACCAAGTCGACCAGCCGGTCGCTCTGGCCGATCTGCAGGTCGACGCGCGGAAAGCGGGCCAGGAATTCCGGCAGGCGCGGCAACAGGAAGGTGCGCGTGAGCAGCGTGCTGGCGTCGATGCGCAGCAGGCCGAAGGGTTCCGCATTGTGGAAGGCGGCCTCTGCATCCTCGATCTCGGCCAGGATGGACAGGCAGCGCCGGTAATAGGCCTCGCCGTCCTGCGTGGCGTTTACCTGGCGTGTGGTGCGCTCCAGCAGCCTTGCGCCGAGATGTTCTTCGAGCCGCCGGATCGCTTCCGTTGCGGTCGAGCGCGGCAGGCCGAGATCGGCGGCGGCAGCGGTGAAGCTACGCCGTTCCAGCACGCGAACGAAGAGCCGCATCGTGTCCAGACGATCCATGCTCTTTGTTCGCAGTTTCCGAATAGTGATGTCAAGACAGGGCTGATTATCCCGGAAGCTGGCTCCACCTATATCAACCTCACCAACAAGAAGGAGAGACTTCCATGACTTCAGCCCAAACGAGCACGGACCAAACCAAAGCGGCGATCGTGACCGGCGCCTCCAAAGGCATCGGTGCGGCGATCGCGCGGCGCCTCGCCCGTGACGGTATCGCCGTCGTTGTCAATTATGTTCGGGGACAGGCCGAGGCCGAGGCGCTGGTGCGCGCCATCGAAGCCGATGGCGGCAAGGCGATCGCCGTGCGGGCCGATATCGCGGATCCGGCCGGCATCGCCAAGCTTTTCGATGCGGGCGAGAAGGCGTTCGGCGGCATCGACATCCTGGTCAACAATGCCGGCATCATGAAGCTTTCGCCGATCGCGCAGGCCGATGACGCCTTCTTCGACACCCAGGTCGCGATCAATCTCGGCGGCGTGTTCCGTGGCATGCGCGAAGGCGCAAAACGCCTTCGCGATGGTGGCCGCATCGTCAATTTTTCGAGCAGCGTGGTCGGCCTCTATCAGCCGGGTTACGGCGTCTATGCCGCCACCAAGGCGGCGGTCGAGGCGATGACGCACATCCTGGCCAAGGAGCTTGGCGCGCGCGGCATCACCGTCAACGCGGTGGCGCCCGGACCAGTCGAGACGGCGCTGTTCACCGATGGCAAGAGCGCGGCGCAGATCGAGGCCACGGCCAAAATGATCCCGCTCGGCAGGCTCGGCCAGCCCGACGACATTGCCGGCGTGGTCTCGTTCCTAGCCGGGCCGGACAGTGCCTGGGTCAACGGGCAAATCATCCGCGCCAATGGCGGCGTGATCTGAAGGAGGCTGGCCGCTGCTGCTGTGGCGGCCTGTCTCCCGTCCCATTTTGAAACCCACCCCAAACAATTGAGAAGACAAGGAAAAGATCATGCCATTCGCCAACATCAAGATGCCGCGGGCGGCGCTCTCCAAGGCGCAGAAGGAAGACCTCATCCATCGCACGACAGCCATGTTCGTCGACTTTTTCGGCGAGGGCGTGCGGCCCTACACGATGGTGCTGGTGGAGGAAGTCGCCGATGGCGGCTATGGCCGCGCCGACGAGGTGTTCGTGGTGCCGGACGCTTTTCGCGCCAAGGACTAAGATCGGCGGTATTCGGCCGACCTGGAAAGGGCTCGCGCCTGCGTCCCCGGTGCTCGCATACTCAAAAGGACCCTTCGCTAGCCGCAGCATGGTTGTGGCCCGGCGGAGGGCCCGCAGCAGGCCTTGGCACTCTTTTCCTCCTCCAGCCAGCGGTCGCGCGGCTTGCAACTCGCTGGCCGTGGCGCAAGCTCGACATGCACGGCGCCGTCGGTCAGCCGGGGCAGGGCGGCCCGGTAGAGCTGCATCGGGCGCACGCCGTCGCTGACCTCGAAGGTCAGCTTGGCCGCTTGGTCGAGACCGACATGCTCGGTCACTTTCCGGATGATCGCCGCGAATTTTCCAGCCGGCATATGGGTGCGGTCCTCGTTGACGTCCCATAGCTGCACGAAGATCTCCGACCAGGATTCCGGATTCCCGCCGCAGTCGAGCGCGTCGAAGCGGCCGGCCTTGACCTCCGTGACATGGTAGCCCGGCAGCACCGGCCTGCCCTCGTAGAAAAACACCAGCGGCCTGTCCTTGTGATCCGCCAGAAAGCCCAGCAAGCCGGCCATGGTGATGTCTTGCGGGTCGGCTGTGATCACGGGGCCAAATTCCCGATTGTCAGAGGCGAGCATGTGCGATAATCCTTGCTTCAATATTCATAGGATTGTTGAAATATGAATGAACGTCAAGCCCTGTCGGCCTTCGCGGCGCTGTCGCAGGAAACGCGGCTGCGCGTGCTGCGGCATCTGGTGATTGCCGGTCCCGACGGCATTGCCGCCGGTGCGATAGCCGAAAAGGTCCAGGTTTCGGCGTCCAATGTCAGCTTCCACCTCAAGGAGCTTGAACGCGCGGGGCTGGTGAGCGTGCGCCGCGCTTCCCGCTCCATGGTCTACAGCGCCGAGTACGACATGCTGAGCGGTCTTATCCGCTTCCTGATGGAGGATTGTTGCTCCGGCCGGCCGGAAATCTGCGCGCCGGCGGTGTTGCCGGGCTGCTGTGCGGCCGACCCGCGGGAGCCTGCCCGATGACTTGCGACCACCGTGTGCCTGGCGCGTCCTCCATCCGGGACATGGCCGGCTTTGATTTGCCGCGCCGGCTCGCGGCGGAAGCTCTCGGCACGAGCCTGCTGGTGGCCACGGTGGTCGGCTCCGGCATCATGGCGCGGTCGCTGACGCCCGATCGTGCGCTGGCGCTGCTTTGCAACACCTTGCCGACGGGCGCGATCCTCGTGGTTCTCATCACGATACTGGGGCCGGTCTCGGGCGCCCATTTCAATCCGGCCGTTTCGATGGCCATGGCGCTGTCGCGCCGGCTGCCGGCGAGCGACTGCGCCTGGTACGCGCTCGCCCAATTCTCCGGCGGCGTCGCCGGCACGGTCGGCGCGCACCTGATGTTCGGGCTTGCGCCGCTGGCCTTGTCGACGCATGACCGAACGGGACCCGCGCTCTGGCTTTCGGAAGGGATCGCGACCTTCGGGTTGCTGGCGGTCATTCTCGCCGGCCTGCGCTTCGAGCGCTCGGCCATCCCTTGGCTGGTCGGCCTCTATATCACTGCCGCCTACTGGTTTACCGCATCGACATCGTTCGCCAACCCGGCGGTCGCTGCCGCACGGTCACTGACGGACAGTTTTCCGGAATCAGTCCGGCAAGCCTGCCGGGCTTCATCGCCGCCGAACTGGCCGGCGCGGGCATTGCCCTGGCGCTGACGACATGGCTGCTGCAGCCGCACGTTCAACCGCTCCCCATCGAGGCCAGGCCATGACGACCACCATCTACCACAATCCGGACTGCGAGACCTCGCGCAACACGCTTGCCATGATCAGGGCGAGCGGCGAGGAGCCGACCATCGTCGAATATCTGAAACATCCGCCGCCACGTGCGCGGCTGGAGCAATTGATATCGACGCTGGAAATTCCCGTGCGCGCCTTGCTGCGTGAAAAGGGCACCCCCTATGCCGAACTGGGCCTGGCCGACCCAAAATGGTCGGACGGCCAACTGCTCGATGCCATGCTCGAACATCCGATCCTGATCAACCGGCCGATCGTCGAAACGCCGAAAGGGACACGGCTGTGTCGTCCGTCCGAGCTTGTGCTGGATCTGCTCGACCACCCGGTGAGCCAGTTCACCAAGGAAGACGGCGAGGTGGTGAGCCATGACCCCGGTGGGCAATGACGGAAGCCTTGCAAAAGCCGAAACCGCGGAGCGTGCGCCGATAGCGGCTGTCGCCGCGCTCGGGGTCACCCAGATTATCGGCTACGGCACGCTTTATTACAGTTTCAGCATCCTTGCCGGCGACATGGCGAAGGATATGGGCTGGCCGACCGAATGGATATTCGGCGCGCTGTCGGCCGCGCTGCTGGCCGGCGGGCTGACCGCACCCTGGCTCGGCGGCTGGATCGACCGTTTTGGCGGGGGACGGATCATGACCGCCGGCTCGGCACTTGCTGCCGCTTCGCTTGCCGCCTGTGCCTATGCGCCCAACGGTCCAGCCTTCGTCGCCGCGCTGGTTGCGCTGCAGGCTGCATCGAACCTTGTCCAATACGGCGCGGCCTTCGCGCTGCTGGTCCAGATCCGGCCGCGTGCCGCGCAGCTCAGCATAAGCTATCTCACCCTCATCGCCGGTTTCGCATCGACCGTCTTCTGGCCGATCACATCGGCCATGCATGCGCATTTGCCTTGGCGACAAGTCTACCTCGTCTTCGCCGGGCTGAACCTGCTGGTCTGCCTGCCGCTGCACGCCTGGCTATCGCAGGGGCTGGCCAGGAGCAGGCGCGCGGCGATCGAGCCGCCCCGGCACGTCGCGGGATCGCTGCCGGCCCCGGCGCGGCCGCTCGGCTTTGCCTTGATGGTTGTCGCTTTCTCGCTCCAGAACCTGGTCAGCGCCGCCGTGCTGGTCCACATGGTGCCGCTGCTGTCCGGGCTCGGTCTGGGTACCGCCGCCGCCATCGTTGGGACGCTGTTCGGGCCGTCACAGGTGCTCAGCCGTTTCGTCAATATGGTCTTCGGGATCAACCTGCCGCCGCTGCGGCTCGCCATCATCTCAGCCGTGCTGATGACGGCGGGCGTGGTCATTCTGCTTGGCACCGCGCCTTCGGTCGCCGGCGCAATGGCGTTCGCAGTCATCTTCGGAATGGGCAACGGGCTGTTCAGCATCGTCACCGGGGCACTGCCGCTGACGCTGTTCGGCAGCGAAGGCTACGGCCGGCTGCAGGGACGCGCCATGTCCGCCCGCCTGATCGTCTCGGCGGTCGCGCCGTTCGCCCTGGCATTCGCCATGGCCCATATCGGCATTTCCTGGTCGCTGGGCCTGATGGCGCTTGTTGGCTGTCTGGCTTTGCTGGTGCTGGCGGCGATCGCGAAAGTGTCGAGCGCCACCTGAACGCGGGCAGGGATGCCCAAGGCGGTTTGGCGCCACTCCGCCGACCCCCTCTCGGAACCGTCGTGGATCGGGTTGTGGTGCCTCAAATCGTCCGGCCGCGGCAGCGGATGTCTGGCGTCTCAAAACTGGCCCGCCGAACAGCGGCTACGCGCCTTTGTCACGACGGCAGGTTCATCTGTTTTCGGAGGCTTTTGTCGAAAGCATGCGCGGGAACGAACCGTCGCAGCAGGTACAGGCGCCGCGCCTGCTTGCTGGCGGGATAGCGCAACTTCGGCGATGTCGCGGTGGCCGCGGTGAGGACCGCCTGTCCGACGACCTCGGGAGCATCGCCGTTTTCGATCGCGCCGTTCCAGACCGCCGTCGCCGTTGCCCGCGCCTGGTCATAGACACTCATCATCCTGTCCGGCTTCGTCGCATTGTGATCGAGAGCCGTACGGGTGAAGGCCGGTTCGACCAGCAGGACGCGAATGCCGAAGGGGCGGACCTCATGGTCCAGCGACTCGGAGTAGCCCTCGACGGCATGTTTCGTGGATGTGTAGAGCGCGCTGAACGGGCTGGGGACAAAGCCGACAACCGAGCTGATGTTGATGATCCGGCCGCCGCCCTGACGTCGCATGATCGGCAGCACCTCGTTTGTGACGCGGATGAGACCGAAGACGTTGACGTCGAAAAGGGTCTTTGCCTGTTCGATGGACGATTCTTCCGCACCCGCGATCAGGGCATTGCCGGCATTGTTGATAAGCAGGTCGATGCGCCCGGCCTGGCTTATGACCTCCGACACCATGCTTGCGACGGAGTCCGCGTCGGTCACGTCGCAGCTCAGCATCGTGATCCCCGGCGGTGACCCGGTTGCGGCTTTCCGGCTCGTGCCGAAGACGCGGTAGCCGGCCGACAGAAGGGCTTTGGCTGTCGCAAGGCCGATACCGCCCGCTGCACCGGTGACGACGGCGACGCCGCGATTTTTGTTGCTCATTTCAATATCCTTCGAGATGCATGATCATGACGCTTTGTGCTGTCGGACTTGTCAGCCGTGTACGCTCAAATGAAGCATGGGGTGATGTTCGTAATGGCCGGCGCCATTTCTCACGATGGGGTCTTGGGAGGTTATCGCCTTGATGTCCTGGTCGTCGCCGATCCGGAATAGCGACAAGCCATAGCCGCCACTTGGATCCATCACCGGACCATGGGCGACGATCAGTCCGCGGTCGAGCAACTCGTCCAAGAAGGCGCCATGCTGCCTCATCCATTCCCGCTCGTCGCCGGTCATGGATGCACGAAAGTCGGCACGGGGCGGGATGTACTTGCACAGATAGAACTTCATTTGGGACTCCAGCGGCGCCATGTGCGGCCGTCACCATCATTTTTCGGTGGAACGGCCTCGCGGGATAAGATACTATCAAATTAGTAGTAAGTCACTATCAAAATGGTATCGATGTGAAGGATCTTTCCAGCCAGCCCTGTTTGATCGCCCGCAGCCTCGGCACGGTGGGCGACGCGTGGAGCATGTTGATCATGCGCGATGCCCATGCGGGGCTCAGCCGTTTCGACGAATTTCGCAAGAATCTCGGCATCGCTCCGACGATGCTGACGAGCCGGTTGGCGACCTTGACGCAGGAAGGGCTGCTGGAGAAACGGCGATATTCGGAGCGGCCGCCACGGGATGAATATCTGTTGACCGAGGCCGGTCGGGATTTGCTTCCGGTGCTGTTCTCGCTCGCCGCTTGGGGCAGCAAGCACCGGGGCGGTGGCAATTTCACCCGGTTCTTCGACGCCGAGACAGGAACCGAGATCGACCCAGTCAGCATCGATCGCGGGACCGGAGCGCCGATCGGCAGCCGTCCCATACGGATCGTCATGCCCAAGCTGCCTGACGGCCCGTCGGACTGACTGGATGCGCAACTCCGGAGCGAACGGCGATATCTGGCCGGCAAGAGAGGGAATTCAGGTGGGCGTTCGTCGGATCAGCCGCTCTTGTTCGCATCAATCCAGTCGGCGGCCACTTCCGCGAACAGCCAGTCGCGGAACGCCCTGATCTTTTTCTGGCGCAGCGCGCCTTCAGGATAGACGACGTAGTAGCTGGCCGCCGATTTCAGCGCGAGATCGAAGGGCCGGACCAGCCGGCCTGCCGCGAGGTCGGCCGAGACCAGCGCGCTGCGGCCGAGCAGCACGCCTTCGCCGTGCACGGCGGCCTCCACGGCGAAGGTGGCGGAATCGAAGCGTACGCCGCGTGTGGGGTCGATGCCTTCGACACCGGCCTGCTCAAGCCATGTCGCCCAGTCGATCCGAAAGGCGTCGTGGATCAGTTTGTGGTGCCTCAAATCGTCCGGCTGCCGCAGCGGATGCTCGCCTTGCAGCAATTCCGGACTGCAGACGGGGAAGACCTCCTCGTCGGCGAGGAATTCCGCGGTCACCCCGCTATAGCCGCCGCGGCCGTAGCGGATGGATATGTCGATGCCGTCGCTGACGAAATCGGCCAGCACGCCCGAAGTCGCCAGCCGCACGTCGATGTCGGGATTGGCGCGATGGAAACGATGCAGCCTCGGCACCAACCAGCGGCCGGCGAAACCGTCGGACGTGCTGACATTGAGGATGCGCGTCGAGCGGTCGGGCGTGGCGGCGATGGTGGCGGCGGCGATTTGGTCGAGCGCCTTGCCGACTTCCGCCGCATAGGCCGCGCCGACAGCGGTCAGACGCACGGAGCGTGTGCCGCGATCGAAGAGCTGGATGCCCAGCCTGTCCTCGATGTTGCGGATGGCGCGGCTGACCGCGCCATGGGTGAGGTTGAGCTCTCCGGCGGCCTTGGAGAAACTCAAATGCCTGGCGGCCGCGTCGAAGGCGGGCAAAGCGGTGAGGGGCGGCAGTCTGCGCGGCATCGGATCGACCTGTGAGTGTTGCTCACAAATCCTGCACAAAGAGTCGTTTGTCGTCCAGCCCTCAACGGCCCAATATTCAGGCGTACCAAGCATCCACACCGGCCTTCCGGTTCATCGATGCGCTGAATTGACCAGACAAGTGTGAGCAATCGTCATGCTCGCCCCACCCGGGCGACATCGGCGGGCTTGCGCCCAGTGAAACACAGGAGACGAACATGACCTTGACCCTTCGACCCATCGGCGCCGCGATGAGCGGCCTTGCCATGCGAAGCGCGGCAGCGTTCGAGCGCCGCCGCACATTGCGCCGGATCTCCCGGCTTCCCGATCGCCGTTTGCATGACATCGGCCTTGAACGCGACTGGGATGGTTCCATCCTTGCTAACGAAATTCTGGCCAATGGGAGGGCGATATGACCAGCACCCTGATTATCGGCGCCACCGGACTGCTCGGCAGCGAGATGGCCAAGGCCAGCGCGCGCAATGGCGACAGCCTCCATGTCCTGGCCCGGCAGGCAACTTCGGCCAATGAAGCGCGGATGCGCTCCCTGAAGGAGCTCGGCGCCACCGTGCATGTCGGCGATCTCGACGACTATGACAGTCTTGTGCGCGCCGTCGGCAAGGTCGACCGCGTCATCAGTTCGGTGCATGTCGGCTCGGCCAGCGAGATGACACTGGTGCGCGCGATCAGGGATGCCGGCGTCTCCCGCTATGTGCCCTCCGCCGGCTTCGGCCTCGACTTTGCCGCCGCCGCGCCCGGCTCGATCGAACCGCTCGACATCAAGCGGGCCGTCTTCGACGCGGTCCGGGAGGCAGACCTGCCCTATACGGTGATCTACACCAACGGCTTCTTCTCGACCTGGGTGGCGACGCTGGGCGACCTGACGCGCTTCGGATCGTCGCCGCTGCCGCCCGACGAGGTGACGCTCTATGGCGAGGGCAACGTGCCGGCGACCTTCGTCAGCGAGAAGGATATCGCCGCGGTCACCATGCGCGCGCTGGAGGATCCCAATGCTGTTCGCAGCGAGATACGGATCGCGCAGAACAAGACTACGCAGAGCGCGATGATCGAGCTGTGGCGGCAAGTGAGCGGCCGCTCGCCGCGTGTCAAGCAGATGAGCGCCGAGGAGCTGGAGGCGCTGATCGCGGCGGTTCCCGGCCTTGGATTGCTGCGCGCATTCTGGATCCGCGGCGAAACCGCGCTTGAGACGGCCACCCCGGAAGCCGGGACGCTTTATCCGGAGCTGAGGTTGGAGACGATCGAAAGCGCTTTTGTGGCGATGGCTGGCGCGGGTGGGCCTAGGTTGTGAAGGCGGGGGACATGGTTGGCGTTGCGACAGCGGTTGACCGCGCTGTCCATCCGGTCGATAGGTCCGCGCAAACAGCCGAGACACCGATGACCGACCTCAAAGCGACCCGCGCCGCCGACATCGCCTGGCAAGACGATGTCCGCGCCGGCGTGCGCCATGTGCACGACCTCGCTTCCCTGCCGCTCTCGCCGGCCGAGCGCGAAGCCGCGCAAGCCGCCGCGGCGCTTCACAAGGTGCGCGCGCCAAAGGCCTATCTCGACTTGATCGACTGGAACGATCCCGCCGACCCGATCCGGGCGCAGGTGATCCCGTCGCCTGAGGAATTGGACGAGGCGGAGGGCGAGCTTGGCGACCCGATCGCCGATCACGAATTCAGCCCGGTGCCGCGCCTGACGCATCGCCATGCCGATAGGGTGCTGTTGTTCCCGACCTATCAGTGCGCGGTCTATTGCCGGTTCTGCTTCCGCAAGGAATCGCTGACGTCGATCGGCCGTGGCTATACGCGCGAGGCGCTGGAGCCGGCGCTGGCCTATATATCGGGCCATCCCGAAATCCGCGAAGTGATCCTGACCGGCGGCGATCCGCTGTCGCTGCCCGACAAGGCACTGGCCGAAATCCGGGCGCGCATCGAGGACATCGCCCATGTGAGGTTGCTGCGCCTCCACACGCGCGTGCCGGTGGCGCTGCCGTCGCGCATCACGCCAGGGCTTGTCGCGGCGCTGCAGGGCCGGCTGATGGTGACGGTGGTCACCCACTTCAACCACGCGCGCGAGATCACCGACGCCACTGAAGTGGCCTGCCGCGCCTTGCGACAGGCCGGCTTCGTGATGCTCAACCAGAGCGTTCTGCTGAAGGGCGTCAACGATACGGTCGACGCGCTGGAAGAGCTCTGCCGCGAGCTGATGTACCGGCTGGGGATAAAACCCTACTACCTCCATCATGGCGATCTCGCACGCGGCATGGCGCACAGGCGCACCACGATCGCACAGGGCCAGGCGTTGGTGGAAGCGCTGCGCGCGCGCCTGTCGGGGATCTGCAACCCTGTCTATGTGCTCGACCTGCCCGACGGGGGCGGCAAGGTGCCGCTCGGACCTTGCCATGTCGAGGAACAGGACGGGCAGAGCTGGCGCATACGTGGGCTGGATGGGCAGGTGAAAGAGTACACCGAGATTGTGGGCGAAGGGTCTTCGTGCAAACCGAATGCCGGTTCGTGACGCCATGATGCTTTCCACTGGATAAATAACGCCATGCGTCATAGCGACTATTCATAGTGGCCAGTGTTTGCGCTGCCCCTCACCTGCCTGCCGGCATCCTCTCCCCGTATAGTGACGGGGAGAGGGGCGCTGCCGTCGCCGATTTCGCCAATCTCGTGCGTTGCGGGAAGACCAACGGCGTCGCAGCTGGTCCTCTCTCCCCGTCACTATACGGGGAGAGATGTCCGGCAGGACAGTGAGGGGCAGCGCCAACGGCGGAGATCGCTGCGCAGCGGGATAACCGCGTCCGCCCTCGCTAAACCCTATCACCCTCGACAAACGCCAACACCACGACACGCGGGGCAGTACAATAGACCAGGCTGACGCTGCGGCCTGTCGTTGTCGTCGCGCGGCCGGCCTTGAGGTCCACGCCGATATCCTCATAGCCCAGCACCTCGCGATCCAGCGGATAGGCGGCCTTGTAGACCGCTTCCTTGGCGGCGAAAAGGATGCGGCCGGCGAGCTGCCGGTCGGCGGCGTCGATCCGGTCCTCGGGAATTGCCACGAGCGAGAAAATCTCATCGGGCAGGGCCAGCGCCGGCTCGACGTCGATGCCGAGCGAGCCGATGCCGGCAACAGCCGCGACCGCCGCCACGGCCATGTCGTCGTCATGCGCGAGCGAGCCCGTTATCCCCTCCGGCCAGGCGGGTGCACCGGACGGCCCGCGCAAGAGGGCGAAACCGTCGAAGCCGGCATCCGTCAGCAGCCGGTGCGCGATCAATCGCGCCGCGCCGCTGGCCCGCCGCATGGACGGCTGGCGGGCGGGGATGGAGCGTGCTTCCGCCGGCAACAGATGGGTCTCGTCGCCTTCGCGGATGATCCGGCAACCGGTGCGGACCCCGGCCGGAGCCATGGCGGCCATGGCGCGCGCCAGGGCGATTTCCTCGGACGGCTCGGCGGGCGGCGTCATCGGTGGCCGGTGGGCAGAATGAGATCCGCGATCATTTCGCCGTCCTCGTCGAGCCCCTGTTCGACGAAGCCGGCGCTGCGATAGAGCCGCCGTGCCGCTTCATTCTCCGGTTCGTAGCAGATCGACACGTGCCTGATGTGGCCGAGCCCACCGATTTCCTTCAGCACTTCACGCAATGCGGCCTTGCCGTAGCCCCGGCCCTGCCAGGCGCGGTCGATCATCAAGCGGTAGATGCGCGCCTCGTCATCGTCCCGCGGCGCCTCGTACATCACGAACCCCACGATCTGTTCGCCTGCCATGACCGCGCGTGGCCGCGCGCCGCGATCGGATTTGGCCTCACGCAGGGAGGCTGCGTTGCTGGCGACGAAGTCCATCTGCTCCGGCGCCAGCTGCAATGCGGTAACCAAAGCGCGATTGGCTGGGGTGACCGGGCCGATCCGGATGTCCACGGTGCTTCCGGATCGCTCTGCCACGTGGCCTCCGACGATCGGGATCGAGGGTCAGGACGACGCCCTGGAGCCGTCTTCCATGACCGGCTCGACGAACCGGTGCAGCTTGGCCGGGTTGCCGCGCCAGATCGAGTTGGGCTCCAACTCCTCGCCCTTCATCACGAAGGAATCGGCATCGACCATCGATCCCTTGCCCATCACCACGCCGTAATGGACAAAGGCGGACGGTCCGAGCGTGCAGCCATCGCCGATACGGATGAAGTCGGACTTGAACGCACCTTCTTCCAGCGAGTGGGCCTGGATGACGCAGCCTTCATTGAGCGTGACGTCGTCGCCGATCACCACGAGGGAACGCTCGGTCAGGTTGGCGCCGCCGTCATAGACGCGCTTACCCACCTGGACCCCGAGCATGCGCAGGATCATCGGCCGGAACGGCGTGCCGGCGAACAGGCGCACAACAGGCGAATCCGCGAGCTTCCAGTGGCGCTCGTGACGCCAGAAGGTGACGTCGTAGATCGTCGTTATCCGCGGTTTCAGCTTGCGAAAACCGAGGCTTGCCCGCTCAACGAAGATGTAGAACGGAATGGTGATCGCCGAGGTCAAAAGCACCGCCACGAAGAGGGCGATCTCAGCCCATTCGGTGTAGTAGTTCAGTGCGCGATCCCAGATCGCCAGCGTGGCGAACAGCATGACCCATTGCGTCGCCATGAATAGGAGGATCGTCACCAGATTGTGACGGTTCTTGAGCGGGATGCGCTGGCGCCGGTCTTGCTCGTCGATGCCGGCGATGAGTTCCTTGTCGCGGTTCACCATGCGTGGGATTTCAAAGGGCGGCGAGCCCAGAAGGCCGACATTCTCGCGCAATGGCCCGTCGATGGGGACCATCACCTTGGTGCCGAGCAGGACGTTGTCGCCCGTGCGTCCATCCGGCGGATAGTAGATGTTGTTGCCGAGATAGTTGCGTTCGCCGATCCGGGTCGGCTCGAGCCGGAACGCGGAAGCGGACTTGTGCATGTTGATCATGAAAAGCCCGTCTGACACCATGGTCTGGGTGCCGATCTCGCATAGCAGCGGGTTTTCGTGTTGCTGGTTGGAGCCGAAATTGGAGCCTGTCTGCACCACCTTGTTGAGGTTCCAGCCGATGGCGCTCATGTAATGGACGATAGCCGAGCTGTCACCGAACAGCAGGCCGAGCACGCGCGAGTTGCTCGAGAACTCGGCAACCGTTTGCAGCCAGTAGCGGAAGCCATAAAGCGTGTAGGTACGGCCGGGTTTCAGGATCAGGCTGAACAGGCGCGGCACCACCGTGGCGGCGAAAAAAGCCGCGACGATGTAGCCGAACAGCGTGACCGTGGTGCCGATCGCCACAATGCCGATCGTCTCCTGATAGTCGTCGCCGACATTCTCCCAATAGCTGTGGAACAAAAGCGGCAGCGGCGTGACGATGGCAAACAGTCCTATCAGCTGCACGGCCTCGTAGAGGAAGCGCCGGATGCGGGGAGGATTGACATTGCGCACCTTGCAATAGTCCGCCGTGGTCGGCACCGCGGGCGATCCATGCCAGTGTTCGCCGTCGGGGATGCTTTGCCCGCGCTGCAGCGAGGAGGAATGACCGAGCTGGCCGCCATCGCCTATCGCGGTGTCGATGTCGAGCGTGCAGCCGACGCCGACGAAGGCATCGCGGCCGATGGTCAGCGGCCCGGTATGGATATAGCCGGCCTGGGCGCGATAGCCCAGGATCAGCGATTCCTTGCGCAGGATCGTTCGGTCGCCGATCGAAATCAGGTCCGTGCACACGGGAACGGCGCGGGATTCGATGACCACGTTCTTGCCGATCCTGGTTCCCAGAAGCTGCAGGTAGAGGCTGTAGAGCGGGCTTCCGCGGAACAGCACGACGGGTGCCGTACGGATCAAGGTTTTGACCACCCAGAAGCGATAATAGCGCAGGCCCCAGATCGGGAACGCTTCCGCTTTCCAGCGGCCCACCAGCACCCATTTGGCGGCAATGGCAAAGCCCGACATGCCGAAGAACACACCGGCCGAGAGCACCACGCACCTGAAATAAAGCTGCAGCGGGTCGTCGAGCGTGTCATAGACCCAGTTGAGGCCGTCATTGATCGCCCACAAGGCCACGTAGCTGTAGGCTGCGTAAAACAGCAACTGCGCCGCGCCGCAGGTCCAGTAGACGAAATTGGACGCTTGGCGGGTGAGAACGGGCTCGTTGGTGGCCGTCGTCATCTCTTCCGCCACGCTCAGGTGCTTGGCCAGGCGCGCCACCGTTGGGTAGAGATAGATGTCGCGCATCGACGTCGTCGCCCATTCCTTCCGCGTGCGCACGCGCGCGCAAAAATGCGCCATGAGCAGCGAGTTGGCGCCGAGATCGTCGAAGAAATTGTCCTCGACGGAAACGTCGTCGAATTTCAGCACGGCGCATAGCGCGTCGGCCAGGAAACGCTCGTCGTCGTTGCCGGGCGGCACCATGGCGCGGTCGGCCGAGAGCCGGACGCTGGTCGGTTTGGGCAACTGGCGAAGGTCGACCTTGTTGGAGACCGTCATCGGGATCGCCGGCAGTTCCTCAAGATAGGAGGGCACCATGTAATCCGGCAGCCGCCGCTTCATCGTCTGGGCGATGTCGGCGCGCGAGAGCGGCGGCTGGCCGGCCTTGGGCGCGTAATAGGCAACAAGTTCGACGCGGCCGGGCTCGATCTCCCAGGTGGTGACGGCGGCCTGCGCGATCTCGGGCTGGTCGAGCAGCACGGCCTCGATCTCGCCGAGTTCAATGCGATAGCCGCGGATCTTCACCTGAGTATCGATGCGCCCGGCATACTCGATCTCGCCGGCGTCGCTGATCCGGCCAAGGTCGCCGGTGCGGTAGATGCGCTTCGACGGGTTGTTCGGCAGGCCGAGGAAATCGGTGATGAACTTCTGTTCGGTCAGGTCCGGCCTGTTGAGATAGCCGACCGCCAGCCCGATGCCGGCAATGCCGATCTCGCCCAGTTCGCCAGGTTCGGCAAGCTGAGGTAGCGAAGGGTCGAGAATGACGATCGAATAGGTGGGCAGCGGCGCGCCGATCGTCACCGGCCGGTTCGGCGTCAGTGCACCCATGGTTGCCGTGACGGTCGCCTCGGTGGGGCCATAGGTGTTGAGGATCTGCCGCCCGGGCTTCGACCAGCGCACCACCAGATTGTGCGGGCAGGCCTCGCCGCCGACCAGCAGCGTGCGAAGGCTGGGCACGTCCGATGTCATGGACGACAGAAGCGTCGGGCTGCAGGCCATGCAGGTGATGTCGTGATGGCGCAGGAAATCGGCGAGCTCTTCGCCCACGAGCGGCATCTGGCCTGGTGCCGGCACGACCGTCGCGCCGGCGACGAACGGCACCCATATCTCCTCGGAGGAAAAGTCGAACGCGATGGTCATGCCCTGGTAGACGCGATCGCCCGGCCGGTAGCCGTAGGATGCGGCGGCGACGCGGATGAAGTTGACGAAGCTTTGATGGCGGATGGCGACGCCCTTGGGCCTGCCGGTGGTGCCCGATGTATAGAGGATGTAACAGATGTCTTCGACCTCAGCGGGGGCCGGCGCCTTGTGCGGCTTCAGCGGCGCGTCGGACTGGGCTGATATTTCGGCGGCGGCGCTGTCGATCAACAGGTGCGGAACCGGCAACTGGTCGGCCCGCGACGCGTAGGTGGCGATGGTGACGACCAGGCTGACGCTGGCGTCTTCGATGATGAGCGCCATGCGCTCTTGCGGAAAGGCGGTGGCCAGCGGCACGAAGGCGGCGCCTGCCTTCACCACGGCGAGCAGGGCCACATAGGTTTCGGCGGACCGGTCGAGGATGAGCCCGACACGGTGACCAGGCCGCACGCCGCGCTTGACCAGCAGGCGAGCGAACTGGTTGGCGCGCTTGTCCAGTTCCCTATAGGTCCAGGTGCGGCCCTCGGAGATCACCGCCGGCAGCGTGGCGAATGTTTCGGCGAGTTGCTCGAAGACCTTGTCGAGCCGCTCGTCCGGCTGACCCGCTCGGGCAAAATCGGCGCCCGCCAGGACTTGGCCGTGCGCTCCGGCTGCAACTCCCGCAAGTGCATCGATGCTGTCGGGGCTGGTCTCGGGCCCTGTGCCCGCTCTTGCCGCTTCCCTGTCCAGTTCGGCGATATCGATACCGTGGTCCATTTCCAAACTTTCTCGTCCTGGCAAGCCGTTACAGGCACATCTCGGTCACGCCGCCGCGCCGGCGAGCATTGCCGACTGTGCCGTCGCTGCAATTTCATCGTTGTTCATGGAGGGGGAATGACCGAAGCTTCCAGAACGGAAGATTCGGGAATTCAGGCCGGCGATCGCCGGCCGTACCCTCTTTGGCCGGGCGGTTATCACGGAATCGACCGCTCCGTTTTCACAGTTTCGGGAGCATGGGCGCATCGCGCAAGCGCGCGCGTTGCCTGGGCGCTACCGGCGGCGAGCGACATGCCGGGCAGGGCACCCGTCGATCCGTTCGAACCTCTTTGCATTGCCGTACCCAATTCCGTGCGCCTGTGTCCGTGCGCCTGTGTCAGTGCTTGTGCGGCGGCCAGATTTCCGGCCGTTGAGGGATGCTTATGCCAGCCGATCTTTTCGCCAGTTTTTCCGAACTGTTGAATCTTGTTTCTGAATTGTGTCTGGGCAGTCTTCCATAGGACCGCTTCCCGCAATTTCAGCCCTTCCAGAAAAATCTCATACCGCCCGGGAATAAAGCGCGGCCCTTGCGGGTCTTCTCTGCAAGCGGAGCAATCTTGCGGTCCGCGACCCTAAGAAAACGAAACAAGGATTTACCGAAATGACCAAGCTCGCTCTCAGCGTGGCTGCNATGTTGCTTGCCTCGACTTCTGCCTTTGCCGGCAGCGACCATTTCGGCGCCGATAACGTCAACCAGCCTGGCGCCGCTGTCGACACCAATGCCACCGCCTCGATCCCCTACACGGCACGTCCTCATGGCGTCGATACCAAGGTGACGACCGGGCCGAGCCGGCCGGCGACCAAATCCGATGCGAAGGAACCCGGCCAGGGCATCTGGGGCAACTGAGTTCACGGCTCGGCACCGGATCCCGACGGCGCCGATCCGATCCCGCGACCAGCGACGGAGGGCCAGGGGCTTCGCGCTCCGTCATTCCATTCGACCTTTCGCGCCATAGTCACCACTCAACAGAGGAGATCACCATGTTCAGCATGTCACGCCGCACAGTGCTTCAATCCGCCGCCGCCGCTGCCGCCTTCGGCCTTGCCGGCAAGCTGGAATTCACCCGGCCCGCTTTCGCGCAGACGCCGGTGGAACCCACCGTCGGCTTCTACAAATACACGGTCGGCGATATCGAGGTGACCGCCATCTATGACGGCATCTGGAAGAAGCCGCACGACCCGGCCTTCATCAAGGATGTTTCGGTCGATGATACCAAGGCAGCGCTCGCCAAGGCGGGGTTGACGACCGACTTCATGCCCATTCCGCTCACCGTCGCCGTGCTCAAGATGGGCGGCAGGCTGATCATGATGGATGCCGGCTCGGGCGTCGGCCAGTGGCAGGCCAATGCCACGCATTTGCCGGCCAACATGGCCGCCGCCGGCATCGACTACAAGGCGATCGACACCATCATGATCTCGCATTTCCACCCCGACCATGCCTGGGGCCTGATGGAGAAGGGCACCAACACGCCGGTGTTCCCCAATGCCGAGCTGATCGTCAACGCCACCGAATACAAGTGGTGGACCGACCCCAGCAGGCTGGCCAAGCTGCCAGAGGGCCGCAAGCCGGCGGGCAAGCGCATCGCCGAAAACTTCCCGAAATGGAAGAACTGGAAGCTGGTCGAGGACGGCGCCGAGGTCGCGCCCGGCATCCAGATCATCGCAGCCCCCGGCCACACGCCGGGACATTCGGTGTACCTCGCCAATTCCGGCAAGGAACAACTGATGATCTCGGCCGACACCATGTATGTGCCGGCGCTTCTCGCGCCGCATCCGGAATGGCAGGGTGCCTATGACCAGGACGGGCCGACGGCGATCGCCACGCGCCACAAGATTATCGACCGGGTGATCGCGGACAACATCCGCATTTCCGGTTCGCACTTCCCGTTCCCGGGCACCGGCGTCTTCGTCAAGGACGGCAATGCCTACGGCTTCTCTCCCGTTCAAATTTGAACGGGTAACTCAATCCTAGCGAGACAGACAATGAAACAATGCTATCTGGGCAAGCACGCCCTGTTTGGCCTGCTCGGCGCCATTGCCGTGCTGACCGTGGTTCCCGTCGCAACCATCATCCCGGCCTATGCGGTCGATGATATCGAGGGTGCCGACGCGCCCGACCTCACCGCCGTCAAGGCCAAGATCGACGCCAAGGATTACAAGGGCGCGCTGGCGGATCTGCGCGACCTCGCACAGGACAACCAGCAGGCCGACGTCTACAATCTGCTCGGCTTCACGCTGCGCAAGACCGGCGACTTCACCACCGCGCTGACCTACTACAACAAGGCCCTGGAGCTGAAACCCGACCACAAGGCCGCCCGCGAATATCTGGGCGAACTCTATGTCGAGACCGGCGACATGGCCAAGGCCGATGAGCAACTGGCCTCCCTGCAGAAACTGTGCCCCGCCGGCTGCGACGAGCTTTCCGACCTGCGGAAAGCCATCGACACCAAGGTGACGAAGTAAGTTCTCCCCCCGGATTGCGAATGGCAATTCGGGCAATCCCCTCGGGGGAGAAGCTGGACGCGAAGCGACGGATGAGGGGCCTTGCGCCAACCCCGATGGATCGCAAAGTTCGGGCGCTCGTGGCTGGCGCCCACTGCCGGAGCCGGCGCCTCTCCCTCGAGCCGGCTCCGGCCCTTTTAGTCATCACATTCGGCAGGCGCCGTTCCCGCGTGGCGCCTCCACGGTGTCAAAATATCGGAGGCTGACCATGACCCTGAACGAACGCGCCGCGAAGCTGCACGCCCTCGCCACCAGACTCTATGTCAGGGATCTGACCCTGCTTGCCGGCCGCCTGCTCATGTCCTTCATCTTCCTGCATGAGGGGGTGACGCTGGCCACTCATTTCGACGGCGCCGCCAAGGCGATGGCCGCGCAAGGCGTTGGGCTACCGCTGTTCGTCGCCACCATCGCGCTGCAACTGGGGGCAGGGCTCTCGGTGGCAACGGGCGTGCTGACGAGACTGGGGGCGATCGGCCTCGGCCTCTTCTGCCTGGCAACGGCCACACTGTTCCACACCAACTTCGCCAGCCAGAGCGAGCTGCTGAATTTCGAAAAGGATCTGGCGATCGCCGGCGGCATGTTCGTGCTGGCCGTCGCCGGCGCCGGCCGGATCTCGCTGGATTGGCTGCTGGCCCGCACCCTGCGGCAGCGCCAGCGCGATGGGGAAACGGTGGCATTGCTGCTGGCGGTCGAGAACCAGTTTTCCCAGAGGTGAGGCTGCCGGTTTGAGGAGAAGCTGAGGCCGCGACCCGTTCATACGCCCGCCACACGCACTTTGCTGGAACCAGCCTTGATGCTCCGCATTCTATAAGCAGGGACTCAAGGAGGGTGACGTGAAAGCGATATTGGCACTGGTCGGCGGCTTTGTCTTGACCCTTGCGGTCTTCGGTAGCGGGCTTGGTTTTGCCGCCTGGCTGCTCGCCGCCAAGCCCGCGCATGAGGCAAGGCCGACCCTCAGCGTGGCGGAACTGTGGACCAGGGACGCGCGGCCGGTGAACAAGGCGGCGCAAAATCTGCAACGCTTGCCGGCCGACCAGCCCGCTCCGCCCGAGGTCGCCGTCAAGGCGCAGGCACCCGATCCCACCGCGACCGGATCGATCGCGCCGGNGCGCCCCTGCGTCTCACCCTATCTCGATGCCGGCGCCGACCAGGGCGCGCAGCCATCGGCAGCCGTCAGCTATGTCGAGGGCGGTGTCGCCCCGGCGGTCGCCACGACGGCGCTTTCCGCCGACCATGTCGATTCCTGCTTCAGCCGCTACCGCTCCTACCGGCCCGACGACAACAGCTACCAGCCATATTCCGGCGGACCCAGGCGCCAGTGCGAATAGCCGCCGGTGCCGGGCAGGCGTGGCTGAAGGGTGCATCTGGTCATCGCGACGATCACGCAAAATTTTTTGGATCGTTAGCATCGGCGCCGCGTTCATGCCTCACATGAGTGGAGGAATGACATGAGCGACGACCGCGACGACAAGATCAGGAACCGCGCCTACGAGATTTGGCAACGCGAAGGCGGGGCGCATGGCGACCATGAGCGGCACTGGCGCCGGGCCGAGATGGAGATCGACAGGGAAGCCGCCCTGCCGCTGACGGCGGATGACGCGCTGCCGCAAACCGGCGAGATCGCCAGTTCCGACGTTCTGACGGTGGAGGAACTGGCGATCCGCGCGGGCATAACGGGCGAGGAGGCGCAGGAGCTGATCGACCGCCTCGGTACCGACCGCGCCGCGATCGAGCAAGCCGCACGCAGCCTCAAGCCAAAGCGCGGGCGCTGAACGCGCGAGCCTTTCGAAACAACGGGTTGGCGCAACTCGATGACAAGATGATTCATCGAGCCACCCAGCGCAAAACCATGACTGTCGCGAAGCCGGCGCTCTCTTGGAGCGCTATCCCTGGTCATCTCCGACAATGTCGGAACCCTTGGCCGCCTCGGAGGTTCACCCTGTCCCCACCCCAAAGGAGATGCACTCATGGACCACGCCAACCACGTAAGGCTCAGCCGCGCCGAACTGACCCCGGACACGCTTGAAGGCGCGACCATCTACGGTCCCAACGACGAGAAGATCGGCTCCGTCGACCATATGCATGGCAGCAGCCAGGTCGTCATCGACGTCGGCGGCTTCCTCGGCATCGGCGCCAAGCCTGTCGCCGTCGCCGCCAACGAACTCGATTTCATGCGTGACGAGGACGGCGACGTCCATGCCGTGACCAGCTGGACCAAGGACCAGCTGAAAGCCATGCCCGAACACCGCGACTGACAATAGGGAGGGCCCGGCGATCGCCGGGCCCTCCGTCCTTTCCTGGGGAGCGACTGATGATCAGGAAGCTGAAAGACGGGAAATACCGGCTTTATTCAAGGAAGAAGGACGAGAAGACGGGCAAGCGGCGGAATCTGGGGACGTTCGACAGCCGCGAAGCGGCGGAGAAGCACGAAAGGCAAGTGCAGTATTTCAAGCGGCATTGAGGCGATCGCCGTGCATAGCGGTAGGCAGAGGCCGAGACCGCTGTAGGCCAACCCGCTTCGTCCTCCCGGGGGCCAGCAAAGCGCTGCGAGGCCTTTCAGCAGCGCTGGCAAATCATATGGAACAAAATATGCGGCTACGCGTTAGGAGCTTCGGCCTGATCCGGCCGTGGGGTCCGCGTGGAGGGGTTTTTGGGCGTATCTCGGTTACCAAAAGAACAACTGGACTCTCGACAAATTCTCAGCGCTCTCAAAGCCTTTCGAAACGGCGATTTCTCCGTCCGTATCGAAAACGTCTATGATGGGCTGAGTGGCGAGATTGCAGACACGTTCAACCAAATCGTCGAACTCAATGACCAGGTGACGCGGGAATTCGCGCGGCTCAGCCGGGTGGTCGGCAAAGACGGGCGCATCAGCGAGCGCGGCCATGTCAGGAACGCCAAAGGTAGCTGGGAATCAAGTGTCAGATCGGTCAACGACCTGATCGAGGACATGGTGCAACCGACCGCCGAGGTGGCCCGGGTCATTGGCGCCGTCGCCAAGGGCGATCTGTCCCAGACCATGATGGTGGAGATCGACGGCAGGCCGCTGCGCGGCGAATTCCTGCGGATCGGCAAGATCGTCAACACGATGGTCGAGCAACTCGCCTCGTTCACTTCGGAGGTGACGCGCGTGGCGCGCGAGGTCGGCACCGAGGGCAAGCTCGGCGGCCAGGCCCGGGTCAAGGGGGTGGCGGGCACCTGGAAGGACTTGACCGACAATGTGAACGCGATGGCGACCAACCTGACGAGCCAGGTGCGCAACATCGCGGAGGTGACCACCGCCGTCGCTTCGGGGGATTTGTCGAAGAAAATCACCGTCGACGTGAAGGGCGAAATCCTGGAGCTGAAGTCGACCATCAACACCATGGTCGACCAGCTCAACTCGTTTGCCGGCGAGGTGACGCGCGTCGCGCGCGAAGTCGGCACCGAGGGAAAGCTCGGCGGCCAAGCCCGCGTCGAGGGCGTGGGTGGCACCTGGAAGGATTTGACGGACAGCGTGAACCTGATGGCCGCCAATTTGACCGGCCAGGTCCGCAATATCGCCGATGTGACGACCGCGGTGGCGCTCGGCGACCTGTCGAAGAAGATCACCGTCGACGTGAAGGGAGAGATTTTGGAGCTGAAGTCCACCATCAATACGATGGTCGACCAGCTCAACTCCTTTGCCGGCGAGGTGACGCGCGTCGCGCGCGAGGTCGGCACGGAGGGAAAGCTTGGCGGCCAGGCGCAGGTGCGGGGTGTCGCTGGAACCTGGAAGGATTTGACCGACAACGTCAATTCAATGGCGGCCAACCTGACCGGCCAAGTGCGCAACATCGCCGAAGTGACCACCGCCGTGGCTCTTGGCGATCTGTCGAAGAAGATCACGGTCGACGTGAAGGGCGAGATCCTGGAGCTCAAGAACACCATCAACACGATGGTGGATCAGCTAAATTCCTTCGCCTCGGAAGTGACGCGCGTCGCGCGCGAGGTCGGCACGGAGGGAAAGCTCGGCGGCCAGGCGGAAGTCCGTGGCGTCGGAGGCACCTGGAAAGACCTGACCGACAACGTCAATCTGATGGCCGCCAATCTCACCGGCCAGGTGCGCAACATCGCCGATGTGACGACGGCTGTTGCGCGGGGTGATCTCTCAAAGAAGATCACGGTCGACGTGAAGGGCGAAATCCTCGAGCTCAAGAACACCGTCAACACGATGGTGGACCAGCTCAACTCATTCGCCTCCGAAGTCACCCGCGTTGCCCGCGAAGTGGGCTCGGAGGGAAAACTCGGCGGCCAGGCCCATGTCGAGGGGGTCGGCGGCACCTGGAAGGACCTCACCGATAACGTCAACGCCATGGCCGGCAACCTGACTGTGCAGTTGCGCGATGTCTCCAAGGTCGCGACCGCGATCGCGACCGGCGATCTCACCCAAAAAATCACCGTCGATGCACTAGGAGAGATTCTGCAGATCAAGGACGTCATCAACACGATGGTGGACCAGCTGAACTCCTTCGCATCCGAGGTGACGCGCGTGGCCCGCGAAGTGGGGTCGGACGGCAAGCTTGGCGGCCAGGCACAGGTCCGCGGTGTCGCCGGCACGTGGAAAGACCTGACGGATAATGTCAACGCCATGGCCGCGAATCTGACGGGCCAGGTCCGCAACATCGCGGAAGTGACGACCGCCGTTGCGCTGGGCGACCTGTCGAAAAAGATCACGGTCGACGTTCGCGGCGAAATTCTCGAGCTCAAGGACACCATCAACACGATGGTGGATCAGCTCAATTCTTTCGCCTCGGAAGTGACGCGTGTCGCGCGCGAAGTCGGCACCGAGGGGAAGCTTGGCGGCCAGGCACAGGTGCGCGGCGTCGCCGGCACGTGGAAGGACCTGACCGACAACGTCAATTCGATGGCCGAGAATCTGACCGGCCAGGTCCGCAACATCGCCGATGTGACGACAGCGGTGGCGCGCGGCGACCTGTCGAAGAAGATCACCGTCGACGTCAAGGGCGAGATCCTGGAGCTGAAGTCCACCATCAACACCATGGTCGACCAGCTCAACTCCTTTGCCGGCGAGGTGACGCGTGTGGCGCGCGAGGTCGGCACCGAGGGCAAGCTCGGCGGCCAGGCACAGGTCGAGGGCGTGGCGGGCACCTGGAAGGACCTGACCGACAACGTCAACCTCATGGCGACCAACCTGACCAACCAGGTGCGCGGCATCGCCGATGTCGTCACCGCCGTGGCGCAGGGCAATCTCAAGCGCAAACTCGCCGTCGATGCCAAGGGCGAGATCGCGTCCCTGGCTGACACCATCAACGGCATGATCGAAACGCTGGCGACCTTCGCCGATCAGGTGACCAACGTCGCCCGCGAGGTCGGCATCGAGGGCAAGCTCGGCGGCCAGGCGAGGGTGCCTGGCGCCGCCGGCCTGTGGCGCGACCTGACCGACAACGTCAATCAGCTGGCGGCGAACCTGACCACACAGGTGCGGGCAATCGCCGAGGTGTCGACCGCGGTCACCAAGGGCGATCTTACCCGTTCCATCAGCGTCCAGGCTTCCGGGGAGGTCGCGGCGCTCAAGGACAACATCAACGAGATGATCCGCAACCTGAAGGATCAAACGCTCAAGAATGCCGAGCAGGATTGGCTGAAGACCAACCTCGCTCGGTTCTCGCGCATGCTGCAGGGCGAGCGCGATCTGGCCACGGTGTCGCGCATGATCATCTCGGAGCTGGCGCCGCTGGTGAACGCACAGTACGGCGTTTTCTACGTGACCAATCGCGACGAGGAAGAATCCTATCTGGAACTGGCCGCGTCCTACGCCGCCGAGGGCAAAGCCAAGATTCGCCAGCGTGTGGACTTCCGGGAAGGCCTGATCGGTCAAAGCGCGGCCGACAAACGGGCGATCATGCTCGACGAGGTTCCGTCGAGCTTCCTGCGCATCAGCTCGGGCCTCGGCGAAGCACCGCCGGCCAGCGCTATCGTTCTGCCTGCATTGTTCGAGGAAGAGGTCAAGGCGGTCATCGAACTCGCTTCTTTCAGCCGCTTCAGCGACACGCATCGCCTGTTCCTCGAGCAATTGATGGAATCGGTCGGCATCGTGCTCAACACGATCGCCGCGACCATGCGCACGGAAGGGCTTCTCAAGCAGTCACAGCTTCTGACGTCCGAACTGCAGTCGCGCCAGACCGAGCTCACCAAAAAACAGGAAGAACTTCACGCCACCAACGAGGAATTGCAGGAGAAAGCCCAGCTTCTCGAGAACGAGAAAAAACAGGTCGAGAACAAGAATCTCGAGATCGAAATGGCCAGACGGGCGCTCGAGGAGAAGGCGGAACAGCTGGCGCTGACGTCCAAGTACAAGTCCGAATTCCTGGCCAATATGAGCCACGAGCTGAGGACGCCGCTGAACTCGCTGCTGATCTTGTCCAACTTGCTCGCGACCAACCAGCAGGGCAACCTGAACGACAAGCAGATCGAGTTCGCTCGCACGATCAACTCGGCGGGCACGGATCTGCTCAGCCTCATCAACGACATACTGGATCTTTCGAAAATCGAATCCGGCACGGTTTCGATCGAGCTCAACGACATGCCGCTCGCACATCTGCGTCTGCATATGGAGCGAACCTTCCGCCAGCTTGCGGCCGATAAGGGGCTTAGGTTTATGATCGAGATCGATCAAATCCTGCCCGAGACGATCCGTACGGACGAAAAACGGCTGCAGCAGATCGTCCTCAACCTTTTGTCCAACGCCTTCAAGTTTACGTCCCAAGGCGACGTGACGCTCAGCATCCATGCCGAGCGGACCGGCCGCGGAAATGGCGCGGCAACACTGCCCAAGGCGCTGGCAATCGCCGTCACCGACACAGGCATCGGCATTCCGGAGGACAAGCAGAAGCTGATCTTCGAGGCGTTCCAACAAGCCGACGGCACGACCAGCCGCAAATATGGCGGCACTGGCCTCGGCCTCTCGATCAGCCGGGAAATCGCCCGCCTGCTCGGCGGCGAGTTGCGCGTCGAAAGCCAGCCAGGGACGGGATCGACCTTCACGCTTGTCATTCCCTTTGATGGCCCGCGCAGCAGCAGTCTTGCACCGCAGATCGAGCTTTCGCCGGCTGCCGTTTCCGTTGCGGCCAGCAGCACGACAGGAACGCCGGAACTCGCCGATGACCGTGATGCGATCGACCCGTCGGACAGGGTGGTGCTGATCGTGGAGGACGACCCCACTTTCGGCGGGCTGCTGCTTGGTCTCGCGCGATCGGCCGGATTGAAAGGCGTGCTCTCCACCGCCGGCTCGGGAACGCTGGCGCTTACACGCAAGCTCATGCCCGATGCGATCACGTTGGATCTGGGCCTTTCGGACATTGACGGCTGGGTCCTTTTCGACCTTTTGCGGCACGATCCGAAGACCAGGAACATACCCATCCACGTTATCTCCGGCGCTGAAGACATCGAGCTTCTCACACGCCGAGGCGCCGCAAGCGTTTCCAGCAAGCCGGTGTCCGCCGGCGAACTCTCGCGTGTCTTCGAGGACATTCAGTCGAGGACACTCAGGACACAACGCAATGTGCTGGTCGCGGATCCGGATCCCGAGCGTCGTCTGGCGCTGGTGGAAGCCATTCGCGACGGCGTCACGTCGGTCACCGCCATAGGCCGCGTCGCGGCTAATGCCGACGGGGATGGTATTGCCGGATATGACGCCGTCGTGTTCGGTTTTGGCCGTTCGGCCAAGGACAACGCCCAGATGCTCGATGAGATCATGTCGCAGTTCGGCGATTTTGTCCCGCGCCTGCTCTTCTTCACGCCCCATCCGGACTCCTTTCAACAGCAGATCGCCTTGCATCCGCCGCTCAGCGATGTTCCGCGTGCCGACAATTTTTCCCAGCTTGGCTTGTTGATGTCCGCGGCCCTTCCAGGCGACAGGCCCGACGAGGAAATCCTTGCTTCCGAACAACTCGACAACGCCGATCTGGCCGGAGCCAAGGTTCTGATCGTCGACGACGACATTCGCAACATCTATTCGCTGACCAGCGTGCTGGAGACCTACGGTATCGAGGTGCGGCATGCCGAGCGGGGACGGGATGGCATAGCCATGCTTGAAGAGGCGCCGAACGTCGATGTCGCCCTGATCGATATCATGATGCCCGAGATGGACGGGTACGAGACCATGCGCCGGATACGCTCCCAGCCGGAAATCGCGCACATTCCGCTGATTTCCGTTACGGCCAAGGCGATGAAAGGAGATCGCCAGAAATGTCTGGACGCCGGCGCGTCCGACTACATCGCCAAGCCAGTCGACCTCGACCTGCTCCTCGCCCTGCTGCGTGTTTGGGTCGGTCGCTCGCGCTCGCGGGCGGGGACATCGCGGGCAGACGGCGACGACCGCAATCTGATCGCGCCCCGGCGGATCTAGCCTATGGCCGCGATGGAAGCAGAAAGCAGCGAACCGTTCGAAAAGCTGGGGCCGGTTCGCGTTCTCGCTGTCGACGACGACGCGCGGAATCTCCTCGCC
Organism: Mesorhizobium sp. LNHC229A00; assembly: GCF_000502415.1. NCBI lineage: Bacteria > Pseudomonadati > Pseudomonadota > Alphaproteobacteria > Hyphomicrobiales > Phyllobacteriaceae > Mesorhizobium > Mesorhizobium sp. LNHC229A00. The sequence continues at coordinate 30,121 of NZ_AYWQ01000022.1, forward strand.
ATAGAGGAGGCACTCGACGGGGTCGGGCAGGTGATTTGCGCTCAGTCGGGCGACGAGGCGCTGCGCTTTCTGCTCAAGGACGACTTCGCCGTCATTCTGCTGGATGTGCTGATGCCCGGTCTCGACGGCTACGAAACCGCTTCCCTGATCCGGAGGCGCGAACGTTCGAACGCCACACCGATCATCTTCCTGACCGCCATCAACAAGGAAGAAGCACATATGTTGCGCGGCTATGACGCCGGCGCGGTGGATTATCTGTTCAAGCCATTCGACCCGTCGATGCTGCGGTCCAAGGTCATGGTCTTCGTCGATCTCTATGAAAAGACGAGGGAAATCGAGCGGAACGCGGCCAGGGAGCAGCTGCTGCTTGAGCGAGCGCTGAAGGCGACGTCCGACAAGCTCGACGCCGAGCGGGCGCTGCGGCATTCCGAGGCCCGGCAGGAGACGATCCTCGCTTCGCTGCCGATTTGTTTTCACGCCCGCACAGCCGAGGCGCCATTCGCCGCAACCTATGTTTCCAAGGGGGTCGAGCGGTTGACGGGATTTTCTTCGGACCGGTTCATGGCGGATCCAGATTTCGGCATCAGCCGGGTCCATCCGGCTGATCGGGAGGAAGTGACAAGATCGCTTTCGGCCGCCCACGAGACCGGCTCTTATGCGTGCGAGTTCCGCTGGCGACGCGCCAATGAGGAATACCGGATATTCCTCGACCAGGGAGTGGTTGCCAGGGATGGCGCCGGGCTCGAGCTGCTGGGCACCATGCAGGACATCACCGAGCAGCGCCATCTGGAAAGCCAATTGCTGCAATCGCAACGGCTCGACGCGGTCGGCAAGCTGACCGGCGGACTTGCCCACGACTTCAACAATCTGCTTGCGGCGATCCTCTCCGGGCTGAGCCTGCTCGAAAGGCAAGTGAGCCTCGACGGCAAGGCGGCCCAGGTTCTCGACATGACGCGCCGCTCCGCTTCCCAGGGCAAGGACCTCATCCAGCGGATGCTCGCCTTTTCAAGGCGCCAGGATCTGAAGCCGGTTGCCGTGCGTATGTCGACCCTGGGAGACACGATGACCGGCCTGGTGGCGCCGATCCTGGGCGGCTTGGTGCGCTTCGACTGGCATGTCGGTGAAGATATATGGCCGGTGCATGCGGACCCGGCGCAGCTTGAGCTTGCGTTGATGAACCTGGTCTTCAACGCCCGGGACGCGATGCCTTCCGGCGGGACAATCCGCGTCAAGGCCCACAATCGCAGCGTCGGCCCCGCCGGCCAGGGGCTTGCCGCGGGCGACTATGTCAGGCTTGCGGTCGAGGACACCGGGACAGGTATCGCCGCGGATGTCATCAGCAAGGTGATCGAGCCGTTCTTCACGACAAAGCCGATCGGGAAGGGCACGGGTCTGGGCCTCAGCACTGTCTATGGTTTCGCCAAGCAGTCGGGTGGCACGCTCAGGATTGACAGCGAGCTTGGCCACGGCACAACCATGGAGCTCTGGTTGCCCCGTTCACGCGAGGCGCAAGACGTCACCGCTAAAGATGAGCTTGTTTTCGAAGCCAGTGCCGCCAACAATGCCGGCACGGACCTCCCGACGGCGGCCGAGGATGAGTTGCCGACTGTTCTGCTCGTCGACGACAGTCAGTCCCTGCGGGAGTTGACGGCGATGTCGCTGCGGCAATCGGGCTTCGACGTGACGGCGTTTTCGGGCGGCGCCCAGGCCCTTGCCGCCATCGAAAAGGAGCCGGACCGTTTCGACGTAATCGTAACCGACTTCGCCATGCCGCTCATCTCCGGCATCGACGTCATCCGCTTCGCCCGAAGCTTGCGCGCGGATTGGCCGGCACTCATCGTCACGGGCTACGCCGATGCCGAGAAAATCTCGGACCGCCCTGACGACGTGGCATTGATCAGCAAGCCCTTCGAAGATGCCCACCTGGTAGCAGCCATTCGATCAGCTTCGCGCCGCCGCTGATGCGCCTGCTTCGGGAGGAGCCCGCACCTGTCGCCGGTCTCCGCGGGGCGCTTAGCAGACCTCCGGATTTCTCGCGCTAGCTGCCGAGTTGCCCTTTGCCGTTAACCATTCGTTAACCATTAACCCCCTAGCGTTTACCTCTCAGTAAGGATTCGCTGGCCGTGACCTTTGCCGCCCCCGTCGAAACAAAATCCATTCGTTTTCGCGCCCGTTCGTTCGTGGCCTTTACGCTCACGCCGGAGGCGCCGATTTCCGCCTGGCTGGAGGGGCTGGATCACTGGATCGGCAATTCGCCAGGGTATTTTGCGGGGCGGCCGGTGGTGCTCGATTTGAACGTACTGAAGCCCGACGTCGCCGACATCGCGCTGCTGGTTGCTTCGCTTGGTGCGCGGGGCATCCGGGTCTACGCGATCGAGCTTGAAGGGGCCTCCCTCGGGCTTGACCTGCCGCCGCTGCTTAGCGCCGCCAAGGAGGCCACTACGGATGGCCTGCTGTCTCAGCCCGGCCGCAAGGGCAAGGCGGAGGCGGCCGATGAAGCCGGCAAGCTGGAAACCGTGTTTTCGGATCGCGGCAGGGATGCCGGCAAGGCCGGCGAAGTCAAAGCCGGCGAAGTCAAGGCAGGCGAAGTCAAAGCCGGGGAAGTCAAGGCAGGCGAGGGCAAGGTCGACGAAGGCAGGGCCGAGGCCGGCAAGGGCAAGGCGGCCAAGGCGGAAGCCGGCGCCATCGAAACGGTCCAGGCCGGCACGCTGATGGTCAAGTCGCCGATCCGCTCGGGCCAGTCGATCTTTCATCCGCATGGCGATGTCATCGTTTTGGGCTCGGTCGCGTCCGGCTCCGAAATCATCGCGGCGGGCTCTATCCATGTGTATGGCACTTTACGCGGCCGCGCCATCGCTGGCTCGCAGGGCAATCGCTCGGCACGCATCTTCTGCCGCAAGAACGAGGCGGAGCTGATTTCGGTCGACGGCTGGTACACCACCGCCGAAGAGATGGAAGGCGTCTCGCGCGGCAAGGCCGTGCAGGCCTTCCTCGAAGGCGACATGCTCGCCGTCGTGCCGCTGAACTAGGCCGGCGCGGTGCTGACGCCCGGCTTCACAGTTCCGGCCAGGACAAGCGCCGAGGCATCGCCGCGCGCAAGCCTCGGACCGGTTTGGGATGGCATGATGGCAGGCTCTGACAACAGCCGTGCGGCGCACGGCACAACGAACGACAACAGGCAACGGAGGCTTTTTCCATGGGCAAGGTAGTGGTCGTCACATCGGGCAAGGGGGGCGTCGGCAAGACCACCTCGACGGCCGCGCTGGGTGCCGCGGTCGCCAAGACCGGCAAGAAGGTGGCGCTGGTCGATTTCGACGTCGGCCTGCGCAATCTCGACCTGATCATGGGCGCCGAGCGGCGCGTCGTTTTCGACCTCGTCAACGTCATCCAGGGTCAGGCCAAGCTGTCGCAGGCGCTGATCCGCGACAAGCGCGTCGACACGCTGTTCCTGCTGCCGGCGTCGCAGACGCGCGACAAGGACGCGCTGACCGAGGACGGCGTCGGCGAGGTGATCGACAAGCTGCGTTCGGTTTTCGACTACGTCTTCTGCGACAGCCCGGCCGGCATCGAGCGCGGCGCGCAGCTCGCCATGCGCTTTGCCGACGAGGCCGTCATCGTCACCAATCCGGAAGTGTCGTCGGTGCGCGATTCCGACCGCATCATCGGCCTGCTCGACGCCCGTACCATGCGCGCAGAACAGGGTGAGCAGATCGCCAAGCATGTGCTGGTCACGCGCTATGACGCGGCGCGCGCCGCGCGGGGAGAAATGCTCTCGATCGACGACGTGCTGGAAATCCTGTCGGTGCCGCTGCTCGGCATCATCCCGGAAAGCCAGGATGTGCTGCGCGCCTCCAATCTCGGTTCGCCGGTGACGCTGTCGGAACCGCTCAACAACGCGGCACGCGCCTATCTCGAAGCGGCACGGCGGCTCGAAGGCGAAGATTTGCCGGTGGTGGTGCCCTTCGAACGCAAGGGTTTCCTCGACCGTCTGCTCGGAAGGAGGGCCGCATGAGCATCCTCGACCTCTTCAAGCGGCGCACCAGCGCGCCGGTGGCGCGCGAGCGGCTGCAGGTGCTGCTCGCCTATGAGCGCCGCAGCCGTGGCCAGCCCGACCTCGTCTCCATTCTGCGCGAGGAGATCATGGCTGTGATCGCCAAGCATGTGCAGATCGACCAGGACTATCTCCAGGTCTCAATGGATCGCGGCGAGACCATGTCGACGCTGGAAATCGACATCCAGATCCCCAACAAGAGCGCCGTGCCGCTGGCCATGGCGGGGTAGAACCGTGCACCTTTTCCTCGCCCCACTCCATGTGGGGCGAGGTGTCCGGATTGCCGGGCCGACACCGCCGGTTTTGGTCCAGATCAGTTCAGCGAAAATCTCGACCTGAAGCCTGCGGCGCTGTTGCGATTGGGATAGTCTTGATCCGGTATCGCAACGCTCAGATGGGTGCACAGCGGTTCCCAGCCATCGCCAAGAGCGTGGACCAGCAGCCGCTCCGGTGGCACTTCGGCGTACACCGCACGGACATTGGCCTCGTAGCAGGCAATGGCATGCGCTCGATCGCCCGGCCGGCCGCCGAACACCTGCCTGGCGATCAGGGCAAGGCCCAGCGATTCTTGGTCGACGCTTTGCTCAAGTCCCCTCGCGATCGTTTTTTCAAAACTCTCCCACCAGCTTTCGGCCGAGCGGTAGGTCAGGATCACCCTGGCATTTGGATAGAATTCGATCAGTTCGCGCCAGTAGTACGCCGAAGGCCAGTCCAGACAGGAGACATAGCCCGACAGCAGCTGGTTCCAATCCGGCGCGGCACCTTGGGCCAGCGCACGCCACATCCGTTTCTGCTCCTCGTTGCCGATCACTTCATGCATGTGATGACAGGGGCCGTAGCCGAGAATGGCCAACGCCTCGCGCATCGAATCCGTGCCCGTTCGGCCAAAGCCGGTTCCGATCACCTTGATCGACATCTCCACCCCCTCCCGTTCGACTTGCAAGCGTTTGCTGGCAGCATATCAGGCTGTACACGGAATATGCACGAGAAGCGTTGACACCGCCGCGAACGCTACGGTCTGCGCCAGCCCGGTACTCGGCACTGGCTGTCGCGGCGGTGCAATCCCCAAATGTCTGAAATTTACATTTCCCTAGGGGGGCTTCCCCAGCGGAACCAGCGGATGTAAGGATACAAATTAGCAGTTTGTTAAATATCTGGTTTTGATTGCGTAAGAGGGAGTTCCGTATGAACTTCAAGAGCCTGATCAAGCGTGCTGAAGACGTAGACGATGCACTCCAGGAGTTGCAGGACGATCTGGCGGACGCCCTGGATGCCAGCCTTGACAGCGAATTCGAGGCACCGCCACAGGGCGACGATGGCCCCGCTGACCCGTCAACCGTCTCGCCACCCCAAGCCGATGCGGCGCAAGCGGAGGGCGCGGACAATCCCGACGATGCGGGCAACGCCGACACCGCCGAAACCACGCCACGACTGACGCCCCATGCCCAGACCCGGCTCGCGGCGTTGAACGCCTTCGAAGGAATGTTCCACGACGCCAGGGATTATCTGGATGAGATCAACGGCAAATTGTCGGAAATCTCGACCTCGCACCATCTGACGCGCGAATTCCTCAACATCCTCCACACCGACATTCTTCGCGCCAATGAGCTGGAACTCGCAAACGCCGGCCTGATCGCCGAGCAAAGAGCGCTGTCGGAAAAGCTGCACGACACGGCGGCGAAGCTGCGCGAGCGTGACAGCACGTGCGAAGTGCTGCAGCAGCGCGAGACAGACCTGGTCCAGGACCGGGACGCGCTTCGCGCAACGCTGGCGGCGGCAAGGCTCGAGCTCGCCGAGATGGGCAATGCCAGCGCCAAACGCGACGCGGAATTCGGCGACATCGCCAACCGGCTGACGGCAAGGACGGTCGAGGCCAACAGGCGCTTGCGCGAGAGCAAGATGCTGCGGGAAAAACATGTCAGCCTGTCGGTCGAACTCGACAAGGTGCTGAAGCGGGAGAGCCAGGCGCGCCACAGGCTGGACGAGCTTTCCGCAATCCACGCCAGCGAAGCGGCGCGCCTTGCGGAACTGATGGCGACGCTCGGCAAGAGCGAGAAAGAGGAGATCCGGCTGCAGAAGGCGCTCGAGGCCACACAGGCCAAGCTGGCGGAAAAGACCGAAACGGCCAGCCTGATGCAAGGCGACTGGGAAGCCGAACGGGCGCGCGGCCAGACGGAAATGCGCGGATTGCGGTCCGGGATACAAGACCTGGAATCGCGGCTGGAGCGGGCCTCGAACGAGAACAGTGCGGCCGCCGCCGAAATCGCCAGGCTCAAGACCGAGCTGGACGATGCAGTGGCCGAAAAGAAAATCGCCGATGAAAGATTGTCCGCGCTCACCGACGAGAACGAAGCGGACAAGCTGAGCCTTTCGAAAGCGAACGCCAATCTTTCGCAACTTGCGCTGCAACAGGCATCGGAGGACATACAAAGGGATGTCCAGCGGCAGGAATGCGAGGATCTGCGGGCCGAAATCGCGTCGCTCAATGCCCGGATCAAGGAATTGCTGCCCTACGAGCGGCTCCACAAGGCCACCAACGGCAAATCGCGCGAGGGCGAGGTGGTGGAGATCGCCGCCGTGGTGGCCGAGAAGGCCCGTGCAACGGGCAGGCGTCCCATCCGCAGGAATCTGCGCGCCACGTCGTAGCGCGCTTCGCGGGCCTTGTTGCTTGGCAGTCCCAGCATTGGGCTGCCTTTCGCGATGTGGACGGGCCTGACCCAATCACACCGCCGCGAACACCACCGTCCGCGCCAGCCCGCCGCCCTGGCGGTTCTTCAGCCTCACGGTGCCGCCCGTAGCGCTCGATGATCTCCTCGTCGAGGAATTCGGCGCAGCCGCATGCGCGTGATCGGCGTGCGCAGGTCATGGCCGGCGGCGGCCACCAGCCGTATGCGGCTTTCCGTGGCGGTCTTCAGCCTGGACGAGAGCTGGTTCAGCGCGTGCGCCGTGGCCTTGACCTCGGCCGAGCGTCTTGGTGATGGCCTGGATTTCACCATGGCGTCGCCGTTGCGCGGGACCAGGCTGGCGCGGGCCTGCTCCTAATGCCGGTGAACGTGGCATTTTTGGCGATAGCTCGCGCATCGCTTCGCTGATATTGGTGCGTCCAGAGAATTCCTGGATGCAACAGATGACATCGAATTCAGATAAGGCGGAAACGGTCGAGCAGTTGCTGGAGACGCCGGACCTTGCTAGCGCGCTGGAAAGCGAACAGTTCAAGAAGTTCCTCGACCAGGTGCCGATTGCCATCGCCGTTTCGGACCTCAGCGGGCAGGAACGTGTCGTCTACGCCAATCCGGAGTTCGAGAAACTGTCGGGCCTAAAGGCGGCGAGCCTCGCTCAGAGGCATTGGGCGGCACTTTCCGGCATTGGCCTGCACCAGCAGAAGGACCGCGCGCTGTCCGATGCGGTGGTCGACGGGACCGATTTCGTCGGCACGTTCCGGCTCGAGCGAGCCGAGGACAAGCATGCGATCGTAGACGTCTATTCCAACGTCATCGAGGACGACAACGGCAAGGCCTGCTTCCGGCTGGTGGCATTGGTCGACGTCTCGGTCCATGGCGAGACCGAAGATGCGGGCTCGATCGAGGAGCGCGTCCGCGAGAAAGACACGCTGTTGCGGGAATTGCAGCACCGGGTGAAGAACAATCTGCAGATGATCACCGCCCTGATCCGCCTCGAAACGCGCAATGCGACCGAGCCGGACCGGAAACGCTTCGAAAGACTGGCTGGCCGCGTCGACGCCTTGGCCATCCTTTACCAAACGCTATCGGGCGAGGAGCACAAGGAGGAGGTCGATCTCGGCGTCTATCTGAGCCAGATCGCGTCCGCCGTGATGAGTTCGCATGCTGTCGAGGGCATCCGCCTCGACATGAAGGTGGACACCTACCCGGTCTCGATCAACGTTGCCATGCCCACCGGCCTGGTGGTCAACGAACTGCTGACCAACGCGCTCAAGCATGCATTTCGCGGGCGCGACAGCGGGACGATCACGCTGCATAGCGTCGTGAACGGGGATGGCTGCCGGGTCGTCGTCGCCGATGACGGGATCGGGTTGCCGGAAGGCGAGAGCTGGCCCAAACAAGGCAAGCTCGGCGCGCTCATCGCACAATCGCTGACAGAGAACGCCAAGGCTGAGTTCGACGTGACTTCCAGCGCCGACGAAGGCACCCGGGTCACGATCGTGTTCAAGCGCTCCGCCGCCGCGGCCTAGAGCAATCCCAGAAAAAGTGTGTAGTGGTTGTCCCGCCCGGTACCGCCGTTGCGGCGGAAATCCCTGAACCGAGGACGGCGGCCGTCTCTGGCCGTGCCCCCATCGAGGTATCCGCCCTGTCTCACGACAGGCAGGCTGGTTCATCCTATTGCAGTGCCGCCGGGCAGGTTTTCGCCTCTGCGCATGGAGGATGAAGCACAAGTGACATCAATGCCGGTTGCCAGCCGCGAAGCCGCACCCCTGCCGGTCGCCGCGCTGATGGGGGCCATGGTGTCGATCCAGATCGGCGCCACCTTCGCCAAGACGCTGTTTCCGGTGATCGGCGCGCAAGGCACGACGACGCTCAGGCTGGTCATCGGCGCGCTGATGCTGATCGCGGTGCTGCGGCCCTGGCAGGCATGGCCCTCGCGCGCCACCATGCCGTGGCTCGTCGCCTATGGGGTGACGCTGTGCGCGCTCAACCTTCTGTTCTACGCGGCACTTGCCAGGATCCCGCTCGGCGTCGCGGTGGCGCTGGAGTTTTCCGGTCCGCTGCTGGTGGCGACACTGACCTCTCGGCGGGCCAGCGACTTCGCCTGGATCGCGCTTGCCGTCGCCGGCATCGTGCTGTTGTCGCCCTTCATCCACTCGCTAAAGCCGCTCGATCCGATCGGCGTGATGCTGGCGCTGGCGGCCGGCGGGTTCTGGGCGCTCTACATCGTTCTGGCGCAGAAGGCGGGCGCGGAACTCGGCACCCGCACCACCGCCTATGGCATGGCAATCGCCGCCGTGCTGGTGCTGCCCTTTGGCATCGCCGAGGCGGGAAGCGGCCTGCTCGCGCCGTCGATCCTGGTCAGCGCGCTGCTCGTCGGCCTGTTCTCCAGTGCCCTGCCGTTCTTCCTGGAGATGGTGGCGCTGACCCGCATGCCGGCGCGCATCTATGGCACGCTGACCTGCCTCGAGCCGGGGCTTGGCGCGCTGGCCGGGTTCCTGTTCCTGCGGGAAAGCCTTACCACGCCGCAACTGGCCGGCATCGCCGCCGTGATCGTGGCCGCCGCCGGCACCGCGCTAACCTCGAAGCCGCCGGTGCCGTCGCCGGAGTAGGGGTGGACGCCAGGACCGCCCGGCGACGTCAATTTGGCGCGAGCCGGCTGCCTGTTGTCGTCAGAACTTGACGCTGAGGTTTGCCTTGGCGCCGTTGTCGACGCGCCACCGCCGAACTGCCCGGAATAGGACAGGCCGAGCGTGGCATTGGGCGACACTTTCATGTCGATGCCGGCTTCCACTACCGTCGAGCCGGCCTCGTCAACTCGTGTCGGACATCGGCATGCCCTAGCGACTCATTGGCCCTGAAGGCGGAGCGCGCGGTCTCTACCGCCAGCGGGTCAGCGGCTTTACCGCCAGGGCGGTTCCGGCGCGAAGCGCTTGCCGATCCAGTCGGTGAAGGCGCGGGTCTTGGCGGCTTTTCCCTTGGCCGAGGGCGTGACGACATAGACGGCGCCTTCATCCGCCAAGGTCCACTCCTCCAGCACAGGCACCAGCCGTCCGTCGGCAAGCTCGCGCCCGACCAGCCAGTCGGTGCTCATCATCAGGCCGAGCCCCTGCACGGCGGCCTCGACCAGCACCTCGGCATCGTCGCTGACCAATGGCCCGGATACCTCGACGCGCGCGCGCCGGCCCTCGCGGTCGGTCATCTCCCAAGCCGGAAAGGTCTGGAAGCCCGAGAAGCCCAGGCAGGAATGGTCGAGCAGCGCCCGCGGCGTCTCCGGCGTGCCGCTGCGGGCGAGATAGGAGGGAGCCGCGCAGAGCAGCCTGCGTCGCGTCGCCACCTTGCGTGCCACCAGGCGCGAATCCTCCAGGCTGCCCAGCCGCACGGCGACGTCGAAATTCTCGGCGACCAGATCGGTGAAGCGGTTGGAGAATTCGGCCTCGATGCGGACATCGGGAAATTCGGCGAGGAATTGAGGCAGCAGCGGCCCGATCCACATGCGCCCGAACGTGCCGGGCAGCGCCAACCTGAGAACGCCGCGGGGGCGGCCTCCGGCATGCGCGGACGCGACGGCCTCGGCCTCGTCGACGGATGCAAGGATGGCGCGCACGCGCACCAGGAATTCGGCGCCCGCTTCGGTCAGCGAGACGCTGCGCGTCGTGCGCGAGAGCAGTCTCACCCCGAGCCGCGTCTCCAGCGATTGCAGGCGCCGCGACAGGATGGTCGCGTCGCGCCCGACCCGCGCCGCCGCTTTGGTGAAGGACCGCGCCTCGGCGATGGCCGCGAATGCAGCCATCTCGGCAAGGGCAGCGGGTTCGTGAGATTGCTGCATAAATCACAGTTCTCAATTGCTCAAAGCAAGGATTATCCAGAGATAGCGCAACAAATAGGTTCACTCAATCCATCAATCGTCCCAACGGAGTGAAATCATGAAAGCCATCGAACTCAGCCAGCCCAGGCTGGACGCCTTCCGCGCCGCCACCGTTGCAACCCCCGAACCGCAGCGCGGAGAGGTGCTGATCCGCCAGCGTGCGGCGAGCCTCAATTTCGTCGATGTGGCGGTGGCAAGCGGCAATTATCCCGGACCGAGCTTTCCGCTCATCCCTGTCGCCGACGGCGCCGGCGAGATCGTGGCGCTGGGCGAGGACGTTGCGAAATTCGCTATCGGCGATCGCGTCGTCGCGCATGCCAAGCCGCGCTGGATCGGTGGGCCGCCGCGGCCTTACGAGATGAGGCAGATGCGCGGCATTTCGCTGCCGGGGTCACTGGCCGAATATGTCGCGTTGCCGGCCAATTCGCTTGTGCCGGTGCCGGCGCATCTTTCCTTCGAGGCGGCGTCGACTCTGCCCATCTGCGGCACCACCGCCTGGAACGCCATCCGCGCCGCCGATGTCGGGCCGGGCTCGGTTGTCGTGCTGCTTGGCACCGGCGGCGTCTCGATCTTCACCCTGCAGCTTGCCAAAGCCGTCGGCGCGACCGTCATCATCACCTCGTCGTCGGACGAAAAGCTGGAGCGAGCGAAGGCCCTTGGCGCCGATCATCTCATCAACTACCGCGCGACGCCCGACTGGGACGGCAAGGTGCTGGAGCTGACCGGCGGCCTCGGCGCCGACCTTGTCGTCGAGACCGGGGGCAGCGCCACCTTCGCCCGCGCCGTCAACGCCACCGCGCCCGGCGGCACGCTGTTCACCATCGGCTTCGTCACCGGTGCCGAAGCCACGATCAATCTGCTGCCGATCATCATCAAGGCGCTGAAGGTGGTCGGCAACAACACCGGATCCGTGTCCGATCTTCTCGACGCCGCGCGCGCCGTCGGCGCAGCCCGGATCGAGCCAGTGGTCGACAAGGTGTTTTCACCTCATGAAGCCACTGAAGCCTACGCCCACATGGCCGCCGGCGGCCTGCATTTCGGCAAGCTGGTGTTCGGGCTGGAGTGGTGATCGGCGCAGGCGCCATTTCTTCAACGTTGAAATTCGCGAAACCGTCGCAACGTGCAATCTCCCCCTCCAAGGGGAGATTGGCAGCCTCACCGTTAAATTAGCTTCTCCAGCGTGATCGGCAGGTCGCGTATCCGCTTTCCCGTCGCATGGAACACCGCGTTGGCGATGGCCGGCGCCATGCCGACGATCGCCAGTTCGCCGACGCCCTTGCCGCCGAGCACCGAGGAGTGCGGGTCGGGAATCCCCACCGAGATCACCTCGATGTCGGGGACGTCGGCGTTGGTCGGGACGAGATAGTCGGCGAGGTTGTTGTTGACGATGCGGCCGTGGCGGCGGTCGACGATGCCTTCTTCGAGCAACGCCTGGCCGATGCCCATGATGATGCCGCCCTTCCACTGGCTCTCGGCCAGCTTCGGATTGTAGAGGCGGCCTGAATCCAGCGCCGACACGACCCGCGACACACGCACCGTGCCGAAATCCTCGTCGACGCGCACCTCGACGAAATGGGCGCACCAGGAGTGGCGGGAATAGTCGCCCTCGGTGTGCGGCAGCGCCATGGCGATGGTGGTGTAGTTCCTATAGCGATCATCCGCTGTCGAATTGGCCGGCATGGTGTCGCCCGTCGCTTCGATGCGGTCGCGGCCGACGCTTTTCAGCAATTCGGCGATCGAGACGTCGGGGCCGTCGCCGCGCGGCGTGGCGATGCGGCCTTTGGCGACGACCAAAGTGTTGGCCTGCAGCGCGTTGAAGGGCGAGCGCGGATCGCTGATCGCCAGGCCGACCAGTTGGTCGAGCGCCGAGGTCGCGGCCTTGTGGACGGCGCCCGTCATCACGCCGGCCAGCCGCGAGCCGCCGGCGACGCCGGCGCGGGGGAAGTGCGAATCGCCGAGCTTCACCACCACGTCGTCGGCCGCAACGCCGACCGTTTCGGCGGCGGTCTGCGCCAGGATCGTGTAGGTGCCCTGGCCCATGTCGATCGAGGAGCTTTCGACCTCGACCGAACCGTCGGCCAAGATGCGCACGATGGCCTCGCCATAGGCGCGCCGCACCGGATAAGTCCCGGCGGCCACGCCCCAGCCGACCAGATGGTTGCCGTCGCGCATCGAGCGTGGCTCAGGCGTGCGCCTGGCCCAGCCGAAGCGTTCGGCACCCGCCGCGAAAGCCTCGCGCAACTGCCGGGTCGACCAGGCTTTTTTCGCGTGCGGATCCTGTTCGGCGTAGTTGCGCAGCCGGATTTCCAGCGGATCGATGCCGACCTCGTAGGCGAGCTCGTCGATGGCGCTTTCGATGCCGAAGGCCGACGGGTTTTCGCCCGGGGCGCGCATAGCGCCCGGCACCACCGAATTCACTCGCACGACGTTCTGTTTCGAGGAGAAGTTTGGCGTCGCGTACATGATCGAGGTGACCGAGCCCAGCGGCTCGACCCACATGCCGTCGATGGAGGTTTCGTTGACGCCGCGATGCACGATCGACTGGATTTTTCCGTCGTGGTCGGCGCCGATCGTCACCGTCTGCCGCGTCGCGGCGCGGCCGCCATAGCCGGTGAAGGTCTGCGGCCGCGTCATTACCAGCCGCACCGGCCGGCCGAGCATTTTCGCGGCACTTGCGGCAATCGCGCCATGGCTCAGCGCCAGCGCCTTGGAGCCGAAGCCGCCACCGATATAGGGCGACACCAGCCGCACATTCTCGAACGGCACGCCGAACCATTCGGCATAGGTGCGCGCCATGCCGTCCAGCCATTGGCTCGGCTCCCATACGGTGAGATGGTCGCCCTCCCAGCGGGCGATCAGGCCATGCGGTTCCATAGGCGCCTGGTATTCGCGCGGTGTGTTGTAGGCGGCGCAGACGCGCACCGGAGCGGAGGCGAAGGCGGCGGCCGCGTCGCCCCATTCCTTGGTCATGGCATCGACCGGGATGCCGTCGCCGGCCTTGCCGTCGCTGAGGTCGACGATGGCCGGCGTCTCATCATAGCTGACCTTGACCATCGCCGCGGCGGCCACGGCCTGCTCAAAGGTCTCGGCGACCACGGCGGCGACGTGCTGGCCCGAGAAGGTGACGTCGCGCGCCAGCGGGCAATAGGGATTGTCCGGCGGCGGCGTGCCGAACCAGTCCGAGGCGGTTTTCAGGCTGATGATGGTGTCTGGTGTCAACACCTTGAGGACGCCCGGCGCATTCTCGGCCTCCGCCGTTTCGATGGCGCGCACCTTGCCGGATGCGATGGTGCTTTCGACCAGCACGGCATAGGCGAGCCCTTCGAGCTGCTGCTCGACCGCGTATCTCGCCGCACCCGTGATCTTGGCCGGGCCGTCGACGCGCGACAGCCGGCCGCCGACGGCCTCCACCTGCGCGCCGTCGGACGCGTCGCCATGTCTTCCGACGTAAACAGTGCTTGCGATGTGAACGGTCATGCCGCTTCTCCCAATTTGAGGATGGCGCGTGCGACGACGCGCGGCGCGAGTTCGACCTTGTAACGGTTGGCGCCATGGTCGACCGCGCCTTCGACGGCGAGCAGGCTGGCCGTGCGAACGGCTTCCGGCTCGAGCACCTTGCCTTTCAGCGCGGCTTCCACGGCTCGCGCCCGCCAGGGTTTGGTGGCGACGCCACCGAGCGCCACGCGCAGGTCGCGGATGGTGCGCCCGTCGGCCTCCAGTTCGAGCCCGACGGCGGCGCTGGCCGCGGCGAACTCATAGGACTGCCGGTCGCGGATCTTCAGATAGGTCGAACGGCGGGCGACGGCGGAAGAAGGGATTTCGATGGCGGTGATCATCTCGCCCGGCTCGATCGCGTGTTCCCTGTCGGGCGTCGTGCCTGGCAGCAGGAAAAAGTCCTCCACCGGCACGCGCCGTTCGCCGAGATGGACCGTTGCGTCGAAGGCGACGAGCGCGGTGGCGAGGTCTCCGGGATACATGGCGATGCAAGCCTCGCTGGTGCCAAGCACGGCATGGCCCCTGGTAACGCCGCCGATCGCCGAACAGCCGCTGCCTGGTTCGCGCTTGTTGCAGGCGGCAAAGTTCGAGGGATCGCGGAAATAGGGGCAGCGCGTGCGCTGCATCAGATTGCCGCCGATCGTCGCCATGTTGCGGATCTGCGCCGAGGCTGCCTGCCAGAGCGCTTCGGAGATGGCGGGGAAGCGGCTCTTGATGTCCGCGTGGGCGGCGACATGGCCCATCCTGGCGAGCGCGCCGATGACGACGCCGCGCTCGTCGACCTCGATCTGGTCGAACCCCTTGAGATGGGTGATATCGACCAGCGTGTCGGGCTCGGCGACGCCGCATTTGGCGAGGTCGATCAGCGTGGTGCCGCCTGCCAGAAGCATGGCGCCGGGGAGCGCGGCCGCCTGGCGGGCGGCGTCAGCCGAGGTGGCGCGAAAATAGGAAAAATCCCTCATGACACGGCCTCCAGCGCTGCCTGGCGCACGGCGGCGACAATGTGCGGATAGGCGCCGCAGCGGCAGAGATTGCCGGCCATGTATTCGCGGATCTCCTCGTCCGACCCGGCGTGGCCCTCGCGGATGCAGGCCACCGCCGACATGATCTGGCCTGGCGTGCAATAGCCGCACTGGAAGGCGTCCTGCTCGAGGAAGGCAGCCTGCACGGGATGCAGTTCGCCCTCCCGTGCAAGCCCCTCTATGGTGGCGATGGCGCGGCCCTCGGCTTGCGCGGCCAGCGTCAGGCAGGCCAGCACGCGCTCGCCGTCGACATGGACGGTGCAGGCGCCGCACTGGCCGTGGTCGCAGCCCTTCTTGGTGCCGGTCAGGCCGAGCCTGTCACGCAAGGCGTCGAGCAGCGTGACACGCGGCTCGAGTTCCAGCGTGTGATGCTGGCCGTTGATATCGAGATGGACGGGAATTGTGGTCTTGCTCGTCATGGGCGTCTGGCTCCAGTTGCTTGACGCTGTGGAATGAACTGGACTGGGGCAGGGCGGTCCGACCGACCGCTTGCCTGCCCTGGCGCGGGCCTGTCGTTTCGGGCGGACCGCTCGTCACCCCAGCAGGTCCTCGATTCGGATCGGAAAGCGCCGTGGGCGCACGCCGGTCGCGTGCCAGACCGCATTGGCGACGGCGCCGGCAGTCCCGGTTATGCCGATTTCGCCAACGCCCTTGATGCCGAGGGCGTTCACGTAAGGGTCGTCCTCGTGAACCAGCAGCGCCTCGACCGAGGGCACGTCGGCATTCACCGGGACATGATAGTCCGCCAGGTTGGCATTCTGGATGCGGCCGGAACGCCGGTCGGTGACGGCTTCCTCGTGCAGCGCGAAGGAAACGCCCCAGATCATCCCGCCATAGTACTGGCTGCGCACCAGCCGCGGATTGATGACCCGTCCGGCGGCGAATGCGCCGACCAGCCGAGTGACGCGGATCTGGCCGAGATCCGGGTCGACCTTCACCTCGGCGAAGACGGCCCCATGCGCATGCTTGGCGTAAGTCTCCTGGGAGGCCGGATCCGGAGCGCCTTTGCCCCGGCCCTCGATTTCGGTCAGGCCCGCGCGGACGAGGATCTCGGCATAGCTTTCGCCGCGGCTTTCGTCGTCGCGCCGATAAAGGCGTCCGCCGCGTGCAACAACGCCTTCGTTGCCGGCTCCGAACAGCGGCGAGGCTTCGTCGCCGGTGGCGAGATCGGCAAGGTTGGCGATGACGGCCGCACCCGCATTGTGGATGGCCATGCCGGCCGTCGCCGTGTGACCCGACCCGCCGGCGATTCCCGCATTGGGCAGGTCGGAACTGCCAGCCCTGAAATCGACCTGGTCGATGTCGAGCCCCAGCCCGTCTGCTGCAATCTGGGCAAAAGCCGTCCAGGCGCCTTGGCCCATGTCCTGAGCGCCGGTCTCCATCAAGCCACTGCCGTCGGCCCTCAGCACCGCGCGTGCCTCGGCCTGGAACATGAGTGCCGGGAACGTCGCCGTGCCCATGCCCCAGCCGGTGAGGAAACCGTCGGCGTCGCGCATCCGCCGCGGCTGCAGCGGGCGGCTCGCCCAGCCGAACGCCTCGGCGGCCTGTTCGTAACATTCGCGCAGCGCCTTGGAGGAGAACGGCTTGCCGGTCATCGGTTCGACCTCGGCATAGTTCCTGAGCCGGAATTCCAGCGGGTCCATGCCGCAGGCATGGGCCGCCTCGTCGATGGCGCTCTCAAGCGCGATCGATCCGGTGGCCTCGCCCGGGGCCCGCATGAACAGCGGCGTGCCGGTGTCGAGCCGCACGGCATCGTGCGAGGTGGCGATGGCCGGACTGGCATAGAGCGTGTGCGAGGCGTCCGCCGCCGGTTCGAAGAAATCGTCGAACGTGCTCGACGTGGTCCTGGCGTGATGGGAGATCGCGGTCAGCAGCCCTTCGCCATCCATGCCCATGCGCAATGTCTGGCGGGTCGGGGCGCGGTGACCGACCGGGCCGTACATCTGCTCGCGCCGGAGCACCAGCTTGACCGGGCGGCCGACGAGACGCGCCGCCAGGATGCCGAGCACTTGCGGTCCGGAAATCATGCCCTTGGAGCCGAAGCCGCCGCCCAGGAAGGGGCTGCGGATATGGACGTTTTGCGGCGCAATGCCGAACAGGCCGGCGATGCGGCCCTGCGCCATGGCCAGGCCTTGGCTCGGCGTGTCGATCGACAGCCGGTCGCCATCCCAGGCAGCGACGATCGCGTGGGGCTCCATGGCGTTGTGGTACTGGGCCGGCGTCTCGTAGGTCGCCTCGATCCGCGTCCTTGCCGATTTGAGGCCGGCCTCGACATCGCCCTTCTCCTGCACCGCCGGGTTGCCGACGCCAACGCCGCGCGGCACGAAGCTTTTGGCGCCGTCCAGACCNTCGGCGTGTCGATCGACAGCCGGTCGCCATCCCAGGCAGCGACGATCGCGTGGGGCTCCATGGCGTTGTGGTATTGGGCCGGCGTCTCGTAGGTCGCCTCGATCCGCGTCCTTGCCGATTTGAGGCCGGCCTCGACATCGCCCTTCTCCTGCACCGCCGGGTTGCCGACGCCAACGCCGCGCGGTACGAAGCTTTTGGCGCCGTCCAGACCAACGCGCGCCGGCAACTCCTCATAGCGCGGCGACAACAGCGCCGCGCCTTCGGTCGCCGCTTCCAGCGTCTGCCCGATCACCACGGCAATGCTCTGGTTGGGGTAGCGAACCCCATCATTCTGCAGCAGGTCGAGCCGAAACATGAAGGGATGGTCCTTGGCATCCGGATCGACGGCGAGCGCCGGCCGGTTCAGAGGCGTCATCACCTCGACCACGCCCGCATGCGCCTTGGCCGCCTCGACATCCAGCGAGACAACCCGGCCGCGCGCGATGCTGGAGACGGCAAGCACGGCATAGAGCATGCCGGGCGGATTGTTGTCGGCGGCAAAGCGCGCGGTCCCGGTGACTTTTAAAAATCCGTCGCGACGGGTCAGCGGCTGGCCGATGCTGGAGCCTTGGCGCGTATGGGCAGGCTGTTGGTTCAGGCCGAGTTCAAGCGTCATGACGCACTCCGGGAAGGGAGGAAAAAGGGGAAGCAGGCAAAGCGGGCATCAGAGCGGGCGTGCCTGCCTGCGCGGACATCAGCGCCCTGACGACAATGCGGCGGGCAAGCTCGATCTTGAACGCATTGTCGCCGGAGGGGCTGGCGTCGGCCAGAGCCGCATCCGCGGCCCGAACGAAGCTCGCTTCGTCGGCATCGGCGCCGAGCAGCACCGCTTCCGCCGAGCGCACCCGCCATGGCTTGGCCGCGACACCGCCGAGCGCCAGCCTCGCGGCGCGGATCTTGCCGTCGGCGACCGTCAGGGCAGCGGCAGCCGAAACGACGGCGAAGGCATAGGAGGTGCGTTCGCGCAGTTTCAGGTAGCGGGCGTGGGCGGCGAAGGACGCTGCTTCCGCCGGCAGGCGCACCGCAACGACCAGGTCGCCCGGCTGCAGCACGGTTTCGCGCTGCGGCGTGTCGCCCGGAAGCCGGTGGAATTCCTCCAAGGTGACGTGGCGCCGGCCTCCCTTGCCCTCGATCTCGACGACGGCGTCCAACGCCACCAGCGGCACGCAGAAATCGGAGGGATGGGTGGCGATGCAGGCATCGCTCCAGCCAAGCACCGCATGCAGGCGGTTCTCGCCGCCAAGTGCCGAGCAGCCGGAACCGGGTTCGCGCCTGTTGCAGGCGCTGGCGGTGTCGTAGAAGTAACTGCACCGCGTACGCTGCAGCAGATTGCCGCCGACGGTGGCGGCATTGCGAAGCTGCGCCGAGGCGCCCGAAAGCAGCGCTTCGGCCACCGCCGGATAGGCCTTGGCGAAGGCCGGATCATGTGCGAGATCGGCATTGCGGACCAGCGCGCCGATGCGCAGGCCGCCATCATCCAGCATTTCGATGCGATTGAGTTCCGGCAGGCGGGTGATGTCGACGATCCGTTCGGGGCTGGTGATGCC
The DNA here is from genome assembly GCF_000502415.1 of Mesorhizobium sp. LNHC229A00. Lineage (NCBI taxonomy): Bacteria > Pseudomonadati > Pseudomonadota > Alphaproteobacteria > Hyphomicrobiales > Phyllobacteriaceae > Mesorhizobium > Mesorhizobium sp. LNHC229A00. The sequence goes on from NZ_AYWQ01000022.1 coordinate 49,173, forward strand.
GCCCTTCATCAGATCGAGCAGATTGGTGCCGCCGGCGAGATAAGCCGAACCCGGTTCGGCCGCCGCCGCTATGGCGTCGGAGACGGTGGCGGGCCTGATGAAATCGAAGTCTCTCATGCCGCGGTCCTCCTGCGTGCCTCGGTGGTGGCGGTGTCGGCCATGTTTTTCTGGGCTTCCAGGACCGCCTCGACGATGCCGCCATAGGCCGCGCAGCGGCAGATGTTGCCGCTCAGCCCCTCGCGGATGCGCTCGGGATCGTCGCCAGCCTGTCCTTCGGCGATCAAGCCGAGCGTGCTCATGATCTGGCCGGGCGTGCAGAAACCGCATTGGAAGCCGTCATGGGCGATGAAGGCGGCCTGCACAGGGTGCAGTTCTTCACCGTGAGCGATGCCTTCGATGGTCAGCACCTCGGCGCCGTCATGGCTGACCGCCAACGCCAGGCAGGAGTTTATGCGCTTGCCGTCGACCAATACCGTGCAGGCGCCACACTGGCCGCGGTCGCAGCCCTTCTTTGTGCCGGTGAGTTCAAGCCGCTCGCGCAGCAAGTCAAGCAAGGTTACGCGTGGGTCGACCTCCAGTTCGTGTCGATGTCCGTTGACGGTAAGCGAGATGGGAAGGCTGGTCATGGGCGTCTGGCTCCAGTTGCTTGACGCTGAGGGGAAGAATTGGGGTAGGGGCGGCGAAGGGCAAGGTCAGGCTGCGGCCAATCTCCCGCGGGTTGGAAAAGTGGCGGGTTGCGGCTTCGAAAGGCGTGACATACCGGTTCCCCTGATTATATGATAAACGTGCTCCACTGAAACGGAGGCGCCTCCGTTTATCTACTTGGGGGCTAGCCAGGCGTGGTTCAAGCCCCCATATCCTTGGTGGAGAAAAAAATTGGCTTTTGAGCCCGTCACAACTGCTGACCAAAAACCCGCCGCCGCCAAGTCGCTGCGTGCGGATGCACGGCGCAATCGCGACCGGCTGGTCGAGGTGGCGGCTGCGGTCTTTGCCGAGCGCGGCATCGACGCCTCGCTGGAGGAGATCGCGCGGCGCGCCGGTGTCGGCATCGGCACGCTCTACCGGCATTTTCCGACACGCGAGCATCTGGTCGAGGTGGTCTACCGCCGCGAAGCCGAGGGGTTGTGCGCGGCGGCCGGCGAGCTCGCGGCAAGACATCCCTCCGATGTGGCGCTGGAAGAATGGATGCGCCGCTTCGTCGACTACATCGCTACCAAGCGCGGCCTTGCGACCAGCCTGCGCATCCTGTTCACCACCAATTCGACGCTGTTTTCGGATACGTCGGGACGGGTGTCGCAAGCGCTGCGGCAACTGGTCGAGGCGGCGGTGGCCGACGGCACCATCCGCGGCGATGTCGATGCCTCCGACGTGCTGCATGCACTCGGCGGCATCTACTCGGCACCAGATACGCCCGAGTGGCGCGACCGTTCGCGCCGCCTGGTCAAGCTCCTGATGGACGGGTTGCGGTTCGGGGCGACGAAGGCTGGATGAGAGGGCGAACGCCGCTTGCCCTCCGGCATGAGGTGAGTGATGACAAACGATAAGATCAGTCGGTCCGCCGTCGATCCGCCGCCAGACTCCCTGCCGTCGCCGGCTGCTCGAATCGACGAACCGCGTCCGGAAACTCCTTGAAGATCAACGATCGCAGCCAGCGATGCACGGGATCGGCATCCATGCGGGGGTGCCATGCCTGGGTGATGGTGAAGCCTGGGATTGCCACCGGCGGATCAAACATCTGGGTACGGCCTGTCGCACCCAGATGGTACGAACGCGGCACCAGTCCGACAAGATCGGATGCGGCCGCGACTGCGACAACCGCCGGATAGCTAGGCACCACCAGATCGACCGTTCGCGAAAGGCCGAGTTCGGCGAGCGCTTCATCGACCGGTTCAATGAAATGGCCTCGCCGGGATGAGACCACGTGCCGGCACGCGGCGTAACGTTCAGCCGTTATTTCGGTCTCCAGAAGCGGATGCCCCGCTCTCGCCACGCCGACAAAACGGTCGTCGAACAACGCCTGACCGCGCAATTCGGCGCCATCACCCGAAAGCACGCCAATATCGAGGTCGATCGTGGCTTCTCTCAACAGTTCGATGCGCTTGTCCGGCCGGGGCGCGAAGCGCAGCCTTATGCCGGGCGCGGCACTGGTGACAAGGGCATGGAGACGCGCGGCGTAGAGCAGCACGAAGGCTTCATTGGCCCGGATGGTAAAATCGCGCCGCACCTGGCTGATATCGATCTCCGGCGATGGGCTGAGGACGGACCGGACCGCCGACGTCAGCGTGTGCACCTGTTCGGCGATCGCTTCGCCATGAGGCGTCGCCACCATGGCGCGTCCCGCCGAAACCAGGATGGGATCACCTAGCGCCAGCCGCAACCTCGAGAGTGTGCGGCTCATCGCGGACGTGCTGAGGCCAAGCTTCTTGGCGGCGCCCGAGACGCTGCGCTCCCGAAGCAAGGCGTCAAGCGCCACCAGAAGGTTCAGGTCGAGATTGAGCATGAGAGAGCTTAGCGGGGTGAGGCGTTTGACGCAACGGTCAGTTTACTCCGTTGCGTCTGGTGCAATTATCGGGTGAGCGGTATCGATGCGGCGACAACCAACGAAGCGGAGCCTCCGATGTCCATAGCCGCAACGATCAATCCCGCCCATGACGGCCTGCCGTCGCCACGCCGCTACCTGGCCATTGGCGTTCTGCTGATGACGCTGGTCCTCGTTGTGCTGGACGGCGCCATCGCCAATGTCGCGCTGCCATCCATCGCGGCGTCGCTCAATGCCAGTGCCAGCAGCACCGTATGGGTGGTGTCGAGTTACCAGCTTGCGGTGCTTGTGGCCCTTTTGCCTTGCGGCGCGCTGGGCGAGATCCACGGCCCCCGGCGTGTCTTTCTTCTGGGTGTCGCGCTGTTCACGGTGGCTTCGGCGTGCTGTGCCTTCGCCGGCAGCCTGCCTGTTCTTCTGGCTGCCCGGTCCATCCAGGGGCTGGGGGCGGGCGCCATCATGGCGACCGGGCCGATGAACCTGCGCGTTTCGGTGCCCCAGCGGCTGCTTGGAACCGTCATCGGCTTCAACGCGATGACGATTGCGATTTCCGCGGCCGCCGGCCCTGGCGTCGCCGGCGCGATCCTCTCCGTATCCAGCTGGCCGTGGCTGTTCGCCGTCAACATCCCGATCGGCATCATCGTCCTGTTGTCCGGCGGCTTGCTTGCGCATCTGGATGGCGTGAAGCGTCACCTCAACGTTGCGGCATTGCTGGCCAACACGCTGATGTTCATCCTGTTCTTCACGGGGGCCGATCGCATCGCCGGTGCGCCGGTCAGCGGGTCGATCCTGATCGGCTGTTCCGTCCTGTGCCTCGTCATCTTGTTGTCTCTCGAACGCAGGAGTGCCGCACCGATCGTGCCGACCGACCTCCTGGCCGATCCAGCCTTCCGGGTGGCCGTCATCGCTTCGATCTCGTGCTTCACCGGGCAGATGCTCAGCTACGTCGCGCTGCCATTCTACCTGCAGCACACCTTGCATATGAGCCCGGTCCAGGCGGGTCTCTACATGATGCCATGGCCCATCGCGACAATCATCATAGCGCCGATTTCGGGGCGGCTGGCCGATCGTTTCAAGACGGCGTGGCTGTGCGCCGCCGGCGGCGGGTTGCTGGCGATCGGCCTTTTGATCGCGGGCCTGACACCGCCCGGTCCAAGGGCGATTGCCTTCCTGGTCGGAACCGTCGTCGCGGGCACGGGTTTTGGTCTCTTCCAGACGCCGAACAACCGCATCCTGCTTCTCTCCGCACCCAAGGCGCGCAGCGGTGCGGCGGGAGCCATGCAGGGCACGGCACGGCTGCTGGGACAAACGTTTGGCGCCATTTCGATGTCGATCATTTTCGCGACCCTACCGGTGACAGGCGCACCCAGCCTCGCGCTGGTCCTGGCCGGCATCTGCGCGGCCATCGCCTGCCTGGTCAGCCTGAGCCGCGCCCGCTACGAGACGGTGGGATAAGACATCCCCGGCGTGGCCGAACTGGCGACCGCCGCCACCAGCCATGCGGCGGCGAAGCGCGAAGCCCGCCAGCATGCGGGTGCGCAAACCAACGAGATGATATCCTGGACTACACTGGTGCCGCCTAGCGGCGGGAGATCACCCTTAGCCAGGGCGCCAGGTGGAAAGCGCTCATCAGCAGATACATGGCCGGCATGCCGGTCAGGATCGAGCCGGTCAGCGGCGAGTCGCCCATGCACAGCATGGTCCCGTCGCCGCCCTGAAGACGGGAAAGCAGCGCCATCGCCGCAAAGGTCGGCGCCGCGGCAAGGCATAGCCAGTCGGCGATGCCACGGGGGGCGACATTTTCGGGGGTCACCATGCCGATGCCGGAATGGATATCGCTCATGATCTTATTCCCTTCATGGTTGCCGCCCGTTAGGGCCTGGGGTCCTCGGCCCTGCCGGAGGCGGGAGAGGAACCCAGGCTGGACAGGTTTGCGCCAGCTTACTGGTTGCCCTTGTCGCGGAACGCGGCCTCGCCGGCAGCTGACACTTCGGCCCATTTCTTGTCGGCCCCGGCATCGTAATTGTCGTGCCAGTTCCACCAGCTGTAGAGTGGCGTCTGCGGATAACCTTCGGGCGAGTCTTCCCACACCTCCTGGCGGCCGAGCGGCGTGACGTCGAGATAGCTCCAGACGGTGCCCAACGCCTCGTCGCCGCGGTTGTTGATGAAATAGGTGCGGAAGATACGGTTCCCGTCATGGATGAACACGTTGTGGCCGTGCCATTCGTCAACGCCGAAGTCTTTGTCGAAGCTGTCGGTGATGGTGTACCAGGGCATCTCCCATCCCATCCGCTGCTTCAGCCGCGCAATGTCTTCCTGCGGGGCGCGAGAGGCGTAGGCGAGCGTGGTGTCGCGGGCGTTGAGATGGGCGAGGTGGCCGACCTGGTCGGCGCCGAGCGAGCAGCCGCGGCAGGCGTGATCGGGCCAGCCATAGACGCCGGGCTCGAAGAAGGCGCGGTAGACGATGAGCTGGCGGCGGCCTTCGAACAGGTCCAGAAGGCTCACCTTGCCGTCGGGGCCCTCAAAGACATAGGCCTTATCCACTTCCGTCCACGGCATGCGCCGGCGTTCGGCCGACAGTGCGTCCCTGGCGCGCATCGTCGCCTTCTCCTTCACCAGCATCTTTTCGTGCGCGGCGTTCCAATCCTGCTGTGAAACGATCGGGGGAGTCTTCATGGTCATTGGTCTTCTCCTTTGCCAGTCGTGGCGTCTTTGCGGTGTGGTGTTGCCTGGGCATGTCGGGGAGCCGCAGGCGCGGCGAAATCCGAGAGATCCGGCCCGGCGCAGCAGGGGTGGCGTGCGGCGTGCTTGGCCGTATCATTGGCCGCGTCGAGGTCGAGGTCGGTGGAGGCAGGCATTTTCTGATTCTCCCTTGCTGCCGTCATTGCCGGCACGTCTTGCTGGTTGACGGTACTGACGTAAGTTAGGGCCGCGCGACGCCAAGGTGGGAGTTACAAGTGTGACGGGATTTGAATGGACTCGCTGATCACCGCCGCAGCGCTGGCGCTGGCGACCGGCGATCCGCTCGGCGCGCTCGACCGCGTCGCCCTGCGCGAGGATGCGCCGGCGCTGGCGCTGCGCGGCATTGCCATGGCGCAGCTCGGCGACTTCGATCGCGCCAAGCTCTTGTTGCGGCGGGCCGC
>NZ_AYWQ01000023.1:0-79651 GCF_000502415.1 Mesorhizobium sp. LNHC229A00
CCCCGATATGGCTCTAACCATGCCTGCTGGCCTCCATACCCAGCCGACATGATGAATCAGATATTCTCCCCGATGGGAATCCCTCGCGATTCCATCAGGTCAGATTATGCTCTAACCGACCTCGGCAACAAATCCGACGAGGTGGTCGAGGCGGCATACCGAGGGTCTGTCGAGATCACAAAGCGCGGCAAGCGCAAATTTCTGCTCCTGACCGCCGGGCAGTTCGATCGATGGCTGGCGGTGATCGATGCGCTACGGCACCGTCGTGGTTAGCTGGATCCGGTTTGCGCCCGCCACAAGCGTGCGTAAGCACCTTCTGTTGCCAGCAGATCAGCATGCCTCCCCTCCTCAATAAGCTGTCCCTTGTCGAAGACCACGATCTTGTCGGCCCTACGAATGGTGCTGAGTCGATGAGCGATGACGATTATGGTCTTACCGGCCCGACGAAGATCTTCAATGATTCGCAGGACAAACCCCTCGGCTATCGAGTCGAGAGAGGAGGTCGCTTCGTCGAGGATCAGGATCTCCGGATCCCGGTACAGAGCCCGAGCCAACGCAAGCTGCTGCTTCTCGCCGCCGGAGAGGCGTACACCATTCTCGCCCAAATAGGTCTGGAGACCGCCGGGCCAGCGCTCGATCAGCTCTCGTAGCCCTATTTGATCGCAGATGTGCAGGATCTTCTCGATGTCCGGCTCGAACTCGCCAAGGGCGATGTTCCCGATCACCGAGCCCGAGAACACATCGACCGATTGCGGCACAGCAGCGATAGCCTTGCGCACGGACACCGTTGAGAGATCCTGGAGGGCAAAGGGACCGATCCGGATTCGTCCGCCCTCAAGCGGGTAGACATTCTGCAGCAGCGCCGCAAGGGTGCTCTTGCCCGAGCCGCTTTCCCCCACCACGGCCGTCATCTCGCCCCGGCGGAAGATGACGCTGAGATCGTGGAAAAGCTCCGGCTGCGAACCATGGCGGAACGTGACGTTCTCCAGGCGAATATCACCAAGGTCGGACTTTGTGGCATCGATGCCGCCGCCGCTTGTCTCCTGCTCCAGGTCGAAGATCTCAAACAGGCGATCCGCTGCGATGAAGCCATCCTGAACGATCCGATTAGTCTGGATCAGATTGGCGACCGGCCGGATGACATAGCCGAGTAACGTATAACAGGACAGTAACTCGCCGGGCGTGACGGTTTGATCCAGGGCAAGCGTCGTTCCGAACCACATCAGCACGATGGTGAATAGGGTCGAGAGGAAAGTCGAGGCATTATCCCCGAAGATCGAGATGAGACCGGAACTGTAGACGGAGTGCAGCATCTTGATGAAACGGATCTCCATCTTGAAGTTGGCGAAACTCTCCACGCCGGAGGTCTTGATTGTGGAGACAGCTCCGAGGGATTCCACCAGCTCCGCCTCCAGGTTTGCGGCATCCTCCATAATCGCGCGCTGGTGCTTCCTATTCAGCCGGTTGATGGTCCAATAGACCAAGAGATACAGCGGAATGGAGACCGCCACGACCAAGGCGATCTTCCACGAGTAGATGCACATCAGCCCGAACGAAAATAGAATCATTAGCACGTCAACAAATATGCTGATCGAGACGTCGTTCAGGAAGCTCCTGATCTTCACGGCGTCGTTCATCCGGGCGATGATTTCGCCCATGCGCATGCTGTCGAAGAACTTCTGGGGCAGGTTTAGGATGTGCTTGTAGTAGCCGAGGATCAAGTGGACATCGATCTTCTGCCCCGTTTGCAGGATAAGCCGGTTCCCGAGGAGATTGATCAGGATCTGCGCCACCAGGATCACCAGCATGACGAGGCTCATCAGGTTGAGCAGGTTGCGGTTGCCCGCTGTGATCACATGATCGACGATCTTCTGGACGTAGATTGCCGTCGAGAGCCCGAGTACCGTCGTCGCGAGCGCCCCGGCGAGAGCCTGGGCCATCACCGCCTTTTGTGGCGCAAGCAGACGCGCGAACCGGGCAAGCGGCGTAATGGTCTCGTCGCGGCGCTTGAAGGTGGCTGCCGGAACCAGGAGCACCAGGACGCCAGTCCATTGCGTCTTGAATTCCTCGTGCGGCAGCTTGCGGATTTCGCCATAGGCTGGGTCCATGACGGTGACCCACCTCGCGTCGATCGCCTGGATGACGACGAAGTGGTGAAGGACCCCCTTGACGACGACGTGCGCGATAGCGGGCTTGGGGATCTTGTACAGGCTGTCGAAGCCACCCTTCACTCCCTTGGCGACAAAGCCCAGCTTCCGGGCCGCTTCCGTGAGGCCCAGTACGGTAGTGCCGGAGCGGTCGGTCGAGGCATACTGGCGGATGCGCGACAATGGCAGCTTGTGACCATAGAAGGCTGCGACAGAAGCAAGACTGGCAGCTCCACAATCGGTGATGTCGTGCTGCTTGAACTTGATAACCTTGCTCGACATGGCGGCTCGCTGGCTGTTTGGATAGGGAAGGATTAGTGGCCCGCCAGGAGGGGATTGAGCCAATCGTCGGCCTCATTGTAGAGGAGTTGCAGAAGAGTGCGTTCTGCCACGAGGAAGCGGGCCCGCACGGTCATGCCCTTCTTCAGATGACCGATGACCCCGTTCTTGAGTGCGAGATGGGTGCGAGAGAGTGCGCAGCGGACCTTGAAGACCGGGCTCATCTCGTGGAGGGTGAAGTCCTGCGCTACGCCGAGCACTGTCGCATCGATGAGACCCCATTGATTGTAGTTGAAGGCATCCACTTGGAGCCGCACCGACTGGCCCTCCCGCACGAAGCCGATGTCTTTGGGGGAGACGTAGATTTCCGCCACCAGTTCGTCGTCCGGCGAAACCCAAGCAACGGTTTGCCCGGCCTGGATGTAGCTGCCGGGGGTCAGGCCGGTGAATTGCTCGAGTGCGCCTGACACGGAGGCCCGAATGTGGGTGAGATCCCGTTCCTTCTCGAGCTGATGCACGGCGGCCGTGAGTTCCTTGAGGCGCAGGGTAAGGTCGAAGAGCTGCTGGTTCCATTCGGCGGATTTGCGCCGGGCAAGGATCTCCCCCTGAACCTCAATGTTCTGGAGGGCGAAAGCCTTCTCGTCAACGGCCTTTGCGGGCGTCGCAGCAGCGGAGAGCAGTCGCTTAGCGCGGTCGAGTTCCGCCGCGGCATTACTGCTGGCATATTGGTTCTCCCGCAGCAGGTTGAGAAAATGCGCCCGCTCCGCCTTGGCGGACTCGGTCAGGAGGAGGATCGGGTCCTTGGCCTTCGTGCCGGAGGAGATCAGGGTTTCGAGGTCACGGGCAAGATCACTCTTAGCGCGAATATCGCCTTTATACGCCCTGAGCTTTTCCTCAACCACCTCATCATCAAGGGCGAGAATCTCCTGCCCCTGGGCAACCAGATCGTTCTCAACGGCAAGGATACGGGAGATGCGTCCGGAGACGGGTGCGACCAGGGGCGTCTTCTCGACGGTGGGGCGAATGATACCGGCACTTTGGACCGAGATCGCTATGGTGATGAGTGGCAGCGACACCAACGTCGCAACCACAGAGAGCAAAATCAGCCGATAGATGATCAAAGATCGTCCTGATCGTCGGGAGAGAATGCTCTCTGCAGTGTAGCTGGCAATTTCAGGTGAAAGGGTATTTAGCTTGCACACTAATGTTCTAACCGTGTCTCTTCCAGTGCCTCGCCGCTACCAGTATAGTCGCAGCCACAACGCCAATTAACCCCGCCACCGCGAAAGCTATCGCCCCAAAAAAAGCCCACCCGCCCGAAATTGTGGATGCTTCTTCTGGAGCCAATTCAGTCACACCATAGTCTGACAGATCGACCTTCATTGCTATCTCCTTTCCTAGAGATCAAATAAGATGAACCAGTCTGCCATTTAGCGGCTTTTGCCGCCGTACAACCAACATCAAGAGTCGTGCCAACTGCACAGGAAGCGACCCAGAAAACTGTTCTGGATGTTATTCAATGGCTTCACTGAGAGCGCGGCGGCACGCCAGCCAGACGTCACCGTGTCGCGGATTCGACAAACCCGACACTGGTAGGGGCCAGTGCGGGTAGGTGAGCTCTGCCTGCATGGAGGATATATTTCGGCCAAGCATTCTGCCGAGAGAACCGGCCTGTCAGGAACAGCATCTGGAACACGCTGAGCAGCTTGCGGCAGTGTGGTCTTGTGTAAGCGCCCGATTGTTACCGCGGAGATTTCGCTTTGATGCGTGCGATGATGTCTGGCTCTGAGACGAAGTCTTCGAGGAAATCGTTTCCAGTCATTGGTCGCATGGGCGCCCGTGCCGTCGTAAACGCTGATGAGACTGCCGTAGCACAGATTGTCGCCGTTACAGACGATCGCCTCCAGGAGTTCGGGGTCCTCTCCGAGCATTTTCGCGAAGTGATTGATTGTGTTTCGGCGTGGAATAAGGGGTCTGACGCACTCTCGATGATATTTTCTTTCAGGCAGCACCGATCAAACGTGCTTGGAGGAGGTCGGCCGTACATCTGCCGTTTTACAAGCTTGAGTTTGGTGATCTGTCCTTCCGTCTGCCCGTTGGACCATGGCTCGGTGATCGCGGCGCGGACGGCAGCACGGTCGCGAATGATGCCATTGGCGAAAGACGCAATGAGGCTTTTGCTGGCGTCGACGATCCACGGCTCGAGCTCATGGGCGACTTTCTTGCGGATCATGGAATGGAAACCAGCGATCAGATTGCGTGCTTCCACCAGCATGGGCACACCCGCCTCGATGACAGCGATCATCATAGTGTCGGTTTTGTTCAGTTGATCGCGCGCCGTCGTCATTAACCGTGCGATCGTTCTGGCTGATGGCACCTTGTGGAGTTGCTGATCGGATGCCTGTTCGGCGCGTCGTCGTCGCCTTGCCCATTCGCTGACGACACCCAGACGTCCCCGAAAGCCCTTTGTCTTCAGCCGTCGCCAAAGCTCGCTTGCATTGTGGCAACCAGATTTCCATTGCCCTTCCAGCAAGGGCAGCCAGACTTCGAGTGAACTCTGGCGGGCGCGGAAAATATCGGTCCGCTGGCCACGGACCACCTGACGGACCAGCTTACGGCTGTGGCCGGTGCGACGCACGATCCTTGATGGGGATGTCTTCGCTGGCAAGTTTCATGATTGCCGCATTTGTCTCCTCGCGCCGCAGATAGCCTTCGTATTGCCGCTTCTCTGCGTAGGTGAGCAGATCGGGATTGACCGTCGTAGCGCCGATCGCAGTTCGGATTGTCCGCATCGCGGGACGGCGTCGAGGAAAGCCGCACTCGCATTCTTCATGAGATGCCAGCGGTCGGCGACCTGAACCGCTTCGTGCAACGCCTTCGCAGTCGCTTCACCGTAACCGCCGCCGCGGTCGCGCGAGACGGTTTCGATCTGAGGATGGTCGGCGAGCCAGGCCTCGACGGTGGCAACCTCACGATCAGGCAACAGTGTCACGATCCGCCGCCGCTCCAGATCACAGACGATCGTGCCGTAACGATGGCCGCGACGGAAGGCCCAATCATCAATGCCGACAACTTTGAGAGGATCTGTTTGCAAACAGGCCCGTCGCCGCNGGCCGCCGGCCGGCCGCCGAGCGCCAGCCCAAGATGATGAACGATACACTCCAATCGCGAGGTCCGGCGGGATCGCTCGGCGACAACGCAGTCGTCAAAGCGTTCAGCGAAGATTCGTCGACGGCACAATGTAGCATCGCAGACGAAGCGCCGCGCGACGAGGCGGAGCTCTACCTTCATCCCGGTACAGGGAAGATCCGAAACTCGTCGAAGATAGCGGCTATGGATCCGGTGCGACACTCTGCGGCAAAGAGGGCAAGGTCGCGCTGGCGCCCCTGAGCGGGCGGTAACGGCAATCACTCCTTCGCTCTCGGCGATGGCCTCGACGGCTAATCCCACCGGGATCAACGACGACAAACGCAAATTTCTCACCATGGTGCTGATTTCCCTCAGAAAACAGCACAACGCCAGCAGCGAAAATCATCAAATGTGAGTCAGAGCCCCTTTTGCGCGAACAAACAGGGTCCCGATTCCGTGGTCATTGACAGGCGAACGGCAGAGTCGCGCACATTGTCGTGCGCCGAGATCCCATGCTTGCGGCAGACATCGGCGGTCTTCATGCCCGGCTCCTGCTCCTTCAAAATCGCGATGACTTGTTCTTCCGTGAACCGTGAACGCTTCATTCGTCCGTCTCCTTGAGTGGGACAGACTCTACCAAAAACTGGAGGAGCTTCAGGGTCTCAGGTCACTTGGCCTTGACGACCCCCTTTACAGTCTCTTCAAGTCGCGAATTGGCCACTGAAAGAACCGCTAGATCGACCGGATTCGGCAGAGCAGCAATCGAGGGCCAGCATTGGTACTGCTCAATCTCCTCGTACTTTGGATTAACTGGATAGATTTCACCCGTGCAACATGTCGTTGCCCGGCGTTCCCGCACGAGGGCTCGCACCAACAAAGGCGATGGAACGTGGAGCCAGAAGTGGCTCCAACCTGTGTGTCATTGGAAGATGCCTCTATATTCTCGCTTTGAACGAAATTGGGTTCGGCTTACGACGTGTCCGCTTCCCCAGTCGCGAGCTTAAGATAGTTGTAGACAGCGGCGCGGCTGATCCCAAGCTCGACCGGCAATTTCTCGCACTGTCCCGCGCATTTGGAACGCTCCCAGATCGTGCAGACGGCGCACAAGTTCAATGCGGTCTTTACGGTCAAGAAGGTGCGCTGGACGATGGCAATCCTCAAGAAAGTTCTCGAGTATCTGCCCCAGGGGCAGAGAACTTCGCAAAAAGGTTTCCTGAATCTCTTTCGGATACGGCTCTGTCCGGGTCAGTTCGGTAATCGCCCTTTGCGCCATAAGCAGGTCCCCGGTAGAAAAGTTTACGGCGAGATAAGCAACCGTCTTCCCATCGACGATGATTGGCAGCAAGCTAACCCTCAACTGCCTACCGTCCGGAGCAACGGAGCTGTAGTGGCTCTTGAAGATTCTGCAACTCAGCCTCGCCAATCGCAATGCGGGTCATGAGGTCGCCGACACCACGACGGGTGACATGTCCATTGCCTATGCCTATAGCGTACCGGCTGAGATTGTGAAACTGACACCGTGTCCGATTGAAGACGTCGCTGTTCGGAACCCGACACAATGAGGTGCAGCATTCCGTCGTTGCGGCTTTAAATACGTGGTTTGCCTCTCTGCTCTCACAATCTCCTTGGTGGCACGCCGATTGCTTGGACACAGTGCAGGGCCGTTGCCATAGCGGTGTCGCATGCTCCGACCGAGGAGGGCTACATGAAACTTGCTCGAACAATCCAAATCAATGCGACAGACGCTGCATTGAGGGCGGTCCCGCCGAATAAAGCTTTGCCGCGTCCGTCACGGCTGCCACTATCGCTTCCCCAGCAGCGGCTTTGGTTCCTGTCCCATCGGAAGGGCGGCAGTAAGGCCGATCTCATCTATGTGGGGCTTCGGCTTCGCGGCGAATTAGACGAGGCGGCCCTCCAGTCGGCCTTGGACGGGTTGGTGGCGCGTCACGAGGTGCTGCGCACCACCTTCGGGGTGGAGGACGGCGAGCCGTTCCAAACGATTGGGCCCGCGGACATCGGCCTTCCGCTGAAACGAGACGATCTGACGGCGGTAGCGGATGTGGAGGCGACCCTCGCGGAGCTAATGCGTTTTGAAGGGCAGGCGGCGTTCGACCTGGAAGCCGGGCCGCTGATCCGTACACGACTGGCGCGCTTGGCGGAGGACGATCATATGCTGCTGATCATCATGCACCGCATGGTCTCGGACGGCCGGTCGCGGGAGGTTCTGATCAGCGAGCTTAGCGAACTCTACGCCGCGGCCCGGGAAGGCCGCGCGGATCGGCTGAGGCCATTGCCGGTGCAGTATGCGGACTACGCGATTTGGCAGCGAGGTCGGCTGGCAAAGGAACTCCTGCAGCGGCAGTCGGAATACTGGCTCCGAATGCTGGACAGCACGCCAGAAGTGCTGGAGCTGCCGACAGACCGGCCGCGTCCGGCGCAGCGAGACTACAGTGGCAGTTACGTCGAGTTCGTGTTGCACGAGCGGCTGAGTGCACAGCTCAAGGAACTGAGCCAGCGTCATGGGACGACGCTGTTCGTGACCCTGCTGGCGGGCTGGGCGCTGGTACTGGCGCGGCTGTCGGGTCAGAACGAGATGGTGATCGGCACACCTCGCGCCAACCGCACCCGCTCCGAGATCGAGGGGCTGATCGGCTGCTTCGTCAGGACCCTGGCGTTGCGGATTGATCTGTCGGGGAATCCGACACTGGAGACATTGCTAGAACGGGCGAATGCCGCCGCGCCTGGGGCGCAGGATGATCAGGACCTGCCATTTGAGCAGGCGGTGGAACTCATCGATCCGCCCCACAAACCGGAGGTTATACTTACATGGCAAAACAATCCTGGGGAGTCGGTCGAACTGCCGGGGCTCGAGCTTGAATATGTACACGTTGGCGATCGTGTCGCGCAACATGATCTTGCGCTTAATCTTTCCCAGGTCGGCGAGGCGATCTGTGGAAGGCTGATCTATCCGACGTCTCTGTTTGAGCGGAGCACGGTGGAGCGGTTCGTGAGCTATTTGCAGCAGGCCCTGAGCCAAATGGCGGCCGACCCCGGGCAGCGAGTCTGGTCGGTACCGTTTCTGTCGGGGGAGAAACGCCGATTTGCGGTCGAATCGAACCCGACGGAAGAGGCCTCCCCCCAGGACCGCTGGGTTCACGATCTGCTGGGGGCGCAGGCGGAGCCGGACCCGAACGCGATCGCGGTTGTCTACAAGGACCAGTGCCTTAGCGATGGAGAGCTGATGGCGCGGGCGACCGCGGCGCCTCTCGTTTGCCCTCCTCAAGCACCACCCGCCAACTCGGCTCCGCTGCCCGACACAACGGTGATGAATTTCATCGAGGGGCCGCGCGTCGTTACCGATGGTGAACTGCAAGCCAGTAGCATCATGCGTTATCATGTCACAAAGTCTTATCGTGACCAGATCACCAATAGCGGTTATTACGAACAACTCAAGCACATCGTGGAGCCTTCATTCCAAGAGTTCGAAAGTCCCGGAAACCTGGACACGAGCGGCGAGCTAGATAACACGGTCTTTCCCGGTTTTCAGCACAAGTACGCCCAAACCGGGTTGGTGATGGCAACGGACCGTTGCGCCTCATATTGCCGCTATTGCCTTCGGAAACGCCTCGTCGGAAAGGATTCCGATGAAATCGCAGCTGATTTCGCGCAAATTGGGCAATATATTCGCGGCCATCCCGAGATTACGAACGTGCTGATAACAGGGGGCGATCCGCTGGTACTCAGCACGGCCAAGCTCGACAAGATGCTTGATCATCTGCTGCCAATCCGACATCTGGATTCGATTCGATTCGGTACAAAAACACTAGCCTATCAGCCCAAACGGTTCGAGGATCCCGCGTTACCGGCTTTGTTCAAACGGATCGATGAAGCGGGTAAAGCCGCTGTGATCGTCACGCACTTCGACCACATCGGCGAAATCTCCGTTGAGGCGGAGCACAAGGTTCGCTCCTTGCGCGCTCAGGGCGTGCAGTTCCTGAACCAAACCGTGCTTCTCGCGAAAGTCAACGATAATCCTGAGATCTTGGCAGCGACCTTCGCCAAGTGTCACCAAATGGGTATCCGCCCGTATTATCTCTTTCAGGCCAGACCGGTGAAAGGCGCTTCCCATTTTCAGGTTTCACTGCGCCGCGGAATAGAGATCGCTCGCGGCACCAACCAACGCCTCAGCGGCATCCAAAAAACCTTCAAATACATCATGTCCCATAACACAGGAAAGATCGAAGTCCTCGATCTTGGAGCCGATGGCCGTATCTATATGCGGTATCATCAAAACAAGAGTCCCGAAAAGATCGGAGAGATCTTTTCCCGGCCGCACCTTGAGGGCGCCTGCTGGTTGGACGATCTGCCCGAAGGATGAGATCCAAAGGCGCCCATGAAATACGGGGCGCTCAAGGCTCCCACGGCCGCAACAGTCTCTCCAAGGCCGGTGTCCGTAAACTCAACCAAGAACAGGTTCTATCGCTCTACCCGCCGGCACCTGATCACCATGGAGAACCCTATGTTTCCCAATAGTATAGATTCGCATCTCTCCCAGTTGGAAAAAATAGATCCGGTGGCTTTCAAGGCCATCGAGCGCCGAATCGCTAGAGAGTCATTCGACTGCCTTGCCAAACTGTCGCGCAACGAGTTCACCCCGGAAAGGCGTGGTTCGGATTACCTCGATAGCATCCAACTCTCCCTGCTGGCACGATCGGAGGGCGTGATGGATCTACTGGGAAAAATGCACCCCAATGGTCGCGACGGACTGTGTTCATCACTGATCTTCTGCGATCTTCTCGCCGGTGACGGCTACGTGAACAAGGTAGCGCACCAACTCTTGGGTGAGGCGCGCTGCCCAAGTTTCATCAACTCTGACGTCTCACAGTTCATGGTGGACCGTTGCATCCGAGATGGTCTGTTTGCGACCTGGCAGGGCGCGACCGATCCGTTCTGGATAAAAGATGGATCGGTGGATGGTGTGCTGATGGCTTACGGCACGCACCACATCCCGCGCGCTGAGCGCGCCACTGCTGTCCGGGCGGCTGCGCGAATTCTCCGGCCCGGTGGCATCTTCGTTCTTCATGACTTTGAAGAGGGCTCCCCCACTGCCCGCTGGTTCGCTGACGTGGTGTCAACTCATTCAGTGACCCCCCATGACTATCCTCATTTTACCGCGGGCGAGGTGCTCGATCTGTTCGCTGCCGCGCAGTTTGATGACGTAACTGTGCAGCGAATCACAGACCCGTTCGTCTTCCACGGAGGAGACGAAGAGAGCGCTCTCCACCTGTTAGCCGAATACGTCGTGAAGATGTACGGGCTGGAGCAGCTCCGGAACCATACGCAGCGCGTGCTCGCCCTCCTTGATGAGTATTTCGGGCTCGTCGTGACACAAACCTCCCACGGTGAGTTCGAAGCGCGCATAGCGCGCAATGCCTTGGTAGGGAGCGGTCGACGGGTGTGAAACACTATATCGTTGGCCCCATTAAGGCCCCGGCTCCTGCTTCCTCTGCCTTGTCGTAGCCCTCTATTGGAGTGCTCAATTATCCATTTCCATTATGATATCCCGTCCCTGACCGCCCTTGAGGTATTCGAGGCATCGGCACGCCATTTGTCGTTCAAGCTTGCGGCTTCCGAGCTAGAAATGACATCGGGAGAGATCCATCGGCAGATCAAAGCCATTGAGAGGGAACTTGGCGTTCGGCTGATTGTAGGGCCTGGCTTTGACGTCGTGCTTACCAGTGCTGGTGAAGAACTCTATAGGTTGCTCGCAAGCAGCTTTGCACGGGCGTCGGAAGTCGTGAGAATCAGCAAACGCCGCGACTATTCCCGAACTGCCACTTCTGCACGTCGAATGGATCGAACCTGACTGGGCAGGCTGGGACGAGGTCCTGAGCCGCGCCGGAATTCCCCATGTGACGCTTCGTGGCCACCGGCGGCCGACTATTTATCAAATGTAAAAAACAATAACAAATCTTTCACTTTGAATGGGCGCGGTAGGATGCAACACTGTGGACGTTGAACAGCCTATCTGCAGAGGAGATTGGCATAAACTAAAGGAGACCTGCGTTGAACACGGACGATAACATAATAAACGAGATGACTCAACATTCGATATCTGAACTTGAAACCTATTTTAGTGAAGATTACTTGCATTTTGCCGATTTGGCCAATCCGCCAGAGAGAAGTGATCGAGAAGTAGAAGCAATTTGGAAGCTTCTTTCGCTTGGGCACGGCAACTCAGTTCTTGAACTCGGATGCGGTTATGGGCGAATTACCAACCGGTTGGCGGAAAAGGGAGCGCGGGTAACCGGCTTGGATATCTCGCCGATCTTGCTGAAAAAGGCCGAAGCGGATGCGGCTGAACGCCGGGTAGATGTTGAGTATATTCGTGGGGATATGCGCTCACTCCCTTGGCGAGATCGGTTTGACGCGGCCTTTCTGTGGTACACAACGTTTGGCTATTTCGATGAAGCTGATAATGAGAGGGTCCTTCATGAAGCCGCTGCTTCACTTCGAAAGGGCGGGCGCCTGCTCATCGATCTGATGAATCGCTTCTATTTGCTGCGCGAGCAGTCGCCTACCTACGACATCGTGCAGCGCGACAATGATCTAAGAATCGATATCGTCAACAACGACGCGCTGACCGATCGTCGAAACTGCGATAGGATCGTCGTCCGTGGTGGTTGTGTGAGACGCATGCGTATTTCTATCAGACAATATGGGTTTTCCGAATGCGTTCGCATGTTGCGGAGCGCGGGGTTCGATTCTGTTGAAGCCTATGGGCAGGAAGGCGGAGAGTTTACATCCTATGGTCCGCGCCTCGTCGTCGTCGCGTACAAGTAAGAGGGCGGTCTGGACGATTGCATATTGCTACAGGCTTGATCGCGGACGGGTAGTGCGAATCTGCGGGTCCCTTAAAGAACATCAGACGTCATGTCCCGGATCGGAGATCGGTGGCCCGCCCTTTTCGTGCGATTAAAGACGAGCGTCGCTTGTTTATTCAACAGGTTGAAGTCTCGCGCTTGTCGAGCTTCCGCTTCGCCTGCGCGAAACGTCTTCGCGGGGTCATGCTTCTCTACGGGATCAGCGCTCGGCTGTAACGAAATGCGCCCTCGCCACAGGGTCCCAAAACTACGTTCGAGCGTCGACTGCCGATCAGGGGCAAAGCGGCACCGGCATCCGAAGGCGGCAAGGACGCGCATGGCAAGATAGGGTCGATGCCTCAACGGGGCGCCGGCCCGCACCTGCCAGCCCGACGACCAGATCATTGTCAGCAAACTCCGTCTACCTGCATGAAGCGCATATTACCTCGCTGAAGCCGCGGATCGTTACGTTCGACCAGGAAACCCATACTCGGCCGGCAATCGATGAGCATGGTACCTTCACCGCAAAGCACGACGCTAGGCACGCAAAAGGCCGACGCCGATTCACGCGCGCACCGCGGCACAGCTCGCAAGGAGAGCAATAGCAATGACAAGAAGAGCACTCGTCCTGCTTGAAGGGCACAGGAGTATCGGTCTGCTATACGTGAAAGCGGCCCAGCGTCTTGGGCTTCATCCAGTTACCCTGTCGGTTGACCCAACTCAGTACGGCTATCTTGCGGCGGAAGGGCTTGAGGCAGTCCGGGTCGATACAGACAATCTCGATGCGCTGATCGCCGAATGTTCCCGCCTAGGTGCGATCTATGACATTGNCAGTCCGGGTCGATACAGACAATCTCGATGCGCTGATCGCCGAATGTTCCCGCCTAGGTGCGATCTATGACATTGCTGGCATTACTGGGTTTGTAACCCCCGGCGAGTCGGTTACTGGGTTTGTGACCCCCGGCGAGTCGGTCTATGCGACAGTTGGCAAGCTCTGCCGCCATTTCGATCTACCGGGACCGAACCCCGCATCAATTGAACGATGCTGCGACAAATTCGTTCAACGTCAGTTCCTCGCGGAGGCCGGCGTTCCGCAACCTGCTTATCGCTTGGCAGCGGATGCGACGGAGGTGGAAAGCTCTGCCGCAGATATCGGCCTGCCGGTGGTTGTTAAACCAGCGGTCGGCAACGGTAGCACCGGTGTCCGATTGTGCCGCAATGTTGATGAATTAGGCGAACACACGACCTACTTATTGGGCGGGAAGCACGTTTGGCGCTCTTCGCCGAGGATAATGGTCGAAGAATTCGCACAGGGCCCCCAGTATAGCGCTTACACAATGGGAAATGAGATCATTGGGATTTGTGCTGCCGAGTTCGGTCCCCTACCTCATTTCGTCTATCGTCATTTCACCTTTCCGGCCCCGCTGACCGATGACGAGCATAAACGTATAGCAGGTGTGTCGCTGAGCTGTCTGCGGGCTCTCGGCCTTAGCTGGGGGCCGGCGCACGTTGAATTCCGGTGGACGAAGCGTGGCCCAGTCGTCATTGAAGTCAATCCGCGCCTTCCAGGCGGGACCACTCCTCGGCTGATTCAGCTGGCTTACGGTATCGATCTTGGCACCGAGCACATCAAGCTTGTCATCGGCGAGGAATGGGATTTGCGCAGAAGGCATTCGCACATCGCGACCGTGCGCTTCCTCGTTCCTGACCGCGATGGCATCCTCGACTGGATCGATGGCGACAGTCTGGTGGCTACTATACCAGGTGTCGCCGAGGTCAAATTGTATGTTGAACCCAAGACGCCGATCGTCAGGAAGGGCGATTACCGAGACACTATCGGACATGTCATCGCCGCTTCAGCCAGTCCCGCTGAGACCAAGGTGATACTTCAGCGTGCCGTCGACTTAATCGGTTGGTCAATCACACCATTTCCGGCCATTGACGAACGGGAGCAATCTGCGGCCTCTCACCTAGTAGGTAAGAGGTGATCGTCTCTCAACTGTAACGCGGTAATCAACGTGACGTCACTGTGTCCTGGTTGCGATAGAGGCCTGTGTGGGGCGTCTTGGGCTCGTGAGATCAAGTGTGGCCATAACGTCCGGCTGATCCCGCCTATCTATGTGAAACCTCTCGGGGCGGACGGATCGAAGCCTCGTGCCAAGGATCGCTAAAGGTGGCCGAGCAATCCAGCGGGCCGTAACGCGAGTGAAGCCGCCATGCGATGGTTCTCCTTTCCATCATCATGAGTCCCATCGCGCACGCTCACGCCACGAGGTCGCCCGGCGCACGACGACAATAGCTCCGGCAGATTGAAAACGTTGCAACAATAGCTTCAAGTAAGTTTACAGTCTCTTTGCGACCACAGATCGCTGAGCATGGTACCTTCACCGGAGGTCTGAGGTCACAGTCGGCTGAACCAGCTGATGCTCGACGTTCGCTCACACCGCCGCACCGCACGCATCGGAGGGTCCATAGCAATGGCAAGAAAAGCGCTCATCCTGCTTGAAGGGTCACGTGCTAATGGTCCCCTCTACGTCCAAGCGGCCCAACGTCTCGGGCTTCATCCAGTTACCCTGTCGGCTGATCCAACCCGGCACGGCTATCTTGCGGCGGAAGGGCTTGAGGCAGTCCGGGTCGATACAGACAATCTCGATGCGCTGATCGCCGAATNGCGGCGGAAGGGCTTGAGGCAGTCCGGGTCGATACAGACAATCTCGATGCGCTGATCGCCGAATGTTCCCGCCTAGGTGCGATCTATGACATAGCTGGCATTACTGGGCTTGCGAGCCCCGGCGAGTCGGTCTATGCGACAGTCGGCAAGCTCTGCCGCCATTTCGATCTACCGGGACCGAACCCCGCATCGATTGAACGATGCTGCGACAAGTTCGTTCAACGTCAGTTCCTCGCGGAGGCCGGCGTTCTGCAACCTGCTTATCGCTTGGCAGCGGATGCGACGGAGGTGGAAAGCGCTGCCGCGGAAATCGGCTTGCCGGTGGTTCTTAAGCCAGCGGTCGGCAATGGTAGCACCGGTGTCCGATTGTGCCGCAACGCAGATGAGGTCGCCGATCATACGACCTATCTGTTCGGCGGGAAGCACAAATGGCGGTCGTCACCGAGGGTACTGATCGAAGAATTCGCTCAAGGCCCATACTACGAAGCCGAGATAATGGGAAACGCAGTCATTGGGGTTACTGGCGCTGAGTTCGACTGCGGACCACATTTCGTCTTTCGCGACAGCATCTTTCCGGCCCCGCTGACCGATGACGAGCATATACGTATAGCAGATGTTTCGCTGAGCTGTCTGCGGGCTCTCGGCCTTGGTTGGGGGCCAGCGAACATCGAATTCCGGTGGACGAAGCGTGGCCCAGTCGTCATTGAAGTCAATCCGCGCCTTCCGGATGGTATTACTCCTCGGGTGGTCCGGCTGGCTTACGGTATCGATCTCGTCACCGAGCACATCAAGCTTGTCATCGGCGAGGAATGGGATTTGCGCAGAAGTCAGTCGCACATTGCGGCCACGCGGATTCTCGTTCCTGATCGCGATGGCATCCTCGATTGGATCGAAGGCGACAGTCTGGCGGCTGCAATGCCGGGTGTCGCCGAGGTCAAATTGTACGTTGAACCCAAGACCCCGATCGTCAGGAACGGGGATTGCCGAGACCGCATCGGACATGTCATCGCCGCTTCAGCCAGCCTAGGCCAGGCCAAGGCGATACTTCAGCGCGCCGTCGACTTTATCGATTGGTCGATTACGCCATTTCCGACCCCTGGCGAACGGGAGTGATCTGCGGCCCCTTTTTCGTTCACCAGCGCAGGTGGTGCCGGGTAAGAGGACAAAGAGAGCAGATCGATTAGGATAATTTTTGCCGTGCCAGGAACTGCGGATAGCGACCGCATGCCCCTTACTCGCCGCTGGCTCGCTCCCGTTAGCGTCGTGTAAACTCACAGAAAAAGGAGGCCCTGTATGCCCAGAAATACCATCTCCCGCGTCCGCGCCGAGGGCGACGCCTTCTCCATCGGCGTAGCCCTCGGGCGAGCCAGCGCCGGCTTCCTCGAACAAGCCCCGCGCAGCGCGCAAGATCGTGCACTGGAGAAGCGCTGGCGCGGATCGGACTATCTGAAGACGCTGGAATCCGCGGCTCGCGCGACCTATCCCCGCTTTGTACGCGAGATCGAGGGGATCGCCGCGGGTGTCGGGCAGGATTTCGAAACGGTCTTCCTCTGGAACTGCTGGGGCGACCTGCAGCTTCCCGAGGACGTCTCCCCGGCAACGAAAGCGCTTGCCGCCACGGGCTGCACCTCGCTCCTCATTCCACGGGAAGGTGACGGCCCGGCAGTAATTGCCCATAACGAGGACGGCGATGCCAAGATTCTCGGCGCCTGTCTCTGGGCCGAGGTCGAGCCCGATGAGGGCCCGGCCTGGAGCGGCTTCATGTACCCCGGCCAGTTGCTGGGGCACACATTCGGCTCCAATGAGGCAGGGCTCGTCCAGACTGTCAACAACATTAGCGCCCATGATCTTCAGCCGGGCGTGCCGCGGCAGATCATCTGCCGCGCGATCCTCGATGCAAGAAGTCTGGACGAAGCAGTCGACGTACTTAAGCGTAAGGACCGAGCCAGCGGTTTTCATCACAATCTCGGTGAGGCGAAGACGCGCCGGCTTGCCTCTGTCGAGGCGCCGGCCTCCGGCTGCGCCGTTCGGGAGGTCGCCTCGCCGCGTGCCCACGCCAACCACCTGCTCTTCGAGGAATTCGACGGGCTGGAGCAGACGATCACCCTCTCTTCCCGCAACCGGCAGGATGCGGCGGACCGGATGATCGCGGAAGGCGCGCTCGCGAGGGGCGCGGAGGTGGTGCTCTTCGATGAGACCACCCCGATCTATCGCGGCGAGGATGGGCGGCGGGACGATTACGCCCAGACCCTTGCCACGGCCGTCTTCGCGCTTTTCCCGGATCGTGTCGAATGGCGCGTCCACGCCACGCCTGAGGAGCGCAACGCTCTTAGCGGGACGGTGCGCGTCGTCTAGTCACGCATTCGTTCATGCATGGGTGCTTTCGCCGGTACGCTTCTGAATCACGCCATCCAGCCAGTCTGGGTCCATCTGTGGCACCGAACTCATCAGCAGTTGCGTATAGTCATCGAACGGTGGCGAGAGAACGGCATTCTTCTCGCCGAATCTAACTACTCGGCCACGATGCATGACTGCGACCTCGTCCGCAATCGCCTTCACGGTGGCAAGGTCATGCGTGATGAAGAGATAAGAGACTGACAGCTCCTTCTGGAGGGACATCAACAGCTTCAGGATGCCCTCTTGTATCACTTGATCGAGCGCCGAGGTCACTTCATCGCAAACGATCAGATCAGGATTGGCCGCCAACGCGCGCGCGATGGAGATGCGCTGCTTCTGCCCGCCGGAAAGCTCCGAAGGGTAGCGATCAATATAAGCCCCGCTCATCTCGATCATGTCGAGTAGTTCGTTTACGCGCTGATTGGCGGCCGACCCCTTCAGTCCGAAATAGAGTTGCAGTGGACGCGAGAGCAACGTGCGCACTGTGTGGCTGGGGTTCATCGAGGTGTCAGCCGATTGATATACCAGTTGGATACGGCGCAGTATGTCGCGAGTGCGCTCTTTTCGTAACGGCGGAAGCCGAGTGCCATCAAACACCACCTCGCCTTGCTCAACTCTCAGCAACCCGCAAACGACTCGGGCCAAGGTTGACTTGCCTGAGCCGGATTCGCCGACCACCGCAACTGTGTGACCGCGCGGCACCGTGAAACTGACATCCTCCAGCACCCGCACGTGCCCATAAGCCGCGTTGATATGCCGAATATCGAGAATAGGCCCGGCCGCCACGGCCGCCGATTTTTCGAGGCTCCGTACCGCCCAAAGAGTTCTGGTGTAAGGGTGCTCGGGCGACGCAAGCATTCGCCGCGTCTCGGCTTCCTCAACCTTGACACCGTCCTTCAGGACCACGATGCGGTGGGCCATCTGCGACACGAGTGCCAAGTCATGGCTGATGTATATGGCCGCCGTTCCAAACTGCTGGACGACTTTGCGAATGGCCCCAAGGACCTCGACCTGAGTCGTCACGTCGAGGGCTGTCGTCGGCTCGTCGAAGATGATGAGGTCCGGCCCGCAGTTCATCGCCATCGCCGTCATCAGGCGCTGCAACTGGCCGCCAGAGACCTGGTGGGGATATCGTTCGCCGATCCGAGCGGGGTCGGGGAGGGCAAGCTCACCGAACAGGGTCACCGCTCTTTCAACGGCTCGCTTTCGCGGTTCTGTCTTATGGATCTCAGAGCTTTCGACCACCTGATCGATCATCTTGTGCGCAGGGTTGAAGGATGCGGCGGCACTCTGCGCTACATAGGCCACGCGGACGCCGCGCAGATCCCGTTTGACCGATTCCGGGCAGTTGCGGAGGTCGATACCGTCGAAAGTGATGCTTCCATCGACGATTATGCAACCTTCGTTCACGATCCCCAGTCCCGCCAACCCAAGCGTCGATTTGCCGGCACCGGACTCACCGATCAGGCCGATAACCTCGCCGCGATGAACGTCAAGATCTATACCACGCAAAATTGGAACAGTGGTATCGTCGACTAAACCATTGATGACGAGATTGCGAATCGTGAGTAGCAAGGGACCGCGTTCCGTTCCGCTCGGCAAAGGTTCAACCCTCTCGATCGTTGCGTTCTCCTCAGCCATTGGACCCACCCCTGATCTGCAGATACCAATCGACTATGAAGTTGACGGCTACGGTAATCAGAGCGATGGCTCCCGCCGGGATCAATGGGGTGATATCCCCGTAGGTGATCAAACTAGCATTCTCGCGAACCATGGAGCCCCAGTCCGCCATCGGTGGCGGGACGCCAAGGCCGAGGAATGACAGCGAAGAGGTGGTCAACAGCACAAAGCAAAAGCGCAGGCCGAATTCTGCCACCAGTATTGGGAGAATGTTGGGCAGAATTTCCTGAGTGATGATCCATAGCAGGTTCTCCCCCCGAACCTGTGCAGACTCCACGTAGTCCGACACCGCAACGTCCATTGCCAACGCGCGGGCGAGTCGGAAAACGCGGGTTGAATCGAGAATTGCGATGATTAAGATCAGGTTCTGGATCGATGTTCCGAAAACGGACAGCAGCATCAGTGCAAAGATCAACCCAGGGATCGCCATGAGGATATCGATGAGGCGTGAGACCACCTGGTCCACCCAACCACGGAAGAACGCGGCGATGATGCCCAGCGTGCCGCCCATCAAAAAAGCGATACTCGTCGTTATGATGGCGATACCAATGGAATTACGCGCGCCATATATAAGTCGGCTGAGAACGTCTCGACCAAGCTGATCCGTGCCAAGCAGATTTATGCCGTTCCACGGCGCGAATGGTTCCCGGGAGACCAGTTCGGATTCGCCGAAAGGAGCAATCAGGTCTGCGAAAAAGGCAGCGAACAGGTAAACCGCGACGATGGCGAAGCAGAGCTTCACGTTGAGGGGCGCTTTCCGGAGGGCATAGCTAAATCTACTGCGCCTGCCTGAGGTGAGTTTGGCGCGCGAAGAGATATCGGTCGTATTGGGCGTGTTCACGATATCCATCACCTCGGGTGGAGCAGCTTAGGATTCGTGGAGATTGCGATAATGTCCGCAACGAGATTCAGGAGGATGTAGGCGCTCGCAAATATAAGTGCGCACGCTTGCACCAGCGGTAAGTCCCGCGTGCGAACTGCGTCCACCATTGTCTGGCCTATCCCGGGATAGACAAAGACTGTCTCCACCACCACGACGCCCACCACCAGATAAGCCAAATTTACGGCCACGACATTGGCGATGGGGGCCCAAGCGTTGGGTAACGCATGCCGCAGGATGACTCGTGCTGGGGAAGCACCCTTGCATTTTGCCATGTGGATATAGGGGCTGGATAACACGCCGATAATCGCCGACCTGGTCATGCGCATCATATGGGCAATAATCCCGATCGTCAGGGTCAAGACAGGTAAGGTCATACGCCAAACCCAATCGGCGACGTCCATGCCGTCCTTGACGTTGGATAAAGTCGGCAGCCAGCGCAGTCTCACGGCGACAAAAATGAGTAGGATATACGCTATAAGAAATTCTGGAATTGAGATCGTTGTTAGCGAAATTCCGTTCACCACCCGGTCGAAGGCGGCACCCCGATACAGTGCACAGAGGACGCCGAGGACGATCGAAAGTGGAACCGCAATGAGCGCGGTCACACTAGCCAATAGGAATGTGTTGCGGAGGCGCGATGAAATAATGTCGGCAACGAACCGAGGTGCACCTGGACTGGACGATAAGGATTCGCCGAGATCACCGTGGAGGACGCCGCCGACCCATCTGAAGTAACGGGTCGCGACGGGTTGATCGAGGCCAAGGCGGGACTTAAAAGCCGCAACTGTTTCCGGGGTAGCGGACTGACCCAAAATCGCGGTGGCAAAGTTGCCTGGAAGCATGCTGACGGTCGAAAAAATGATGACCGAGACAGCCGCCAGCGTCAAAACGCCGAGGAGCAGTCGAGAGATGATCGTTCGGATAAGAGGCGGTACCATCTTTAAGTTGCGGAGGATCATTTCTTCGGCCTTCCGAGTAGTCACTATCCCCAAGGACATTGAGATGCGGTACAATAGTTGCCGTCGATCTCGGCCGGCAGGCAGATGTTGGCCGCAACGATATCCGCGATTGGACGTTTGCCCAATGATGTAGCACGCATCTGCAACGACCTACGGAGCCACCGCCGAAGACGTTGTATCGCATGCCGTTACGTGGCGTGTTAACAATCGGCATTGAGCCGAGTTCCAAGGAAGAACGCGCCAAGGTGATGAGCGCCTGAAGAATCAGGCGCTCGCGCAATCGTTCGATTTCCAAACTATGCAATCAACCACCAGCGCTCAGACGCACGCCCATTGTCCAGCGGAAAAACACCGCCGACTTTGTTAAAACCAACCTTTTTGGAGACAGCGTTGGTGTAGTTTAGGAAAGCATACACAATCGCGCCGCCGTCATCGTGCAGAATTTGCTGCATTTCCGCGTATTGGGCGCCGCGTTTAGCTTGGTCGGTTTCGCCGCGTGCTGCAACCAAGAGCTCGTCGAATCGCTTGTTGCTGAAGTGGGTTGGATTCCAATCAGCGCCCGTCTGATAAAATTGCGTAAAGAGCCAATCTGCAGTAGCGCGGCCGAAATACTCGGCGGAAACGAACGGTTTCTTTAGCCACACCTTGTCCCAATACCCGTCGTTGGCCTCAAGTACAATATTGATCTCGATGCCAGCCTTGGCGGCTTGCTCCTTGAACAAGGAGGCGGCCTCCACGGCCCCTGTGGCAGCCGACGGAGCCACCGACAGGTCTATCTTCAGTGTCTCGTACCCCGCCTTTTTCAAGTGCTCCTTCGCTTTTTCGATATTGTAGGCATGTTGCGGCTGCGGATCTATGGCAAATGGCAATGATAGCGCCAACGGATTATCATTGCCAAGCTTCGCTGTACCGAAAAAAATCTTCTCTAAGATCTCGTCTCGATTGATCGCGTACTTAAGGGCAAGGCGAACATCTTTATTATTGAATGGCTCCACCTGCGTGTTCATGTCGAAGGAATCATGCCCTGCGCTGGGTACCAGCTGCACTGCAATATCGGGATTGCGTTTCAACATGTTGAGAGTTTTGATATCGACACCTTCCATAAACTGCACCTCGTCGGTAACAAGTGCATTGGTGAGGGCAACGGCGTCCGCGATGACGAGGAACTCGACCTCGTCTAGATAAGGCTTACCTTCTTTGTGGTAGTTCGGATTGCGTTTTAGCTTCGCGCTTACGCCAGGCTCGAATTGCTCAAGCAGGAAAGGACCGGTTCCGACCTTCGCAGTCCAGTCCAGACCGCCCTCGGCCTTTGCCGGCATGATCGGCAGGTGAAAGTCGGCGAGCAGGTATGGGAAGTCGGCGACGCCGCTTTTCAGTTCAAAGGTAACGCCGTCCTTTCCATCGGCCTCGACTGAACCCACCTGGGCCAGCATGGCCTTCGCACCGGAGTTGGTACCCTCGCCCATATGGTGTCGCATAGATGCGATAATGTCCGCAGGGGTGACATTTTTGCCGTTGTGAAAAGTAGTGCCCTTGCGGATCTTGAACACCCACTTAGTGGCGCCCCCCGAAGGTTCAAAGCTCTCGGCCAAATCTGGCACCACCGAGCCGTCTGGGAGGATTTCAGTCAAATTGTTGCACATCGACCCGCCGAGCGCCGCAAGGGCGAATGTACTGGGCCAGGTAGCCGGATCAAGCGTGTCGCTCTGGGACCCACCCCCCACACCGAATTTCATGAATCCGCCCTTAGTCGGTTCGGCCGCATTGGCATGCCCTGGCTTCAGCAGGACGGAGCCGACGCTAGCCAGTGCGGCCGAGGCGGCCACGCTAGCTAGGAATTCGCGGCGAGAAATCTGGCTGGACTGGAAACCGGCCGTTCGTTTATTCCCCTTAGGCATAGAAATCTCCCGATTGCCATTGTTTGTTGTTGTCTTGATGCTTTTAACGGTGCCGCGCCTCTGTGCGGTTTCGATTGCCGGCCCCCTCGAGAGGCGTGCGCATCCCCTGGCGAAGGCGCAGCTCGCAGCCGTTTTCTCGTAAATCCTCCGAGACCTCCCGCTCCTTGTGATGAGCGCCGTACCGGTGACCCCGCCACCTCCTAGGCGGGAGCACTTGTAAGGGTTTTGCGTTTCCGCAAGGAAACTTGAAACGCTAGTTCTCAAGCAGTGGTTCAAAAGAGTGGTCCAAAAACTATTGCGCGTCTAATATTATTTGGGCATAGGGTGATCGCGTATGAGCAACAATGTCCCGGGCATTTGCAGTCTCAGCAGTGCATGATCGCGCGCGACGACCCCGATGCCAAGGCGTTCCAGCATGCGACCGTGTAGGCATTTCGATCCGGCAATGATCGAGGACGCGATTACGCTCAAGATCGCAGATGATCGTTCCGTAGCGCTGCCCTTGGGCCAGGCCCAATCGTCGATGCCGACCGATAGGCGTCGAAGCCGATCGCCAGCTGCTTTCGGCGAGCCGAACCATGCGTCGAGCCTTCGGTTGAACCGCGCAGGGAAGCCTCTCGGTGAAGATCCGGCGCGGGCATGTGGATCGGCGCATCGAAACCGTCCTGTGTGAAGGCGGATTTCGGCAAGCCGCCCCTGCCACGGCAGATCGCTCAACCGGCGCATGTAGTGACTGTGGTCCGGCGGGTTCGGCGGTCGCAACATGGACAGCACAAGCTATCGCCTTCGCCGGGCCACAAGCACCACCACCCTCTCGGCCTGCGGCAGAATTTGGACAATCGAAGCTCGGGTGAAATCAGCGAGCAGAAGGCATGAAGCACGGGCAAATCACGGCGTCGACTGCGATTCCGGCTCTATCAACTTATTCGCACCGTCCGTGAATGCTGCAACCTGCACCAAATATGCGGAAATACCCAATCCTTATCGCCGCGCCGCAGTCCAGCCTAAAGCCGAATGAGCGATGTTCAAGGACCGGGTCGCTGTGGGATACAAGCCGCCCTCCGCGATCGCGACGAACGCCCGAAAATGCCTAAGGGACATACTGTTGCTCATTCGCGATTAATCCATGCCCAAAAAATGTTGGACGCAAATGCTGCGCTAGGCCCCAATCATCCCAATCGCCAGCACGAGCCACCTGAGGATCGGACGCGATAATTTCGATGCATTCGGGAACGACGCCGCGATAAGGGGAACTGCATGAGCATCTCGACTCAGGAAATGTCACATTCGATCTTTAGCTATGACCTCGATGGTGCTGCTCCCAGATCGGATAAGGTTGGCCCGCTGGAGTCCACTTACGTGACTATGCGCGATGGCGTAAGGATCGCGTTGGATATCGTTCGTCCATTGGGTGACGACGCCAACACCAAGCGCGACACCATTCTGGTGATGACACGATACTGGCGCGGCACAAAAGGAGAGTCGTCCAACCAGTGGGCTGATCTCCTCGTACCAAGTGGTCATGCCGTTATCGTCGGAGATTCCCGCGGCACCGGTGCCTCTTTTGGCCAGTGGCCGTATCACCGTGCACGCCCCGAAACACTCGATTTTAGCGAAATACTGGACTGGATCGTCGCCCAGCCCTGGTCCACGGGTCAGGTAATAGGCTACGGCCTGTCCTACACCGCCAACACGGCCGACTGGATGGCTGAGAGAAATCATCCAGCGCTGAAGGGCATTATACCGAGGTTTGCGGACTATGATTCTTATGAGGATTGCTTTTTCCCTGGCGGAGTGCCCAACCTTTTTGTCGTGCAAACCTGGTCCGCCAACGTTAAGGAGCTCGACCGGAATGTGAAAATTCTGGCCAACGGACAGCGCTCGCCGGGGGTTCGTCCTGTAGGACCCGATGGCGAGGCCGACCTTGCCGAGGCGCTGCGTGATCACGAGCGCGCGGTGCCCATTTCCGAGGGATTCCAGCAGGTCACGTTCAAGGATGATCGTCCGACCACCTGGGGAGGAGACTCTATGATCGAGTGGAGCACCCAGGAAGTGGCAGACCGGATCTCTCGCTCACGTACCCCAACCCAAAACTTGGCGGGCTGGTTTGATGGTGGAACGGCGCAAGGTGCAATCCGTCGCTTTCTGGGACAGTCAAATCCGATGAACTTGATCATCGGCCCTTGGAACCATGGTGGCGACCATGCCTATGATCCCCTCCGGGACCCTGGTGAGACGATCGTTCCAACTTTCGCGTCTCAGTATGCAAATGACGTCAGGTTTGCGGGCCTCTGCTTCAACGGCGAGGCTGGCAAACAGCAAGGGAAAGTCCTCCACTACTACACGCTCGGCGAGGGTGCGTGGAAGTCGACCCGTTCCTGGCCGCCCGCAGCCACGCGTCAGCGATGGTACATGACAAGCGGCTCACGCCTAAGCTCATCGCCCAGAGAGGCGGGCTTCGACCAGCTTGAGGTCGACTGTACAGCTGGTGATGTTGAAACGAGCCGATGGGCAACCCAGATTGATTGCAGACAGGTGGATTATGAAGACAGGCGGCAGTTTGACGCCGCTCGTCTCGCCTACACCGGCGAGCCGTTGACGCGTGACCTTGAAGTCACTGGACATCCCGTCGTCCACTTGAACGTAACCTCGACACGTGAGGACGGAGCATTTCTGGTGTATCTCGAAACCGTACGGCCGGACGGGGTATCCCTTTACCTTACCGAAGGGCAACTGCGTGCTGTGCACCGGAAGGTGTGGATCGATTCACCGTTCCGGGCACTCGGGCCGCAGCACAGCTATCTCCGACGCGACGCCGAGCCCCTTATCCCCGGTGAAGCCGCCATTCTCACCTTCACGCTAAATCCAATATCCGCGCTCCTTCCGGCGGGTCACCGCTTCAGGGTCGTTTTGGCCGGCAGCGACAAAACCACATTTGCTACTGTGCCGGCCGATGGACTGCCACCGACCCTCAAGTTCCACCACGGCCAGGCAGGCTGTTGGATCGACCTGCCCGTTATTGAGGCCTGAGCAGAAGCCCAAATCGTTACAAACTACGGATCTGCCGAATGGGGGGAGGTCTTCGGCGATCTTGTTCGGCGGTAAACCGAGATATGACGGTTGGATCCACCGATGAACGCACCCCTCGCCCAATCTCCGCAATGCTCCGCTAACTCCAGTCCTACGTATTCGGCCATGTTATCGAGCTCCTGGTGAAAACCGTAACGACTATGCTCGCAGTTCAAAGAGCAAGCGTTATGCCAACTAGTTGGATCAGCCGGTGACGATGCGAAACGAGCTCTACGGGGCGAGCTGCATCCGCCACAGGCGCGACCAGTTCAGCGACCGACAGTTGGCGATGTCGGAAACCGCACAAAATTGCGCCGTCGCAAACACGTCCCGGCTCCGACCGACTGTCAGTTCTGTCACGCATCGCCGACATTCCCATGGAAGCGGCCAAGCCCGGCAGCGAGGGCCGGATACCGCCGTGGAAATACCAAGAGGATAGTCTTCTTTGACAAATTTTCCGTTCACCGAAGCCATGCCAATCCAGTTTCAGGCGCCGTTGCCGAAGGCTTCGGAGGTTGTGGTCATCGGTGGTGGCGTCACCGGCGTGACCACGGCTTTGTTCCTGGCGCGGCGGAACATTTCGGTGACATTGCTGGAAAAGGGGCGCATCGCCGGCGAGCAATCGTCGCGGAACTGGGGCTGGATCCGGCAGCAGGGTCGCGATGCCGCTGAACTGCCGATCGTGATCGAAGCACAACGCCTCTGGCGTCAACTGGCCGAAGAGTGCGGCCAGGACATCGGGTTGAAGCAGACGGGCGTCACCTATCTGGCGCGAACGGACAAGGAGATGGCCGGCTTCGCGAAGTTCCTGAAGATCGCCGAGATGCATGGCGTCGACACGCGTCTCCTTGACCAAGGCGAGACAGCCAGGCTGATCCCGGCCATGTCGCGCTCTTTCAAGGGCGCGATGACCACGCCATCGGACATGCGCGCCGAGCCCTGGGTCGCGGTGCCAGCACTTGCCCGCCTGGCCGCCCGGCAGGGCGTCACGATCATCGAGAATTGTGCGGCGCGTACGCTCGACATATCGGCCGGACGCATCAGCGGCGTCTGGACCGAGCAGGGCCGTATCGCCACCTCGAACGCTGTCGTCGCCAGTGGTGCGTGGACGTCGCTCTTCCTGCGCGCCCACGGCGTCTCCATCCCGCAGCTCAGCGTCAGGGCGACCGTCGCCGCGACCGGAGACCCATGCCCGAAATCCATGCGGGTGCAGTCGCCGACGACCATATCGCATTCCGGCGCCGGCAGGATGGCGGTTACACGCTGGCATCGGGAGGCTCCAATCAGCTGTATGTCGGGCCTGACGCGTTTCGTCACGCGACCAAATTTGTTCCCGCCCTGATGGCCAATCCTTTTGGCACCCACTATTTGCCGGCGGCGCCGCGAGGGTTTCCGGACAGCTGGTCGACCCAACGCAGGTGGAACGCGGACGAGGAGAGCCCGTTCGAACGGATGCGCATCCTCAATCCCGCCGCCAAAGCCTCGGCGCTACGCGATATCGACCGCGAATTCACCGCACTTTTCCCGCAATTCAAGACAGTGCCGATCAAGGCGAGCTGGGCGGGCATGATTGATGCGATGCCGGATGTCGTGCCCATCGTTGATCGTGCCGTCGAGATTCCGGGCCTCGTTATCGCCACCGGGACGAGTGGTCACGGCTTCGGCATCGGACCCGGCATGGGCCGCGTCGTGTCCGACCTCGTCCAGGGCAACGAGACAGGGCATGATCTTCACAGGTTCCGCCAATCCCGGTTCAGCGACGGCAGCCCGATCGAGCTGGGACCCAGCCTCTAGCCCGTCTTATGCACGACGTTGCGTCTAGGTTGACGGATGTAGCCTAAGCGATTGATTTGGCGTAGGATTCGGTTGTCGAAGCCAACCCTGCCGCCGCCTCTCGCGAGCCACACCTGCCATGACATGACCGACGATACGTTGCTGCCGCTCTCATTTCCAGCCGTTGGACGCAAGAAGATCACAGCTGCGTTTGACGGCGGACGCATCACCTCGGATGGTGGCGTCATGCTTTTGGCAGCGGCCGAGCGACGCCTGCAACTGGCTGGCCGACAGGCTGGCCGCCGCTATTCACGATCCGCGCGATCCAGCGCGGGTGACGCACGCCATGGCCGACATTGTGCGCGCCCGCATCTTTGCGATCGCATGCGGCTACGAGGATGCCAACGATCTCGACCAGCTGCGCACCGACCCGGCCTTCAAGCTCGCCTGCGGGCGGCTGCCCGACAGCGGGATTGATCTGTGCTCGCAGCCGACCTGCTCGCGCCTGGAGAACCTGCCCGACCTGCGCACCGTCATCCGGCTCGGCTGGGTGCTGGTCGATCTGTGGCTGTCGAGCTATGCCGCGCCACCCAAAAGCGTCACGCTCGACATCGACGACACGGTGGATGTCGTTCGCGGCCATCAGCAGCTCTCGCTGTTCAACGCCCATTACGACGAGCGTTGCTTCCTGCCGATCCACATCTACGACGCCGCGACAGGACGCCCGGTCGCCATGATCCTGCGTCCTGGCAGGACCCCGGCGGGCAAGGAGATCCGCGGGCATCTCGCCGGCTTGTCCGGCGCATCCGCGCCCGCTGGCCGACCACCCGCATTCTGATCCGCGGCGATGGCCACTATGGCCGGGCGCAAGTCATGGCATGGTGCGAGGACAACGCGGTCGACTACCTTCGGATTGCCCGGCAACAAGGTTCTCCAGCGTCTCGTCGATTAAGCCGCCGACGATATCCGCACCCGCCGCGCGCTCGAGCAGAAGCCGGTGCTGCGCGGCTATGCCGAGACCCGATACAAGGCGAAATCCTGGAAGACGGAACGCCGCGCCTGCGCCCGCATCGAGGCAACCATCCTCGGCCTCGACATCCGCTTCGTCGTCACCAATCTCGACAAAGGCTCCGCCGAGCATGTCCACGATGTGATCTACTGCGCCCGCGGCCAGGCCGAAAACCTGATCAAGAGGCACAAGAGCCAGCTCGCCTCCGACCGCACCAGCTGCCGCTCACCGATTGCGATCGTGTCGCAGCTTGCCGTTGGTCTGCCCCCGGTGATCGATCTGACGGCTTTCCGGGCTGATAGGTTCTGATTGTTCTGGGCTGCCGCAGCCAGGTCTTGCCGCTCTTGCATGAGGGAAACGACATGACCGCAAACACCAGCACGGAGTTCGTGGAGCCGATCGATCCGCAAAGCGTCTACGCTGTGTTGATCTGCGATCTGGTCGGACTGCGCTTCGGACCCGACGGCAAGCCAGATCCGAGTGAAGTGCGCGCCCATATCGAAGCCAAGGGGCGGTCGCTTCCACGCCGCTGCACTTGGCGACAAAGCAGGTCTTGAGCACGGCCGAGTGCACTTCCTCAGCCGGACCTCAGCCCCCGGGATGAGCTGATCGATGCC
This sequence comes from Mesorhizobium sp. LNHC229A00, assembly GCF_000502415.1. Lineage (NCBI taxonomy): Bacteria > Pseudomonadati > Pseudomonadota > Alphaproteobacteria > Hyphomicrobiales > Phyllobacteriaceae > Mesorhizobium > Mesorhizobium sp. LNHC229A00. Next base: position 29,375 of record NZ_AYWQ01000023.1, read on the forward strand.
GCCGGCGACGGGCGCTATGACGCCGTCATCGCGGCTGCGACCTTTCTGCCCGCCGAAACCGTCTTTCCGCTGGCCGGCGTATGGATTGGTGTCGGCACCGGCAATTTGGGATCACGCTCGTGGGGTGGTGGCAGCGGCGAGGGCGGCACGGCAGTCCTGATGAATACGCCCGGCCTCAACAGCCGAGCCACGGCGCAGATGGTGATGAACGCGATCCTCAAAGTGCTGCCGGATCTCCTGGTCGACAGGCTTCATGAGCGGGTGGCGCGTGGCGCTTTCGACACCGGAGGGAGCTGCGTGTTTTCCCGACCGAAAAGCTCGAAGGCAAGACGATCACGATCATCGGCTACGGCAATATATGCGCGTCGTGATCCACGCACGTCCTCGGCACTGGATAGAAGCCGAGGGCTTTGTCTTTGCGCCTGCCCTCGTCGACGCGGCTGATGGTGCCGATGTGCTGAGCGTCCATGTCGGCCTGGGCAAGCAGGACGCGCAAACCGGCCGCTATGCCAATGCCGGGCTCATCGCCGCGGACGTCCTATCCCGCATGAACAAGGGCGCGGTGCTGGTCAATTAAGATCGCGGCGAGCTTGTCGACGTTGCTGCACTGGCGACGCCCTGAATACGGGGCAGGTGCGCCACGCCGCCATCGATGCCGACCTGTTCAGGGATGCCTCGACCGGCCATCTTTCCGGCCCGACGCTGCCTTACCTCGACCTCGTCGAAGGCATGGCGCCAGGCTTGAACTTCTGCCGCACGCAGCGGCCGATACGGGCCATCCTTCGCGCTTCGCCGGCGCCAAGCAGGCCGTCGACCAGCTGTTCGATGTCATCTGCCGCAAATCAGCGACGAATGCGAAAGGCATCGTGCCACCAGGCTATCTCCCATGGGGCGACGACCCCCTCCATCGTCGGGCGGTTTTGAGGACAGGGCAGATGTCGAGTAGAGCTTGACGGCCCAGAAGATTAAGAGGTCACCCTGACGGGGAGGAATTTGAAGTGACCCGCGGGGAATTGCCAGCACTGAACGGCCTCAGCTTCGCGCGTACGCTGACACCGATGTATTCGTCACACACTATTGCGCGTCCAACATGATTTAAGTAAAGATCGATCGCGAATGAGGAATAATATCACTCTCAGGCACTTGCGTGCGTTCGTCGCGATCGCGGAGCGGGGCGGGTATACCGCTGCAGCCCAGTTTCTGAACATCTCGCAGTCGGCTTTAAGCCGAACAATTGTGGAGATTGAGGAGGAACTGGACACCCGCCTATTCGAGCGCACCACAAGGCGGGTCGTTGTCACAGCATCCGGCGAACAGCTTTTGATGAACGCGCGCCGTGTCCTTGAGGAATTCGACAGCGCGATGTCACGGTTCCAGCTTTACCATAGCGGACTGAATGGGGTCGTGAGCCTGGCGGCACTATCGTCGGTCGCGTCCACCATACTGCCAACGGTCATTTCCGAATTCCGGAAAGCCAGGCCCAACGTTAGAATCTCGGTAAAGGACGGTTTTGCGGAGGAGGTTGTTAATTACGTATCCAACGGACAAGTCGATTTTGGCATCACTTCCTTTCCAAAGGCGAAAGGACGGCTGGTCTGCGAACGGATCGTGGCGGATACACTGATCTGCATCTGCTCGAAATCTCACAGATTTGCGGACGTGGAAACAGTGTCCTGGAACGACTTGGCTGGGGAGGACTTCGTCGCTTTCGATCCCTTGAGCAGCATTCGCACTTGTGTCGATCGCGCTTTGCAAATTGCCGAAATTCAACTCGGAACCGTCACAGAGGTTCGTGACGTCGGCGCGGTTGCGGGCCTCGTATCCGCCGATCTAGGCGTATCCGCCGTGCCTAGCCTTGTCCTGCCCATGATGCAGTTTTGTGAATTTGCCGAAAAAGAGTTGGTGGATCCGGTAGTCGAACGCGAGATCTATCTTATCCACGATCCACAGACACCTATGCCTCCGGCTGCCGGAATTCTCATGGAAATGCTGCGGCAGGGAGCAAAGCAGGAATTCAGAATTCCGACCGGAGCCAGATGGATCAATAATCCGAAACCTGATCCGACGAAAAAGAAATAGGAAACTGGCGAAAGCGCACCCTCTATTGCAGATTTCGGAAGAGTCCGGCCTTGATCGCTGTCCGATGGATGGAGTGCTCGGGGTAGCACTTCCGAGGCTCGGTAACGTCTAAAAGGCCGTGGTAGATCAGTCAACAATCGTTGCTTCGGTTGCGCTGCGCAGCTCGCTGTCAGTGATGCCGTCGGCAAGTTCAACGAGCTCCGCCTTCGACGACGTCGAGCACGCCAAGGTTGGTGATGATCCGATCGACCACGCCTTGGCCCGTCAGCGGCAGCGTGCAGGCCTTTAGCACCTTCGACTCCCCTGCCTTGTTGGTATGGTCCATGACGACCACCACCCGCTTTACGCCGGCCACCAGATCCATTGCGCCACCCATGCCCTTGACCAGCTTGTCGGGGATCATCCAGTTGGCGAGGTCACCGCTCTCCGAAACTTCCATCGCGCCGAGGATAGCCATGGCGATTTTCCCGCCGCGGATCATTGCGAAGCTTTGCGACGAGTCGGAGAAGGCCGAATGCGGCAGTGCCGTCACCGTCTGTTTGCCGGCATTGATGAGGTCGGCGTGTTGACTTCTGAAGAAGCAAGGTCTGCTGCCAGAGCGTATGATCATGGACAAATTGCGCTCCTACGGAGCGGCGAAACGCATGCCATCTGGATATACCTCCTCCTCTTGAACCCCTCACACGGAAGCTCCGCAAACGCTCGGTCCAGCGCTTGGACATAGCGCCCTGCCGATGGGGAGGACACCGGCAGGGCGCGCCGCGCGTGGGTCTCGGTCGCGTGACGACGGACCACGGCGACAGGCTGTTGCTTTGCGTACCGAAAGGTCACCAACCGGATGGTAGATAAGACGGGCTCCATGCCATTAATCCCCGGAGAGCTATCTCTGATCTTTCCGGAATGCATTATCGCGTCCAATCCGCGGGTGAGGCTCGTTCTCACGATTGGAATCAATGACGCGTACTACAGCACTGCGTCCAACATTATTTGGGCATAGATTGATCGAAAAAGGACACTAATAAACCTGGCTGGTCAGGTATCTGCGTGCTGGTTGCAATTCTGGGGCGAGGCGACACAGGGCCGCGGCCCGGTCTTTGAACATCACTCATCGGCTGGTGGCACGAAGGCGATCACATCGCCGGATTTTCGTTCATGACCCCCTTCATGGAAGGATGAGAACCCAAACTGCTTTACCCCCGGCACCAAGCTCGCGACCGACATTTCGATATTGTATTTGTCGGCGTCACGGTCCGGATCTTTGCGCGCGACCTGCCGTCGACCATCAATTCAAGGCTGGACACGACGGTCATGCAAACCAGCAGTGCACCTTGGCCCCCGCGATCCGCGCCAGCAACGAATGTCCGGAGTGCCTACCGATTATTGCGCTGGCACGATCAATCTATGTTCAAAAAATGTTAGACGCGCAATATTTTTTGGCGACACTGTGAGGATCAGCCGCAAAGAGAATATCCATGAACGAAGTTGTTACGAAGCAAGAAAATCAAGCGTTTCACATTATCTTCAACCGGCCAGAGCGCATGAATGCCGTCAACGAAGACCTTTATCAACAAACGTTGGATGCGCTGAAGTCTGCAGATGAAAACCCAAATATACGCTGTGTGGTCCTTTCCGGAAACGGTCGGGCATTCTGTGCGGGTGCCGATCTAAAGGCCCACAGATCTGGCTTCCGGACGCGCGATCAGCGCGAGGCCTATATCATGCTCGGGCAGCGCGTTTGCGAACAGATCCAGACGATGAAGACGCCCGTTATCGCCCAAGTGCATGGTTATGCCGTCGGGGGCGGAGCGGAAATCGCGACCTCTGCTGATTTTCTGATCATATCCGAGGATGCCCAGCTCGGGTTTCCGGAAGTTGCCATCGGCACTTATGTGGGGGGAGGCGTAACGGTCCGGCTCCCTAGGCTTATTGGGTTAAGAAATGCGGCAAGTCTCTTGCTGCTGGGCGACAGGGTAACCGGCGCGAAATGCTTGGAGATCGGTCTGGCAACCGAGGCTCCGCCAGCGGATCAGTTGGCGGAGCGTACCAGCGCGCTGGTGGAGCGACTCGTAAAGAACGCGCCGTTACCGATGGGCCGCCTTAAGGAGGCGATCAATTTCCCGAAGAGCCCCGAAAGCCTATTCCATGCCGAGGCCGAAGACGTGCTGGCGATCATGGAAACGAAGGATTGGGCTGAGGGAGTCGCAGCTTTTGCCGAACGCCGCTCCCCCAAGTTTGAAGGAAAATAAGAATGGACGCCCTTAACAAGGCAACAGCGGTAAGCCGCATACTTGAGCCGCGTTCCGTCGCGGTCGTTGGCGCATCTGCAAGTCCCTCCAAGCGCGGATATCAGATCATCAACGCGCTGCAGAAGGCCGGCTACAGCTATTCAATCCTTCCGGTCAACCCGAAGGGAGGGACGATCCTCGGTTTGCCCGTAGTCACCGAAATTGATGCCCTTCCGGAGGGCGTTGACATTGCAGTGATAGTTCGGCCCGCTGAGGAGGTGCCAGATCTTCTTCTCCAGTGCGGCAAAAAGGGCATCGCGGGTGCCATTGTTGTCGCACACGGCTTTGGCGAGCGGGGAGACCAAGCGGCAAGCACAGAAAAGAGATTGCGTGACGTCCTAGCAGAAAGCGGGGTCCGCATTATTGGGCCGAACACGTCCGGCATGGTGAACTGTACCATACAGGCGGACCTAATCGGCCTGCCGGAACTGCCCCCAAAGGGACCCATTAGCGTCTTAACGCAAAGCGGCAACATGATTTTGACGGTACTCGAAGACAGCCGCGCGATAAACGGTCCCGGCTTCGATGTCATTGCTGGTTTAGGGAACCAGGCTGATGTTGGATATGACGAACTGATCGAAGAGCTTTGTCTACGCAAGAGCACTCATTCAATTGCGATCTACAATGAAGGTTTCATTGATGGGCGGCGTTTTCTGAATTCGGCCGCACGCGTCGCGCAGAGTTGCCCGATCGTAATGCTCCGAGGAGTGCGATCCCACGAAGGTGGAAAGGCGGCGCTTTCTCATACTGGTTCTATTGCTGGTGCCGACGATATCGCTTTGAGAGTGCTGCCGCAGATGGGTGTTACGCTGGTGGATCGTTCGGACGAATTGCTTCCGATAGCTGCGCTTCTGGCAACCACTCCCCTTCCCAGACCAGGGGTTGGGATTGTGGTTCTGGCTGACGGAGGTGGACATGCCACGCTGGCAGTTGATGCTCTATCCCGCGCGGGGGTACCCCTTGTATCTCTTTCTGGGGAAACCAAAGCGAAGTTGAGAAAGGTGCTCGGGGAGGAAGCCAGTGTCGAAAATCCGATCGACGTTTACAGCGCCATAGATGCCCATCCGGATGTCTTTCCGGAATGCATTGAGATCTTGGCGGCAGACCCAGAGGTAGGGCTCATCCTGACATCCGGGATGTTTGGAGCGTACCACTTAAGGTTCGAAGCTTCTCTCGTGACTGCTGAGAATTCGGCCGCCGAGCGTATCGTTGCATTGCAAAAAGCCTCCGGCCTTCCTCTCGTTTTCCATAGTTGCTACGCCAGCCGAATGCCTGAAAACCACCAGATCTTGCGAAATGGTGGCATGCAAGTTTTTGCCTCGTTAGATTTGGCCGTCGTAGGTTCGAGAGCACTTTTTGAGAGAGCGAGCTGGCTTTCAAAGCACGTTTGTCACAACGCAACATTGGCAACCGAGGGGCAGCGCGTGGTCGTGCCCAACGGCTTGTCGGCAGAGACGACGGCTCGCGAGATATTGCAGAAATTGGGTGTGAACGCTGGTCAATGGTCGGCTGCTGTCGATGCCGAATCCGTAGAGGCGGCAGTTTCCGCGTTCGCAACCTCTTGTGCGGTGAAGGTTGACTCGGCGGCGGTCAGCCATAAGTCCGACGTAGGCGGGGTGCGTCTCGGAGTGACGAGAGAGGCGGCGCAGGCTGCAGCCGCCGATATCACAAAGGCCGTGAAATCACACGCCGGTCCGGGAACAACCTTCGGGTTCATCGTCACGCCGATGGTGGATCGCGGCACGGAATTATTTGTGGGCGCTACCAACGATCCTGTTTTCGGTCCGGTGATCTTGTTCGGCTCAGGGGGCGTGCTGGTCGAGGCGGCCGAAGACGTCACTTTCCGCGCGGCACCGGTCTCTCCCGAAGAAGCCTTGAATATGATTGAGGAAACGCGCGTTGCGAAGATCCTCGACGGTTTCAGGCTCTTTCCGAGAGTCGACAAGCGATCTCTCGCCAATTTCATCTCGTCCTTGTCTATGGCGGTCTTGAGAATGGAAAATCTTGCTGAGCTCGACATCAACCCGATTATCGCGAACGAAAGCGGTATCTATCCGGTCGATGTGAGGTTGGTCGGAAAATAATAGCCGCCGTGCACGCAGGCGATCCTTTGGTTGTCGATGCTCAAATCGCTTATTTTCAGCTAAAGGCCTAGCCGATGGGCGAATTCGTTCGCATTTTCGAGATGTCGGCACGCGACGGGCTCCAAAACGAGGGGAGCCTCGTGCCGGCTGCTGAAAAGATTCGACTTATTGACATGCTATCGGACTGCGGCTTGCAGAAGATCGAGGCAACCTCCTTCGTGTCGCCGAGGTGGGTGCCGCAGATGGCCGATGCGGCCGAGGTTATGGCCGGTATTCGCCGTGCGCCCGGCATCGTCTACGCGGTGCTGGTCCCCAACTTGAAGGGCTACGAGGCGGCGCGGGCGGCCAACACTGACGAGATCGCCGTGTTCGCGTCGGCCTCCGAAACCTTCAGCCATAAGAACATTAACTGCTCGCTTGCCGAGAGCCTCGAGCGGTTCCGCCCCGTGCTCGCTGCGGCTTCCGCCGACGGCACTCCGGTGCGGGGCTATGTCTCCTGCGTAACCGATTGTCCTTACGAAGGGCCGGTATCACCGGCTGCCGCCATGAGGGTTGCGGCCGAACTCCTTGCGATGGGCTGCTATGAGATTTCGCTGGGCGACACGATCGGCCAAGGGACGCCCGCAACCATCTCGGCCATGCTCGATGCCGTGTTGGAAGAGGTGCCCGCCGGGAGGCTTGCTGGACATTACCATGATACGGGGGGCCGCGCCCTCGATAACATCCTGGTAAGCCTGGAGAAGGGCCTGTGCACCTTCGACGCCGCGGTCGGTGGACTTGGTGGCTGCCCTTTCGCCCCTGGTGCGAAGGGCAATGTGAACACCCTCGCCGTCGCCGCAATGCTAGCCGACAAGGGCTATGAGACGGGTCTCCATATTGAGCGACTGGCGGCGGCGGCCCGCTTCGCGGACAGTCTGAGAGAGGAGCGGCCATGAACTTCGAGACCATCCGTGTCACGACTCACGAGATCGGCGTCTCTACGTTAACCCTCGCCCGCCCGGACAAGCACAACGCCATGTCGGGACAGATGATCGCCGAACTTGCGGCCGCCGCCGAACTACTCGCCAATGACGACAAGGTGCGAGCGGTGGTGCTGACGGGCGAGGGGGACAGCTTCTGTGCCGGTGCCGATCTCGCCTGGATGCGGGCGCAGGCCTCCGCCGCGCGTGACGAGCGAGTCGCCGAGGCCAGGAAGCTGGCGCTGGCTCTGCGCGCGCTCAACGAACTACCCAAGCCGCTGATCGGCCGCATCAACGGCCAAGCATTCGGCGGCGGTCTAGGCCTGATGAGCGTCTGCGACGTCGCGGTCGCCGTCGATACGGCGAGGTTCGGCTTCACCGAGGTGAGTCTGGGCCTCATCCCCGCGACGATCTCTCCCTATGTTCTGGCTCGGATGGGTGAGGGCCGGGCGCGGCGGGTCTTCATGTCAGCCAGGATATTCGACGCCAATGAAGCCCGCGAACTCGGACTGCTTTCCAACGCCGTGTCGCCGGCGGACCTAGAGGCGGCGGTCGAGGCCGAGGTCCGCCCCTATCGCTCGGCCTCGCCGCAGGCCGTCGCCGCCGCTAAGGCGCTTGCGCGCCAACTCGGGCCCGCCATCGACCACGCGGTGATCGGCGAGACGGTCGCTATGCTGGCCGATGCGTGGGAATCGACCGACGCCGCCGAAGGAATCGCAGCCTTCTTTGATCGCCGCAAGCCGCGTTGGCAGGCGTGAGGCTGGCTGGGAGCCGTTCGTCGCGTGAACAGGCAGGAGCGATGAATGAAAGATTATTTCTCGCACGTCCCGTCGGGCCGCGACATTGGTAACCCTGCCCGGTCGCTCGATGTCTCCGACATGGAAGAAGACGATTTGCAACACCGTTTCGCCACGCACATAGGCCTCCGGTGGTCCGCCGACGAAGAAGCTGACATTGGCGAAATCGACCCCCATGTTGGAAGATTGCTCATGGCGCTTCAAGTGAATCCACGCCAATTGCTGCGGCCAGGCGGGCGATCTCGATCGTGTTGTGGTGGCGCAGGATGACTTCTCACGATTGCATGATGCGGGGGCGGCGATGATTTCATTTCGCCCCAAGAAGACTCTCTGATTGCACTATTGCGTTGGGAAGATGCTGCAGCTTCTCGGAGATGGCCGTTCGAACAGTCCAGCGCAGCTGCGGTTCGCGACGACCGGTGCGAAGATCATGCAAGCGCCGTGGCATTCTGTAAAGACGGTGCGCCTGGCCACTGCCTGCAAAACCGGCAGCAGTTATGCGGCCGGCTTATGGCGGAGTCTCCAGGTCAGGGTGGCGCGCAGCAGACGGATGGAGGGATTGAGTCAGGACAATGACGAAGAACATGCCGCTTCTCTTCGAGACATTTCTGGAAAAGCTGTCGGAGAGTGTCGATGAAACAGATTTCCGGGATGCCATGGCTGGGGCGGCCGCAGCACTTGATCTACTCACCTTTGCCTATCTGTCGTTGCCATTGCAATCTTGTGGCGAGCCCAAGCTGATCTCGAATTATCCGCCTCCCTGGACCGCGCACTATCTGCAAAACCAGTATCAGAAAGTCGATCCCGTCATCATGCGTGCGCGGTGTGGCGGCTGCCCGTTTCCATGGGGATCGGATTTGCGTGGCGTTGAGATGTCGCCGGCTCAACAGAAGCTATTTGATGAGGCGGCCCAGTTCAGCATCCGCTGCGGTTTGACGATCCCGATTATCGATCGTAGAGGCTGTGTTGCAGCGATGACCTTTGCCGCTGATAAGCCCAATTCCGCGTTCCTGCGCGTTGCTGAGCGATACGAACAGGCGCTCCAACTCATGGCGACATGTTTTCACATTTATGCTCGTCGAAAGCTGTCAGGCAATCGAACAGTGGACGGGGTTTCGTTAACACCTCGTGAATATGAATGCCTTCAATGGGCCGCGCGCGGCAAGTCCGCCTGGGCTGTCGGCTGCATCTTGGGCATCAAGCCGCGCACCGTCGATTTCCACCTCGACAATGCGAAGAAGAAGCTCGGCGTGCACACCAAGGATCAGGCCATAGCCCTGCTAGCCTCCTCACGATCTTCAATTCTCTGAGAAACTGAATTCGTCTTTGGTCGTCCTGAGCATGAGCACAGGCTGTTTCGGCTGGCCATTCGCCTCCAATGCAGGGTCATTCCTTCGTAGACGGCATCATGATGCAACTTATTGCGTCTGATTGGTACGGTGACTTTGGCAACGAATTACATGCAATGACCTCTGCGATACCGCGTTTTCAAGGAGCGGCTCACGGATGTACGGACGAATGTCGAGCGGGCCGACTATGCTTCGCAATACCGTTCCGGTGCTGTTGGAAGGAAAGACGGCGCCCAAGGAACCGAGCGTCTGGGAAAGCACCCGCCGTGCGCTCGATGTTACCTCATCCCCCCTCGAAGGGAGCGGGTGCGTTCTGTTGGTAATTACGCGCTCTTCGCAGCTATGATCGAGTTCGGCCTGTCGCGCTGTGCCAGCCGAATTGTCACCCATCTGTGCATGGAGCGCATCCTTCGCCGCGCCGGCCGGCCGCGCGCGGATCGGAGGACCCACACGATCGGGAAAACGCGCGGCGTGGCCGGATATCTCAACGGCTCCAACGAGACGGTGGATGCCGTTCGGCTAAACGACGGTTTTCATGAGCCTGCGCTGTGGGCGCAGGTGGCCAGCAGGGCCGCGAGATGTCGGGTCGTTGCGTGATCCTGGCGGGCCCGGGTCATGAGCTGGGCAGAAGGCAGCGCCGCCGACCGGCCGGAGCGGTGAGATAAGATGACCACACCATCATCGCGTCGCGCGTCGACCTGGCGCGTTGGGGCGCTTCTGTCTCGCGGACTCTCTCAGGCGTGATGTGGCCGTAGTCTGGTGTCCACGCCCCCGACCGACATGTCCAAATTCCCGGGTTCGAGTACGAGTGTTACTCAATCCGTGCGTCGCCATATGGACGCGATCTGCCCTCCTGGCAGTTGAGCCAATCGCCTGTGGGCCTTTGAGTGTATCATCAGTTTTAGCTACGCCCGGACGACTGCCAGCCCCCCGTGTCCACCGCAAGCGCGTGGCCGTCGCCTCTGCCTCGTCCTCCAGGCGCTCGACGGTTCGCTTGCCGGGGGTGGAACGGGAAATGCCGAAGCCCTGATCGGCGAGCCACGGGTTCAGGCCGGCCGGTGAGATCCTGCCGATCATCTGCGTGGAGGCGTTCGCCGCGCCATCCAGGACGGCACGCGCTCATAGAAGCGAGTACAGGGATTTCCTTGGTTGAAAGGCAAATTGAGCGCACAGCGTGATTGTTCAGCCGGGGAACAATTTCTTGTAGCCAGTTGTGACCATCCAGTTCGCACGGTCGAGATGATTACGAAGAGTCTTCCTGGCGCGCTCCGGTTCGCGTGCTGGATCGATGCCGAGGATCAGGTGGGCCATCTCTTCTTCGCTCGCACCGTCGGCGGAGGCGTCAAGGAGCCGCATATAAGTCGTGAAATGCGCTTTATCGTAAGCCGTGAGGTTGTCCGACCAGTGCACTTCGTCGGCAATTGGCGTGTTCGATTTAGGCTGTAACATCGCTGGTTATATCTCCGGAAAATGGCCTCCGCGAAGCTCCTCCGCCAGCGGATCTAGGCGCTCGATGTGGATTACATATTATAGTTGATAAACTCAAGCTGCCTAATCCGCTGGCTATCGTGCATGGATATGCGCAGGTTGGTCGGACGTAATGTGCAGAGGATCAGGCTAAGGAAGCGTCTGACGCAGGAGCAGCTTGCCGAGATTTCTGGGTTCAGCCAGCAGTACATCAGCGGCTTGGAGAAAGGCCGAAGAAATCCGACAATCATCACGATCTATGAACTGGCATTGGCCCTCGGCGTCAGCCACACGGATCTGGTTAGGCCCGACAAACAGGCGTGACCCACCCGACTTCCAAGTAATTGCTACGGGCCCGCGCGCCTGACGGCGCGCGCCGGCTGCTCATTGTCCGCGCCCGGTCGTCTTCGGCAGGCTTCAGCGATCTTGCCCGTTCGGCTTCGCGCCCTGGCGCGGGGCAGCCTGTCGGCGGCTAGCTCTTATGACCGTGGTCAAGAATGATGGATGAACTTTTTCGCCCTATGCCTTTTGCCACAGGTTTGCCCTTCGTTGATGGGGCAGCACGGAGACGGGATGGGCCTTGAGACGACGGTTGATCCAGCTCTTATCCGCGGGTTGGTTACCGCACTTCCGTAATCCGTCCTGGGCTATCCCTGTCTAATATCGGGCGTTGGGCTGATGCCCAGCCACATAGTTAGCACGGGAGTTCCCCACCGTGGCTACATCCCGTCGCCGTGCTGCCCGGTTTTTTGCCGGAAGATCCGGGCGCGGGCAGAGCCCCTCAATCCGGCGGCGCCCGCGCCAAGGGGACGCTTGCCGGGATCCTGATCTTCGGTGAAGAAGCGCGCTGCATTTCAACGCTGGCCGGCAACCGGCGGGCGCGTCGCGTCCTGGTGGAGGGCGCCTGGAGCTATCGCTATCCGGCCAGGGTGACGGAGACCATTCGGGTCCGGCTCGAGGGCCTGCCGAAGGCCGTGCGCGAGATCGCCTGGAGGGCGCAGACCCGGCTTTGCGCGATCTGGTGGCCGATGGCCCACAGGAACGCCGCCATCTCGCGCGCGACCGCCGCAAATCACGATGGGTTTCTTCTTGCCGGCAGCCGTCATGCGCCGGTAGCGGGCCGTCAGGCCGCCACGCTTTACTGTGTCGCCGGTCGAGCGCTCCGAGGGCACCAGGCCGAGAAAGGCCATCAACTGCCGCGGATTGTCGAAGCGGCGGACATCGCCGACTTCGCTGACAAAGGTGACGGCGACGATGAAGGACACACCACGCAGCGCCTGATAGGCCACCACCACCGGCGCCATCGACCAGCTCGGCACCAGCTCAGCCAACTGCGCATCCAGCCGCTCCAGCCGGTCCTGCGCATCGGTGATCACGTCGACCTGGTCCTGGAATACGATCTGCTGGGCCGGATGGTCGAACTTTTGCGCCGCCAGCCAGCGGGCATGGGCCCGGGTCCAGTTCTTGCAACCGGTAAAGACCCGGCCATGGCGCAGCAGGAACGAAAGCAGCATCTGGCGCTTCTTGCGCAGATCCTCGCTCGCCGCGGACCGCACCCGCACCATGTCGCGCACCGCTTCATGCACCGCATCTGGAACCCAGATTCCCTTCAGTTCGCCCGCCCGCAGCAGCCGCGCCAGACTGACCGCATCGCGCCGGTTCGTCTTGACGCGCTCGCCCGGGCGCTTGGGGATCAGCGACGGCGCAACGACATCGCAGCGCTGACCGAGCTCGACGATCTGCCGGTAAAGCCCGTAGCCGGTCGGGCCGGCTTCGTAGCAGAAATGCAGGCGGGGATGCTTTTTCTCCAGCTTGCGCACGAAGCGCTCGACCGCCGCCGGCCTCGCCTCGATCTCGCCGAAATACCGGACCTCCCCATGCCGTCCGCCCTCGGCAACCGCAATTGCGTGCTTGGCTTTCGACACATCGACACCGACGTAAAAAACGTTATCTTGCTCCATGGCCCGTCCTTTCTTCGCTTGGGGCTCGGCTCGGCACTCCCGAGCAACCCCCGTTTGCTTAACAGCTGCAAAGACTAAGGGCGGGCCGCCGCTCAGACCACGGTCATAACGTCTAAGCAAGTACCTGGCCGGGTGCAGGCGAGGACGCCGACTCCTAACGGCTTTTTCAAGTATCCCCGACAATCGGCTGCTATGCGCTGGGTGGTTATCGCATAAAGTTGATCAGAAACGTTCCTCCGATTCGGACACGTCCCCGCCCAAGGGTTATACCCCACCCCTCCAGTGTTCCGGGTCGACTCCGCCGGTGCAGAGTCGGCGTGGAAAGGGCGCCCGAGGCGCCCTTCATTTCAGATCGGCTGTCAGCAGCCCGCCTTCGCGTTGCGCATCAGAAGCGGTAGGTGACACCTGCGCCTATCAACCAGGGATCGAGCTCCGCCTTTCCCGTCAGCTTCGCGCCGTCGACCGTGACGTCGAAGTCTGGCTTGAGGAAAAGCTTCTTCACGTCGAAGTTGACGCCCCAGTGCTGATCCACCATGTAGTCGAATCCGACCTGCAGCGCGGTGCCGAACGTATTCTTAACCTTGAGAGCATCGGCACTGCCGGCACCCTGGTTATAGAAGATCGTGTAGTTCACGCCGGCACCGACATAGGGCTTGAACGCGCCGAAATCGGTAAAATGATACTGCAATGTGAGCGTAGGCGGCAGCAGCCAAACCTTGCCGATATTGCCCAGCCCGCCGATCGTACCTTGGCCCCCGATGTTTGCATAGGTGGTGCCGAGTATGAGCTCGGCGGCGATGTTGTCCGTGAAGAAATAGGAGATATCGAGTTCCGGCGTCACGGTGTTCGAATACGAAAGATCGGAGCCGGGCACTGCATTGACGTAGCCCGAATCCTCAGTGACGACCCCCAACGCACGCAGGCGGAGCTGCCAAGGGCTTGGCGCTTCCGTGACCGAGGCTCCCGCCTGCGGGACGCTCGCCGCTTGCGCAAGGTCCGCCGCGACGGCCTGCTGTCCCATCACAATAAGGACAACGGCCGCTGTTACTCCCCGCGCCGCGCGCATTTGGTTTCTCGCCATGATATTCTCTCCTTGCTCTTCAGAAATGTGGACTGAATTACGAAAAATCTTGCTCGAATTGCTTGATATTGGCGGAGCGCTCATGCCCAGTTTGCTTCGCGGCTGCGACCGCAGGTTCGGCGCGCATGATCATGGGATGATTTCTCCTCTTTCCGTGCCGCAGCGCGTTTTGCGGTCTGCGCTGCAGGTGTCGTGCCAAATGAGAAAATCATTTCATAACAATGCGATCACCCTGATGGCGCTTTGTCTCATGTCCGACCATCGTCGAAGGTCCGACAACGAACGCAGCCGTGACCGCCTGATAGAACCTCCTGTGCGAGCTCGGTGGGCACTGCGGAATAAGCAGTGAAACTCACCGCGAAACTGGCCGAGCTTCGGACCGACATCGGCGACGGGGCGATCGAGGACCACTACGTCGCCGGTGTCGGGCGCGGCACAGCCTGAGGACTCCGCGGCGGCGATCATCGAATGACGCGTTTACGATGGCTCCATCCTGGGCCACCGGTCGGCGCGCAAAAGACTGCTTTGCGGTCTCATCCCTCCGCCTGGATTGAGTCGCAGGACCGAATGCCGCACATGCTTTTGGAACCGGCAGAGTGGTCATGACGCAATTGTCTTCCGGCTATCTTTACAGAGATTCGATAATCCAGTTGGTGAAGGTCCCAGATCGCACAATCATTGATGCGCTCAGGTCTGGGCATGCGGCCATCCGCAACCATCTCATCAAGAGCATCGATCCGACACCAACATAGAGAATTGCTTTCCCATGAGAGAGGCCTCGCGGCGGACATGAGATTGCGTCACTGTTCATGATCGCGGCCTCCGAGGATGTCGGGATCGAGCCAGTGCAACGGCACTATGGGGCGAAGGATCTGGCAGCTCTTGCAACTGTCGACCTCGATGGGAGAAGGCATATCGCGATCTGTCCGGCAGAGACCAGGTTCTGCACTGTCGGTGCATGAAGACTTCGTGCTGGTCTCCATGAGAGAAGTATTCTGGTGCAGAAGGTGCCCGACTAGCTATTCGGAAAAGACGACAGGGACGTGCAAATCGGGCGNAGAGAAGTATTCTGGTGCAGAAGGTGCCCGACTAGCTATTCGGAAAAGACGACAGGGACGTGCAAATCGGGCGTCGCCGTGAGGCGTTCCCCTCAATGTCGGATTTCCGACAGGATCGCAAATCCGCCAACCTATTGTTGAATAAAAACTTTCCTTCTCTGGCACGGCCCATGCATGGGACTCTGCGAACGCATCAGCGAAACGTCGTCCATGATCATGCGCACCGAAAATGCCGTCGCCGCAGAAAAACCGCGCTCTCGCCTGCCATCAAGCCGCCGAAAGGCCGGCGCGTCATGGTTGAGGCGGGCGATTGCGCCGGCCTCAAACACCTTATGGGCCTGGAAAGCGTCTCGCATGATGGCGACACGGGCATTCAGGCGGGCGGAAAGGACATACGTCGTTGCCCCACGTCGCCGGCCTGACCCGTCGATTGTCACAGCGCTGGAATGCTCGGGTCTACATTCGACCCGAGCGCGCAGGACAAATTCTCCAAACCCGGTCGGGACCGGGGCTCGAACGTCCGCGAGGGGGCCCAAGGCTATGGCCGATATTCGCCACGAACAAGCCGCCCAGTGGGAAGACTCTATAGGAGGAAAGCAAGTGGAGTTATCTTGCGTTGGGGTCGGTGCTGGGCCGTCCAATTTGAGCCTTGCGTGTCAGATACACGAGCAAGTTGGGCAAGGGGCACTGTTCCTGGATCGGCACGTCGACTTCCGCTGGCATCCAGGCATCGCATTCGATTCCTCGGAGCTCCAGGTCAGCCACTTCAAGGATCTGGTCACGCTGGTGAATCCGCGATCAGCGTACACATTCGTAAACTTCCTGCACGAGAACGGGCGTTTGTACCACTTCCTGAACGCACAGTTCGAGGCTGTGTTCAGAGCTGAGTTTGAGCAGTACCTGAACTGGGCCTTCCACAGGAACCCACTTGTCCATGGCGGCGAGACCGTGCACGAAATCCGCTTTGACGGCGCGTTTCGGGTGCGGACCGATAACGCGGTTCTCGGCGCCAGAAACGTCGTGGTTGGCATTGGCAAGCAGGCGCAAATTCCGCCTCAATTTCAGGGCTGGATTGGACGCAACCTGTTCCACTCATCTGTTTTACTGCACATCCACCCTGAGGTGCGGAGAAAGCATGTCTGCGTGGTCGGCGGAGGCCAGTCGGGAGCCGAGGTGATGTTGCATCTTGTCGGCCTGCCGAAAGAACGGCGGCCTGCCTCAATCACTTGGGCCTCGCAGCGCGAAAACTATCTGCCTCTGGACAACAGCCCGTTCACAAACGAGTTGTTCATGCCCTGCTTTTCGGATCGTTTCGCGGCGATGAGCGAGTCGCAGCGTAAGCTGCTCCTGCGACGTTTCGTGCTTGCCTCGGACGGCATTTCGGAAAGCACGTTGCGCGCGATTTATCAGGCGCTGTACCGCCACGCATTTTTCGAGCCAAACCGATCCGACATCACACTGCGGCCGGGCTGCACCGTCTCGCACTGCATCAACGCCGGCGCGGGTCACAGGCTGACCCTGCAGCACGGCATGCTCGAGGTCGAAGAAGTCACGGCTGACATCGTCATCCTGGCCACCGGTTACGAGAACGCGGTGCCAGACTTCTTGGAACCCATCGCGCACCGGCTGGAGCAGATCGACAATGAATTAGCTATTCGCGAGGATTTTTCGGTGAGCTGGGACGGACCGCGTGACAGACGTATCTTCGTACAAAACGCGAGCCTCGGGCAGCGCGGCCTGGCCGATCCGAACCTAAGCCTGCTGGCCTGGCGCGCGCGCCGCATCCTCGATAGCCTTCTTGGGCGCGAGCCATACGCGAACCCCGAGCATGCTGGCTTCATCAGCCATACCTCGATCAAGCGCTGGCCCGCCCCCGCAGCCGAAGAAATGGGCAGCGGGATATGACTCGTACACTTTTGATCATCGGCGGTGGTATCCGAGGAATGATGTCCGCCTCCGCTGCGGCGAAGGACGGAGGCTTCTCCGAAATCATCGTGACCGAAAAAGCCCTTGGACCAAGCGGCGCATCGCCTTATTCTGGGGGTGTGCATTTCCCCTACGGTCGTCAAGACCGTACTAGGTCGCTCACTCGGAAGAGAGCCGTGGCCATGGCGGCCATGGCTGGGTCGGCGGTCAGCGGATGGTGCTGGCCTTTAGCGATGCGTGTCGTGGTTGAACCGGGTGAAGCGACTGATCCGGCTCAGTTTACGGAACCCCTGGACCCGGCTGAGCCTGGCATAGGCAGTCTCGCGCCGAGCTTCTGCGGACAATATCCGCCGGAGCGGAACGCACTTAGCATCGCCTCCCTCATCACGTCAGTCCGTCTCGGACCCGCAACTTGATCAGCGCCCGACCGCCCTAATTGGCATGTCCAACCAAACCTTTCCAACAGGAGGCTTTTCGCATGTTGACTGATGCACAAAGAGAAAAGTGGCAGAAGGACGGATACGTCAGGCTCGAAAGGTTCTTCGCTCCAGCGGCTCAGGAAGATATCTCTACCTTTGTCGAAGATATGTCACGCTGGGATGTCAGCGATGATAAATGGCTCATGTGGTTCGAGAAGACGACGGACAATCGAAAGATCACCTCCAAGATGGAGAATTTTCTCGACTTCCATGATCCANACATAGGCAGTCTCGCGCCGAGCTTCTGCGGACAATATCCGCCGGAGTGGAACGCACTTAGCATCGCCTCCCTCATCACGTGAGTCCGTCTCCGTGGACCCGCAACTTGATCAGCGCCCGACTGCCCTAATTGGCATGTCCAACCAAACCTTTCGAACAGGAGGCTTTTCGCATGTTGACTGATGCACAAAGAGAAAAGTGGCAGAAGGACGGATACGTCAGGCTCGAAAGGTTCTTCGATCCAGCGGCTCAGGAAGATATCTCTACCTTTGTCGAAGATATGTCACGCTGGGCCGTCAGCGATGATAAATGGCTCATGTGGTTCGAGAAGACGACGGACAATCGAAAGATCACCTCCAAGATGGAGAATTTTCTCGACTTCCATGATCCACTACGTCGTTTGCTCTTAGAAGATCAGCGCATAAAGTCAGCGGTCGAGGAGTTGCTTGGCGAAGATACGCGCAGGCTCAAGGAGCTGCTGATTTTCCACTACCCCGATAGCGGCGGCTATCTCCCGCATCAGGACATTTATCACATTCCACACAAACTCCCGGACCGGATGGTCCATGCGGTGGTCGCCATAGGCATCGACGACTCCGACGAGGAAAACGGCGGGCTTTTCTTCAGCCCCGGCAACCACAAGAACGGGGTGTTTCCCATGGATGCCGGTGGGGTGATCGACCCTCAAGTTGCCGAAAAGTTCTCCTGGGAACCCGTAGTATGGAAGTCTGGCGACATCTTCATCTTCGACGATTACGCACCGCACTACTCACGACCGAACAAAAGCAATCGTTCTCGGCGGACACTCTACTTGGTGTTCCAGCGTGCTTCAACCGGCGGGCCGACCCGCGCTGAATATAACGTGCTTAAGCGCGCCCTTAACCCGCCCGAGGGCAAAGTGGCCGATCTCGACAATCTCAAGCCCCCAAATGGCATCTTCTATCGCGATTGAGCTCTCGCAGCCAGGCGGAGGCATGCACACGAAGCTGATCGACCGCTCAAAAATGCGCGGACGGTATGGACGTCTGATTTGCGGGCTCGCGGAGCATCGACCGCAGCCCGTTACGACGTTTGGCACGCGGATTGCGGAGGTGGTCGCAGGCGGTCTTCTGTGCGCCTACAGCCCGACTAGTGCCCCCCTTGGTTGCCCGCTTGCCGGTCCAGAGCTGCACTATCCTGGCCGGGCCGCCAACGGGTCGGGCTGCCGTTTCTCTCCACGAATTGCACGGGAGGCTGTTGCCTTGGCAGCCGAAGGTCCCACTGCTTCAACAGCTTAGGTTGGTTGTCATGCGCAAATACACGTTTTCTCGAACGGAACTGTCGCGGGCGTTTGGTATCGACACGGCCACGCTTGGAACGGGCAGCACTCGCACGGGGTTTTCATTCGGAAAGGTTGGACCCGGCGTCACATCCGAGCCCCATCGGCACGACGAAATCGAGGCGTTCGTGATCCTGTCAGGATCGGGCAATGTCACCACCGACCGGGGGGAAATCTCGGTNACATCCGAGCCCCATCGGCACGACGAAATCGAGGCGTTCGTGATCCTGTCAGGATCGGGCAATGTCACCACCGACTGGGGGGAAATCTCGGTTGAGGCGGGCGATGTCGTTCTGTTCCACCCTTTTGAAGCGCATGTGCTGCGCAATGACGGAAACAAAGACCTGGATTTGGTCGCTGTCTACTGGCGAGACGGCGAGGCCGCCCTTGATGCCGCTGCGAAGACCACGGCTCCACGCGGCCCAATCTTCGTCTTCTCCACGCCGCCAACGCCAAATGGCGATCTGCATCTGGGGCATCTTTCTGGCCCCTATTTCGGAGCTGATGTCTATACTCGTTTCCTGCGCATGAAAGGAGTGGAGGCCTATCACCTGACCGGAAGCGACGATTACCAGAGCTACGTCGCGACACGCGCCGATGCCGATCAATCGACGCCTGCAAACGTGGCGCGCTACTACGCCGACGAGATTTGCGCCACGCTTGCACTTCTCGATTGCGACGTCCACAGCTTCCAAGCCACAATGGACGATGACGGTTACGGCGAGTTTCAAGCCGCGTGTTTCCGCAGTCTTCTGAGCAGCACGGCGGTAGATCTGCGCCAGAGCCCTGCGCTTTTCGATGCTGTGACAGGCCACTATCTTTACGAACCGGATGTTAGCGGCCTCTGCCCCGATTGCGGCGGCTCCGCCGGTGGCAACATCTGCGAGGAATGCGGCGCACCAAACCTTTGCCACGACTTGGGTGCAGCCCGGTCACGGCAGTCTGCCGAGGCGCCGCTGGTCGGCTCCGTCCGCCGCCCGGAACTTGCCATGGACCGATGCTACGACAATATCGACCGGCATCTAAGGGCGTCTGGGGTCCCGCTACGGATCTTGGATCTCTTCGCGCGCCTACGCCAACGCGGCAACTTTTCAGTGCCCATTACCCACCCCTCGGACTGGGGCCTGCCGGCCGAGGGGTTCCCGGGGCAAGTGATCTGGGTCTGGCCGGAGATGGCCTTCGGTTTTCTTTACAACATCCAGGCGCTCGGCCGCTCGATGGGTCGCGACTGGAAGGCGGAGATGCCCGGCAACGACTGGCAGATTGTCCATTTCTTCGGCTTCGACAATTCGTTCTACCACGCGCTACTATACCCCGCTCTTTACGCCGAGGTCTTCTCCCACTGGAAGCCACGCATCCGCTATCACGTCAACGAGTTCTACCTGCTCGACGGCAAGAAGTTCTCAACCAGCTGCCGCCATGCGGTCTGGGGCAAGGAGGTTCTGAGCCCAAAGACAGTCGACGTCGTGCGCCTTCATTTGGGCCTGACACGCCCGGAAGGTGAGCGGACGGATTTCACGCTGGACGCGCTGCGCCGCACCGAGAACGAGGTGTTCCAAAGCATCTGGCTGAACTGGCTTGAGGCGTTGAACCAGGAAATCAAGCAGGATTTTGCCGGCCGTGTACCCGATGCAGGCGACTGGAGCCCGGTCGACCGCGCCTTCTTTGCTCGCATAGAGATCTATCGCGCTGCCATGGAGCGCGCCTATTCGGACGAAGGCTTCTCGGTTCGACGCGCGGCCACTCAGGTCTGCGAATTCGTGCGCGATTGCGTGATCTATCGCGGGGCGCGAGACTTTGCGGCGGCGCGACGTTTCTATCCTGCCCGCAATCGGACTTCGCTAGCCCTTCAGACGACGGCCGCTGCGATCCTGGCACCGACACTCGCTCCGCTGATGCCCCGCTTCGCCAAAACGCTGGCGCGAGGCATCGATGGCGCCTCAACCGAAACATGGCCCCGGTCCGTCCAGCGCCTTGCGCCCGGGACGCGCTTTGATCTCGGACCCGTGTTGGTGTTCTACGCCAAATCCGGCAATCCTCACCTCGATGACGAGGAAACACTATGAGCCCAAAGGTGCACCAGTGAGCTGTCCCCATCTCGACCAGATCTGCGCGGCAATCAAAGCCGACGATGCCAAATATCTTGACTCGCTGTCACTGGCGAGGGAAGCCGCTCTGAACGGCAGAGACTAGCTAGCTGACCTGAACCAACGCGTCGTCAAACAACCCTGGCCCGCCCCTTCAAGGACCGCTCGGCCGATCGCTTCCCAGCCCTTGCTGTTCGTGCCGAACCAACCTCTTCGGCATCCGGATTTCCGTCCTCCAGCCGGTCAAGGCTGTCATTCGGTTCGACCCGCTTGGTCAACCTGGCGCGCCCTGGACCGTGCGCCGATCACCAATGTGGATGCGAATGCCGCGTGATGGTACCTTCGATTCGGTCCGAGCGTGTACCGGCGCGGCAGTCAGCCGAAGAACAGCTGAGCTACTGATATCGGAATGGAGCAGGTCCAAATTCTGCCCCTGAAGCCGGATATTGCTCAATCAGCGTTGACGATGGCTTGGTGCACAAGCTTCCAACCAGATCCGCGCAACGACAGCCCGTCGCCTGAGGATAGTCGGCGAGGGCCGCCAAATCGCAAGCGTATCCTCCGTCGCATGCGCACCGTCTTCGCCGAAAATGCAGACGCTTGTCTCGTCGAGAGATACATCCAGCTATTTTAGGGGGCTCCTCAGGATTGCGTGTTTGCTCGGGTGCGGACCGCCCCTCAGTTCCCAATCGAGGAGCGATTCTACAATTCACATGTTTGGAGATCGCTCGCTAGGTAACCCGTCTGTGAACCCTGCAAGCCGATGCTTCAGATGCCGCCCATGCAGAGGTATTTCATTTCGAGGTAGTCCTCGAGGCCATGGCGGGATCCCTCCCGCCCGATGCCGGACTGTTTTACCCCACCGAACGGCGCCGCTTCCGAAGACATCCGGCCGGTATTTACCCCGACCATTCCATATTCCAAGGCCTCGGCGACACGCCAGACACGCTTCAGGTTGGAGGCATAAAAATAGGCCGCGAGCCCGTAGGTCGTTTCATTGGCATCACGCAGGACCTGATCCGCATCTTTGAAGCGAATAATCGGTGCGAGCGGCCCGAATGTCTCTTCTTGCTCGACGGTCATCTCGCTGGTCACACCGGTCAGAACTGTTGGTTGGAAAAACGTGCCATTCGTGCCGATGCGTTTGCCCCCGCATCGAATTGCGCCGCCTTTAGCAACGGCATCGGCAATATGGGATTCAATCATTCAATCTTGGCCAAAGCCTTCTTGTCGATGACGGGTCCTATGTCCACTCCGAGCGAGAAACCGTCACCAACTTGAAGATGGCGAGCCCGTTCAATGAATTTCTCGACGAACTCGTCGTGAACGCCCGACTGGAGGTAAAGGCGGTTCGCTGAAACGCAGGTCTGGCCGGCATTGCGGTACTTCGCCTGGATGGCACCGTCAACCGCGGCATCGATATCGGCGTCATCGAAAACGATGAAAGGTGCATTGCCGCCGAGCTCTAGGCTGACTTTTTTGATCTGGTCCGAGCACTGGCGCATGAGTAAGCGCCCGATCTCAGTAGACCCGGTGAAGCTGATCTTGCGGACCTTGGGATTTGTGCAAAGTTCGCGGCCGACCGCGTCACCTTCGGATGCGTAGATCAGGTTGACGACGTCTTCAGGAAAGCCTGCCTGATGGGCGAGGGCGAACATTGCTCCAGCCACCAGCGGCGTCTGTTCAGCGGGCTTGAGGACGATCGTGCAGCCCGCCGCCAGGGCTGGCGAGATTTTGCGCGCCACCATCGACGCCGGGAAGTTCCATGGCGTTATCGTGCCGACGACCCCGATGGGCTGCTTGATCACCAGCATTCGGCGGTCCGTCGATGGTGCGGAGATCGTCTCGCCATAGACGCGATTTGCCTCCTCGGCGTACCATTGCAGATACGCCGCAGCATGCGATATCTCCGACTTGGCCTCGGCAAGCGGCTTGCCCATCTCCGCGGTGAGAATTGCAGCGAGATCGTCGGCGTGGTCGATGATCAACTGATGCCATTGCCATAGAACGTCGCTGCGCTCACGTGCGGTAAACCCTGCCCATCCAGGCTGCGCGACATAGGCCTTGTCGATCGCAACGCATGTCTCCTCGACATCCATGTCGGGTAGTTCTGCCAGCACTTCGCCGGTCGACGGGTTGAGGACCTTGAAAGTCCGCTCGCTCATCCGCGTGCCAAGTACCGGCAGGCGATCAATCCTTCCAAACAGGTCAGGGGATCTCAGGTGACGGATCATCGGCGGGCACAGGGGCAATATCCGATTCCTCCTCAACCCAGCAGGTGTATATAGCCGGGTGCGGTGTGTATTCCGGACGTAAAGGTTCCTTATGGGGCCTCGGCCATACAGCTGGCAGACCACGGTACCCAAGTGGGAGGGAGAATATCTGAATTCGCTACAAGACGCCTAGCGGTTCTACTAGTCGGGCTCGACGGTCGGTTGCGCGGTGGCAGGTCCGGCCCGCGCGCAACCTTTCCATAGGTCTTCGCTGCCAGCGCCTTCACCGTCTCAGGCTCTGCGTCGCCGGCCACCACCAGCACGGCGTTGTTCGGTATTCGTTGGAGATCGTGAATGCGTCGGTGCCGTTCAGCTTCTCCATCTCCTGCCTCCAGCCGTTGACCGGAATGCGGTAGGGCTGATTGGCCGCAACGTCGCGTTGACCTTCCCGTCCCGCAGTTCGTCTCTCTGCGGCAACGGCGCTCCTCCAGGATCGCGTTTCGCTCGCTCTCGGTATCATGGTCGTTTAGCGGCCTCGAAGCCCATCATCTCGCCCAAAGCGAGTTAGGCGGTGAGGGCGTATTGTAGCCGTCGCTGCGGGACGGCTCGGTCGAACTCGCTGTCGCCGCGGTTGGGCGTCGCCCTGAAGATCAGACGCTCAAGGAAATGGGCAAGTCCGGATTTGCCAGGTGGCTCGTCGGCGCTGCCGACCTTGTACCAGAGCATATGAGTGATGATTAGCGCGCGGTGATCGGGGATGTCGACCCTTCCATGCCATTGCCGAGCAGGAAATCCGCGATCTTGCCGCCGTCGGTGGCGGCCAGAGCCGGAGCGGTCGTCACCTGGGCCAGGGCGGTGGCAGTGAATGCCTTGCGCAGCCAGGGCGCGATCGATGGCTGCGTTTGGCAAGGCAAAGGGTTCGAGGCAAAAGTGATTTGTTCCTCATTTTAATGAACGCGCTGCGTCTTCGCCTCCCGGTGGGAGGATCGGCGGGCAGCGCCGAGCCAGATGAATCATGGGCCCAAGGCTCACTCGAGCCTCACCTTCGGATGGACCCAGGAGACCTGCGGCGGTGTTCTTGGGGAGGTGGCCATTGGAGGGATTTTCCATGGTCGGCGACGTCTTGCGGACGACCTTGCATGCACCGTGCCAGATCAGAAAACCATT
This sequence comes from Mesorhizobium sp. LNHC229A00, assembly GCF_000502415.1. Lineage (NCBI taxonomy): Bacteria > Pseudomonadati > Pseudomonadota > Alphaproteobacteria > Hyphomicrobiales > Phyllobacteriaceae > Mesorhizobium > Mesorhizobium sp. LNHC229A00. The sequence goes on from NZ_AYWQ01000023.1 coordinate 53,904, forward strand.
GGAGGCTGTTGACAAATCGGGCTCTGCCATGTTGCGCATCCGACATTGTGGGCGATTGAACAGGGCTGAAGGCGACGCGAGCACGGCTGAGAATATCTTCTTCCTTCGGAAGACGATTAGGCGCGCTGCCGGGGAGGGGTACAGGATGCGCTTCGAAGGCCGCTGCACCGACGGTCAGAATTGAAATGTTGTCGCTCCAGCGGACCGATGTCCTCGACAGTCAGACCGGGCGGTGCTGAAGGGTAGAGGCGTGAGCAGCGTAGCTAAGTGGGCGCGGACCCAGCTCGCGCGCGAAGACGGACCTGAAAAAAAACGGCGGGTGGCGACATTCGCGAGGCGCCGGAAAACGAGGCCGTAGGACTGGGCGGGAAAAACGATGCCGTTGCTCTCTTCTGGCGTGATGGCCTGCCGCGAGGCCGTTGAACGTGATGAGTTGCTGCGGGAAGGGGAGTGTTTTCGCGGGACCTTGGTCAACGTAAGAAACAAACGTCGAGCTCGCCTTGGATGGGGGCATGCAGCACATTTGCCGCTGCAGGACAGCAGCACGGAAGCTGTCCGCGCTTGCCGTCGTCCCTGGGAACCAAACAGCAGAATTTAGCGGTCGCGATTGATTTCATGTGCGTAAAATACCGCCTGGTGCGCTCGGCTGCAAATGCATGCCTGGCGGAGTGGTCGCTTAGGTCAAGAGCATCGCGTGAGTAACAGCCTGACCTTGCTCAATCTGATGCGCGCTAACCGCCTCGCCGGATTGTGGAACTGCTCGCGGGTGGCTTCTACCACAAACAGCAAGGTCATGAAATCAAGCAGGAAGTCGTCAATCGCTTGGGCGATCGTTTCTGACTTGCCCTTGAACTGGTCCAGCAAAACGCGCGCGCTATCGATCGCTTCCACGCTGGTCGCATCGATCAACCCCTCGACCCTCTTGAAACAATCCAACTCGAAACTCCTTAAGGCGCTCCCAAGGTGTTATGCACGAAGGCAGCTCCGTGAACTACCCGGCCTTTGACCTGGCGGCACGAGCAGCGGTCGGCCTTACGTCCCGCGCCTCTAAACACGAGCCATCGACGTGGCGCTGAGGAGCGTTGGAAGAAATTGGGCGCTTCCGGCCACGCTCGAGCGGTAGTGTAGGACAGTGCTTGCTGGCGGCTACGCCCACAATGGAGTGCGCCAGCTGATCGGGGCTTAACAATTTTTCGCTTTTTGCTGCGCCCAACTCTCGGCTATGACTCGGACAGGCCTAATGGCCTGCCCCCGTTGCATTGTAAAAGAAGGAACAAGTATATGCCGACTGGAACGGTAAAGTGGTTCAACAGCACCAAAGGGTTTGGATTTATCCAGCCCGACAATGGCGGTCCGGATGTTTTCGTCCACATTTCCGCTGTCGAACGCGCGGGCCTCTCGACCCTCGCTGACGGCCAGAAGATCAACTATGAGATCGAGCAGGATCGCCGCACTGGCAAGTCCTCCGCTGGCAGCCTCAGCAAAGCTGGTTGAAATTTTCTCCTGCGTCCTGGCAAGAGTAGGCACGTAGGTCCTCACGGCCGCTCGATGGGACCGAGCAAAAACTGAGGGCAGCAGATTGCTGCAGGCGTCGCGAAATCCTCATGAAACAAAGTTGTTTGAAAGGAAGGCGGGGTTGGCCCCGCCTTTTTATATGACGCGCAGATTAAGCCGATGGCTGCAACGCTCCAGAACGAATCTCGATTGCCGAAATCAAGCCGTGACCTTCTTGCGGGTTCGCTTCGTCGGCGCAGGCTCCGGCGCTTCCGGCGCCTTCGGTTTGCGGCCGAGCCCCATCGTCTTGGCCAATGACGAGCGCGCCGCGGCGTAGTTCGGCGCGACCATAGGATAATCCGCGGGCAGGCCCCATTTGGCCCGATATCCATCCGGCGTCAGCCCATAGTGGGTCGACAGATGGCGCTTTAGCGATTTGAATTTCTTCCCGTCCTCAAGGGAGATGATGTAGTCCGGTGTCACCGATTTCCTGATCGGGACTGCAGGCGTAAGGGCAACCGGCTCTTGCGCAGAGACACCTCCGGCCGTCGCTGTCAGAGCCGCATGCACTTGGCCGATGAGGGCAGGGAGATCCCCCACCGGGATCGGATTGTTGGAGACATAGGCCGACACGACATCGGCGGCAAGCTCAATGAGGGGGTCGACGTTTTTTCCGGCTTCTTCTGTCATGAAACTCTCCAGGCGGTGAAACATAGTCAGCGAAGCGTCGCTTCATAGGGCCGGTTGCCGCTGAAAGCAACAATGTCTCGACAGCGTTATTGCCAATGCTCGTCCAGAAGCGACATCGATGCGCCATATTTCCCGTCGTGACCGCTGAGCCACTCGTTGTTGGCGACCCTGCCGTGGTGCGTGGCGCGTCCCGGCTGTAACTTTGCGCCGAAGTTGCTAGTAGTCGAGGCTAAGCGCGCTATTTGTGTCCCGCTTTACTTCTTTGGACTGTGAAATCGAGGGATCGTGATCGCTTGCTGGTGGGCGTCAGGACGATGGACGTTCATTGGCAATGGCCAAATGTAAGTTCATCGCCCGGTGAGCCGCTCTTCCAAGGGGCTGGGAACCGCCGCTGGTAACCAAGGACATCAATGTATTTCGAGGCGTTTCTTAGCCGGTCCTCGAGAGACGGCAATCGTTGCGGACGACACCTTTTCCACGATATCGAACAGCGCGGCGACACGGGCAGCTTCTCGAATCTGGAGCGGCTTCTCGCAAGCTGGCGCCGTGCCGAGAGGCCGGGCAAGGACAGTGCGTCGCCTGCTTCAATCATACGCGTCAACCAGCCAGCGACGCTGTCCCATACGGAATCCCGCGACCGGCCGTGTGATCTCGCCGGTAGTCGCCCCGGCCCTCTGCACGAAGCTCGGGATGTGCTGACGATCAACCAGGCCACAAAGGTCGACGTCCTGAAGCAGGGATCACATGAGTTTGCCACTATGCGCAGGCTTGCCATGCGCTTCCGCGGCATTTTGCGGGGCCTGTGAATTCGGCAAGCTCGACACTTCGATCGACGTGGCGTCAACTCCGGGCTCGTCGCCATCACGCGTTTCGGTCTGGTCCTACGCCGTTCGCGATGCCATTGAACTACCGCGGAGCAACGGCCAGGCGAAAGGGCTGATCAACCGCCTGAAGACGATTAAACGTACGATGTAGGCAGAGCGGGCTGCGAACTCCTTAGGGCACGCATGCTGCCACTCAGCCGGCCTGATCACCGCACAAAGCGAGGAAGAACCTGGTCAAGTGCAAAGCGACAATTGCCTCGACAGCGGGTCCCGGAAGGTTTATGCTGCCCAACGTTACCGCGATCCGGAATGGCCATTGAGTACCTTCACGAGTGAGGGAGTGGAACTGCTTTGTCGGCCAAATTGTTGACGGAACGCCCGGCGCCCATTGTTGCTACATGTCTAGATTCTTGGGGCGTTTTGGATGATGCAATCCACCATCTCACTCCAAAGGGCAGTGGAATCTGGAACAATGTCGCTTTTGTTCGCACGACATCCTTCGTGCCCGATTGGCATATCGTCTTTAACTCTGCTTCTCTTTTTGGGCTCCCTGTTGATATCGAGGCGAGCCCAAACAGGACAATTTTTGCAATCGGCGAACCGCCGACGAAAGCTCATCGCGCATTTCATGAAGGGCAGGGGAAAAATACTATCGTCCTGACGTCTGACGCAGAGCTGGCTGCTCGGCAGAATGCAGAGCGTCGATTCGTTTTGTCTCCACCTATCACTCGGTCTTGGTCTGTAAACAAGACATATGACCAACTTCTGGTCAGCGAAGTCGTGGATAAGCCGCTTCGGCTCTCATGGATTACCAGTAACATCGCCCTGCTTAAAGGACATCGATATCGGCTGGCGTTTCTGGAACGGCTGAGAAAGGAGCTCGATTTTGACCTGTTCGGCCGAGGGTTTCGGCTGATTGGAGATAAATGGAACGCACTCGCACCTTACCGCTACAGTATAGCGTTCGAGAATACTCGTGCTGATTACTATTTTACAGAGAAGCTTATGGACTGCTTCGTTGCTGAAACAATGCCGATTTATTACGGCAGCCCGGCAATCACGAGGTTCTTCCCTTCGGACTCTATGGTTCTGATTGACCCAGAGGACAAGAACGTAATCCCAAAAATTCAAGAAATCATCGACTCGGACCTCTGGAAGGAACGTCGCGGCGCAATAAGAGAGGCGAAGCGGTTAGTCCTCGAGAAATACAATACGTTTGCTTATCTCGCGGGCTTCATCGAAAGCGTTCAGGATAAACCCTTACCGCCNATAAGAGAGGCGAAGCGGTTGGTCCTCGAGAAATACAATACGTTTGCTTATCTCGCGGGCTTCATCGAAAGCGTTCAGGATAAACCCTTACCGCCGGAAATTATACACATCGATTCGCCTGAGGTCGATTTTGGAATAGACGAATGAAGTACTCCAACGCTCGCTTCGCGTGCCCGGCGGTCGGTGGTCTGGCGAGATCGGCACGGAACGCTCGGCGGAGAATGCCTGCTGCGCAGACGGGCCGGCACGGGCGCACGAGGTCATGCGCCCCCGGCTGCCGCTGATCAGACGAACCGGGGAAGGCCAGGAACGGAATTGAGGACCTCGTCCACGAGTTCGTCGCCGGCATGTTCCTTGGCGCAGGCGATCGTCTCGTTGGCGAGGCCGGCGATCTTTGCCATGCTGAGACCCTCACTCATTAATTGCTGGCCGAGCCCCATAAGGCCGCCACCGTCTGGGTCGTCGCCATGATACTTCGCTACTAATTCCGAAGCTCCCGGAATGGCCTCGATCATGCGCGCAACGGGACCGTCGGCCGCGTGGCTTTGCAGGAAACCCAGCATTAACCCAACGCCCTTCTCTGCGAGAGCCGGGCCGATGCCGGCACCAGTGGCGATGCGCGGTAAGAATTCTTCCATGCAGGGTCTCTCTCTCTTTAATGAGGTTTACACGGCGCCGGTCCGGCGCCCGCGCCCTTGGCCGAACCACAATTGAACTCCACAAAAATAGGCCGGCGGAAGTGCTATTGCGCGTAAAACCGCCTCTGTCAACGCAAGCTGCGTCGGACATGCGTGTTTCGCAACCGAAGATCATTCCAATTCACTTCATTGCGTATTGGCAACCGCACAGTTTGCGGTGACTCGCTAATGGGCCAATGCCCCGCCCCCATCGAATCATGACGACAACGTGGTCATCGCCCAGGATCTGTGGAGCAGTGTGACACAGTTACAGCCGGTGGATCTGCTCAAGCGCCGCGCCGGCACAAGGGCTAGATTGGCGATACTGCGCGTGTTGGCCATGCCTTTCCTCGCGTGATGGGATGTTCGTAGAAGCGGAGCTATATGCCGGTGTGACGTCGATAGGGCGAGACCGGCTATTCCGATAGACATCCATACTGTCGCATAGACCGTCGCTGCTTAGGTATTGAAACCGCCATCGCTGGTGACATCACAATGTGCAGTCGGCGGGTGCCGATAAGGCCGATTCACGCAATCAGCAGGTCAGGAGGAACGAATGAACCCTGAGGTTTCAGAAGCTCACTTTTCGCAAGGCGTGCAGCGCACATGGTGCAAGAGATTGCCAAGTCTTGCAGATGCTATCGACTTTCTCAACGATGGCTGGAAGATCGCAGTGACCGAATCTACGAAGCGCACTCAGTGCGTGCTTTGCTACATCCAACCGGTTGCCGAGCAGGGATACTCCTCCTCCCTGAAGTCCAATCGAGAACAGCGATCACTTCCAAGAGGGTCCCAGCTCAGCCGCGAAAACAGGTGTCAGACCCGGTCCTCTCCCTCAGCTGATCTAGCTCAGGGCGTTCATGAGCCGCGGATCGCATAGTGGCTGCGTGCACGACGCAGGAAGACCATTTATGAAAATCCTATTCAGAACGATGGCTGTCACCTTGCTGGCACCCACCGCCTTTGCTGCGGATTCGATCCCCACCGACCTCAGAGATACGGCATTGGCCACCTTCACGGCTTTGCCATCCACCACGCCGACAGTCGCCAACAACCCGATCACCCCGGAAAAGATCGCTCTCGGCAAGGCACTGTTCTTCGATCCACGCGTCTCGGCGTCAGGCGTCTTGTCGTGCAACTCATGCCACAACCTGGCCACCGGCGGCGACGACAATCACGAAACCTCGATCGGCCATGGTTGGCAGAAGGGTCAGCGCAACGCGCCGACTGTACTGAACGCTGTCTTCAACATCGCCCAGTTCTGGGATGGTCGTGCCGAAGACCTGAAGGCTCAGGCGAAGGGACCGGTCCAAGCCGGGATCGAAATGGCCAATACACCGGGCCAAGTCATCGCCACGCTCAAGTCCATGCCGCAATATGTCGAGTGGTTCGATGCAGCTTTTCCCGCTGAAGCCGATCGGGTCACCTTCGACAACTTCGCCAAGGCGATCGAAGCCTTCGAGGCGACGCTGGTCACACCGGCTCCGTTCGACAGCTTCCTGAATGGTGATGAGGTTGCCATGACTTCCGAACAGAAACGGGGCCTGGCGCTTTTCATGGACAAAGGCTGCTCGTCCTGCCATGCCGGCATCAACGTTGGTGGGGAAGCCTATTACCCATTCGGCCTTGTGGAACAGCCCAGCGCCGAGGTCCTGCCGGAAAAAGACAAGGGCCGATTTGCGGTCACCAATGCAGCCGATGACTACTATGTTTTCCGCGTGGCGCCGCTGCGCAACGTTGCACTCACCGCGCCATACTTTCATTCGGGCAAGGTTTGGGATCTGAAACAGGCCGTCGCTATTATGGGGACCACCCAGCTTGGCGTAGTACTGGCAGACGAAGAAGTTGACCTGCTTGTTGCCTTCCTCAACTCGCTGACCGGAGAGGCACCCGAGGTCGCCTATCCCATCTTACCCTCCGAAACGGCGACAACGCCCCGGCCTGTAACGCAGATCTCAGGAAAATAANATTATGGGGACCACCCAGCTTGGCGTAGTACTGGCGGACGAAGAACTTGACCTGCTTGTTGCCTTCCTCAACTCGCTGACCGGAGAGGCACCCGAGGTCGCCTATCCCATCTTACCCTCCGAAACGGCGACAACGCCCCGGCCTGTAACTCAGATCTCAGGAAAATAAAGGGCCAGCTGGCTGCGGACGTGGCAATCGACAATGATGCGACTTTTACTTGGACGGACGAATCGCGAGGTCCATTTCCGAATTGGCGGGACGCTAGCAATATCCGAAACCTGCCACCTCGCCCGTAGTCTGCGCGAATCAACTGGGGAAGCGGACAGACGCGCAGCATCATATATTGTCGCCGCCTGAGCGAACGCACCAAGCAGTCTACTTTGAGAAACGACGTGTGTACGATTTGTTCGAGGCGCGGGGCCGGTATGTTCCCAAGCACCAATACTATAGCGTAGTGTCACATTTATATTTCTGCGGGATGAGGACACGTGCCGAAGGAAAATTGCACATTTTCGCCGTGTGGCATTTCCAAGAGTGTGATCGGTTTGGCATATTCCCGGCCGACATCCGCCAGCCGGCAACTCCCCACACGGTGAGGAAGAGAAGCCTCACGCCTGCACTTTCTGCCGGAGCGCGCGTGCTGCCGCGACCATGTTAATGAGGGCAGGGCGGACCTCCTCCCATTTGCGTGTTTTGAGGCCACAGTCCGGGTTTATCCACAGTTGGCCGTCGGACAGTCGCTCCCGGGCAAGCATGACTAAGTCCGAAATCTCGCCGACTTCCGGGACGCGTGGTGAGTGAATATCATAGACGCCGGGACCGATTTCGTTCGGATATTTGGAGCTCGTGAAGGCGTCCAACAGTTCCATCTTCGAGCGCGACGTCTCAATCGAAATGACATCCGCATCCATTCCAGCGATCGCGTGAATGATCTCGTTGAACTCCGAATAGCACATGTGGGTATGAATTTGAGTCGCGTCCTTTACACCCGTTGAAGCGATCCGGAAGCATTCGACAGCCCAGTCGAGATAGACTTTCCAGTCAGACTGGCGCAGTGGCAATCCTTCGCGAAACGCGGCCTCATCGATCTGCACCATCCTTGCGCCGGACCTTTCGAGATCCCTCACTTCGTCGCGGATGGCGAGCGCGATCTGGCGGCAGGCTTCGGAGCGGGGTACGTCGTCGCGAACAAAAGACCAGTTGAGAATGGTGACTGGGCCTGTGAGCATTCCCTTCACGGGCTTTTCCGTAAGCGACTGGGCGAATTGCCACCAGCGCACTGTCATCGGATTGCGCCTCGATACGTCGCCGAAAATGATGGGGGGACGCACGTAGCGCGACCCGTAGCTTTGTACCCAGGCATGCTGGGTGAAGGCGAAGCCAGACAGCTGCTCGCCGAAATGCTGTACCATGTCGTTTCGCTCGAACTCACCGTGCACCAGCACGTCCAGCCCGATCTCTTCCTGCCAGCGAATTGCAGCCTCGATCTCCTTCCTCAGGAACGTCTCGTAGTCGACATAGCTCAGCTGGCCCTTCGCATGAGCGGCCCGCGCCTTGCGTACCTGCGGCGTCTGCGGGAAGGACCCGATGGTCGTCGTCGGGAACGGCGGCAGCCCGAGTGAGCCGCCTTGGACTCTGGAGCGCTCGGCAAAAGCGCTCTCTCGTCGCTTCGCGCTGTCGTCAATGCTAGCGATCCGCCCCTGAACAAGCGGGTCATGGATCCTCGTGGATGTCACGCGCGTGGCGGCAGCCTCGGCAGACGCTTTCAACGAGCCAGCCACCGCATCTCTGCCTTGGGACAGGGCCCGGGCCAGCAACACCAATTCGTCGGTCTTCTGGGCCGCGAAGGCGAGCCACGAGCTGATGTCGGCGTCGAGTTCCGTCTCCATGCGCAGGTCGATCGGCACATGCAGCATCGAGCAAGAAGGCGCGATCTCGACGCGGTCCAAGGGCCAGCCGGCGACGATCGGTTTGATGCGGTCGAGAATGGCGGGCAGGTTCGCACGCCAGACGTTGCGGCCATCGATCAAGCCAAGCGAGAGCACCAGATCCTTCGGAGCGAGCCGACCCACCGTTTCCAGCTGCTCGGGAGCGCGCACGAGATCAATATGCAGCCCGGCCAGGGGCAGAGAAACCGCGGTTTCGAGATTGTCTCCCAGATGCCCGAAATATGTAGCCAGCATGATCTTCAGCTCGGGCGCGGCTTTCGACAGCTGGCCATAGGCGAACTCGAACGCAGCTCGTTCGTTGGAGTTCAGATCGAGGACAAGCGCTGGCTCATCGATCTGCACCCAGTCGGCTTCCGACAGCTTCAGCCTCTGCAGGAGTTGCTCGTAAACAGGCAGCAGCCGCGGTAGGAGCGCGATAGGATCGAACCCTTCGGCAGGCGATTTCGCCAGCTTGAGGAAGGTGATGGGTCCAAGGATGACTGGGCGTGTGTGAATGCCGAGAGCTTTGGCCTCGAGGAAGTAATCGACGGGTCTTGTCGACGAGAGGGCGAACGTCTGATCATCATCAAGTTCCGGCACAATGTAGTGGTAGTTTGTGTCAAACCACTTGGTCATTTCCATCGCGGTTACACCGGGCCCATGAGCCGCCTCCTGGTGACCAGCGTGTGCACAATCCTCCGTCTGACCCTGGTTGCCGCGCGCCATTGCGAAGTAGATGTCAAGTGGGACCTCGCCGCTATTCCAGCCGTAACGGGAGGGAATGGCGCCGACCATGGCTGCGGTGTCGAGCACATGGTCGTAAAGCGAGAAGTCGTTTGACGGGATTTTCGACACGCCGCGATTGCGCTGCTCTTCCCAGCTAGCGGCACGGAGCGCCTTCGACGTCGCAAGAAGGTCGCCAGCGGACGATGTTCCGGACCAGTAGCTTTCAAGCGCGAATTTCAGTTCTCGCCGACGACCGAAGCGCGGCACGCCGAGCGTTGCTACAGGAATTTGCTGAGAGTCAGTCATGTCATACCCCGATGGTTGGGGCGTCGATGACAAGGAAGGCGCTAGCAGGCCGGCACGAACGCCGGCTTGCAGCGGCCACCGAGACACCCCGCCCGTGGACGTAATTCGCCGTGGCAGGTCTCCTGGCTCGCGGGGTCATAGCCTCTACCGGTCTTCCCGAGGGTATTCGCCTCAGTGACATGAGTTGGTTTGGCTCGCCGCTAACAGTTGCGGGGGCAGCGCCGGCATCGCACCGGCTTCCCTCTTAGCTCCGTTGCGGCAGCGCCGCACGCGAGAACCACGACACGCAGACAATCACAGCAGTCCGCTCTTTTGTCAATGACGCATAACGAAATGTTTATGTCGTTATGTGATGCGCTTTTACGCTTGTCTAACATTGTGAAATATTCAGTCTGCCATTGGCGGCGCTGCTCCGCTGCCACCATTGTCCAACTGGCAGATTCCTGTCGGGCTGCGACGCAGCTTGGGTGAACGACCTGTTCTCATAGATTATTGGCATCCACTCGTCCGTGCCATGCTGGCAGAACAACAAGCCGAAGTTGGCCCGTCCCGTCCTGTAATGAGATTGACGAGGATGAAGCCCAGCTGCCAATTCCGCTGGTCCCAGACCAATGGTGAACCAGTCTGCCCGCATTCGGCATCGTGGACGTGATCGCAAGTCAAGTGCTCCGACGGATGCCGCGAGTTCTCCGTTACCTCAGGACCTTACTGGCCTTCCCCAAGCTGAGCTTCTGGAAAATGCCGGTGGCGATCTCGATGACGGTGAATGCCGTCAAGGCAAGCCCGCCTTGCACCGCCTTCCAGCGAGCTTCACGGCAGCAGCATCGTCAGTTCTCCGAAGCGAATGGCTGTCGCTATCAGCGAGCTTTGACACAGTTCCGCCACTGCGATGATCGCGTCAGTAGGGCGGCTGGTTAGTTGCCCGCGCATGCAATCCCGCCTGTTCGGCCTCGCGGCGCAAATTCTGCCGGGGCCTTGGTCCGATCTGCTGGATAACCAGTCCGGCCGCCAGTGAGCCAAGATCGCCGCAGGTCTGGAGGTCGCGGCCTTGCGTGTAGCCGTGCAGGAAGCCGGCGGCGTAGAGATCGCCGGCGCCGGTCGTGTCAACCAGTTCCTTGATCGCGGTCGCCTCGATGACCACGCTCTCGTCGCCGCGCACGATCACCGAGCCTTTTTCCGAGCGTGTGACGGCGGCGATCTTGCAGTCCTTGCGGATCTGCGCCAGCGCCTCGTCGAACGACGATGTCTGGTAGAGCGACTTGATCTCGTGGCTGTTGGCAAAGACGATGTCGACCGTGCCCGAACGCATCAGCTCAAGGAATTCGTCGCGGTAGCGGTCGACGCAAAACGAATCCGACAGTGTCATCGACACTTCGCGCCCGGCCTCGTGCGCGAGCTTCGCCGTCTGCCGGATCGCCTCCTTGGCGCGCGGCGGGTCCCACAGATAACCCTCGAAATAGGTGATCTTGGCGCCGGACGCCTTGTCGGCTTCGACATCTACCGGCCCGAGTTCGACGCAGGCGCCGAGATAGGTGTTCATCGAGCGCTCGCCATCGGGGGTGACGAAGATTATCGAGCGCGCCGTCGGCGGCTCGCCCTGGAGCGGCCTGGTGTCGAAGGCGACACCCTGCGCGTGGATGTCGTGCGCGTAGATTTCGCCGAGCGGGTCGTTCGAGACCTTGCCGAAGAAGGCGGCGCGTCCGCCGAAGGAGGCAATACCTGCCGCCGTGTTGCCGGCGCTGCCGCCGGAGGCCTCGATCGCCGGGCCCATGCGGCTGTAGAGCAATTCGGCGCGCTGTGTGTCGATGAGATTCATCGCACCCTTGATGATGCCGTTGGTCTCGAGGAATTCCTCCTCGCACTGGGCGATGATGTCGACAATCGCATTGCCGATGCAAAGCACGTCATAATCCGGCATCAATGTCTCCGCCAAAAACCCGGGCCGGCTTCTTGCCACGCCGGCCGGGCCGGGTCTGCCCGGTGGGAATGGGCTTTCCGCTTGCCAATCCGTTCGCCGGCGGCTCTCACGGGGCGGCGAGTCCTGCCTCGCGACGCAATTCGTCCGCCCTGTCTGTCTTCTCCCAGGTGAAATCAGGCTCTTCACGGCCAAAATGGCCATAGGTCGCTGTATTGCGGTATATAGGTCGTAAGAGATCAAGCATCTTGATAATGCCTTTCGGTCTGAGATCGAACAACTCAAGAATGAGGCGCTCGATCCTGCTTTCCTCAACCCTGGCTGTCCCGAACGTGTTGACCATGACGGAAACCGGACTGGCCACGCCGATTGCGTAAGCAAGCTGCACCTCGCACACGTCCGCAAGTCCGCTAGCGACGATGTTCTTTGCGACATAGCGGGCCGCATAGGCAGCTGAGCGGTCAACCTTGGACGGGTCCTTGCCCGAGAAGGCGCCGCCGCCATGACGACCCATCCCGCCATAGGAATCGACGATGATCTTGCGTCCAGTGAGACCGCAGTCGCCGCGCGGCCCGCCGACTACGAACCGCCCCGTCGGGTTAACCAGAATTCTGATGCCTTCCGTCTCCAGGTGGGTCGGCAGGACAGGCTTTATGATTTCCTCAATGACGCCCTCGCGGACAGTCTCTTGCGAGACCTGCTCGTCATGTTGCGTCGACACGACGATCGTATCCAGGGCGACCGGGCGCAACCCCTCATAGCGCACTGAGACCTGGGATTTCATGTCAGGACGCAACCAGCCAAGCTGTTGTGCCTTCCGGACATACGCCTGCCGTTTCGTCAAGCGATGAGCGAGCTGGATCGGCAAAGGCATCAGGGTATCGGTTTCGCGGCATGCGTAGCCGAACATGAGGCCCTGATCTCCCGCTCCCTGCTGGAGGTCTTGCCCTCTTCCCTCGTCAACGCCTTGGCTGATGTCGGGCGACTGCTCGGTGAGGGCATGAACGACGGCGCAACGCCGGCCGTCAAAGCCGACGGCCTCGTCGTCGTACCCAATGTCGAGAATCGTATCGCGCGCAACTTGGCTATAATCCACCTGCGCATCGCTGGTAATCTCGCCAGCCAGAACGACTATCCCTGATTTTACCAACGCTTCACAGGCGACGCGCGCCTTGGGATCTGTGCGGAGGATGGCATCGAGGATGGCATCCGAGATGTTGTCGGCCAACTTATCCGGGTGCCCCGCGCCAACCGATTCGGAAGAGAACACGAACTGCCTAGCCATGAATACCTCGCTTCGGGTGTTGGATGTGGTATGGGCATTTTGCTTGGCCGACCTTACTTGTCGCAGATGCCCGGGACCTCGAACGCAGCGCACAAGTCGGCAACGTCTCTTCGCACGCAGGCATGGAGATCTTCGTCGTCTGGCCGCTGGAGGACGGAGTCAATGAAGCCAGCAATTTGCACCATTTCCACATCGCGCATGCCCATTGACGTCACTGCTGGCGCCCCCAGGCGAATTCCGCTTGTGACCGCCGGATGCCGCGGGTCGCCAGGCACCATATTAAAGTTTGTGATGATTCCTGCCTTTGCTAGTCGCTCGGCATAGGCCTTGCCCGATAGTGGCCGATCGCGAAGATCAAGGATCAGCATGTGATTGTCCGTCCCCCCGGTCACCAGGTCATAACCTCGCTCAAGCAGTGCATGTGCCAGAGCCTTGGCATTCTTGACCGTCTGTTGGCCGTAGCTTCGGAAGGACGGGTTCGCGGCTTCGTGCAAGGCAACCGCTAGCGCAGCGATGGCATTCATGTGGGGCCCGCCTTGCAGGTGAGGGAAGACCGCCCGGTCTATTCGTCTGGCGAGATTGTATTTGCTCTTTGTATGATACAGCGCCTGATAGCGATCTTCGTTCCTTGACAAAATGAAGCCCCCGCGGGGACCGCGGATCGACTTGTGGGACGTGCTGCTGACCACGTCGCAATGGCCCACGGGATTCGGGTGCGCTCCTGCGGCAATCAGGCCGCTGATGTGCGCAATGTCGGCTACGAGATAGGAGTTCGCTTCCAGGGCGATTTCTGCCATTGCCGCGTAGTCAAAGACACGCGGGTAAGCAGTTCCGCCGACCCAAATGAGCCGCGGCCGTTCCCGCTTGGCTGTCTCGCGCAAGCGGTCATAGTCAATCTGCTGTGTCTTTTCATCTAGTCCATAGGGCACGCGTTGATAGTCAGTTCCGGAAAAGTTGATGGCCCAACCATGAGTCAGATGGCCCCCTTCCGGAAGGGGCAAGCCCATTACTTTGTCACCGGGACTCAAAAGCGCACGATAGACAGCCTGGTTGGCCGGCGAGCCGGAATAAGGCTGGACGTTGGCATGCTCGCTGCCAAATAGTGTTTTCAGGCGCTCAATGGCCAGATTCTCAAGCTCATCAACGATCTCGTTTCCAGCGTAGTAGCGCGCACCGGGGTACCCCTCGGCGTACTTGTTCGTGAAAATCGAGCCGTTCGCTTCCAGAACGGCCGAGGACGCAAAGTTCTCTGAGGCGATGAGCTTGAGGGTCGTCCGCTCCTGCCGCTCCTGTTTCAGAAGCAGCTCGTGAACGCGGCAATCAACCGCGGCCAAGGAAGACCGCCCGTGGGTGTCGGGCTGTGCGATCGCGCCGTCGGCGGAGTTGTCCATGGTCGCTTCGCGCTCCAATTGGATTGACCTATTTCACGATCAAGCACGCGGTCCCCTTCGGCCGCGTGTCTCGTGCCGCTTCGAGCCGCTGCAGGTCCTGTTTATGATAGCCGTCGCGATGGGGCAGGAGATCGACCAATAATTGGACCAGCCCGCCGTCGTTGGATCCTGCGTTGAGATGGTACGAGCGCCACGGAGGCTGTCCGTTGCAGCAAAGAAAGTCGGCTCTGGCGAGCAGCCGGACGTGTCGCGCAACCCGCTCTCGACACACGCCCAGAATCTCCGCTAGCTCGCAGACAGTTAGGTCCGCATGCGCACAAAGGCCCAGGATCCGAAGGCGGTCAGGATGCGCTGCCATGCGTAGGCGACTAACCAGTGTCATCATGGCTCAGGACCAAGTCCTACCGAATTTCTCATTTCGCGTTCTCCACAGAAGTTGCAGATTTCGAAGGGTGTCCAACGACCGGACAAATCTCGGTGGCCGTGACGACCGGCGATATCCTGTGTCGAAAAAACAAATGGGCGCTCTTCTTGGGCCTTTAGCCGAAATTGCAAGCAGTTCGGCGAGTCGAAGATAAGCGGGGCCACGGTTTGGAACCACTGATCTCAGACGTTGCAAAAGCCTACCATTCACAGCGAGCCGGAGTTGCTAAGAGTCTATGAATTTCCTTGAAGGATCTGTTGCAACGTTTGCCCAGCCTGGCCTGCTCCCGGTTTGCAGCGGTCATGGTCAGCGATCCATCGCCTCTGCGAGCACGATCAGGAATTTGCCCTGCATCGCATCGCTGATCAGCTCCTGAAGGCCGGGACGCAACAGCGACGCGCCGCAGATCGCGCGGTGGGTATTGCTGTCGACGACTGTCCAGCCTTGCTTTTCAGCACGCAAGCAGCAGAGCTGCAACTGATCCTCGATCGAGGCGTCTCGGTGATTGTCAGTTGAGTAGCGAGCGCCAAGCGCGACCTTCATGAGGCGGCCCCCTACTCCGGGACGCGGTCTCGCGTTTGGCTATCCGTTTCGGCTTGAACGAAATCCCGTGGGGCCTGTCGCGCCAGCAAATGGACCAGATTGACGAAGCGTCGATCGGCTTCGGCGACGCAGGCACAGCCGATTCGCGGGCGGCGCCGGCGACCACACGAAGCATTTCGGCTGTTGCACGTTTCGGTCGCGCTATGATCGCGTTCCTGTCCTGACGCGAAATACTCCTTTTCGCGACAAGGATGCCGAGTCACAGTGCTTCGACAAGATGGAAATTCTTTGTGATCAATAACGCGCGTCGCGCAGGAGCCAGTGCTGGCCGATGACGGGGCACCTTGTGCTCCGAAAAAGCCATGGCTATATATCCGGATAGAGAACGGAGGCACGCGATGGGCAACACTGCACAGAAGAGAGCCATCGAGAATTATCGCTCTCGCCTGGCTGAGCGCGGCATCGCGCGGTTCGAGATCCAGGCGTTCGACGCAGACCGCGATCTACTGCGAACTCTTGCCCGAAAATTAACGGAGAGCGGGCCGGATGCCCGACAGCTTCGTCGGACCATACAGCAAGCCGTGGCGGGTGAGCCACCGAAAGCGGGCAGCATTCTCGCCGCATTGCGTCGCTCGCCTCTGGTTGGCTCCAACCTCGACCTCAGCCGGCCGCGCGAAGAGGGGCGCGAGATCGACCTGTGACGCGCTACCTTCTTGATACCAATATCATCAGCAACGTCATAAAGCCGGAGCCTTCGGGCTCGTTGCTGGCCTGGATGGGCGCGCAGAAGGACGAAGACCTCTTCATTGCTTCGCTTACTGTCGCCGAAATTCGCCGAGGCATCCTAGAGAAGCCGAAGGGGAAGAAGCGCAGCAGCCTTGAAACTTGGTTCGAGGGCTCCGAAGGCCCGCAAGCGCTGTTCGCTGGCCGCGTGCTATCGTTCGACGAGAAAGCCGGCCTCGTGTGGGCGCGGCTGATGGCCAACGGCAAAGCCAGAGGCCGTTCGCGGAGCGCCCGAGACACAATCATTGCCGCTATAGCTGAAGCCAACGAGTGTGTCGTAGTGACCGACAATGAAAAGGACTTCGAGGACGTTCAGATAATCAACCCGCTCCGTAGCTCTGGAAGCCAAGCGGGTGATGATAGCTCCAACGGTCCGGCCGATTCAATTTGAGGATTTCAGCGGCACGGAGTCCGAACGTCTCGTGTTCGCCTACCTTTAGCGATGGCTGGATTGATCTTGCTTAGTTCGGCCAGGGGCGCCTCTTCCAGTTCCGCTTTAATGCCATCCCGGTTCATCTAGTCAGCTCGATCTACCAACAGTTCGCACGCACGAGCGCCGCGGACAAGGCGCGATCGCAGGGACTGCGCGATATGCGTGTCGAGCTCGTCTATCTTACACTCGATCTCGTCTTCGAAGGCCTCTCGCCAAACGCCACTGTAGTCGATGCCGCGCGTGGCTCGGGGCCTTCTCATCGAGGCTTTCTCGCGACTGGTCTGGCGCGCTACCAATGGCAAGTTCGCCCGCCGGGAACTCGTCGGTCTGTACGCCCAGCTCTGGGCGTCCACATCAACTGCGGAGCTCTTGGCATCGCCGTGTTCTGCCTTTAGCTGGCAGCTCTCGAGCTCGACGAGCAGCCGATCAGCGACACCCGCGACCTCAAGTTCGACCCGGTTAACTCGATAACACCCTATTGGCAGATTCAGTCGGGGAGGATCTGCCCACTCCGATCACAAGCCGATCTTTCGACCCCGTGGTCGGGAATTCTCCATGGACTTCGTGAACAAGGAATGCAGCGCCGAAAGCCGAAGCGCTTCCGATACATCGACGCCCCTTCCGAGACGGAGCCCCGATTAGGCATTCCTGCCACTCTATCTAGCCGACCCCCGTGGCCGCGTTGCCGATCGGTGCGCACTGGTCGCCTACATCGCCCCGGCACGTGAAGATCGTCTCTGCTGACGCTCGTTGAGCAATTCAGGCCGCCTCCGGCTGGCGTTTGATCAGCGTCAGCGTCAACCAGCGCGCGGTCAGCGCCGGCTTTTTCGAGCCCTCGATCTCAATCGTCACGCTCAGCGCCGTCTGCACCCAGCCCGACGGCCTGACCTTGATGTCGGCCAGTACGAAACGGGTGCGGATGTGCGATCCGGTTTTCACCGGCGCCAGGAAGCGCAGCGATTCGAAGCCATAGTTGACACCCATCTTGCAGTTTTCGAGCGGCCGCATGGTCTCGAAAGTCATCGCCGACAAAAGCGAAAGCGACAGGAAGCCATGTGCGATGGTGCCGCCGAACGGCGTCTCGCGCTTGGCGCGCTCCGGATCGCAGTGGATGAACTGGTGGTCATCGGTGGACTCGGCGAACTGGTCGATCATCCGCTGCGAGACCACCCGCCACGGCGACACGCCGACTTCCTTGCCGACGCTGGCCAGAAGCTCGTCGAGACTGATCGGTTCCACGCTAATGTCCTCCATTTCAACCGTCCGAAGCGCGAGCGGCTTCATTCCGTGAACAGTGTCAGCCCATGCTGCACCGACTGCCGGCCATCCATCGGCAGGATGGCGCCGGTGAGATGACTGCCGTCACGGCTGCACGAATAGAGCGTTCCGCCGGCAATCTCATTCGGCGCACCGATGCGGCCGATCCGAACATGGCTGCAGACGAGCCGGCTTGTACTCGGTCGCGGTGCGCGTCCTGCAGGCCGCCGAAAGCAGCTCGTCTTGGTACGGATGATCATTCCGCCGGCGCCGCTATGCGGTATTGTCGCAGATTGATAAAATCAATTGTCTGGATAGGAACCATCCGTGTCTCGAATGGTGGAGGAGTAGTCCAGCAGACGGGGTAGCTTGTGGTCCTTCTTGAAGCGCGCCGACCTCATTGGCCGCTAGCTCTGAGCCGGCAAGAAGCGCCAGTTCAATGACATTGGGTGTCGACACGGCAAAGCGGCATCAGATGCTACTTCATAATGCGGGATGGCGCTTGCTTCTAGAAGCGCTCGGCCTGACGTGGAAGCCAGCACCGGATCTGGACTGTCGATATGCGCCCGATATTCGCGCAGCACAGCGGCAACCGCAGCGACGATGATCTCAGCCGTTGCGAGCATGCCAACCTTGGTGCCGGCCACTCTGTTAGCTTGAAGCGCAACGCGCATTTGACCCGTCACCAGACCGGGTTGCGTAACTTGGATTTCCAAGGCGTCTTCCTGGGTTTGCACCGTCAGCGCGCTGACAGCAAAGGCAGATGCGCACGTCAAGGCAAGCGATCGTCTCGATCTCGCGGGCCAGCCCCACCGCGGGAATCAGACCCGACAACAACGAGCAGATGCGGTTCTCGCCCCAGCGCCATTGTTCTGTCTTTCGATGCATTCTCGCGTGCGCGCTTCTGGGGCGTCGTTCAGCGCAAAGTCGGTGACCACGGCTGCGCTTTCCGCGCCAGCCTCGAAAAACGCCTTCGAGCCGGTCAGGTTGAGGCCGCCGATGGAGACCAATGGGATCGGCGCGACCTGGTGCTTCCACTCGCTGATCCGCTCGAGCGCTTGCGACGCCCATTCATCTTCTAAAGGCTAGTTGGATAGACTGGGCCGAGCGGCCGAGCTTCAATCCGGCGTATTTAATCGTCAGCATCGGCGGCAGCCAAATCCTTTTGACCAAGATGGACGAAGTCGCAGCCTTCCTCGATTGCCGTGCGCCAATTGTCGTTGACGCTCACTTGGCAACCATGGACCGCGCAGGCGTCGTTCGCGCGGCGGATTTCCGTCTGCAGTCCTTTCTCGTCCATATCCTTTCTCCGGAGCTGCAGCAGACTCACGCCGAGCGGCGCCAGCCGGTCAACCCAGCCGGCACGTCGAAATTCAGATAGAAGGGATCGAGCTTCATGAGAAGACAGCCCTGCCGACCNGTTGACGCTCACTTGGCAACCATGGACCGCGCAGGCGTCGTTCGCGCGGCGGATTTCCGTCTGCAGTCCCTTCTCGTCCATATCCTTTATCCGGAGCTGCAGCAGACTCACGCCGAGCGGCGCCAGCCGGTCAACCCAGCCGGCACGTCGAAATTCAGATAGAAGGGATCGAGCTTCATGAGAAGACAGCCCTGCCGACCTTCGGTGAGTAGCGCGGTTCGAGCATTCCAGTGCTAGCTTCACGAATGGCATCGACCGCCCTTGCCGAACGCACGCGCCATGCCGACCGGATCGGCCGCCCTCGGGACCGCCGTGTTCAGGAGCACGGCGTCAAGCCCGAGCTCCATCACGTCGCCGCGTACGACGGCCGTCCGAGCCACGCATCCACAATCAAACGGAATGTAGGGGAAATGTCCGCGCATCAACTGGACCTCGGAGCTCAACGCTTCATCGCATTAGAATGAGCGTTCGAAACGCAGGATACCGCCGACACTGCTCTTCTTGTTGGCATTGGCCCAGTTCACTTCGGAAGCTTTCACCTTTCCGACGGCGGAGCCTCCGTAGCGGTCGTAGTCGAGTTCAGCCGTAACTGTGAAATCTGGAAGAAGCGCATAGGCGACGTTCGCAGCGACACCATAGTTCTTGAGCTGATCACCCGAGAGCTGAAGGTTGAACGAAGTTGTCTCGTTGACGTCGCAAGCGGCGCCAGCCCAGAAAGCCCAGTTCCCGCCCCAAATCTTATAGAAGCCGCGACCATGAGCGTCGATCGCGTTCATGGAGTCGTGGTTGAGCTTGCCATTGGAACCGTCGCCGAACATTCCGAACAGCAACAGTTCGTTGGTGACATTGATGTCGACACGGACCTTGGCGGCTACCGATTCGTAGTTGCTATCATAACCAGCAACGCCGGTGATCGCTCCCCAGCCATGTGTGTATTTCAAGCCGCCGACTATGTGCGGAGCGTAGTTGTCGATTGTGCCCACCACGCCTGAGCCTTCTTCGAGCGAAACCACGGCGGAAAAGCCGTTCGCGGCGTCGAAGTAGTACTGGACCACATTGGTATCCAAAGCGCCGTAGGGAACCGGCGTCTGGTTGAGTACGTCACCCGCGCCGCCAATAAACTTGTCGAAGGCCGACCAGTCCTTACCAACTCGGAGGCCACCAAGCTGAATCCAGGCGAAAGTCAAGATGCTGTCTCCGTTGAAGGCATAGGACCGAGAACTGTCCGAAACCGAAGTGTGGCGGTTACCGAAATTCACGCGGGTTTCGGTGTAGGTCTTCAACGTGCCGAGTTCGGTCTCCTGGCCGGTCCAAGCTTTCAGTGTGAAGCGCGTGTTGTTTTGCCATGTACCCTGATCCTCACCAGTCCTCACATCTGAGGTTCTTGCGTGGTAAAACAATCCGACATCGCCCAAGCCCACGTAGTAGCTAAGATAGCCGCCGATGCGCAGGCAGGTCTCGGTGCCTGAAATATAGACGTAGCTGGAGCCGTAGACGTCGCAGATCTTGAGGTACTCAGTGGGATCAGGCTCGGGGACGATGATCACGGCGCGAGCGTCCGAAGCGGCGATCAGTGCCGCAGTTGAGCCGAGGAGGAGGCTCCCAATGGTCATTGTTGATCTCCGTCTAAATGGTAAAAGGAATCGAGACCGATAAATGATTTTTGCTAAGCAAACGATTGATAGCGAATCAAGATTAATTCTAGGAGTGTTGCTGCAACTGCCGTGCTAATGCTTAGGAGAATTCAGAATGTGATTGAGACTTGTTGTCACATATATTAAGTAGTTATCACTCCCAGACGCTCATACAACATTTTTGTACCCTTTTCATCTCAGCGGCGGGCCTCACAAAGGGTACTACTGCAAATGACGTGCCACCCTGACGACCCAGCTGCGGCTTGAAGCTCAAATGTGCGGGCGGACCTTGGTTCGCGCTTCTGTTCTTTTTGCCTTGCGGATCCACCCAAGCACGAACGGCAAACGGTTCGTCTGTTCGCTTGGCGACAGTTTGGCTTAATGGCGACGGCATTGTTTGCTGTGAGCCCCGCCGTTGAGGCATCATNAAGGGTACTACTGCAAATGACGTGCCACCCTGACGACCCAGCTGCGGCTTGAAGCTCAAATGTGCGGGCGGACCTTGGTTCGCGCTTCCGTTCTTTTTGCCTTGCGGATCCACCCAAGCACGAACGGCAAACGTTTCGGCTACGGTTCGTCTGTTCGCTTCGTGACAGTTTGGCTTAATGGCGACGGCATTGTTTGCTGTGAGCCCCGCCGTTGAGGCATCATGCGGCGGCCACCGCTCGGTACGACGCCGTCACTTTGGCGAGCTGATGGTCGATAACCACGCGCCGCAGCCTTGCACCACTGAGTCGGTAGGCGCCAGCCTTGGCATTGCGGCGGACCTGACGGTCGCGTCGAGCAGGTTTTCGTGCTGAAAGCCGCGCGGCACAGCTAATGCTTCTTGCCAGCAATTCACACAACGAGCTCATCGAGACGGCAGAGATCATTATGGGCGGCGCTAGCTGGCGTGCAAAGTCTGGACCCAACACCGTATTGTCTCATCGGATGCGGCATCTGCGCTCAGAAGAGTCTCCACGCGCAGATGAAGGGAAGGGACGTCGAACAAAACGGTGCGCGCGTGAGGGTTTCGGCGGGAACACCATCGTCAGTCGCTGACCGAGTGCGCTCAGACCATCGCTGTCCAGCCAAGACTGAACGGCGCCCATTGCTAAAAAAATTTCGAGCCCAAAGCGGAACGGACTGACATAGCGCAAAGACGCAGGCGAGCGCAGCGGTAAGGTTGGATGTTATCAGCATGGGACGGTGACCGTTGCAGACCACGAAATTTCGAGAGGCCCGGCTGCCTTGGTACACTATCTATCCGGCTGTGTCGGAGTTCTCTGGGGCGGTCGGCGCCGAGGCTTATGAGGAATGGCTCAGGAACCTGCCGGCTGATGATCCGGTGTCACTCTATCTGCACGTTCCGTTCTGCCGATCAGCCTGCTGGTATTGCGGCTTCCCAACCACCATCACCCGCCGTGATGCGCCCATCCTCAACTATCTGGCGGCGCTGCGTGACGAGATCCGTCTGGTTTCGGAGCGAGTGCCGAAGACGTTGCCCGTGAGCGACATACATTTCGGCGGCGGAACGCCGTCTCTCATCGGACCAGCCGAGTTCCTCGCTCTGATGGAGTTCCTGCGATGCCGCTTCGCCATCTCGAAAACAGCTACGGTCGCCATCGAGATCGATCCACGCACGCTCACGCCCGAGATGGCGGAAGGCTTGGGAGCGGCCGGCGTGAACCGCGCGAGCCTGGGCGTACAGAGCTTCGATCCCATTGTTCAAAAAGCGATCAACCGAATCCAGAGCGTGGCCCAGACGTCGGCTGCCGTGGAAGTGCTGCGCCGGCATGGAGTAAGCCGCATCAACTTCGACCTCATCTACGGCCTGCCGCGTCAAACGGTGGAGTCGTGCGTCGAAACAGTGAGGGCGGCGGTCGCCATGCGCCCCGACCGGCTTGCCTTGTTCGGCTACTCGCACATCCCATCCCAAGTAAAGAATCAGCGCCTCATCGAGGCGGAATTTCTTCCCGACAGCGCTGCCCGCGCTGAACAGTATGCGGCTGTCGCCGTGACGCTGATTGCCGCCGGCTACCGACAGATCGGGCTCGACCATTTCGCCTTGCCGGACGACGAGCTCGCGCTGGCACAGGAAACAGGTCGCCTGCGACGTAACTCGTTGGGCTACTCGGCCGATACCTGCAGAACCCTGATCGGTTTCGGCGCGTCGGCTATCGGCCGCATCGGCCAGGGATACGTTCAAAACGAAGTTACACGGGATTCCTACATCCAGCACATCGCAGCTGGCCGACTGGCTACATCGAAGGGCCATCGCCTCACAGACGACGACCGCGTGCGAGCCGCAATTATCGAGCGATTAATGTGCGATTTCGAGGCTGACGTGCCGGCAATCTGTGTCGCCCACGGATCTGATCCGATCCGTCTTCGCGATTCGGCTGAGCGCTTGGCCATGCTGGCCAAGGACGGGATAGTGGACTTCGAAAACGGCTTTGTCCGCGTACGGCGGGAGCATCGCTTTGGGATTCGCGCTGTCGCTGCCGCATTCGATGTGTTTAGGGATGGCGTTACGTATATCCCGCAGCAGCTTAATGCGATGCAAAGCACGACATAGTCCGGCATCAATGTCTCCGCTTGGAACCGCCGGCCTACTTGCCACGCCGGCCGGGCGCTGGTCTGGCAAGTGGGCTTTCCGTTTGCCAATGCGTTCGTTCCCGGCCCTCACGGGGCGGCGAGTCCCTGCCGTGAGCGCCTCACCCGCGAGGCTACATGGCGGCCGTGGAGATTACCTCAGCAGCGGCGCCCAATCGGAAACCTTAGCACCTCAGCGCTTTGGCGTGGCTGCTTGAACTCTTCGACGGCAACCGCCTCAATTAGCAGGTCCAAGGCTTCGCGGCCCCTTTGACTCATCGGGTCATTCCCACAAAGGTAGTCATACGCTCGATCTAAATGCACTCGGGCGGCGGAAAAATCGCTTGTCATATCATAGAACCCTCTCTACCCGCCCGCATTGCCGTCTACGAGGTGAAGGTAGTGCAATCGTCAATATATACAGACAAATTTGAATTAAATCGGAGATGATCATGGAGGCCGAGTTCCCTGACCTGATGCCGCCATCGAGCCCGCCGACGACCACTCGCTGGCGCTCGGTCGGTTCATAAATGCCGAGCACCCCGTCCCGAGACCACCTCTGACCTCCCTCCTTCGATGCTAGACGCGTGGAAGACATGGCTGCGCCGCCGCTGCGAGAAAGGCGTGTCCCATCGCGCGGCGGCTGCATAGTGGGCAGCCAGTGCTGGGAGCTAATCGGCAAAGCCGCGTGTGGCGATTTTGCATAGCGGGCGCAGGCGAATCGCCACGCCCGTCCAGCATGTCCGATGCCGCGTAGGCCGCCAGGATCCCTGAGCGGAGTGCATGCACGATCCCGCGTGATGACAGTGGATCGGCACAGAACAGGCAGTCGCCCGCCGCGACCCAGCGGTCACCGGCGGCGGGATCGATTGCGGTTCCCGCCGCCTTGATCATGCTGGCGGTCTCGATTGCGTGGGCGGCACGAGCGGCGCGATGGACTGCGTTGCGGCTAAAGCTTGGTACCAATGTCCGGCTTTGCGCAGTTCGCTGCCCAGATCCGGATCGGTGAGGCACGCGCAAGTCGGCGCTGTACCACCAGCCTTCGGGACGCGCCTCGACGACCATGCTGCAATCGCCCGGTGCGCGGTCGAAAAAGCGTGTGTAGGCGGCAAGATGTCCGTGCATGGTGAGCTTGGCGCCGAAACATCGCGCCAGCCTCCAACTGCGACCGGTCGCCCAAACCACGGCGCGGGCAACGATAGCTTCATCGGCCAGCTTGAGCAGCCAGCCTTGATCGTCGCGCACTGCCGACCCCACGGCCGAGCCAAACCGCGTGTCCACACCTGCCGCCTTGGCCGCCTGCACATCAGCCGGTCGAATCGCGTCCGGTCGAGCTGCCAGCCGGCACCTTGAGCGGAAAACATGCCGTGCCGCTCGCTGGGAACTTCATTGGCCCACACCGAAACAAGCGCACCATTTTCGACGAAGCCGGCCTCGGCGAACGGCGTCCAGACACCAAGCTGACGCAGCAGCCCATTCGCTACTGCTGGCAGCACCTCTCCCGGCTTTGGCCGATCATGCCTTCCTGCTTCCAGCAACAGCACGCTCCGCGCAGGTGCATCGTTGCCAACGCCAGTCCGGATGTGGTCGCCGCCGAACGTGATCGTCTCAGAGACCTGGCGGGACAAAATGCCAACCTCAAGATAGCGTTGGCCCGGATCAGCGAGGCGGACTAGGAAGACTTTAAATTCAAAAGGTGACACGCGGCAATCGTCGCGTGCCGCTGTAGCCCCAGGCTCCGCTTCACCGTGGGGACCGATCGGTCGCACTCTCAGCCTGGGGTTCTTCTCTGCCACCCATCATCGAATTTTGGTGGATTGTCCGTCTCCCGCACCGGTTTGAGCGCGATAGACAACAATCGCGTTTTCTGTGCCGGCCGGGCTTCAATGACGGGGATGGCGAAAAGCTGAGTGCTCGGGCTTGCGGGCCGAGCTTGTCGGCCGCTCGATGGAAAGTGTCATTTGAGGTGGGGTCTCGGCCGCGTGCAGCTGAAAGACACGCTCGTCCAGTTCCTTGTCTACTTCCGTCAGACGATGATTGAGGCGAAGGTAGTCCGTCCAGGTCGGCGTGCGAAACGTTTCTGTCCAATGCATAGGCTTCTGCAAGTTCCGCTGGAGCGTCCAGTTCCGGGCACCGACGCGGCTGTGTACATGGCGCCGCTGCCGCATGAGGTCGAGGAAGGCCTCGAGATTTCTCTCGGCTATCAG
>NZ_AYWQ01000024.1:0-46489 GCF_000502415.1 Mesorhizobium sp. LNHC229A00
TTCGGCCGGCAGGTCTGGTCTGCCGGTTTTGGCGACCAGGATGTCGAGACGCTGGCCTTTAACGGGACCTACACGCTGGCGGTCGAGGGCTATGTCTACAATTCAGATCCTGCGGCGTACACATTCAGCATCTTCCATGTGCCAGTTTCGGCACCCGTCCCGATCCCGAATCAAGAGGCCGTTCCCGCCCCCGATCTCGCAATCACCGACATTGTCGTAAGTCCGGCAACGGGCTGGCTGCCCGGCGGCACCGTAGGTCTTACCTGGAACACGCGGAACATCGGAACCCTCGCCGTATCGGGCTCTTGGACGGAACAGATTCGCGTTCGGAATCTTTCGACCGGGCAGATCATTCATCTGGATAGCATCGCCTTCGATACGGGTGTCGAGGGGCTTGCCCCTGGCGACAGCCGCTCTCGTCAGTACAGCTTTGTCTGGCCGTCCGGCCTTGCGAGCTCCGGCGAGTTCATCTTCGAGATCGCAACCGACTCCGCAAATCAGGTGCCGGAAAGCAACGCGTTGGGCACAGCCGAATCGAACAACACCGCCCAAGTCGCAATTGCATCCGCACCAGATCTGAAAATTGTCGATCTTCACATCACAAGCGCGGTGGTTCAGGCGGGCGGGCCCCTCACCATCGAGTGGTCGGACGCCAATACCGGTGCCCTCCCTGTTACGACGGGCTGGTTCACACAGATCGCGATCGTGAACATCGCAACGGGCGAAACTGTTCTACACACGGCCGTCTTCTATGATCCAACTGCTCCAGGAAACGCGCCGCTCGGAGCTGGCCAGACACGGCCGCGCAGTATCACGCTGCAGTTACCGCACGGTTCGCGCGGTGCCGGTGCGCTGGAAATCCATGTCACCGCCGACAGCAACCAGAACGGCATCGGCGCGATCATCGAAGCCGCCGACGGCGTCGACGCCGAGGCAAACAACAGCGCTGTTCTCGAAATCATCTCACAACCGAGGCTCTATCCTGATCTGGAGGCCTCGAACATGTCGGCCCCAAGTTCGGGGCAGGGAGGTGGTACGGTCACGGTGGGCTGGACCGTCACCAACATCGGACCAGTCGACACCGGTGTCTCGAGTTGGAAGGACACGATCATCCTCAGCCGGGATTCCGTATGGGGAGACGAGGACGACGTAGAGGTTGCGAGCTTCACTCGCACGGGCGCGCTCGCTCAGGACGCCAGTTACACGCGTCAGGAGACGGTCACGTTGCCGCAGCGTCTTGATGGAACCTTCTTGCTGACCGTCCGCACCGATGCCGCAGGCGCGGTTACCGAACCGGACACCTTGGGCAACAATGTTGCGGTTCCCGTGACCATCGACCTGCAATCGCCCGCGGCGGATCTGGTCGTCGAGGCGGTCGTCGGGCCGCTCACCGGCCGCAGCGGGGAGCTGATCGACCTATCCTGGAGAGTAAGGAATCAAGGTGACGCGACAGACGTGGCCACCTGGACAGATCGGATCGTGCTTTCCTTCGATGAAGTCGTCGACTCCTCCGATCGCATTCTCGCCGATGTCCTGCACACCGGCGCTCTAGCCAAGGACGGCACCTATGCCGGCCGCGCGACCGTCCGTCTTCCCGATGGTCTGCAAGGCAGCTTCCATCTCCTGGTGATCACAGACGCGGAGGCAAGCGTCTACGAACGCGATGCCACCGCCAACAATATTGGCCGGTCTCTCACGACGATCGCGGTGTCCGCGGCGCCGGCTGCGGATCTGGTGGTAACCGGCGTGGTTGCGCCAGCGTCCGGAGTACCGGGTCAACACCTGACAGTCACCTGGACCGTTCGCAACGACGGCGAAGGTGGCGCCCGTGCGCCGTGGACCGACAAGGTCTACCTGTCGAAAGACGGAACACTGGCCACGGCCATAGTGATCGGAGAGGTCCGTCGAAGCTTTGATCTCGCAGTTGGCGCCAGTTATGTCGGAAAGGTCGACGTCACGCTTCCGGATTCCGCGGATGACACCTACCAGATCCTTGTCGTTGCGGATGCGAACCAGGAGGTTTACGAAGTTGACCGCGAGACCAACAACGCGTTGGGCTCATCACTCGCACTAAGTCATCCCGACCTCACCACTTCGAATGTCCAGGCTCCCGCCACAATCGTGTCGGGCAGTGTCATGCAGGTGCGCTGGAACGTCCGTAACAACGGCACCGGGGCCGCGCTGGGCAGTTGGACCGACGCAATCTACCTGTCGCGTGATGATGTCATAGATGCAGGGGACATCAAGCTTGCGGACATGCCTCATGCGGGCGGGCTTGATGTTGACGGGGAGTATCTGGGCGAAGCGACAGTCTCGGTGCCACTGTCAGCGTCGGGCGACTACAAGCTGATCGTCGTTTCGGACCAGCTTGACGCCGTCCGCGAGCCTCAGGCAGAGGCTAACAACCAGGCCAGCAGTTCTCTGCATGTCACTTTGGCGGCCTACGCCGATCTCTCGGTTGGTAGCGTGACCGCGCCAGCACTCACCGTGGGCGATCCAGCCCGCGTAACGATCGGATGGACTGTCACCAACCAAGGAACGGGCGTCGGCCAGACCCTGGCGTGGACCGATGCGATCATTGGTTCGCGGGACGACATCCTCGGCAACAGTGAAGACATGGTGCTGGCGGAATTCCGTCACGATGGCGCCGTGGCTGTTGGCGGCAGCTATGATCGTAGCGAGCAGATCATGCTGCCCGCCGCATTGTCCGAACGTTTCACCCTGTTCGTTCGTACCGACTCCAAGTCGGAAGTTTTCGAGAACGGATCGGAAGCAAACAACGCGGCAACGCCGGGACATCCAGTAGACGTGGTGCCGATTCCCTACGCGGATCTGACCGTCACGGACTTGGTCGCGGATGCCTCGGCGACGAGCGGCGGTCGGCTCAATGTCAGCTGGACTGTAAAGAACCAAGGCATCGGAGTGACGGATCGTGACCAATGGACGGATACGATCACGCTCATCGACGCCTCCGGCCAGACTGTCGCGGATGCGCGGTTCGTACATCTGGGAATTCTTGCCAACGATGCGAGCTACACCCGGTCGGCACAGATCGTGCTGCCGAACGGGCTCTCGGGACCCTACAGGCTCCTCGCCACCACCGGCGATGTTTACGAGTTCGTCTTCACGGGCAATAACACAAGGACGTCCGATACTATTGAGGTCGCCCTGGCGCCGACCCCGGATCTGACCGTTACCGACGTCAAGGTCCCCGCTTCCGCTATCGAAGGAGATACGATCGACGTTTCCTGGACGGTCACTAATACCGGTCAGGGCGTCGCCAAAGGTACGTGGAGCGACCGCATCGTGCTTCGTCCGCTCGCGGGCACGAACCTACCCGACCTCCAGGTCGGGACGTTCACCTTCAGCGGGGAACTCGCGACAGGAAAATCGTACACGCGCACAGAACAATTCCGCCTGCCAGACAAGATCGAAGGCCTCTACCGCGCCTTCGTCGTCACCAATGCGCTGTTGCCAACGACCGACGAAGCCACCCTCCCGGAACCCAGCTACTTCCTGTACGAGCACGGCGCGGCGGCGACCAACAACAACACGGGCGATGACGGTACGCTTGCCGTCCAGCTAAAGCCGAGGGCTGATCTTCAGGTCGAGACAGCCATCGTGCCGGCTCGCGTGCCGGCTGGCGGAACGGCCTCGATCAAATTCACGATCATCAACCAGGGGACGGTTCCGACAACGTCGCGGTGGAAGGATTCAGTTTATCTCTCCCTCGACAACCAGATCGATGCTGGGGACATGCTGGTCGGCTCGTACGACAACCTTCTCGCACTCGACCCGGGCGGGCGGTACACGAAAGAGACTGGACCGATCGAGATTCCGATACGTTTTCGCCGTGATGCCTATCTGATCGTGCGTACGGACTCGACCGATCAAGTCGAGGAGTATCCGAACGACAGTAACAACGCGCGCGCGTTCGCCTTCTTCGTAGAGCCCGAACCCCTGTCAGACCTGGTCACCGGGAGTGTTGTAGCGCCCGTCCAGGCCGTGGCAGGCTCGCAGATTGAGGTCCGCTTCACCGTTACGAACAAGGGCTCCTCCACCACGAACAAGGATACGTGGTTCGACTCGGTCTGGTTGACGAAGGACCGTACGCGTCCGAGCCCGATCAAGAACGGTGGCATCCTGCTCGGGAGCATCCAGCATAACGGCGCACTGCCGGTCGGACAAAGCTATGACCAGGTCCTAAAGGTGACGCTGCCAGACGGCCTGGAGTCAGGCACCTATTTTATCACACCCTGGAGCGATGCCTACGACGTCGTCTTGGAAGATACGCTTGCTGTCAACGTCAACCCCGATGATCCGAACGAATTCGACAACAACAACTACAAGGCACGGCAGATCCAGGTCCTCGGCCCGGAAACGATCACGAAGCGGCCGGATCTGAAGGTACTGTCGGTGAGCGGACCGACGCAGATCGATGCCGGCGGCCAGTATACAGTCAAGTGGACGGTCGGAAATGCCGGTCCAGGGGATACTGGCGATGTTGGCTGGGTTGAGAGGATATGGATATCCGACCGCCCGACTCTCGGTGAAGTCGGAGCGAAGGAGTGGCTCCTGGAGTCGTTTGATCGCGCCGGAGGATTGGCCGTCGGCGAAACGGCCACGAGCGAGCGAACGTATGATCTGTCACCTGCCATTCAGGGCCACTATCTGATTGTCGACGTCGATGCTGGTTATCCGTACAACGCAGGCGCTGTTCCCGAAACCAACGAACTCAACAATAACCTTGCCGTCGCGTCC
Source organism: Mesorhizobium sp. LNHC229A00 (assembly GCF_000502415.1). Classification (NCBI taxonomy): domain Bacteria; kingdom Pseudomonadati; phylum Pseudomonadota; class Alphaproteobacteria; order Hyphomicrobiales; family Phyllobacteriaceae; genus Mesorhizobium; species Mesorhizobium sp. LNHC229A00. The sequence goes on from NZ_AYWQ01000024.1 coordinate 4,762, forward strand.
GAAGTCATACGGCATCCGGCTGACCTGAAAGTTACACGCATCGAGGTTCCTGCCCAAAACTTCTCCGGCGAGAAGACCACAATCAACTGGACCGTGACCAACGAAGGCGCGGACGTCTGGCCGGACACCGCCTATTGGATCGATTCCGTTTTCTTCTCGCGAGATCCCGTCTGGAATCCTGATATTCAAAGTTCATCCGGAGCCATTACGCCGCCGCGGACGCAGTTGCTTGCCACGTCCGTTCATAGCAACCAGGGCGGCTTGCGGGCGGGAGAAAGCTACAATGCCAGTGCCGAGGTCGTTCTCCCGCCCGGCATCGACGGGCCATTCTACATCTTCGTTCTGACGGACGTGGTCCCAACGGGCAACGCGCCCAAGGACGAGTTTGACGAGGCAAAGGTAGGCGACGCCAAAATACGCGAGCTCTACTTGGAGTCAGCGTTTGAGGGCACGAACAATACCAACAATATTTCAAGACAGGATATCTCGGTCACATACCGCGAGCCGGACCTTAAGGTTAGTAACCTCACGGTTCCCGCCGCCGCGCTCTCAGGGGACCGGGTCACTGTTTCGTGGCAGGTGCTCAATGCAGGTACCCGCGAAACGCGCCAGGATACGTGGGTGGATCGTGTCTTCCTCTCACGAGACGGCTCACTCGATACCGGCGACTATGAGCTCGGAAGCTTCCAGCACCAGGGGAAGCTTGCCATCGGCGCGGCCTACACGGCTTTGCTGGACGTCGATCTTCCCGAGTTCATTGACGGCGATTTCTATATCATCGTCGAAACCGATGCCCGATCTCAACGGGCGACGTCAACACTAGCCCCCAGCACGATTGCCCCGGATCTTCCGGGCCTGCAGATTGCAGGTGACATTGTCGCCGAGTTCCAGGGCGAGGGTAACAACGCGACTGGAAAACCTCTTCCCATTACGCTGCGTGTCCCTCCGGACCTCAAGGTCTCATCGGTCGCTGCTCCCCAACATGTAACAGCAGGTCAGCCGTTCGATTTCGGCTTCACTGTCCTCAATGCCGGGAGCGGCGACGTTCGCGCCTCGCAAGAAAGCTGGACGGATCTTGTCTACCTCTCCCGTGACCAGCATCTCGATCTCGAAAGTGACCGCTTCATCGGAGCCTACGAGCATACGGGCGGGCTCGCCGCGGGCCAGAGCTACACAGTGGCGAAGTCAATCAGGGCGCCGGTGGGGCTTGAAGGATCTTACTACCTTTTCGTCGTGACCGATCCGGTCAGCGCAACAGGTCGCAGCTCGGTTTTTGAAGCGAACCTTGAGACGAACAACGCGAAATCCAGCGACCAGCCTCTCATCTTCGAATTGCCGCCGCCGTCCGACCTCGTCGTCGACAACAATGTCGTAACCCCATCGGTAGCGACGGTCGGCGACACGCTCCAGATCAGCTGGACCGTCAGGAACCAGGGCGCCAATCCGGCGGAGGGGACTTGGACTGACGGCGTCTATCTTTCCGATGACGCGATCTGGGACATCAACGACCGTCTGCTCGGGCGCGTGTCCTTTACAGGCTCGCTCCTTACAGACGACACCTATACGTCGAGCCTCAAAGCGGCCTTGCCGCCAGCCAAGGCCGGCCAGTACCGCCTAATAGTCCGCTCGGACATCTACAACGAGGTCTACGAAGGGCCGTTCAATGCCGAAAGCGAGAAGAATAACGCTGCTCCATCGGTCAATGCGCTGAGTGTCAGCGTTGACGAGATGCACCTCGGCGTGCCGTTGCAGACTACCCTTAGCACGGGCCAGGTGCGCGTCTATCGGATAACCGTGCCGCAGGGCGAGACATTAAAGGTTCGCTTGACGGGTTCGGATTCGAATGCATCCAACGAATTGTTCCTTCGCTATGGCGACGTGCCCACTGGTTTCCTGTTCGACGCGATTTACCAGGATCCGCTGCAGGCAACTCAGACGGCAATAATTCCGGCCACAAAACCAGGAGAATACTATGTTCTGATCCGAGGCCATCAGGAACCGTCCGAAGACACAGGTGTGACGCTCCTGGCCGAGGTTGCACCCTTCGCGATCAGCCGAGTCGAAGTCGACCGAGGCGGCGATAGCCGCTGGGTGACGTTCGACGTCTTCGGCGCGAAGTTTTCAAAGAACGCCATCGTGAAGCTCGTGCGCCCCGGCATCGCGGAGTATGAGCCGGTTCGTTACGAGGTGCTGGATTCCACTCACATCAAGGCGACCTTCGATTTTACCGACGCGCCCCACGGGCTGTACGACGTAGAGGTAATCAACCCCGATGGGGCAACGGCCATCGAGCCATACCGGTACCTGATCGAGCGGGCGCTGGAACCGGATGTGACGATCGGACTTGGCGGCCCCCGTGTCCTACTGGCTGGAGATACCGGCACCTACGGGATCGCCTTCCAGTCACTCACGAATGTCGACACGCCGTATGTGCATTTCTCGTACGGCGTTTCCGAGTTGCAGACCAATTCGGTCATCTACAATCTTCCCTATGTGACATTCCAGACCAATCTGCGCGGCGGCACCCAGCCGGAGAGCGGCGAGGACGTGCCTTGGGCCAGCCTCGAATCGGAAGCCAACACCAGCGGCACGATTCTCGCTCCCGGTTACCTCTACGACATGCCGGCCGGTGCCTTTACCGGACTGAGCTTCAACGTATCGACCTATCCGGGCCTGCGCGAAATGAGCGATCGCGCCTGGGAGGAGTTCAAGCAGCGGGTATACGCCGAGATCCCGGCCTTGGCAGGCAAGCTGGACGCAGGCCCGACGGCTCTCGACCAGATCTATCCCGGCCTCTACGAACTCTATGCGCAACTCGGCGCAATCCCGGACGAGTGTCGCGAGCCCTTCATCCCGTTCCGATTCAATGTCGTGGCCGCGGCCACGCCGATGACCCGCGACGAATTCATTGCCGAGCAGAAGACCGAAGCGGCGAAGCTCAGAACGAAAGTGCTGGCCGATCCAACCGCGAATGCGGCACTCATCAACCTCGCCGCGGACGCCAAGACCTGGGAGGCTAGCTACCTTGCGGCGCTCGAACTTGCGGGCATTTTGCGCCCCGTCGATGAGGCTCCGCCGATTAATCAGGACCCGGTTGTCCAGAGTGTCCTGTCGGTGCTGACGACAGGGGTGCTGTTCGGCGCAGCCGGCGAGGAGGTCCGCAGCGACGGCAATCTGGTCTCCTTCTTTGAACAAATCCACAAGTGGTACGGTGATCAGCCAGGCACGCTGGCGCCGATCGACCATGTGGAAATTCGCCAGAACGACTGCTATTATCTCGAAGTCCCCGTACCGGCGCTCTCGAAGTATTCGGACTTCGATCTGGGGCTTTCGCAGCGCACCTATTTCGAGAACTTCAACGTCTTCGTACCGTGGATCAGGTTCGATCAACGCGGGGCCGGCGGAAGCACGGTGGCACTGCCGGAATTCGGCTCGGTCGCAGGTTCGAGCGAACTGTCGCCACTTGATTTCTCGCGCTACTACCAGCAGGCGGCGGCCGTCGGCGAGTTGGCATCGATCACCGGCCCGCAAAGCGTCGGCGGCGAGCAGTTCCTGCCGGCGGGAACAGCTCTTCCGTATTCGATCCGGTTCGAGAATCCGCAAAACGCCTCGACGCGTCCCGGCGAGATACGCATCGTTACCAAGCTCGACTCGGACCTCGACCCCTATTCCTTCCGACTCGGCGATCTGAAGGTCGGAGATATCAACGTCCATGTGCCGGAGGGCCGCTCTCTGTTCCAGGGGGACTTCGACTTCACCCGGTCCAAAGGTTTCATCCTGCGCGTCTCCGCGGGCATCGACATCAGCGCAGCAACCGCGACGTGGCTGTTGCAGGCCATTGATCCTGAGACGGGAGAAGTAATCCAGGATACCTCCCGGGGTCTGCTGCCAGCAAACAATGCGCAAGGGGCAGGGCTGGGCACGGTCAGCTATACGATCCGTCCGAAGGATGGCGCACTGACCGGCGCTGCCATCAGTGCTCAGGCGCGGGTGCTCTTCAATACGATGGCTCCCCAGGAGACAATCGAACTCACCCAGACGCTGGATGCCGCGGCCCCGAAGTCGACGCTGACCGCGAAGCTCATACAAGGCGCCAATTACGAGGTGCGCTGGACAGCAACCGACGATGCTAGCGGATCAGGCGTCAAGCATGTCACCGTCTACGTCGCTGAGGACGGAGGCGATTTCCAGATCTGGCAGCGTCAGACGACGGAGACCTTCGGAATCTTCCAGGGTAAAATCGGGCACAACTATGAGTTCCTGGCGCTCGCGACGGATAATGCGGGCAACACCGAGGAACCGCCATTGGGCATTCTGGCGCCCGACGACGGATCCGGGCCTGACCTCGGCGACCTGCCGAACGTCGGAGGCACAAGCCAAGATCTCGGCGAGGCTCCGGCGCCATCGCCGACACCCTCCACCAATCCACTTTTCCTGCAGGCACAGCAGGCCATTCCGGGGCCGACGCCGCTGGCTGACTTCCCGGAATTCGGCACGACGATCCGTCCCTTTGGTGCGCAGGTGTTCGCGTCGGGAATCCCGCAAAGCCATGCCGGGATAGGTGCCCTCGCCATCGTGGTGGCGGCGGACGGCAGCGTATACGCAAGCGGCGGTGCGAACCGCGGCTCGCTCTACAAATTCGATCACAACGGCGGCGATGCCGGCCAACCGCTGGCGACACTGGACGAGCCAATATTCGACCTTGCCTTCGACGCTCAGGGGCAGCTGTGGGCCACCACTGGCGGCGGAGCTCTTCTCCTGCTGGACGCAGCCACCGGTCAGATCCAGGCTCGTTTTGGCGACAGCATCACGCAGGCACTGGCCGTCGATCCGGCTAGCGGGAAAATCTACGTGTCGTCGGGACGCGGCATCGAGATATTCGACCCGGTGACGCACGCCTTCACGGCCTTTAGTTCGGTCCGCGTAGACGATCTCGCATTCGCGCCGGACGGCAAGCTTTGGGGCACCACCTGGCCCGAGCGCGGCGATGTTGTAACCTTCGACAAGAAGGGACGCGCGACACGGATGCTGTCTTTTGACAGCGAGGTCGATTCCATCGCCTTCGGCAAGGTCGGCACGAAGCTCGAAGGCCTCCTTTTCATCTCGAACAATCTCGCCGACGGCCAGTCCCGCGGTTCGCAGTTGATCGCTGTCGACCTCGCTACGCTCCAACACGTTCCGATCGCCCTTAACGGGACGTGGGGCGAAACGCTTGCGACGACGGCGGATGGCCGCCTCCTGATTGCGCAGTCGCATCAGATCGATGTCGTCAGTCCGATCGTGGCGCCGAAGGTAGCATTCGTGAATCCGCCGGACGGATCCGCAGTGCCGCTCCCCTTCGCGGAGATAACGGTAACCTTCGACCAGGACATGCTGGCGGGCGACGGCCTCGATTCCGGTTCGGTCCTGAACCTTGCGAATTACACGCTCGTGAATAGCACGGGTGAGGCGGTCGTTCTCAAGGGGGCAACATATGATACGGCGACCCGCACGGTTCGGCTTGCCCTCGATCCGCTCGAGTTTGGGGACTACACGCTCACGGTCGGCGAGCATCTGGAGAGCATCCAGGATGCCGAACTTGGATCCGCCTTCACGAGCCATTTCACCGCCATCATCGACCTGTCGGCGCTCGTGTCCGTCGAATTCGGCGCGGTACGTTCCAGTCGTGCCGACGGTACCGTTTCCTACGACGTCAAGGTCACCAATATCAGCGATGCGGATATTCTGGCGCCGCTCACGCTGGTTCTCGATCCGGCGCAGTACTTCCTTGGCCAGCCGGTCGGCGCGATACTTCAGAGCGGCGGTCTATGGTACATCAATTTGGGCGAGGCGCTGGCGAACGGCCGCCTCGCACCCGGTCAGTCCACAACCGTGCAGACGGTGACGATCGGAAATTCAGCCCTGCAACATCTCTCGATCGGTCACGGTGTGTTTGCGGTTCCCGCCGCGAACCAGGCGCCCGTGATCGATTCCGCTCCCGTCACGGTGGCAACCGCAGGGCAGGGCTATTCGTATCAGCTGGCCGCACACGACCCGGATGGAAATCCGTTCACCTATCTGCTGTTCGACCGCCCGGATGGGATGAGCCTCAGTGACACCGGCCTTCTCACCTGGTCGCCAACGGCCGACAGCCCGGCGCAGGTTAGCGTTGTGCTGCGCGCCTATGACAATCGCGGTAGCTTCGCCACCCAGGCCTTCGCCATTGATGTTGTTGGCGGAAACCAGGCGCCGGTGGTCCAGGAACTGCCCCCGGAGATCCGGGTTCGCGAAGGTGAGGCCCTTGCGCTCGGTCTCGCCGCCTTCGATCCGGACGGCGACTATCTGCAGTATTTTGGGGACCAGCTCCCACCCGGTGCGTCGCTGAATGCCGAAAACGGCCAACTGCAATGGACCCCGGGCTGGACCCAGGCCGGCACGTATGAGGGCGTGATCCTTGGAGTGACCGACGGCGTGAACACAGTTACGCGGGCGTTCACCCTGTTGGTGGAACCAGCCAACCAAGTGCCGACCCTCGTACCCGTTCCCGACCGCGTCGTCCGGGAGGGTGATCCAATCCGCATTCGGCTCCGCGCGAACGATGCAGAAGGCGATGCGCTCATCTTCTCCAGTGCGCTGCTTTCGGGCGGCGCTTTCCTCGATCCAAACACTGGCGCCTTCGAATGGACGCCGTCCTTCACCCAGGCTGGCACCTATGTGATCCCATTCCGTGTCAGCGATGGGATCAACACGACGGAGATCAGCACGACATTCACGGTCGCGAATGCCAACGGCGCGCCGGTATTCGATGAGCTCGGCCCGTTCCGATTGCTGGAGAACCAGCCGCTCTTCTTCCGCGCCTTCGCGTTCGATCCTGACAATCCTGGTTTCGTACCGCAGGATCGCAAGGCGGACGGCAGCCTGACGCCGCTTGATGGCACGGCACCCACCGTGTCCTATGGCGTCGAGAACCTGCCGCAAGGTGCAAGCTTCGATCCTGTCACCGGCATCTTCGGCTGGATACCGGGCTATACGCAGGCCGGACATTACACCGTTCGGTTCACCGCAACCGATACGGGCGACGGTCTCACGCCGGCGGTGACGGTGCGCGATGTCATCATCGATATCGTCAATGCCAACCGCGCGCCCGTAATACCAACGCCGGTCAACCAGAGCGTCAACCGCGGCGAGATCCTCGAAATTCCGGTGGAAGTTTCCGACCCGGACGGCGACCCGCTAACCTGGACGGTCTATCTCAGCCGTCAGCCTACCGCCGGCGGGCCCGCCGTTGACACCACCCCGGTGGAATTGAACGCCACGAGCGGCCTCGCGACCTTCGTCAAGACCGGGGCCAACACGGGCGTAGTCCGCTTTGCGCCCGGCGACGGCGATCGGGGTAATTATCTTGTCACTATCCGCGCCACCGACGATGGTGGTACCGAAGGCAAGCCTGACATCCGCACCACGGCAGTCAGCTTCGTCACCACGGTCGTGGCACCCAACGAGCGCCCGCTGTTCGACGTCATTGGCGACAAGGTCGCAGTTGCCGGACAGCCACTGAGCTTCATTCTGCGTGCTCGCGATCCGGACCAGGCCGGGTTGGTCTTCTCCGGCAACAACATGCCGGCCGGCATGACCATCACGCCACTTGCGACCTACGGCACCGCCCGCATCGACTGGACGCCCACCGCAGCCGACATTGGCGGGCGGACCATCACGTTCCAGGTCACGGATGACGGAAACGCCGGCGCCTATGCGGCGCTGTCCGACAGTCAATCGATCCGCCTCGTGGTGCGCGCCAGCAATGCCGCGCCTGTCCTTCTGCCGATCGGCGATCGCACGCTGACGGAAGGCGAGACCTTCGCCCTGTCGCTGCAGGCCATCGACCCCGACAACGACACGATCACCTTCTCGGTCACCAACCTGCCGACCGGGGCATCCTTCAACGCGAAGACCGGGCTGCTATCGTGGACACCGAACTTCTTCGCAGCCGGCGACTATGCGGGGGTCACGTTCACCGCCTCGGACGGCAATAAGTCGAGCTCGGAGACGATCACACTCAAGGTGCAGAACGTAAATCGGCCCCCCGAGCTGGTGCCGATGTTCCCGCAGGCCGGTCGTGAAGGAGCCGAGATGGCCTTCGCGGTGCTTTCGGGTGACGTGGATCAGGATCCCGTCGTCTACTCCGTGCTGTCGCCTTTGCCCCAGGGCGCTCGCTTCGACCGAAAGACCGGCAAATTCACCTGGACGCCGGGCTATAGCCAGGCAGGCGACTACACGATCCGGTTTGGTGCCACCGACCCGTCGGGTGCGCTGTCGACGCTGGACGTGCAGGTACGCATCGCCGATACGAACCGCACGCCGGTCCTGAAATCCTCCGACCACCAGGTGGTGCTGGGCAACGAACTGGTGTTCCGGCTGAACGGAACCGACCCGGATACCCAGAACACGTTGACCTATTCCGCCGCCGGCCTGCCCGAAGGGGCAACTCTCAACGAGGCGACCGGCGAGGTTCGCTGGACGCCGGGACCCGGCCAGGCTGGAGACTACCTCGTGCTCGCGACCTTGTCGGACGGCCAGGACAGCGTGCTCGAGCCAGTTGTGCTGCGGGCCACCACCATGCCCGAACTGCCGACTGTCGTCATCGAGCAGACCCCCAGCTTCCCCGTGGTGCCAGGCCAGGAAGTGCTTGTGCACGTCATCGCGGCCGGCTTCGCCGACATCACCAAGCTCGAGGTGCGCTACAACGGTCAATTGCTGGGGCTCGACAGGCAGGGCCGCGCCCGCATCACCGCCGGACTGCCGGGCCAGGGCGAAATCGTCGCGACGGTAACCGATGCGGATGGACTTGTCGGTACGCGCACGGCCGTCCTCAAGGTGCGCGATCCCGCGGACATTCTGGCGCCCCAAGTCTCCTTCGCCACAGGCCTCCTGGGCAAACGCTTCGATGTCGCGGCAAATGTGATCGGATCGGTGATCGACACCAATCTCGATCGCTGGCAGCTCGAAATCGCACATTTCGGCTCCGGCGCGTGGAAGGTGCTCGCCGCCGGTACCGGCGCGATCACGGACAGCGCGCTCACTCAACTTGACCCTGCGTTGTTTGCGAACGGCATCTACAAGCTGCGCCTCACCGCAGCCGACATGGCTGGTCGCGCGGCCACGGCGGAAACGCAGATTGAAATCGACAGCGTCAAGCCGCTGCCGCGTTCCGAGACGGATCTCACCATCACGCTGGCCGGCCACGACATCGCGTTGACACGGCAATACGATCCGCTCGCGCGCGCAGAAGCTGGTAGCTTCGGCCATGGCTGGCGCCTCGCCCTGAAGGATGTCGGCATCGAGACCGATGTGCCGGCGACCGGCCGCGAGGCTCTTGGCACCTATGGCGCGTTCCGCAACGGGACACGCGTCTACGCCACGCTTCCGACCGGCGAGCGTGTCGGCTTCACTTTCGAGGCCGAGGAGCACCGTGTGGCCGGCCTCGTCTATTCCACGCCGTCCTTCCGCGCCGACCCGGGCGTGACGTGGGCTCTGGGGTCGGCGGAGACGCAGCTCGCGCGCGTCGGCGACCGCTTCTACGATCTCGTCAGCGGCAGGCCCTACAACCCGGCTGGATTGGACAGTCGTGGGGAGTACGAGCTCGTTGGCCCGGACGGGACTGTTTATGCGGTCGACACCCAGGCCGGCGTGACCTCGATCCGCTTCACTGATGGCGTGTCGCTGACCGCGGCCGACAGCGGTATCTTCGCCGCGAACGGCGACGGCATCTCCTTCGTGGCCCGCGAGCATGGCATTGCCCGCGCGATCACGACCGACGGCCGCTCGTTCGCCTATCTTTACGACGCCCAGGGCAACCTGACTCTGGTCCGCGACCTGATCGCAGCCACGTCGAGAAGTTACGGCTACGATGCCGACCACCGGCTCGCTCTGGTGAGCGGTACCGGTCAGCCGGGTGTCACGATCGATGCGATCACAGGCGCAGCGCTTCCGGTCACCGCCGATCTCGGCGCCGCAACAGGCTACCTCGCAGATGCCTACCAGGGCTCCCTGGCACAGGGCCGCACTGACCGGCTGACCTTCACGATCCGGCCGTCCGAGCTCGCGTCCACCGATGGCGGCTCGCTTTACATCGGCTTGATCCTGAAGCCGACCGCAGGCGACGCCAATTTTGCCGTGCCCGAACTCCAGGGGGCGACGCTTGTTGCCAGCCACACCGATGCGGGCGGCGCCTTCGCGCTCTACAAGGTCGACCAGGCGGGACTGAAGCTCCTGACGATCGGCGGCTCGAATGCGCAGAGTGCCGGCGCCTACAGCCTTGAGCTTTTCGTCGCCGGCGATGCTAACCGTGACGGCAAGGTCGATGGCACCGACGCTGGCCTCACCTTCGCCGCGAAGGGCACCACTGCCGGCCAGCCTGGCTATGTCGCTGCTGCCGACGCGAATCTGGACGGCAAGATCGACAGCGCCGATTCCCAACTGCTGTTCCAGAACCTCGGCTATCAGCCGAACCGCGCACCGATTGCGGTCACCGGCACGTTCAAGACACATCGGGATCTCGAATTCATCGCTTCCGTCGGCAATCTGGTCAGCGATCCCGAGGGTGATACGACCTTTGTGCGCCTCCTTGCAGCCGAGCACGGAATTGCGCGCTTGGCGCCCGACGGCAAATCGATCGTCGTCGTACCGGACGCAGGCTTCGCAGGGCAGGCGAACTTCACGATCGTCGCCGACGATGGCTATCAGAGTTCAGCACCCGTAACGATCAGCGTTAACGTGTCGAGTGCGAGCCTTGTGAAGCTCGATGTTACGACGCGTCAGCCGCGAATTGGTGTCCGCGAACGTTTTGAATTGAACTGGCTTGGCGATTTCACCGACGAAGCTGGAGTTGCTCTGCCGGCTTCCTATCTAACACTTATCTCCACTAACCCCAACTCCGGTATGATAGGACCGGGTGGGACACTACTGGGATTGTCTGCAGGCTATGGTGCGGTGGTCGCCACCCGCGCCAACCTGGCGGCAACTACTGCCTTCATGGTGGGTTTGCCCGACTTAGGCAACGATCTTCTTCTTCCGAACTATGGGCTCGGCTTCTACCCCGGCGCGGTCTCGCTTTCAGCCGAGGGCGGCCAACGGCAAATCAAGCTGTTCCCAGATCCTTTCGACAACACGGTTGCGGCGACAGGCGCCCAGTATTGGGTTAGCGACAGCAACATCCTTACGGTCACACCGCAGGGGAATATAGTAGCATTGGCGCCCGGAGAGGCGACTGTGACCGCCGTGTATAAGATGGCCGAGGCGGTCATCCCCGTGCGGGTGACTAGCCCACAGGTCGGCACCTCTGCGGCACACAAAGAGACTGGCGCGGTTATCCGCAGTCTCGATGGCTACGAGGTCGCAATCGCGCCCGACGCGCTTGGTCGGAATGCTTCAGTCACCATCAATTCTCTGAGCGAAGCGCAGCTGCCAATTCCAACATTGCCTGACGATCATGGTTTCTCGTTCGGCGCCGCTTTCACGCTGGATCTGGAAGGCGTCCCGGTTGCCATACCGATGCAGGTCGCGGTCCCGACCGCATTGGCACCGGGAACCGAAGTGCGGTTCTATCGGCTTTCAGACTTCGCGACTCCGTCGGGGCTCGTGCGCGGCTGGGCCGAGGTAGAGAGCGGCATCGCAGGAGTGGATGGTGTGGCGCGCACATCATCGCCACCTCATACTGGCATAACCACCGGCGGTACCTACGTGGTCGAGGCGGTCGCCGATGGCCAATTTGCTGAGGTGAGGGGGGCGATCAGCTCTGCAATTGGTGATGCGCTGTCCTCTTTCGCATACACTGAAATCGGCTCGACGATTGTCGGCGCTTTTGCCCAACTGAACAACTTCATCCTGACGTTAGCAGGGGGGCCGGCTCAAATCAAAGTCGGTGCAATATCCCGCGCTGGCACGCTCACCACTTCCGAATTCAATGTCGAAGTTCAACCCGGCGTGATCAACGAAGTGGCGCCTGTCCTTACGGTGGCGGACGATACGTCAGAGGCCATATTCAGCCCCCCAACGATCGCTGGTACGGCGCTGGTTTTCGAGAATCGCGGCGGCGGTCTTGAACCGTGGCTCAAGATAACAGGCACGGGGTTCGCGTACCAAGAGCCGGCTTCCAGCGGCAAGCCAGGCGAGTGGTCGATTAAAGACCGCGTTCGGATTGCGTTCAATTCCGGCTTTGACGAGGTCGCCGACTTACTAAAGGCCGATCCGACCTCTGAGTTCATTCGCACCGAAGACGGCGCTATTTTCGTTAAGCCAGACTCGGTAACCGACACCGAAATTTGGGTGCGCATTCCCAAGACCCTCGCTTTGGGCGCATCGTATTTCTCGGTCGCGCGCCTCAACTGGTTCCATACCACCGAGGCGTTCACCGGAGCGCCGTCGTCATTGGCCGTGTTCGACAGTTCCGAGGATCCGAACGCGTTCTGGGATCTCCTGACCGTCTACAGTGGATCGGCGAGCCTTGAGCCCCAAACACAAGACGTATTTGTAGCTGTCAGCCAGGGAGACTTCGGCGGTTACAATCCGGATGGCACTCCGAAACAGAGGGTGGACCAGGTAGCGGTGATTCGGCCAACCAAGCAGCTGGACGTGGACGGGAACCCGACCGAGTTCGTCTTGCCTGACGTCATCGCACGCATTCCAGTCGGAAAGCTTGACGATCAAGGTAACCCAATTTCAGGGAGCGCAAACGCGAACCCGTACAACATCGCAATCACACCGGATAACACACGCGCATATGCAACTCTGCGGTTCGGAGCCGGCGTCGCAGTCATTGATGCGATGACATTGCGTCAGATTGACGTAGTGCCTGACGATGACACGAAACCGGACACTGATGGCAGCAATGTCGTCACATTTTACAACGCGCAGGGGACGGCTGTTCCGTACGATATAGCGATCGATCCGACTGGAGACCTCGCCTTCGTCAGCGACGAACGCTCACAAACCAGCTCTGGTGGCAGCTATGGTATCATCTACGTTATCGACATCGATCCCGCGTCCGCGACTTACAATCAGCATATGGCAACGCTGGTTGTACCTGATGCCGGATTCGGCCTGCGCGGACTAACGATTACTCGCGACGGCAAGCAGATTGTTGCGCTTGCTCCATCTCAGCCAAGTTGGAGTCCAGGCGGCGCGGGCACAGCTTCAAAGCCAGGCAAAGTTGTTATCGTCGACATCCCCGATGCCAATCAAATGTTGGGATTGGGCGGAGTCAAATTTGCTACCAATAGCAAGGTCTTTGAAGACGCTACCAGCGATCCGTCGTCGGTCAGGGCCGTCCTAGGGCCCAACGGCGAAGAATTCCTTGTTATTTTGGATAAGTCAAATGATGGCGCCGGAATTATCATTCTCAAAAAACAGGCTGATGGTAATTGGATAAAAAACAATACTATCCAGGTCGATCTTACATCGCCGTTTGGTCCTGATAACGTTGACAGCTTTGATATCAACAACGCAATTGACGTTGCCTTCACTAGCGATTTGAAATACGGATTCGTCTACGGCCAAAATAAGTTCATTCAGGGAATTGCTTCGCATGATCCCGACGTAGTACCGGCAGAACCGGCAGGTAGCAATATAGGTATACTGCGCAATCCGTTCAATCTTGCCGAGTATATGGACGGCAAAGCGCAAGGCCTTGTGGCGGCCACCCGAATGATCCCATACGCCTTCGGAGAGGGGATCGCACTTTCAGCCGACGAAAGGTATCTCTACGGCTCGTACACCGCGACTGGAGCCGTATTTGCCTTCGACGCACAGGAGATGATTGCGGAGCTCGAACGGCAGTTGCCGGTCAGTGCATCTCAGCGCTCGCCAACCCATAACCTGGCCATTGACGATCTTTTCACCGGGGCCGGCTTCGGCCTCTTCGACCCACTGTTCGGGCAGCGCTACGGAGTGAATCCGCTTATCGACGTTCGGGCTGACTTCGCGCAGTATCCAAACGGCGCCTCTGTCGAAATGCGCGCTAGCACAACTGCGGACGCCGTCCACTTCACTGACAATCTGAACCATCAGCCGATTCGGCTGGGTGGGCTGACGCGAGGAATGGCCACGCAAACAGGACCGTTCCGTCTCATTGACGCCTCGGGGGACTCCGATGCGGACGCAATCTATGAGGATGGCGTCCTTAGCATTGATATCGGAAACATCGCTAATAGTCCTGATTTAGCCAATCAACAATTAGTCGCCCAATCCATCGAGGATGGCAAGACGACGCTACTATTCGACTTCTCTCGTGCTCCTGCGTCCGCCACGCCGAGTGAGATACAAGTGGATTTGAGTGAGGTTCAGCTACTGGCTGGGAATTACTATGTTTATCTCAAGGACACCCGGCCAACGACCGCCACGAGCAGGCCAACGACGTCGTTGCCAAGAGATCAGAAGTTTATAACGGTTCTAGATAAATCCTTCTCAACAAACGGAGTGGCGTTTACGGGGTCCGCCGTCGTGAGGAAGGACGAGGGAACCATTTACGGGTCATTCGGGCCAAACGTATTCACTTTTTCCAGGCGGCCAGCCGGTAGCAAGAGCGCTGGAGTCGTAATTTATGGAGGTGGTGGGACCGACACCTTGGTTGTCAACGTGAACGAGTCAGAAGTAGCCAGCTTTGACGGGATCGAGCTAAGCAAGCTTGCGCAGAGGCGAGCGAACGAACCACCCAAGCAGGCCATATTGCGCGGTACGGCTTTCGATTATCTCCGGCTAAAGGATGGATCTGAAATCTATTTTCAGGGGATTGAATTCCTACAATTCTCTGGCGCTGAGAAAACAACATACGAATTGGAGGTGCATCCCGACGATCCAAAGTTCTCTCAGCAGTGGCATCTATTTGTAACGGATATTCCGAGCGCGTGGCGGTTCACAACTGGTGCCAAAACGGCAAGAATTGCGGTATTTGATCAGCCACTTCCCAGAAAGACGAGTTTAATGGCCGGACTCGATTTTGATTTTTCGAGGATTGTGCCAGATGGCTTCACGTATGGAGGGCCAGCTTACCCGCGCGATCCAGATCACGGCTACAAAACGTTGTATACGATAGGAGCAGACTCGCCAAACAAAGACTTATACGCTGGAATCAATTGGCGTAGTGCGATTCTTTTCGGCAACGCCTACCAGTTAAGACCTCAGGGAACAGACATAAGTTTTGATGCATTGATTCAATCGATGAGGTCGATGATTGGAGCAGGGGCCAATAAGTCCCTTATAATCAATGTTAGCAGCGATCAGCCGAACAGTGAAAGCCTGAACAACTTACAGAGCGATGACTTATTTCTTATTGCGGCCGGCAACGACGCTATTCCGATACGGAATATGGCGACATTCGTCGATGGACTGTCGAACGGCATCGTAGTTGGCGGAATCGCGGCTGGGGCCACGGGTACAGCTAACGTTTTCAAGACGGAGAACGGTCTGCAGAACGCGGCAAGTATCAGCCTGGCATACTTTTCTAATTTTGGAATGGGAGTAACGTTAGTTGCACCAGGAATAATTCCGACTCAACTGCTAGATGGATTAGTCGGATCCTATGATGGAACGTCGGCGTCAACCCCGATTGTGTCCGCTATAGCGTCTTTGGTCCGAAGCGTTAATTCGGCACTCAATGGCCAGCAAATAAAGAGCATTTTGATAAACACTGCAATGCATATTGATAGTCCGTCGGTCTCAACGGCGAAGGGCAAGACTGACATTGACCCGAGCGGCCAGCGTAATGAAAGCTTCGGCTACGGGCTTGTGGACGCCGACAGGGCGGTAAGGCGAGCATATGCGCTCCAGATTGCTCCCTCTGTGGCTGGGCGGTATTTGGATAACGGGCAGAAAAGCAATGCGGCCCCTTCGAGTGTTGGATCGCAAGGCAGCACGATTGCTGGAACTGGAGCCGGTTCGAACGATCGGGTGCCCGCCGGCCCTCCTGATGATATTTCGAACTCGGGGTCATCCGAACCGGCTGTTGTTCCTGGCACTCTTTCCCAGATGGCGGCAGGTGCGACTGACGAACTACTGAATGGTTCCTTCGGGGTCGAAAACTTAGCCGCTAACGATTTTGGCTGGGTGCTGACGGGCAACGCCGCGGTTCAATCCCGCGCGCTCACGCTCAATGAAGGGGACAGGGTGGCTTCTCGTGCGACCCAGGAGCTCGCCGTTCCGCAGAATGCGACTGCACTTCGCTTTACGCTGAAGAGCGCCGATTTCGCGCGCAACTCGAGCGGCCCGCAGGACGCATTCGAGTTCGCGCTCATTGGCGCAGACGGCAAGCCCGTCACGGCAAATGGACTCTCCAAGACCGACGCTGCGCTCAATATACAATCCGACGGCACTGTCTTCGCTTCCTCGCGCATCAGGCTCATTGGCCTAGACGCGGACGGCAAGGTTCCGCCCGACACCTCGGTGACGGTCGAGTTCGATCTCACCGGTATAGCCGCCGATACACCGCTGAAACTCTATTTCGACCTGCTGGGCTTCGGTGCGCTCGGGAGTCAGGTTGTCATCGACGACGTCGAGTTCGTTACCGAGGGCCAGCCGGGAAACCACGCGCCGATCGCGTCCGACGATGAAGCAACGGTTGCCGAGGACGGCGGCGTCGTGGTTCCGGTCCTCGCCAACGACACGGACGAGGATGGCGACACGCTCACCCCGTCGCTCGTCACCGGGCCGGCAAACGGAACCCTGACCCTCGGCCCGGACGGCACCTTCACCTACGCTCCGAAGGCGAATTTCTTCGGCGTCGACAGCTTCACATACCGGGTCAGCGACGGCTTCACACAAAGCAACGTCGCAACCGTCACGCTGACAGTGACGCCGGTAAACGATGCACCTGTCGCCGCCGATGACGTCGCAGGCGTTACTGAGGATGGCAGCGTCGTCGTGCCGGTGCTCACTAACGACAGCGATGTCGACGGCGACAGCCAGACCCCGGTTCTCGTTGCCGGCCCGACCAACGGCACGCTGACGCTCAATCCGGACGGCAGCTTCTCTTATGCGCCGAAGGCTAACTTCTTCGGCACCGACAGCTTCACCTACAAGGCCTCCGACGGTACCGCCGAGAGCAACATCGCGATCGTCGCGTTGACGGTCACGCCGGTGAACGATGCTCCGGTCGCCGCCGATGACGTTGCAAGCGTTGCCGAGGGCGGCAGCGTGGTGGTGTCGGTCCTCGCCAACGACACCGATGTGGATGGCGACGCACTCACGCCAATCTTGGTTACCGGACCGACCAACGGCACGTTGACGCTCAATCCGAACGGCAGCTTCACTTACGCGCCGAACGCCAACTTCTCTGGCACCGACAGTTTCACCTACAAGTCTTCTGATGGCTCGGCGGAAAGCAACATTGCGACCGTCGCGCTCACGATTAACGCCGCGAACGAAAACCATGCGCCAGTGGCAATCGATGATGCGGCGACCGTGGCCGAGGATGGCAGCGCCGTCGTGCCGGTGCTCACTAACGACAGCGATGTCGACGGCGACACGCTGACCCCGACTCTCGTCGCCGGCCCGACCAACGGGACGCTGACGCTCAATCCGGAGGGTAGCTTCACCTACGTACCGAAGGCCAACTTCTCTGGCACCGACAGCTTCAGCTACAAGGCGTCCGACGGCACCGCCGAGAGCAATATCGCGACCGTCGCCCTGACCATCACGCCGGTGAACGATGCGCCTGTCGCCGCCGATGACATCGCATACGTTGTTGCCGAGGATGGAACGATTGTCGTGCCGGTGCTTGCCAACGACAGCGATGTCGACAGCGACATCCTGACCCCGGTTCTCGTTGCCGGCCCGACCAACGGCACGCTGACGCTCAATCCGGACGGCAGCTTCACTTATGCGCCGAAGGCCAACTTCTCTGGCAGAGACAGCTTCACCTACAAAGCGGCCGACGGTACCGCCGAGAGCAACATCGCGACCGTCGCGTTGACGGTCACGCCGGTGAATGATGCGCCTGTCGCCGCCGATGAGATCGCATACGTTGCCGAGGACGGCAGCCTGGTGGTATCGGTCCTCACCAACGACAGCGATGTCGACGGTGACACGCTGACGCCGGTCCTGGTTTCCGGGCCGACCAACGGCACGCTGACGCTCAATCCGGACGGCAGTTTCACCTATGCACCGAATGCCAATTTCTTCGGCACCGATAACTTCACCTACAAGACGTCCGACGGCACCGCCGAGAGCAACATCGCGACCGTCGCGCTGACCGTCACGCCGGTGAACGATGCGCCTGTCGCCGCCGATGACATCGCATACATTGCCGAGGACGGCAGCCTGGTGGTGTCGGTCCTCGCCAACGACAGTGATGTCGACGGCGACAGCCTGACGCCGGTTCTCGTCGCCGGCCCGACAAACGGCACGCTGACGCTCAATCCGGACGGTAGTTTCACCTATGCGCCGAAAGCCAACTTCTTCGGCACCGACAGCTTCACCTACCAGGCAAGCGACGGAGTTTTGTCCAGCAACATCGCGACTGTGCGCATCGAGGTGTCAGCGGGCAACGGCGCGCCGATGCTGGCAACCGAAATCGCCGACCAGTCCTCGCCCGAGGATGCACTGTGGACCTTTACGCTTCCTGCGCTCGTCTTCAACGATCCGGACGGCGATGCTCTTACCCTTTCAGCGACGCTCGCCACCGATCAGCCGCTGCCAGGCTGGCTCTCCTTCGATGCCTCGACCCTGACCTTCTCGGGGATGCCACCGCTGAACTTCAACGGCGTCCTTGGGATCAAGGTTACGGCGAGCGACGGTGAACTGTCAGCCTCCGACACCTTCATCCTCACAGTCACGCCGGTGAATGATGCTCCTGTGGCGCAGGATTTGGTTGGTGAGGCAATCGAGGACGGCCCGGCGGTGCTTCTCGCGCCGCTCTTCACTGATGTCGACCAAGGCGACACCCACGGCATCAGCCTCGACACCACCGGGACCGCCGGCAAAGTCATCCTCAATGCCGACGGCACCTTTACCTATGACCCGAACGGGACCTTCGATCATCTCGCAGCGGCCGCAAAGGCCCCGGACGTCTTCACCTATACGGTGCGCGATGCTGCAGGCGCAGCCTCGACCGCAACCGTGACCGTGACGATCACTGGACAGAACGACGCGCCGAAGGCGGTCGACGACACGGCGGCGACTGATCAGAATACGGCACTGGGTATCTCTGCAGCACAGGGCATTCTCGCCAACGATACCGATCTGGACAGCGGCGACACGCTCGCTGTCGTCGCGGTGAATGGCTCCGAGCAGGCGATCGGACAGACGATCCTGCTCGCGTCGGGCGCCCGTGTGACGGTGCAGAGCGACGGCAGCTACGAATACGACCCGAACGGCGCTTTCTTAGCGCTCGCGGCGGGCGAAACGGCAAGTGACGGCTTCACCTATACGGTAAAAGATGGCTCTGGCGCGCTGTCTACGGCACGTGTTGCGATTACGGTGAGGGGTCTCAACGATGGACCGACGCTTGCTGCGCTCTCCGACGTCTCGGTAAAGGAGGGCGAAACGGTCGCCTTCTTGCCAGTCGCGAGCGATCCGGACCGGGGCGACAAGCTCGTCTTCTCGCTTGTGACTGCCCCGGCCGGCGCAATAGTCAACCCGGACACCGGTGCTTTCAGATGGACGGCGCGCGACGGTGATGCCACGCACAATGTGAAGATGCGCGTCACTGATGCGCAGGGCGCCGCCAGCGAGCGGAGCTTCGCGATCCATGTCGCGGATGTTGCGCCGACAATTGCCGTCACAGGTCCGGGACATGCTATCGTGGGCGATCCCTACACCATCACGCTTGGGGCGTCTGATCCTGGTGATGACACCATCAACCTGTGGACCGTCGACTGGGGTGATGGAGTGATCGACAGCCTAGCCGGAAGCGCCACAACCGCAACGCATGTCTATGGCGCACGCGGCGGTTTCACCATCCTTGCGAGCGCCAAGAACGAGGACGGCACGTTCAGCGCTTCCTCTGGGATCACGGTGGTGGTCGACGCTGACTGGCTGGTGGTGCAAAGCTTCACGCCAACGGCGACCGGCTTCCGGTTGCGCTTTAATCACGCCTTCGACCCGTCGACGTTCAATATCTATCCAGGCGAGGGAGATGCACGCGGTCCCGCCGACGTCATGCTGATCGGGCAGGGGGTCGGTCGCATCGAAGGTTCGATCGTCATCGACGATGACTTCGCGGGCTTCACCTTCCTGCGGACGGGCGCAATTCGGCAATATGGCAGCCAGAACGCCAGCCCAGAATCGATGTTAAAGCACAGCCAGGAGCCGACGGCTAAGGATCCCGTGACAGCACAGCTACCCGCTCTCAATGTCGGTGGCATCCTTCCGTTTGACCACTATCGAGTCATGCTGCGAAGCAGTGAGAACGCCCTGCATGACAGCCGCGGCGACCTGGATGGCAATCGCGATGGAACTCCTGGCGACGATTTCATCGCTGCGTTCGACGTCAAGAGCGTAGGAACGGGCATCGTCAGCCTGTTCGATTTCATGCGTGGTCCAGGGCAGCCGGTGGATGTTCCCGCCCGTGCCAAGGGACTGCCCGTAACATTCAGCAGCCTGGGCGGCGTGAAATCACTGGTGTTTACGGTGGATTATGACCCCGAACTGCTCACCATCGCCGGGGCTTCTGCCGGAGCCGATCTTCCCAAGGGCACCAAACTCTCATTTGCCAACACCCTGAAGTCTGATGGGACGAAGCAGGCCACCGTGACCATTTCCAGCAGCAGCGCACTGCGAAGCGGCACCCTGAATATCGTCTCCCTTACTGCCTCGGTGCCCAGGACCGCGGCATACGGAGATACCCAGGTCCTGCATATCGTGGTCGCAAGTGTGAACGGCATCGCGACAACCACTACCAGCGACGATGCCCTGCAGGTTGTGGGCTATATCGGCGACGCCAACAAAGATGCGGCATACACCAAGGCGGATGTGAAGCTGATCTCCGGCGCGGCCGCAAATCCGGGACAGGGCTTCTCTGCCTGGTCCTTGATCGATCCGGTCTCCATCGCGGATTTCGACCTCAGCGGTGCTGTTACCGGCCAAGACGCCAACATTCTGCAGTCGGAGATAGCGGGCCGCGACCAGCCGGAGATCCCGCCGATTCCCGCTGGCATTCAGGTTCAGTTCGATAGCACTGGGTCCGGGCTGCGGAGCGAGTTCTCAGCAGCTTTGCCTCTTAGCCCGACCCTGACTTCGGCCAACACGACAACCTCTCAGGCGAAGGTGACGCTCGAGGCATCAGCGGATCCTACGCCTGCGAAGAACTCTGCTCCTCTCGCGCGCAATCCTGAGGAGGGAACCAAGGCTTCACCGTTGGAAGTTCCGGACTGGCAGTTTGCCGGCGCTTTGAGACGAGCCTCGCCGGGCGATCGCGATTTCGCTCTCGATCTCACGATCCCGACAGCGGCATTCGCAAACGAAAAGTGGCCGCTGTTGACGGATCAGGCGGCATGGAAGTTCCCATTCGTGGCGCAGGCACTTGCGATTCAGAATCCGAATGCCGGCATCCGAGTTTCGGCATCCACAGGGCAGAGCAGAAGGAATTAGCCGAGCGTGGCGAGCCAGGATTGCTTTTGCTGACTTCGGCAAAATGCGAAAGATGGGCAGCAGGTGAGAATGGGTGACGGGATGGCGAATGGCAAAGCAGAGAAGGGGTCAAGCGAAACGATTACGGCAGGCCAGACCCAGCCTCCTGTACGTTTGAACACTGCGAACTTGAAAAGCACCTATTGCAATGTGTGCAACGCCACCAGCACGCGAGAAGAGGTGGTCCTTAATTTCGGGATCAACCAGAATTGGGATCTTCATCAGCGAGATCTTGAGATCGAGTTGCACCACCGCATTATCCTGAGCCCATTCGCGGCGAAGCGCTTGCAGGAACTCATTACGAAGCTCATCCAGGAGTACGAAAATCGCCATGGCGAACTGCGCTAAGCTGCGATCATTGCACTCTTATCGTCATGCGTTGGCGATAAGCGCTCTTGCCGCGCTGGCGTTCGCCATTGCTTCGAAGCCCACCGTTGCGCAAGAGAGACAAGCTGCCTTCGATGCCGATTGTCTGATTGAGCCCAGCGCAAGGGTCGAGCTCGGCGCGTCCGTTTCCGGGCTCGTGAAAGACGTGCTTGCCGACCGTGGCGACGCCGTTACCGCAGGTCAAATCGTGGCCGAGCTCGACTCGGGTGTCGAACGAGCTTCGCTCGAGGTGGCCCGCGCTCGGGCAGAAAACGACCATGAGGTGCTCTCGAAAAGATCTCGAATGGAATACCTCACCAAGAAGTCCAACCGGATAACGAAGCTCGCCGAGGTGAAGGCAGCGACCGAGGCGAGCCGCGACGAAAGCGACTCTGACCTGAAACAAGCCGAGCAGGAACTGCGCGAGGCCGAACTCAGCGTCCGGATGGCGCAGCTCGAGTTGAGGCGTTCAGAGGCGCTGCTGGAGCAGCGTATGATACGCAGCCCATACGACGGTGTTGTCATAGAGCGCACGCTCTCGCCAGGGGCGTACCTTCACGACCAGGCTCACGTGCTGACCATCATGCAGACCGATCCGCTGTTTGTGGAGGTCTATCTGCCGCTCGAACGCTTGGGAAAAATCCAGGTCGGCGATCTTGCCGAAGTTTATCCGGAAGTTCCCGTGGGACGCAGTCTTACCGCCAAGGTCTCGGTAGTCGACCCGTTCATCGATGCCCCCAGTGCAACTTTCGGTGTTAGGCTTACGCTCGACAATCCCGACGGGAGCGTGCCGGCAGGCCTGCGCTGCACGATCAGGTTTCGCACGCTCGTTGCGGGCCAGCGGCACGACGCGGGGTGAACGAGCGCGGTTGGCGTAGATGGAAAGCGAGCGGTGCGCGACTGCTTGGAACAGGACAGCGTTTTTGGCCGACTCTATGAAATCGATTGGGCCTGACGGTGCCGCGGATCTCGAGGTGTTCGATGGACACCCTTGATCACTCCGAAAAGGACGGGACGAGGGACCGCACCGCGGATTCTGGCAAAGGTTCGGCGGGCGATGATGCCGTGCTTTGGGCGTCTCTCGCGACAGCAGACAACTTGGCAACGTTCTGCTCCTGCTGGCTGGCTCTCCAGTGCAGCCAGATCCAGCAAACTGGGGCTGGCCTCCTTCTGCTTCAGAGTCCGGAAGGCTCGTACCGGCCCGCCGCGATTTGGCCGGACGCCGAAAAGGATGTCTCGTACCTGAGCCCTGGAGCAGAGCAGGCAATCCGAGAACGCCGTGGTGTCGTACGATCGATCCCAGCAACTACGGGGCCCATCGCGCGTGTGCATGTCGCATTTCCAATCGACGTGCAGGGAAACGCCGTAGGCGTCGTCGTGCTTGACGTTGTCTCCCATGCGAACTTCGATCTCAAGACCGTATTCCGGCAGCTGCAATGGGGGACCGGGTGGCTCGAAGCAGCCTTGCTGCGGCAGCGGGCCATAGGCGAGATAGGGCTCCTCGCTCGAGCAAATGCAACCCTCGACATGCTTGCAGTCGTTGAGGAACACTCCAATCTCCAGACTGCGGCGCTGGCTTTAACTAACGAAGTTGCGGCGCGCTTCGGCTGCGAGCGCGTTTCGCTGGGGTTCCAAGAGCGGCGCGGAATCCGGATGCGGGCAATGTCGCACTCGGCCTGGTTTCAGCGGAAGTCGGAGTTGGTCGATACGCTGGAAAACGCCATGGACGAGGCGTTCGATCAGAGACAACCAGTCTCCTATCCCGTGGTGGCCGGAACCGAACGCCGGATCGCGGTGGCTCACAAGGAGCTTGCCTGTTCGGGCCGGATCAGGAGCGTTCTGTCGGTACTGCTCTCGGCCGCCAACGGACCGATCGGCGTGATGACGCTGGAGCGTCAAGCCAGTTATCCTTTTGATACCGAGGCGGTCCAGACCCTCCAACTCCTCGGAACTCTTGCCGGCCCTGTGCTGGAGCTGCAGCGAGGGTCCGAACGCTGGATCGCTGGCAGGGTCGCCACAAACGCTCGGTCAACTGTTACGGCGATCTTCGGACCGCGTCGCCCCGCATTCAAACTAGCAGTTCTGTCGGCACTCGCTTTGTTCGGGTTTCTCGCGTTTGCCAACACGGAATTTCGGGTATCAGCCAAATCCGTGCTGGAGGGCTCGATACAGCGAGCCGCCGTAGCGCCCTTCGACGGGTTCATCGCCCGGGCAAATGTGCGACCTGGCGATATCGTACACCAGGGTGACGTTCTTGCTAGCCTCGACGATCGCGATCTCGTGCTGGAGAGCACGCGGTGGGAGATGGAGGTTCGCAAACTCCAGCAGAAACATAGGGACGCGCAGGCGAAGCATGACAGACTAAATATCCAGGTGCTGCAGGCGCAGATTGATCAGGCAGAGGCCCAAGCGAGCCTGGCCAGGGACAAACTGGCGCGCAGCAGGATTGTTGCCGCGGTCGACGGCTTCGTTGTCTCCGGGGATCTAAGTCAGATGCTCGGCGCACCTGTGCAGCAAGGCAAGGTATTGTTCGAAGTCGCGCCGTTGAGTTCATATCGGGTAGTGTTGCGTGTCGACGAGGAGGACATCCGGCATATTGCCATTGGACAAAAGGGTACTCTCGCCCTCACTGGGGCGGCCGGTCAGAAGGTCCCATTCAGTGTCGCCCGGCTGACCTCAGTGGCGACCGCCGAGGACGGTCGCAACTACTTCCGTGTTGAAGCGGACCTGCTCTCCAGCGACCTTCCTCTCCGGCCGGGTATGGAGGGCATCGGTAAGATCGAAATTGGTGAGCGCCGGCTCCTTTGGGTGTTGGGACGGAACCTGATTGAACGCACCAGGCTCCTTATCTGGGCTTGGATCCCCTAATGCCGGACTTGGGAGCACGTGATGGTTGAACCGTTCCTAAGCTCAAACTGGTATAGGGTCTGCGGCCTGAAGCCGATGCTTCGGCTTCATGCGCGCATCCATCGTCATCGCTATCGCGGCAGCGCCTGGTACGTTGTTCAGGACGCCGCCAGCGGCAAGTCCCACCGGTTCACGCCGGTCGCATACTATTTCATTGCGAATCTCGACGGGCGGCAGACCGTCGACGCCATCTGGAACAGTATGGTGGATATGTTCGGCGACAGCGCGCCGAGCCAGGATGAGATCATCGGACTGTTGACGCAGCTTCATAGCGCGGATCTCATTCGCCACGACACTCAGCCGGATGCACTAGAGGCTTTCGATCGGTTCTCCAAGCAAAGTCAGGCGCTGTTGAAGCGCAATCTCAAGAGCCCGCTCTCCGTAACCCTACCACTCTTTGATCCCGATCGCTTCCTAAAGGGAGCACTCCCGCTTTGCCACGGGCTTTTTGGGATGACCGGCTTGGTTCTGTGGGTTGTCGTTGTCGCGCCTGCGCTGTACTTGGCTAGCCTTCACTCACATACTCTGACGGAAAATATCTCGGACCGGGTCTTCGCGGCGCAAGGCCTGCTTTTGATCGCTCTCGTCTATCCTGTCGTCAAACTGCTGCATGAACTGGGGCACGGTCTGACGACGCGGGCCTTCGGTGGCGAAGTCCATGAAATGGGGCTGATGTTCCTGGTTTTCTTTCCCGTGCCCTATGTGAATGCTTCGGCATCGGCCGGATTTCGCAGCAAGTATCAGCGCGCAGCTGTGGCCGGGGCGGGAATCCTGGTTGAAACGTTGCTGGCGGCCATTGGGCTTTATGTGTGGTTGAGTGTGGAGACCGGCGTCGTGCGGGCAATAGCCTTCGACGTGATGCTCGTTGCTGGTCTTTCGACTCTGCTGGTGAACGGAAACCCGCTGCTCAAGTTCGACGGCTACTTCGTGCTAGCCGATCTTGTCGAAATGCCAAATCTCGCACAGCGCTCAACCGAATTTTGGGGCCGCCTAATCGAGCGTTATGCCTTCGGCGCCGAGAAGGAGCGCGCGCTTAGGCTCGGTCCGGGCGAACGAATCTGGTTGCTGGCTTTCGCGCCCGCGTCATTCATCTATCGAATGCTCGTCCTGTTTGGCATTTCGCTGTTTGTCGCAACTCACTACCTAATCCTTGGTGTCCTTGTGGCAATGTGGGGGGTCCTTTCGGGTGTAGCGCTGCCCGCCGCCAAGATGTTGTGGCACGTCATATCCAGCCCTCGTTTGCGCCGGCATCGGGTGAGGGCAGTCGGGGTCACGTCCCTTACCTTGCTCGCTGGAACCGCGCTCCTCTTCGCTGTACCAGCCCCGCACCAGACAATCTCACAGGGGGTGATTTGGCTGCCGGAGGAAGCCTACGTCCGCGCCGGCGCTGATGGATTCCTACGCGAACTGAAGCGCCCACCTGGCTCACCAGTTGAACCGGGCCAGCCCCTGTTCGAAAGCGCCGATCCGGTTCTGAAGATGCAGCGTTCAATCCTAAGGGCTCGCGTCAGGGAACTTGATCTTCAGTTCCGTGCGGAACGTTTTGCTGATCGTTCGCAGGCCGAGATAACACGGAAGGAACTAGAGGAAGCCCGGGCTGAACTTGATCGGACGGAGGATCGCTTTCTCCACCTTGTGGCAACCAGCGGCGGCGCAGGAGTCCTAGTCGTTGAACAAAGCGAGGACATGCCTGAGCGCTTCTTCCGGCAGGGATCTGTCCTCGGTTATGTGGCGCCACCTGCGGGGAGTATCATCCGCGTTGTGGTCTCTCAGGACGATATCGACTTGGTGCGAGAGCGATTGCTTCGGGTCACTGTGCGCATGCCGGGACAAAGTGGCGCCGCGCTCCCGGCAAACATTTTGCGTGAAGTGCCTGCCGCCTATGACAAGCTTCCGAGCAAGGCTCTTACGTCAGGTGGTGGTGGTTCTATTGCCGTTGATCCGCGTGACGCCGACGGGCTCAAGTCCCTAAGGCGCTGGTTCCAATTCGATCTGAAGATTTCCGCTGGCGCTCTCCCGCCAGCGTTCGGGAGCCGAGTCTATGTTCGGTTCGAGCACGAATGGGAACCGGTTGGCCTGCAGATGTCACGCCGGCTGCGGCAGCTCTTTCTGTCCCAGTTCCATGCGTGAGGACACGATCAGGCCTTGGAGGATCGCGGACCTCCGGATGGTGCCGTTTCCCGAAAGACGGCGGGAGACCGCGAGCTCTCTCGACGATGCTCTCACCAGAATCCGGGCAAAGGTCAAGCGCCAACCAAATGTGACGTTGAACGGTTTCAGAACATTTCTGGAAGACGTCGAGCGCTGTGGGGAAGAGTATCGAACGCTCGCAGACAACAACATCTCGTTGGCTGCTGAAAAAATCAGGCTGGCTCTCTCGCGTGAAGGACTCGCGGAGAGCGTCGTTGCTCGTTCATTTGCTCTGATAAGAGAATGCTCGCAACGTCTCCTCGGTATGCAGCATCATCCGGTGCAACTTATCGGCGGCTACGCGCTTCTCAAAGGTCACCTCGCTGAGATGGAAACGGGTGAAGGCAAGACGCTCACCGCGCTCCTGCCTGCGGCCACAGCGGCGCTCGCTGGAGTTCCAGTCCACGTTGTCACAGTGAACGACTACCTTGCACAGCGGGATGCTAATCAACTCAGGCCCGTCTATGAGAATCTTGGACTAACGGTAGGGCTTGTGCTGCATGGGCAAGATCCATCGGTTCGTCGAGCTGCCTACGCTTGCGACATCGCCTACTGCACTAATAAAGAGCTTACCTTTGACTACCTTCGGGATACGATCGCGCTCCGCGGTCGTCGAAGCGGTGCACGTGTTCTGCTAGACAAGACGATTGGCGACGGTCAGCAGGCATCCCAACTCCTGTTGCGGGGGTTGCATTTTGCAATAGTCGACGAGGCCGACAGCGTGTTGGTTGATGAAGCCAGGACACCCCTCATCATTTCGCGCGAGACTGACGATCCGGCTGCGACCGAGATTTACAAGGCAGCGTTGAATCTGGCCAAAGATCTGGCGGCCGGTGAGCACTATCGCTTGTTGGGCAGCGAGAGGACAGTTCGACTGACCGAGCGAGGGCGGGCCATAGTCGCTGGCATTGAGGCCTCGGCTGTGGGCGGGCTTTGGGCGTCGCGAAGAGTGCGCCTTGAATTGGTGGAGCAGGCCCTGTCCGCCCTCCATCTCTTCAAACGAGACGTCCACTATATTGTGACAGACGGTAAGGTACAGATTGTGGACGAGTATACTGGACGAGTCATGGCCGACCGGTCTTGGGAGCGCGGTCTACACCAACTGGTGGAGACGAAAGAGGGTTGTAAAACAACCGGCCGCCGTGAAACACTTGCACAGATTACGTACCAACGTTTCTTCAGGAGATATTTGTGGTTGGCCGGGATGACCGGCACGGCTGCCGAGATTTCGACCGAGCTGCAGGAAGTCTATGGGCTTGAGGTCGTCAGAATTCCGACGCATCGCGGGGTCCAGCGACGGAACTTGGGGCTACACCTTTGCCGGACAGTTGAGGAAAAGTGGCGCAAAGTCGCCGTTCATGTGCGCGAAGTGAGGAGGGTCGGAAGGCCAGTCCTCATTGGGACTCGATCGGTTGAAGCTTCCGAGCAACTCAGTGCATTGCTCAGTTCGCATGGCCTTTCCCACACGGTATTGAATGCCCGTCAGGACGCAGCGGAGGCGGACATCGTTGCGGCTGCGGGAGAAGCAGGGCGTATTACCGTAGCGACAAACATGGCAGGTCGTGGAACTGACATTAGGATCGCTCACAGCATCGTCCAAAGTGGCGGACTGCATGTCGTTCTGACGGAATTCCACGAATCTGCTCGCATCGATCGTCAGCTCTTCGGGCGATGCGCACGTCAGGGCGACCCGGGCAGTTTCGAGGCTGTCGTCTCGTTGGAGGATGAATTGTTTCGCCGCTATGCCAGAGTCATTGCCAGAATTTTGTACGTGATTGCACTAGGCAGACCGGAGTTGGCGTCTGGACCGTTCTGTCGTCTGCTGCGGTGGTTCGCACAGCGTTCTGCGGAGGACAGGAATCTGACAGCCCGCAGGCAAACCATGAAGCAGGATGCTAAGCTTGAGAAGGCGCTGGCGTTCGCCGGGAGTCCAGAATAGCGGGCGCCAGCCTCGTGATCGCCCTGACCATCCGTTATCCAGACATGGACGTTTGCAATCGAGCTCTACAGTCCGCAGCCGGGTAAGAGCCGAGATGCAACCAGCGAACTCCTCAAGCTGTTCACTTGGCGCGTCGATCATCATGTTTTGAGGCAAACGAGTATGCAACCGGTCTGATCAGCCCCGAATTACGACGCCCATGGGTGCTTGCTGCTAGAATAATCCTGCAGCCAATTCGAGGACGTTAAGGGACCACGCCTTGAGGCTCGCCTCGGTTCTGGGCAGTATGCCCGATCTGGAATGGCGCCAAAGTCCGTACCTTCATGGAGGACGGTGATCGTGTGGCCAGCGCAGAGATCGTTGGCCACTCCCGATTAGGTCCGAGCGACCTTTTGTACGTGCCTGACCGTAACCTAAGCCGGCGCTGGCAAAGAGCTTGCACGCCTCTTCGTCCTGGATGCACATGCCCGAGGTCTTCGAGTACTCCCTTGATGGCGACGATGATCAGCGGAGCACGTCAAAACGTGCCAAAATAGAACCCGCCTGTTGGCCGATCATCTTTCATCCAGATGAGTGCCTGCGTCATCGAATCAACCTGATCGTCGTGTCTGCCATGCGGAAAGGCGAGCACCTCCAACAGAAAGTCGTCTTTCCAGTGCGCATCTTTCGGTAGATAGACGTTGCCGTTCTCGATCATTGCTGCGACACGCGATAAGCGACTTTCCTTGTCGGTCCGAGTTTTAACAGGGGTGGAGGCAATCCCCTGGCTATCCAGGTCGGCAATCAAACTCGATCCCGAGCCGGCGTCTTCGATGAGAATGATGTCGGGGTTGTACCGATCAAGTGCGCTTCTGACTGACCTGACCAGGTCTGGATAGGCCGCTCGAACTCGAATGGTATCAAGGAGATAGTAGTTCGAGCCGTCCTGCGCCCACGTCGTTCCGACGGAGTAGTCGCTGCTGGGGTCGCCCTTTAGGGCAGTATCCCAGCTCTGGACGATAGTCATGCCGCCGAGATCGAGTTGTTGCGGGTCGTAGTCGCGGAACCATACCCGCTTGACCATGTTGCCTTCGGCCGGTGCAGGAGATTGCTGGTATTGCGCAGAAAAGGTGAGTGAACCGAGATCGCGCTTCAGCCTTTCGAGTTCGACCGTTCCGAGGCGCGCCGGGTGCAGGAGATCGCCGGACTTGCGGTCGTGGACACGCCCTTTGCTAATCTGGATGCGTTCGTCTTCTTGGGCAATTGCAGAAAGGTTCAGGTGCTCCCAGCCCCCAGTTTCAAGAAGCGCGCCGGCCAGATCATC
Organism: Mesorhizobium sp. LNHC229A00; assembly: GCF_000502415.1. Taxonomy (NCBI): domain Bacteria; kingdom Pseudomonadati; phylum Pseudomonadota; class Alphaproteobacteria; order Hyphomicrobiales; family Phyllobacteriaceae; genus Mesorhizobium; species Mesorhizobium sp. LNHC229A00. The sequence continues at coordinate 35,064 of NZ_AYWQ01000024.1, forward strand.
GACGTGCAGTCGCTGCATCACCAGGACGACCGCGCCGGCCGCCGGATTGTCGAAGCGCGACATCAAGGTCGTGCGGACCCATTCGGCACACTTCTTCCGCGCCACCTCCGAGTGTGCGTCATCGGCTTTCAGCGGATCGTCGATAATGATGATGTCACCGCCGCGGCCGGTTAGCTGCCCGCCGGTTGAGGTGGCCAATCGCCCGCCGCCAAGAGTGGTCTGCAGCTCGTTCTCGGTGTTTTTGCGTGGACTGACCTTGAAGGTCGGAAATATCGACCGATACCAGACGGTATCGACGACCGTTCGGAAATCGTTCGCGAGCTTGACCGAAAGCGGCTGAGCATAAGAGACGCAGATCATTCTCTTCGACGGGTCGCGGCCAAGGACCCAAGCCGGGAATGCAACCGAGGTGGTGACCGACTTCAACGACCGCGGGGGCATGGTGATGATCAGCCGCTTACAATGTCCGAGCAAGACACGCTCAAGCTGATAAGTAATCGCGCGGATGTGCCAGTTGGGGAGATACTTCGCACCGGGATCGACGGCGGAAAAAGCCAGCGCCACAAAGGTTGCGAGGTCGTCACTGGCGGCGCTGAACAACATCTGAATTGGGCTCGGCAGTTTGGGCGATGTGGGCTGCGATCTCTCTGTCCTAGGGAAGGGAGCGTTCATCGTTCGTCCTGCTCGTCGCTGGCGGCGGCGCTAGCGCTTTCCGCGTAGTCGCGCTGCGGCGATGCCTTCTGTTCGACATAGTCTCGCATCAGCTCGAGCATCGTTTGCTGATCGAGCGGACTGGCCTCTGCGTCGGGCTGGCCAATCTCTTCTTGTTCGAAAGACCGCATAGCAAGTGCAATGGCCTGGACCGCCGATCGGTAGTCGCCACCAATCGCGTTGTTGCGCAATTTAAGCACGATGGCTTCGAGGGCGGTGACGGTCGTCGTCTTGCCATTTTGCTGGATCTGGATGGGCGCGTAGAGCGCGTCGCGTAGCATCGTGTTCACGTTTTTCTTTCCCTTCGGCCGACCGTTTGGGTTGCCCGATCGGCCCTTCTCGAAGCGGGAATTTACAGGAGGCTTTCCATAGCCGACCTCGTACCCGGCAGGCTTTTTCTTGCGGGCTCTCACAGCGCGCCTCCAATGGCTTGGGTGAGCTCGCTTGTCGCCGACGAAGCCGCTACCGCGGGTGCCGCAGTGGCAGCGCGCTGTTCGCTCAATTCCTCGAAAGTCTCGCCTGTGGCCGCGAGCTTGGCTTGCTTTCCGGTGTGCTTCTCGAAACGACGGATGATGAGATCGCAATAACGCGGATCGATCTCGATCAGGCGGGCGCGCCGTCCAGTCTTGTGTGCGGCAAGCAGTGTTGTTCCAGAGCCTCCGAATGGATCGAGCACGACGTCGCCGCGTCGGCTGACGTCGAGCAGTGCATCGGCAACCAGATTGACAGGTTTGACGGTTGGATGTCCTTCCAGATCGTCCATTCGGTCGGCGCCAAAGCTGTTGATGCCGCGATAGGTCCAGACATTGCTGCGGTGGCGGCCGTGCTTGCCAAGCTCGACGTTGTTGCGATGAGGCTCCTTGCCATTCTTGAACACCAGCACCAACTCGTGCTGCGAGCGGTAGAGGCTACCCATGCCGGCATTGGTCTTGTTCCAGACGCACAGGTTAAGCAGGTCGCCAAAGGTTTGCTTCCCCGCGACAATCGTCTCTGCGACGTGGCGCCAGTCCATGCAGACGAATGCAATCGCCCCTGGCTTGGAGAACGCTTCAATCTGCGAGAATGAATCCTCTAGGAATTTTGCGAACTCGTCCTCGGACATTTCGCCAGAGGCCATCGCAAATTCTCGATGCTTGATCTTGCCGAGACCGCTGACGTGTCCGCCGATTGGGACGTTGTAAGGCGGGTCGGTGAAACACGCGGACGCTTTGTCACCCTGCATGAGAGCGGCAAGGACTTCGGCCGAAAGTGCATTGCCACAGATTAGCCGATGATCGCCAAGCAGGAACAAATCGCCTGGCTGGGCGACAGCAGGGCCCGCCTCTTTTTCCAGGAGCTCAATTTCTTCCTCCTCATCGACGTCGTCCTGATTGTCTGGCGAGAACTCGCCGATGATCAGATCGGCTTCCGGAATGTCGAAGCCAGTAAGGCTTACGTCGAAATCGAGATCGACCAAGGCCTGCAGCTCGATGGCAAGGATCTGTTTGTCCCAGCCGGCTTTCTCGGCGATGCGGTTGTCCGCGACTATGTAGGCGCGCTTCTGTGTCTCGTTGAGATGCGTGATGGAAAGGGTAGGGACCGCCTTGCATCCCAAGAGGCGTGCGGCCGCCAGGCGGCCGTGGCCAGCGAGTACATTGTTGCTCTCGTCGACCAGGACCGGGTTGGTGAAACCGAATTTTACGATGCTGTCGGCAATCTGCTTGATCTGCTTTTTGGAATGCGTGCGTGCGTTGTTGGCGTACGGGATGAGTGCGTCGATCGAAACGGTGTTGATATTTATGGCCATGAGATCCTCGGAACGTGGCGCGCGCCCTGGTGGTGCTCGCCTGTCCAGTGAATTCGCATTGCCGATGATTCGAGAAAACCGAAGAAAACGGCTATGCCCGAAATCCACAGAGTGGATCTTGCAGAATTTGGCGCGGGATTCACAAACCGCCTGCGTTGTGCAAGTATGGGGGTGACAAAAAAATTTGTCGGAAGCGCCAATATACAGAAGGCGAAACAAATTTTTTTGTTTCGACCTAACTTGAGGGTCGGAAAGGATCCTTTTCGTTCTCCGAATACTGCATGGATCCTAAAGTGCGTCCTTCTTGAGGCGTGAACTCAAGGCAAAGGCCTCTTCTGGATGGAGCCGATTGAGCGCGTGCCACAGCGCATCACAAAGAGCATCAAGCGCTGGATCTATGTCTTCCGAACCCGTGTGGCGATGGATGCGGTGCTGGAAAAAGAGACAGAGCCAGAGGTCGAGTGCAGTCCCCTGCCATTCGCCTGTCTCGCGGAACCGCTCTGACATGGTGTTGGAGAGATTTGCAAGGCGGTCCATTCCACCGGCAACCTCATATCCATTCATGAAATGTGCGAAGCGCGCCGACTGAGCCCACATAAACGGCGAGGGCATCGCTGTGAAGTCGCCCTTCAGGGCCGATCGTTCCCATTTGAGCAGCCGTGTCATTCGGCGGCCTCTGCGAGTAAGCTTAGCCTCGGCCGGATTAACGTGACAAGTCGATTTGCGGCACCGCAGAGCCAGGCCAGTTGCTGGTCGTCCGTCGCGAATTCAGACCGCGGCTTGAACACACCGATCTCCGCATAGAATGGGGCGGCAGATTTCCGGCGCGCGACTAATTCAAGGCCGCTTTCGCTGCGAAGCCCTTCAATGTCGCTGTGGAAGCTATTAAAAAGCGCCTGGCCGTCTTCGTCACGAAAGGTGAGGAATAATCCGACCTCAGCCTTAGCCCCGGTCGAACGAAAGGCGGTCATCCAATCAAGGGGCTCGGGCAGCGGAATCCTGACCCAGTTGTCACCGCCATGGCGTGGCGGCAGTTGGTCCGCGTGGTCGAATTGCGTCTGATCGATGAACTGCTGCCAGAAGGCGCGGTTCACTGCTCTCCGGTTGGCTCGTTCTGGATCGACAACGCTTTCCATGGTGTCAACCGGGACGGCGCTGACGATTTGTGGGGCTTCCAATTGAAGCGGCGTCCCACCGAGATCGACCAAAACTCTCTGTTGCAGCACTTCGGTACGCAAGGGCACCGTCGGCACGACCAGGATGTTTCCCGAAGCTGCCTGCCAAAGCTGGATCTCAAGCAGCGCCAACTGCGCTAATCCCACGCTTTGCGAGTTCAGGTGATCGGCTATAGCGTGAGTGTCGGAGCGAATGCCATCGCCTGCGACTATGAGTTGGAAGTCGCCCAGCTTCAGGGACCGGGTCACCGCGTCAACGAAGGGCGCCTCCTCCAGATCCGGCCACCGCTGTTTCGCCGCGGCATAGATCGGGTTGGGCTCGGCGGTGACCAGCTTGCGGTTGAGCGCTGACGTCAGATCGCCAAAGCTCCAGCGTCGGAGCAGGGCGGCATATTCAAGAATTTGCGCCAGCACTTCGCGGCGTGCCTGCGGATTGCGCCAGAGCTTGCACTCGACAACGACGAGTCTGCCGGTCTTGGTCACCCCCAGAAGGTCGGCAAAAACTGTTCCACCAATTTTGGATATTGCGAGCTCGCAACACAGCGGAATCACCTCATCAAGCCCGCTGCTGAGGCGATCGACGACCAGCAACTCAGGATGCCAAAACAGGAGATCCCGAAGCCAGCGCTCATCATAGCCATGTGGCGAGGGCGTGCCGGCATTGCGAACCAGCGAGTGGCGAGTGAGGGGCGTAGCGCTGCCCTGCGCGGCGGATAAAAGCAACGCGCTCATTTCCGGCTGCCGCCCCTTGCATGGCTGTTCATGATTTTCCAGTGATACGAAGTAGACTTCATAACACTGACCAATGCTTAAGCGGACTTCGTTGTCAACTCGAAATACCGAAGTCACGCTTCATGTATGAGCGAGTCTTTAAAGCAGGCTATTGGTACCCGGGTTCAGGCGGCGCGACGGCGTGCGAAGCTGAGCCAGGAGGCGCTGGCGGACCGCATCGGGCGCACGCCAGAGAGCATCTCCAATATCGAGCGCGGCAAGCAGATGCCCAATGTCGAGACGCTGGTTGAGCTTGCCCGCGTCCTCAATGTACCGCTGACGGACTTCTTTGAAGGCTTGGAAAAGAGACGCGCCGTTTCGCGGGAGCGCGCGGAGCTGGAGGCCGAACTCCTGGAAACCGTGCGCCAACTAGCGCCCCGGCTTATGAAAGTAGCGCTGGAGCAGGTGAGGGCTCTGAGGCAGTTGGGCTAACGGTTCAGAGAGCGGCGAGGGTCCATTATGCCAGGCCTCAAATGTGATCGACAACACCGTAACGCTTCTACGATCTGATCCAGAACCGCGGCCGCGTGTTTGTAATCCTGCAAATCCCTGGCGGCCTGGTCAACGAAGTCGCTGAGCATGATTTCTCGTTGGTCGAGAGCAAGAGCCAGGTGATGGAGATTACAACCGGGATACGGGACTCCTGTGGATTCTCACACCAGGGACTGAGACCTCGCCGTGTTGGTCGGGTTTCGCAGATCTCAGCGTTGCCACAAGCCAGTGACCGCTTTGTAGGGACGTTTCACCAGTTCGAAAACGACCTTTGCCTTTGGCGCCCGAGATGACGGTCCCTTCTCTGCACCATCTGTTGTCTGGTTAGGAGCAGCCGTCGCTTGTCTCTCCTCCTTCGACTTCCTCACTGTGCCGGCCGCCGCCTCGATCGCAAAAGCGACGTATGGGTTGATCGCTGGCTTGTGGCCTCCAATGTGGACGATCTCTAAAGTCGGGTTGTAAATTTTCCAAAGTGGCGTTTTCGGCGCAGATTGGCCGGCTTCGATTTTTGCCCAATAGCCGCGGCCGGGAACCGGTATCTGATAGCGGGCGCAAGTCTTCGCCAGTCCTCGATCCGAAATGTCGAAACTCTCGGCGAGCGTGACGATGGATGTCGACCAAACGAGGTCATACAATTGTTGCCTAGTGAAGGTGCGGTGCATTCTTGGGTATCACGGGGATTTGGCGGGGGTGTGACGCCCCAGTCGCGACGCTGCTTAAAGTCAAGCAAAGGATGGACATTTCGGCCGCTCCCGATCCAACGCTTTCCCTGTTAGGCGAGCTTCATTTCCCTGTTACGCCGCGTAGGGAATTCCCCACCAAACAATTGAAGCTACAGTAGGATTTTAGGTCGAAATTGGCTTCGAAAACGAAAATGACCGAAAATTCGCTGTTTTTTTACGCCTAACAGGGAAAAACAGACAGAGACTGGTTCGCATATGACTGCCAGCACCACCATTGGCTTTCGCTTCCGTTGCTTTAATTGGGTTTTTTGTACTTTTTTGTCCCACTCTCTTCCACCCTCCAAAAGTGGGACATTTCGTTCTCGTTTCGATCGAATACCAGAAGCGTCCGGGCAGACTGCGCCACTATCCGGCGGCGTGCCTTGCGGATGTAGTGATCGGGCTGCTGATACGTGGTCCAGCCGTAAATCGCCTTCAGCTGTTCATGCGTGACACCGTTTTCGGCGGCAACGGTGGCGCCTGCCTTGCGGACCCCCGTGGGCGCTGCAGCCCGGGAGCCCCGCTTCGTCGCACCGTTGGCGCATCTTGCTACCAAGGCCGTTTTCCGAGAAAGGCCGACCATACTCGGTGACGAGAAATGTCAGGTTGCCGGCCGGGGCGAAGGAAAGCTCATCCTTGAGTTCCGGGAGCAGAGGCAGTTCGACGACAATCGCTTCCTTGCGCACCTTGCTCTTGTCTGTCTTGCCAGGCTTGTTGCGCCTTGGGGTCCTAGGGTTTTCCCTCAGTGGATTATGCGATGGGCTTGCCTCGCATGGGGCCCAGGCACTCCTCGCGAGGGCTGGGCTGGGCCTGTCAGTTGCCCTCATCATGACGGGTTTCAACGCTTTGGCGATCAAAGACTACGACAAGCCGACGTCGAACTGGTTGCTCTCTTACCTGAATATGGCAACCAGCTCCTACGGCCTGATCATGGCGGCCTTGGCCGCCAGGATAGCAACCACCAACGCGAATGCTGTCTACGCGCTTTTTGGCGTGCCGGCTGTCATCCTCCCTTTCTTTATGCTGGTGCGCAAGGGCGCCAAGCAAAAGGCCACGCCGTCAGCCCAAGTCCAAATTTTGACAGAAGCCAAGCGTGGCCTTAGGGCGATTCCTCTGTTGGCCATCGTTGCAGGCCATATGGCTGTCCATATTCTCCTCTATTTTGAACTGTCTCACGTCAGTATGCGCCTGCTGGGGTTCCCGATCGGCAGCGGGCAAGGGACAGCCATTTATGTGTTAGGGCATGTCATGGGTGCCGTTGGTTTTCGTCCAGCCCGTGCCCGCATCGGGAACCCGGAAAAACACATGGCAAGTGCGCTGACAATGTCCTTGTTGAGTGTTGCTGGTTTAACTGCCTCAGGTGGAACGTCGATGTCGCTGCTGTTTTTTGTTCTGGCCGGCATGTCACTGAGCCACGTTCTCCCTCTGGTGTTCGCTTTGGTGCGAGACACGGTTGGAATCCGCGAACAAGGACGCCTAATCGCAGATGCAGTGGCTGCAGGCTTTCTGGGGCAGTTTTCGGCGCTTTTTGCTGTCTATCCTGAGGTTGTGGGTTGATCCCGTGCTGTCGCCAGCCGGGGCGGCCATTGCGGTCTCTGCGCTCCTTCTTATACCCGTTGGCCGTATCCTTGTGACCGATCAGGGCATCGAGACTCGGCTAAGCATTGCAGAATTGGACCAGTGCTCATGATCACCTTTGTAACATTTTTCGCCCAGGACATCGAACGCACCGCCNAAGTCTATCGTCTGCTCGGTCTCGATTTCCTTTCCGAACAGCACGGGACTGGCCCACTGCACTTGGCCTGCGCCAGCGAGAGTCTGGTTCTGGAAATCTATCCGGGCGAAGATGTCGCCTCTCCGGGAGTCATGGTTGGACTGGACGTTGCCGATCTTGACCATGTTCGTGCGAAGGTATTGGAAGCCGGAGTTCCGCTGTCGCGGGACATTGATCCCGTCGCCGGTATGCGTCGTATGATCGTGAACGACCCTGAAGGCCGCAAGATATTCGTCCGTGAACATAAGGAATGACAGGCTTAGCGCTGCAACTGGCATTCAGACTGCGAGGGTTGTGGTCTGCTTTGGTCGAAAGCTGATATCGAGCGCTTTGTTGTGACCGCGACGGAGGTATACCCTTGGTCTGATCGGATCGCCGCAGAGATTCTTCTGCATCGATGGCGTCGTTCCCAAGCTCCTCCGCGCCGATTCAAGGCCCGCCTGCGAGCGAACCGTCACCAGGAGCCGCGCGCCCGCCGACAATCACTATTTCTTGGTATCGTTCCATGCGTACTCTCCTGGCGACGTCAGGGGCGTCTGGGTTAATTTTGAACTTTTTTGTGTGATAGTTAGGCGCCGAGACCACAGTCCAAGAGGATTCTGAACTATTTAGTACAAAATTTTGTTAGGGTCCTGCGGGCGCAAAGGGGCTGGGTTAGACAAGTCGACGCCGGAGACCTTGACCACGGCCTGCCACGTAGCTTCCTGGCTGGCGCGATCGTAGAGGGCTGGCGCTGCACCTTCATCGGGCCTGAGAACTTCCCTTGAGCCGAGGCGAAGAATTGCCCCGAGACGTCGGTTCCGAACTCCGACGCCTGGAGGTACCGACGGGCCGCGGTCTCCGGCGTCTGATTCATGCCGGGAATGAGGTTCACTATTGGAATCATCAGGTACTTCAACAGCGGGCCAGCGTTTCGCGCCACCTTGGTGTCGTTCGACGCACCGGACAGCATACACGGCCATGTCGGAGGGTAGCCTGCGTGCCAGCGCGGCCACCCACCAAGCGATGATGAGCTTCGCGTCGGCATACGCATTGTTGGGCGCGTACTTCAGGTTCGGGCCGTTGCGGATCAGGGCTTCAACAGCGGCGGTTCGGTTACCCTGGTAACTCTTGGCCGCGAAGTCTCGCAAGTCGGTGTACTTGAACATGGGTACGCCGCCGCGGGCAGGCTCCGCACTGGTGATAACAATCCGCGCGTCGGGGTTAAGAAGGTCGGCGCGAAGCAACCCGACAGTCAGTTGATGATGGCCGATCAGCGGGGCCTCAGAAGCCTCAACGCCCGCCGCGGTGACCACGCGCTTCTTGGTTGGGACCAATCCGGCATTGAGTAGCAGGAATCGACCGCCTGACCTTGTTTGACCAACTCGGCGAGCGCGGACCGGACACTGGCCCGGGCACTAAGTCGGCCGCTTCCTCGGCGTCTTTCAGAAGCGCGTCTTGGGCGGCATGCGCGCGACATCAAACTTCCAGCGCCGCGTTTCCGCGCCGCGGCAACAGCACGCTTCATGCATTGAAGACTCTTAGGCTACGTTGCGCCCAAGCGGCTTGCAATCAGCCGCAGCGAACACCGAACTGGCTTCGCTGACGATTGAAACATGATCCCTGGCAGCCTTACCGGCCGCGGCGCCATCACCGCGCAGAATCGCCGTGACAATCTCATCATGCTCCTGCCAGGACTTCGTCAGCCGTCCGGCCAGCCTGAACTGCGCGCGCCGGAACGGCGCCAGCCGGCCGCGCGTGGTTACCGTGAGTTCGTGGATGTGCGTACTGTGGGCGCCGCGGTAGAGCCGCGAATGGAACTCGGTGTTGAAGTGCTCGTAGTCTTCTTCGGCACTCAAGCGCACCAGTCGCGCCGACGCCTGATGCTCTGCCTCAAGCGCGCGCCGTTCGCCGGCCGTCATGCGCTCGGCGGAAAAGCGGGCGCAGATCCCTTCCAGTTCGGCCATGCTTTCGAACATCGACGCCAGGTGGTCCTGCGTGACCACGGCGACGATGGCGCCGCGGTTCGGCCGCCTTTCAACCAACCCCATCGCACTGAGATGGCCTAGCGCCTCGCGCACCGGCGTGCGTGAGACCTCGAAGCGGGCGGCGAGCGATGCCTCGTCCAGCTTCTCGCCGGGGCGCAGCACGCCGGTGACGATGCGGTCGCCGATCGCCCTCACCATCTGATCGACGGTCGTTCCCGACCTGATCAAGCTGCGCTTTCCCGACACGCTCTCTCCCACACAGTTCTTTTTGCCTGGCCGAACCGCAGGGTCCGTAGGCCCAGCGGCCAATTCGACTCACTGATTATTCCTTTATGCCTATATTTTAATCCGTATGTCAAATAGATTACTATTTAGGCAATAACTGTATGCAATTGCCAAGTCTTTGTGCAGCGCACGAAACTGCATTTCACTGAATCTATTAGATAATCTGGAATTTTCAAGCTGGCATGGAGATTGCATACACTTTCTTAGCGAGGTGTAAATCGGCTCCCTAGGGGCCTCATGAGAGGGAACATTCAGATGACCGACAGATTCATGCTGACGCGCCGCGACTTGCTCAAGACCACCACCACGGGTGTGGCAGCCCTTGGTCTCTCCAACGCATTGCCGATGAGCCGGGCCTTTGCCGCCGCGGCCACGGTCGGCTTCATCTATGTCGGACCGAAGGACGATTACGGATACAACCAGGCGCATGCCGAAGGGGCGGCGGCGCTGAAGGGCATCGAGGGCATCACAGTCGTCGAGGAAGAGAACGTCCCCGAGACGGTCGACGTCCAGAAGACGATGGAATCGATGATCAATCTCGACGGTGCCTCGCTGATCTTCCCGACCTCGTTCGGCTATTTCGACCCCCACATGCTGGCCATGTGCGCGAAATTCCCCGCTGTCCAGTTCCGCCACTGCGGCGGCATGTGGGACAAGGCCAAACACCCGATGAATGCCGGTTCGTATTTCGGCTATATCGGCATGGGCCAATATCTCAACGGCGTTGTCGCCGGCCACACCACCAAGTCGAAGAAGCTCGGCTTCGTCGCCGCCAAGCCGATCCCCCAGGTGCTGCTCAACATCAACTCCTTCCTGCTCGGCGCCCGCTCGGTCGACCCCACCATCACCTGCCAGGTCATCTTCACCGGCGAATGGTCGCTGGCGGTGAAGGAGGCGGAGGCCACCAATGCGCTGGTCGACCAGGATATCGACGTCGTGACCTGCCATGTCGATAGCCCGAAAGTAGTGGTCGAGACGGCCGCTGGCCGTGGCGCCTTTGTCTGCGGCTACCACGCCAACCAGAGCCCGCTGGCCCCGGAAAAATACCTCACCGGCGCCGAGTGGAACTGGGCCAAGGTCTACAAGACGTTCGTCGACGATCTCGTCGCCGGCAAGCCGCTGCCCAACTTCACACGCGGTGGCCTCGCCGACGGCTTTGTCAAGATGAGCCCGCTCGGCCCCGCGGTCGGCGAGCCGGCGCGCAAGCAGTTCGATGCCACGCTGGCCGAAATGATGAAGGGTGGCTTCGCCGTCATCAAGGGACCGCTGAAGAGCAACAAGGGCACGGTCGTTGCCACCGAAGGCCAGGCCTTCCCAGAGACGGCCGTCGAACTCGAAAGCATGGATTATCTGGTCGACGGGGTCGTCGGCTCGACCGCTTGAGCCGGGAGGACGGAGACGGGGCCATGGCAGAGACGGTCAGCAATGCGGACGTGCCGATGTTCGGCGTCAAGGATTATCCGGCGGCGCTCGAATGGGTCGCCCGCCGCGCCGAGGCCTTCGTCATTCCGGTCGCGGCACTCATCGTTGGCATGGCGATCTTCAGCCTGTTCATCCTGGCCGTCGGCAAGTCGCCGGTGCAGCTCTATGAAATGATGTGGCGCGGCGGCTTCGGCTCCTGGTTTTCGATCCAGAACTCGCTGTCGCGCGCCGCCCCCTTGCTGCTCACCGCGCTCTGCGTGGCGCTGCCGGCGCGGCTCGGCCTCGTCGTCATCGGCGGCGAGGGGGCGATCGTGCTCGGTG
>NZ_AYWQ01000025.1:0-63512 GCF_000502415.1 Mesorhizobium sp. LNHC229A00
AGGCAGGCTGTCCGCGGGCAAGCGTGTCGAGCGTGCACAAGGCGGCGCCGGCCTGGAAGGCGGCGTCGGCGTCGCTTGGCCCACCGCCGGCGGCGAGCGCCCAAGCCGGAACGGAGGGAGGCGCAGAGGAGCTGGCGGTGGCGGGATCGAGGCGAATCATGATTTCGAGGGTAAAGCGGCAGTGCGCTTTACGCCATCGATTTCGCGCCAAAACGCACCGCCCGTCGGCACAACAAAACAAATGATAATGTTGCATTATCGTTCGTTTTCAAAATGCGTGCCTGAAATGACCTCCGTGGCTCGTTTTTCATCGCCGGACGTCCCCTTTCGGCGTCAGATCGACGAGAATTCGCGTTCCTTGCGCGGACCGGATTCGCGCTCGATTGCCGGACGTCGCCTGAAAGGTCTCTCTCGTCGAGCAGAAGCCCAAAATCACGCTGATCGTCGCTGCGGGCCGTCCACAGCAGGACGGCCTCTCCTGAACGAGGGTGAGGGTTTATGCATATCTCCCCACCGACGCTTTCAACCCTACGGATGCAAACCCGGCGCCGACCGGTAGAAGATCACCCCCACCGACGGAACAAGCTGGCTGAGGTAATCGAAATCTCCAACATTGCCCGTCAGAACTGTCGCTCCCAAAAGACCGGCTTGGTGAAAGATCAGCGCATCGTTGAGGACGCGGCGTTCGTGCCCCTCCCCTTTCGGCAGATGGCTCAGTCGGAACAACAGGCCGGCAAGCATGCCGGCGCGTCCCCAGGCGGTGGCGTCTGGTGCATGCAGCCGGTGCGCGGGGATATCGTCGATCGTGTCCGCAACCACTTTCAGGACCGGCTTCGTCCTCGGGTGCGCCGGGTCGAGCCGGCCGAACACGTGGCTGAGCTCGGCAAGACAAACGGCGGAGTGGTGGCAAAGCCGATAGGTTAGAAGGTCATCGACCACTTCGGGCGTGCGTCCCTGCAGGACATCCAGATAGACGCTGGTGTCGAGAAGCAGGGTACTACCGACAGGCGGCTGGTCCCCTGCCCAGGACAGAGCGGAATCCGGCCGCCGTTCCAGCCCTCCGGTACGCCGCTGTGGCTTGAGGGAACGCAGCGCGCTCCCTAGGTCAAACGCCAAGATCAATGTCCGCGGGGATGCTGCCCTTGCGGCCGACGAGCCGGGCGCCAAAATCGTCCTCGATGGCAAGCCGCGACAAGGCGAGCTCAAGCAGCTCGGTGTCGGAGGTCACATGCGCGCGCTTCTTTGCCGCCTCGATCAGTTCCGACGGCACCCTGCCGGAAAGGCGTGTGTTCTTGGCCGCGCCAAGCAGGCCGACCGCCCTCGCCTGCTCAAGCACGAGGCGGTTCCGGGTGTGGGCGATCCGCTCCTCACTTGCATCTGCCGCTGCGCCGCGTGCCATCTTGCTGGGATTTCCATCTGTTGAACGGAATATAAAGAACGTTGAACATGAAAGCAAGGAGAGACCGCCTCCCAAGAGGTCATCACTGGATAGGACAGGCCTGCTCCCGGTGATGCGATACCCGGATCCGACGGGACGCAAATCTTGCAGAGCCACGCAGCTCGCTGTGGACAATTCCGAGCTTTGGCAGCACCTTGGCCCAAGAATCGCAGTGCTGCGACATCAAGATGGACGAGACTTAATGGGCAATGCCCGCAACTTGATGGTTTCCGCCGCCGCAATCGACCCAGATGACCTGCCGGACATTGTCGACGTCGTCATGGAGATGGGGCGGCCGGATGAAGACCCCTCCCCTTCCCCGCCGGTCCTCGACCAGCGGCAGGCATCGTTGCCTACGCATCTCGAAAAGCTCGCCGACCGCGCGCGCGATTATGTCGAGGCAGCAAGTTCGGCGAACACCCGTCGCGCCTACGCAGCCGACTGGAAGCATTTTTGCGCCTGGTGCCGGCGCCAGTCTTTAGATCCATCGCCGCCGGACCCGCAGACCGTCGGCCTCTATATCACCGCGCAGGCTTCGGGCACTGGAAGGGACAAAAAGGCGGTGGCGACGATCGAGCGCCGCCTGTCATCCTTGACCTGGAACTACACGCAGCGCGGCCAGTCGCTTGACCGGAAGGACCGCCACATCGCCACCGTGCTCGCCGGCATCCGCAACACGCACGCCGCCCCGCCCCGTCAAAAGGAAGCTGTGCTGCGCGACGATCTTGTTGCGATGCTGGAGACGCTCGACCGCGGCACGCTGCGCGGTCTGCGTGACCGCGCCATGCTGCTTTTGGGCTTTGCAGGCGGGTTGCGCCGCTCCGAAATCGTCGGCCTTGATCTTGGCCGCGATCAAACGGAGGACGGTCGCGGCTGGATTGAATTTTTCCCGGACAAGGGCGTGCTGGTTACATTGCGGGGCAAGACCGGCTGGCGCGAGGTCGAAATTGGTCGCGGCTCGTCCGACGCCACCTGCCCGGTCGTCGCCCTGCAGATCTGGCTGAAGCTGGCCCGTATCGCCCATGGCCCCCTCTTCCGCCGCGTCACCGGTCAGGGCAAAGCGGTGGGGTCCGAGCGGCTGAACGATCAGGAGGTGGCGCGGCTGGTCAAACGCGCGGCCTTGGCCGCCGGCGTGCGCGGGGATCTTTCCGAGGACGAGCGCGGCCAAAAATTTTCTGGCCATTCGCTGCGCGCTGGCCTCGGCTCCTCAGCCGAGGTCGACGAGCGTTATGTGCAAAAGCAGCTTGGCCACGCCTCGGCGGAGATGACACGCAAGTATCAACGACGGCGTGACCGTTTTCGAGTCAATCTAACAAAGGCGTCCGGGCTCTGAAAAGCCTCGCCCCTCCCCTGTTGATCGCTAGGGTGAGGTGGTCAAGTTTTTTGATGACAACACCTCGTCGAACACAGTGATCGCTGTGACCAAACTGTCGGCGGCCGACGCCTCGTAGTCAGGCAAGATCATTAGTTGCGCAATGGCACGACCGACGAATTCCGGGTTGAGCTTTTCCATCCGCTCTTTGGTTTACAGCGCTGTTGAGGGCGCGCTCGCGAGCGGCTTGGTCACCGCCGAGCTACGCCACTCAGCGGGGCATGATCTGGCGGTCTCTTTTGGTTTGGGGTTCAGCGCCGTCTAACCCCTGCCCGTCGGCGAGACCGGGTTAGGGGAAACAACAAGAAAATCGTCAGGGGCAACCGCCCGGTTCGCAGCGCTCGATGCGCAGCCGAGGAAGCGAGAATTGCGGGATGGCGTTTCTTGTGGCTGGGGGTCGTGAGGGCGGAGCCCTGTCCGGCGAAATAATGTCCAAGCCAAAACCACGGCAAATCACGAAAGTTTGCAGGCTTCGTTGCTACTTGCCGCCGAACATGGCGCCCCGGAAATGGCGCAAGCCCCGGCGAATCGTCAGCTTCACCCGCTTGCGACGGTACTTTTTTCGCAAGGCGGCCAGGATCTCAAGATGCGTCTTGTCGATGTCGGGACTGGACACGGGATCGTCCGCATGCGGCAACCGTGTCAGAGCCCGCGCATGCATGTCCGCGTAGGGTTGGGAATCGTAGGTGTCGAACGGTGTCGGCGGGTAGTTCAGCACAGTGGGATTGGTGTTGATCTCGAACACCTGGACGCGGCCGTCGACAATGGTGTAGTCGATCCGACCGTATGAAATCCTGGCCTTGTCGAAGATCGGCATCAGCGCAGCCGCGTGCGGATTGTCGCGAACATAGGCGGCGTGTTCGGCCAGCTGCTGTCCCGACATGCCTTTGCCCGGATCTTTAACAAACCACTGCTCGCTGGCGAAGCAGTGTTGCGCATAGCTGTGCTCGCCGATGCGATAGGCCGCGTATTTTCTATAGCTGCCGTCGGGCGCCGCTTTCGATCCGAACTCGACCACCATCGGGCGGACAAAATTCATCTTGCCGAGCTTCGAAAGCTCCTGGTCGAGCTCTGCTCGTGATGACAGCAGCCGCGGCGTTTTATAGGTCGCTCCGGCCTCGTCGCGCAGAAAGACAGGGAACCGCATTTTCTCGGGCAGTGTTTCCGGCCGGTATACGTTGAAACCATTGGTGCCATCCGAAAACAGCATGCGCAGCAGATCGAAACGCTGAACGGTTTGCCGGGGGTGATTGAATTGGAAGAGATCGGGCTGCTGCAGTCTCACGCGCTCGCAGAGATTGGCGCTTGCCTCGACCTCGGCATCGCTCAGGCGGTCCAAATCCGTCCAGATGGCCGAACCACGGGATATCCCGAGCAGACACGCGCTTTCGTCATGGGGAACGACCCGGACAAAATCCTGCAGATCGGTGCGAAAATAGAGCAGCAGGCTTGCCAGAGTGTTGGCATGTGAGCGATGACAAATGTAGAAAATCATGAAACACCCCCCTCCCTCATGTATCCTCAACGGCCGGCAGAAGGAAATCGCGCATTTCACGAACAACCACCCCCAGGATGACGGCCGTCACATTTCGTCACCTCGCAGAAGCCGATATCCCGCTCATGGTTGCGATGGAGACGGCGGCCTGGGGGGCGCTTGGCGCCAGCGAAGAGACGATCCGGCGCCGGCTTCTACTTGGGCACGTAATGGTCGTGGCCATGGTCGAGAACGCTATTGCTGGTGCGATCTGCTTCGTGGAGACCAGCCAGGACCCTCGCCAGACGGAAAACTTCCCCAGGACTTTCGCCGCCTATTGTTCGCTTGCCAGGAGCGAACCGGCACGATCGCTATACGTCTACAATCTTGGCGTGCGGCCGGAGTTTCGCGGCACCGACATGGCGCGCCGCCTCTTGTCACAGTTGATCGACCATGGCCGCCAGGTCGGCGTGCGTTGGCTGGTCGGCGATGGACGTTGCCCGTCCTATGCCGGAGCGCAGGACGACTTTCCCGACAAGGTTCGGCCGGATCCGGCATTTCGCCAGATCATCGATGACTGGCATCGCACAGGGGTAATGCCTTCAGTCAAGTCGATAACCAAGGACCCGCTTCTGCGCTTCTACAGGCGCGTTCTGCACTGTGAATTTCTGCATCTGGCGCCGAACTTTCTGCCCGAGGACCTGAGCTCCGGCGGGTTTCGCGTCATCTTCGCAGTTGATCTCGACCCATGACAGCCGAAGTCGACCTTTTCGATCCGTTCACACTCGACGGCGATCCGTTTCCCGAATTCGCCCGTCGCCGCAATGCAGGTGGCGCCAGCTGGGGCAGGCCCCCTTACCCGGAAGTTGGTGAAGCGTTCTACGTGTTCAGCCACGCGCTTGTGTCGCAGGCCTTGAAACACCCCTTACTGCTGCAAGCGCCACCGGGCGCCTATCAGGAAGTCAGGCAGAAGATCAGCGCCAATCCGGCCTTGGATTTTTTGACCCGTTCCATGCTGTTGTCCGATCCGCCCAGGCACATGAGCTTGCGCCGCCCACTGGCTGGTTCGATGACGTTTGCCGCCGGCAGGGGACTGTTCGACCAGCTTGCGTCCAGGGCATCGCAACTCGTGCAGTCCGCCGTGCAAAAGCCGGAGTTCGATGCGGTCGCCGATATAGGCCTGCCGCTCGCCTTCGCCGGCCTGGAGCAGATCCTCGGCATCGGCATAGATGACCCATGGCGCACCGGCCACGACGCCAAGCTTATGGCCGATGCGCTGGATATGAGGATTGGCGGCATCAATGAGGATGCAAACCAGGCCTGCCGTCGGTTGGAGGCATGGGTATTGCACGCGATAGAACGCGGCGCCGTGCACCCAAATGGCATTTCTGCCCAGATGCTGGCTGAAGTCGATGCCGGTCGCTGGCGCAAAGACGATGCCGTTGCAAACATCGTGTTCCTGCTTTTTGCCGGCCAGGCGACGGTCGTGGACACGTTCGGCAATGCGCTGGTTGCGCTGGCAAATTCTCCGCGGCAGCTGTCGTTGCTTGAAAATGGGAATGTCGGTTGGTCAGCCGCGGCGGAAGAACTGCTTCGTTTCTGCGCGCCGGTCCAATATGCCGGGGCCCGCATCGCGGCGGATGATCTGTCGTTTGGTGGCGCAATCATAAAGGCTGGGCAGGCTGTCGTGCCCGTTCTGGGGAGCGCCAATCGAGATGTTTCAGTCTTTCCGACCGGCGATCGGCTGGATTTGGAGGCCGGCAGTTCATCGGCCCTCGTGTTCGGTACCGGACTTCATGCCTGCCTTGGCCAGCATGTTGCCCGGGTGGAGCTGGCAGTGTTGCTGGAGGCCTTGTTCACCTGGGCCAAAGGCTGGCGCCTGGATACTTCACGGGTTTCAAGGCGTGCTTCAGTGCTTTTCCACGGCCTGCAAACCGCTCCGATGATCCGGCGGGGCGATCGGCCACCCGCTTGAATTCCACGCTGCTTCTTAACACCGTGGGATCATCTGCCCGCTCACACGACGTTGTGCGACAGGCGGATGAAGCCGAGTAATTGAGGGTCGTCGAGGAAGATATCGATGTCGTGGCTTTCCCGATGGCCGATCTGGATCATCCTCGTCTCACTGACTTCAGTTGTCCGCGGACAACCGCATTGTCGAATTGTGCCTCCAATGTGTGCCTGGCCTTAGGCATGCGGATACCAGTGACGCTTTCGGTTAGGATCGCTATTCCCGTAAGGCTGCATCGCTACTCCTCAAGACGGCGGCTAATTGGGATCTTTACGCGCGAAACCAACCTCGGCTCGCGAAAGGCGTCTAGGTCCGGCAAGAGGCGAGGCGTTGCGCCAGGTGCACAAGTCCTTCGCACGACCCGATATCCACGGACAGCAGACTGCGGGCTCACGAATAGGCCATCCTATGCGCTCACTGTCGTCCCTGCTATGGTTTGATTGTCGACCCATCGCCGTGAGCCGGCCGGGATTCGGATTTCCGCCTAGGCGTTGTCCGCGGACAACCGCAACCTCGGACCTCAAATCCCACTTATAGTTAAGCGTTTGTAAAATGTTTACGAATCGGACCATACTGTAATTGCGCAGTTTGATTGAAATCCGCATCAAATGCGTAGTTCGAGGAGAGCAATGCTACAGGCGCTTACGCATGCCAGCGGGCAGGAACACCTGCCGTCGATGTTGTCCGCGGATTCTCTCGAATTGTCGCGGCAGCTTCAGCTACACCAACAAAAGATCTTCCCCCCAGCTTCCCAAAAAACGATCCGCCATTTCACACCTGCGGAGGCGGCATACTATATCGGCATCGGCGAGGGCTACCTAAGACAGGTAGCCTCGGCTGGAAATGGACCGGAACCATTGGCCAATGGTCGCCGGGTCTATTCTCCCGCGGACATGGAAAACATCCGTCGGTCACTCGACGAAAAAAACGGAACACCGAAATACGTTCCGATCCGTCGGCCTGGCGAGAAACTACAGGTCGTGGCCGTAATGAATTTCAAGGGCGGTTCGGCGAAGACGACGACTTCCGCACACTTGGCCCAGTTCCTCGCTTTGCGCGGCCATCGGGTTCTGGCAATCGATCTCGACCCACAGGCTTCACTGTCAGCGCTCTTTGGACATCAACCCGAACTCGATGTCGGCGAAGGCGAAACGCTCTACGGGGCAATCCGCTATGAAGAGCCGCGATCAATCTCTGAGATTGTGCGCGCCACTTACACCCAGAACCTACATATCGTGCCGGGTAATCTGGAACTCATGGAGTTTGAACACGAGACACCGAGAGCGATTACGACTGGGTCGGCGGAATCCATGTTCTTTGCCCGCATTGGAGAAGTGTTGACCGACATCGAGAGCTTGTACGATGTCGTAATTATCGATTGCCCGCCACAACTCGGTTTCTTGACCATGTCGGCGTTGTGTGCGGCGACGTCGGCATTGATAACCGTGCATCCGCAAATGCTGGATGTGATGTCGATGAGTCAATTCCTTGCGATGACCAGTGAGATGATGGCAGTCGTAGAAAGGGCAGGGGGACGTACCAGCTACGATTGGATGCGCTATCTTGTTACTCGCTACGAGCCGAATGATGGTCCCCAAAGTCAGATGACAGGCTTTATGCGGGCAATCTTTGGCAATCGAATGCTCCACAATCACATGCTGAAGTCGACGGCAATCTCGGATGCCGGGGTCACCAAGCAGACATTGTACGAGGTCGATCGACAGCAGTTCACCCGCGGCACATATGACAGAGCGATGGAATCTCTAAATGCGGTCAATTCGGAAATCGAAGGCCTGCTAAGGACGACTTGGGGGAGGAAATAGTGGCCCGCAAGAATCTCATTGAGATTTCATCGGCAGATGAAGTGCCAACTCCTATGGCGGATATCAGACCAATCGCTGGCTTTGTAGCGCCGGCGATCCGTAGTGCTCCCATAGGAGGCATCACCAGAACCCTTGGTAACATCACGCAGAAATTTGAACGAGCGCAAGATCTCGAAAAGCAGCTCGCGGAAGGCAAGATAGTTGTCGAATTGGACCCAGCCTTGGTCGACGGGTCGTTCGTCAGTGATCGTCTTGGCATTGATCGGGTCGAACTGGCCGACCTAGTTGCCCAGATCAACGAACATGGGCAGCAAGTGCCAATCCTTGTTCGGCCTCATCCGCAGGTAAACGGCCGATATCAAGTCGCATACGGACATCGTAGGCTTGCGGCGGTGAAAGAATTGGGCATCAAAGTTCGTGCCGTTATCCGTGAGTTGTCCGATGATCAATTGGTTGTCAGTCAGGGGCAGGAAAACAATGCGCGGACCAACCTATCATATATCGAAAGAGCATTATTCGCTGCCCGCCTGGAAGATCGGTCATTCTCCCGCGAAGTCATCATGGCGGCGCTAAACATTGACAAGGCTGCCCTATCCAAAATGTTATCGGTTGTCCGCGTGATACCGATCGAACTGATAGAGGCAATCGGAGCAGCACCAGAGGTCGGACGCCGTCGATGGATGGAATTCGCTGAGAAGTTGCCAAAGGCGAAGGTTGAACTGCAGGCGGTGTTGACATCGTTGTCCGCGGACAACTCGAGCGATCAACGCTTTCAACAAGCTGTCAGTGCCCTCAACTCGCTTCCTCGAATTACCAGGGAAGGGGCCAGGACCAATCTCTGGGGGGCCAAGGACAAATTAGTTAGCGTCAACGTGAAATCGACGGCGAAGAAGGCGGTTGTGACCTACGAGGCAAAAGATGGTCCGAGCTTCGCGGCATACATTACGGGGCGACTGGATGACCTCTACGAGGCTTTCCGGAACTCCCAAAACCATCAATAGGAGAGTGAACCGCAAAAGAAAAAGGCCCCCAAGCGACTTTCGTCGTGGAAGCCCTTCTCCGTAGTAGCTGACTGAGAATCGCATCTTCACGAATCACTGTCAAGAGTCATTGGCGTCGTTTTGGCGAGCAGATTTCTTTTGCCTAATCGAGGGTGAAAGAAAATGGAGACGGGTATTGCGACGACGCCCTTTGGGCGGCGGCCGATGTCGCTTGCCATCCTGGCAGCGCAAAACGATTCACGTGAAATCCCCAAGGGCAGGGTCCTCGACAAGTGGCAGATTTACCGCAACCTGTGCGAGGGTAAGAGCATCGTCGGCATCGGCGATCGCGCTTTGGCCGTGCTGAATGCGTTGCTGTCATTCTATCCTGACAGCGAATTGAGTGAGGAAAACGACCTCATCGTCTTTCCCTCGAACGCACAGCTGTCGCTCAGGGCGCACGGGATGCCTGATGCCACGCTCCGGCGGCACCTGGCGGCTCTTGTTGACTGCGGGCTGATCATCCGTCGGGATAGCCCGAACGGCAAGCGTTACGCCCGCAAGGGCAGGGGAGGGGAGATCGAGGAAGCATTCGGCTTCTCCCTGGCGCCGCTGCTGGCCCGTGCTTACGAGTTCGAGGCGGCGGCCGAGCGAGTTCGTGCCGACAACAAGGCGCTCAGGCTTATGCGCGAGCGGATCACCTTGCACCGCCGTGACATCCACAAGCTGATAGAGGCGGCCCTTGACGAAGATGTCCCAGGCGACTGGGGAGGCCTGTGGGAGCGTTTCCGCCGCGTTGTGGAGGCAATTCCGCGCCGAGCTTGCATTGTCGAGCTCGAGCCTATCGTTGCCGAGCTGGCCGCGTTGCGTGACGATGTGGATAAGCTGCTGGAAATTCATATGAAATCCACGAATCCAAGCGGCAATGACTCTCAAACCGAGCGGCAGCAATCTGATTCAAATACCGACTCTATTTTTGAATTTGAACCTGCTTTAGAGAAAAGCGGGGCGACGGCCGAGCCCAAGACGAGGACCGCAGAGGCGCCGAAAACATACCCGCTGGGGATGGTGCTGAAGGCTTGCCCCGAAATTGCGGATTATGCTGTCGACGGGATCGGCAATTGGCGCGATCTCATGATAACCGCCGCCCAGGTGAGGGGATATCTAGGCGTTTCGCCGTCAGCGTATGAGGAGGCTTGCCATGTGATGGGCCAGGAGATCGCGGCGATAGTGATTGCCTGCATTCTGCAAAGGGCACAGCACATCAACTCGGCCGGCGGCTATTTGCGGGTATTGACCGAAAAGGCAACGGCAGGGCAGTTCTCGGTCGGGCCGATGCTGATGGCGGCGCTCAAGGCGAACGGCGCCACGCCGAGGATGACGGGATGACGATCGCCTTGAGCGCAGCTTGTCCCTTTGCGCCGAAACTAGGTCAAGGCCCAATCGGCCTTTATGGATCTGTGGTTTCGCGACGGCAGGAGTCTTGGTGGCTATCTGGGGAGTCGGACCGACAAGGCACAAGGCAGGGCAGTGTTCCGTGAGCCCAGTCCCAATCATGCGATGCTGGCATCCCGCCTGCTTCGTGGCGTCTGTCATCACGTAGCTGCGCTGGCAGGAGGCTGAGCCAACCGGGAGAACAACCGCACACGGCCGGGCGGCCCTGTCGCCCGGTTGCTTCACGGGGGCAGATCGTGGACACAAGCGAATTCATTACCGGGCTGATCATCATAATACTGATCTACCTGATAGCTACCATCGTCGCATTCTGGCACCCGAACCGCTGGATAATTCTGGTTGCTCAACATCTTGTTGGGCGGCACCGGCATCGTCCGGTTCGGCTGCCTCATCAGGGTCCGTAGGGCGGTCCATATCAGCAACGACGGCGAAGCGGGTCTCAACCTCGCCGCCAACGACATCGTGCCCGTCCGGCTCGTCAACGGCCCGCCAGCGTCCGAGGATACCCTCACGCGTCTTGAGCGCCTCTAGAACCTACTCGATGAAAAAGTGACCGATCGGGACCAGTTCGAGCGGCTGCGACAACAAATAGTCTGACCGCCGTCCGTCCAGTCGCCGTGAGTTTCGAGGTAGACATTCTTCTACCCAGCAAGCATGAAAAGTGCGCGCCTTCAGTGGCAACGGTCACCCAGATCAGGCGGCGCGGTCGGCTCGCCCAGCGCCCCGCGCTCGGAATCGCTTGGCCCCGCTGCGCATATACCGTTCAATGCGAGAGTCGAGCCGTGTCAAAGGCTGCAGCCCTAGCTATGCCTCAGGGGTATCCAAGCTGCCTGTGGTCCACAACTGCCTGCTTTCTTCTGGGGTGAGTACCCCGTTTTTATCAACAGCCTTCTTGATGGTGGCGAGCAGTTGCTCCACGCGAACGGACGACCCCGCAAGCTCTTCCCGAGAAAGTCGATTGATATGTGGGACACCAAAGTGGCTGGCGAGTTCGCTGATCTGGTGGTCATTCCCGCCAGCGCCGACATTGCTCAAGTGCAGAGCCGCGTCTTGCGACCCCTTCCACGGAAATTCAATCCATCGGCCCGGCGTTTTGACGTAAGTGCTCCCTACGCGTCGCCCCATCCAGAAAAGCCAGATATCGTCACCTTGAGGACAGAGCTTGGTGAACAGCTCCTCGTCCACTGCTTCTGGCGATAGCGATTTAGGCCCGTAGAGCACTCCCCCCACGCCGGTGGGGAAAAGCATCCCGGCCGCCTCGGCTACGTCATATGTCCAGTTATTGTACGCTGCAATTTGCCCGTTATCATCGAACGCCACTGCGTGGCCTCGGTGAAAGACGACAGTTCTTTCGTCCGCGCGCTCGACGAGTTCCTCGAGCCACCTTGCGGAATAATAGACATCGTCATCTGCCGTGACGATGTAGGCCGTTGGGAAAGCGAGCAGGGCTGGAACGATCTTTTTGTAAGATCGGATGTCCTTGCAAAATCGAATTTCGAGCCCTTGAGATTTCAGGTATGTCACTGACGCGGGCAACTGGGCCGCATCCTCAGCAGTAACCCAGAGAATGATGCGATCTGGTGCAACGGTCTGGGAGAGAAGACAGCGCAACGTCAAATGCAACGTGGAAAAGCGCTTCGGGTACGACGTCAGGGAGACAATCAACTCCGCAGACAGACCGTGGGGCCTCCCTTTTCGCCTGAGCGGCCATCTTAGGGCGATCAAAACCTTCGCGACTTCAGGCTTCAATGAACGGACCGCGTCGGCGCGATACCGTTCGAGCCGCCATCCGAGCCCATTGCGAACCCAAGCAATCGCCCGGCCCGGTGCACCGGTACCGGTCCCGAGGAACCATGGTGAGAGCCATGCTGACCGTCTCAACAGCAGGTAAATCACATAAGGGCCAGACACCGCAGCCAGCAAGAGAACGGCCTCGTTGCCCACTCCCACACTGCGAAGAGAGAATTGGAAAAATTGATGCAGGAACATAATGACCAACGACGCCTCTCCGAGCTTGGCCATTGGCGCTGAAATGGCAGCCATCGCGGCTGCTCTCCGCACCAACATGAGTACCGTAACCGACAAGGCCAGCGCTATCAGGAGACCCACGACAGGAGGGCCGAAGATTGAATACTTCATGTTGAACTGAATGTCGGCCCCGTTCGCTGCTGCGGCGAGCGCGACAACGCCAACCGTTGCGACGAAAAGGGACAAGGTGCGAGGACGGAATTGGTGCGTTCGAAGCAGATCACCAAACCAGTAGCAGCACAACGCTATGGGCACCGCCGCGACTGCCCAAGGTGAACGGTTCATGGGCCAGTGGGTCTGAATTGCGTAGCCAAGCACGATGCAGACCGCGATAAAGCCGATCATCCGCAGAGTGCCTGGACCCTTCGTCCAAGCCGCAGCTTCATTGTAGATGATTTGGGTGAGAAACAGACACGTCACGAACCAGAAAACGCCGAAGTCCTGCCAGAGACGCATACCGCCCAAGATGTCGTTGACTACCATTTCCCGAAGCTGCCAAGGCGCAAGAACGTCATGCAGCAAGATTTTACGAACGATCACCGCGAGCGTTAAAAACGATAAAAAGGCCGCGTAGGGCACAAGGAGGCTCGCAACTTTCTTCCAGAAGAGGTGGCCGCAGTCTGCAGGCTTATAAACGTAGCCGGATATCACGAAGAACAGCGGCATATGAAAAAGCAATACCGCGTTTGCGAAAATGCCGTCCCACCGACTGCTGCCAGCCCCTGCAATATGGGCGGACACCACAAGGAGTATGCCCACTCCTTTCGCAGCATCGAGCCAAACCTCGCGATGGGTCATGTTGAGCTCCAGCCCTGCATAGAAGCAATTCTAGATGAGACCCTTCGCATCTGCAACACGAAATTGTGCGGCGCACCATATTCGAAGAGACCCGACAAACGCCGGTCGGGTTGTCAGCCCGGAGGCGGATCATGCCGCTTCGGTTATGCATGAGGTCTCACCGACGCTGAGCACAGCCAGCGCGATGTCAGTTTCGGTCTAACATGCGCCGTCACCAAGACGATCCCCTCGATAGGATCCGCATCATCTTGCCTAGACGCGGCAGCTGCCATTGATCCGAGCAGCCCGCCAGCAATGCTGGCGCAGGCGAGCCCTGCCAGGGCTATCGGCGAGAACCACGCGCCGTGAGGGTCGATCACAAAAGCCACAAGCGCGCTTCCGCTGAATGCTCCGGCAAGAATGGCAGCTGGAGCGAGCCCCAAGCCAGCCAACTCGTCGCGGTAGGGTCCGATAACGGCGATCTGTACACGGGCAATTCCCGCTGCCACGAGGTCGCCTCCTGCGGCTTGGCTGCTTCGGCAAGGGACTCAAAAGTTTGCTGAGTGTCGGCATGGTCGGCGACGTTGTCCGGCGACAGATCGTTGACGAAGGAGGCCGCGATAAGATCGTCACCATCGATACGACCTAGTCCAACCTCCATGATCGCGACGACCTTCTGGAAGGTAATCAATTCGCCTTCGGTGATCTCGGCCGCCTGCATTCGGGCTCGAAGGCTGGCGACGCGCGTCCCCGAGGTAGGGGATGTGACAGTTCCACTTAGCATCCTTCTTTGGATTGGCTGACAGCAGGGGGGCGGAGTCGTGATCTCTAATGCCGTGACTGAATAGAGATGACTACGACGTAATCGGGGTTAGCACTGTTGACCCTCTTCAAGTGCTGACATCTGCTCATGCTTGGCGAAGAGAGTGAGCTTGTCGGTATAGGTGATCCGAAACTGGCGTTGGCACCCCCCCGCATGGATGCGAGGAAACGACCTGAAACCAACTGCCCGCCCGCTTCAAAGGCAAACCGCAATGGGGACATCCGAGGGTCATTTTGCACATTAGCAATCGTCGGGAGAGTGCCATATCTTACCAGCATCACACGTAATGAAGTTGTTCTGCCCCCATGACGTCGCGGCCGACTTCTCCGCGCGCCGACCAACTTCGCGCAAGATCGAAGGTTCCGGGTGCTGGGCTTCGGTCGCAAGCAATCGGGACCTAGGTCCGATCAACAAGTCGAAAAGGCCTGAAGCGCCATAGGCGCTCCAACACACTTGATGATCTAATCGGAAAGAACTCCGCGTTTCGGGCCATCTGGACCCGTGCGCTCGGTTTCCCCTTTGCCCAATTCATGACGTCTGCGGGCAAGCAGTTCCCTTGAGCGCTGAAGATTGCGCCGCCTCTCCTCGACGTGAGCAGCACGAGCGCGCGGCAGGACGCTCCTCTTCGGACGCGGCGGTCTAGCGATGGCGGCCTGAGTTCTTCTCCTTCGGTCGCATCCGGGGCCATTCCCGTTTCATGTCGCCTTTGTAGACGACCGCCTGCTTTGTGCGGTCAACCCCCGTTGGGGGTACACNGGCCATTCCCGTTTCATGTCGCCTTTGTAGACGACCGCCTGCTTTGTGCGGTCAACCCCCGTTGGGGGTACACGCGGCGAATATTCAGGAAAATTCGATTTCTGTTTTTTGTCCGCGGGCAGGCGATGGGCCTGCCCGCTATTTTTCGGCAAATAAAATTTTCCAGAATTTTCGCCGCGATGACCGCAGCAGGACGGTCCTCTCCTTTGGCGCCATCGGGAGTGGTCCCGATGCAACCGAAGGAGAACTACCATGGCCACCACGATCGCAAATCTCACCGCTAAGGCCGACGGCTCGATGGAAGGCGTCTTCGCCACACTCCGGGTCAACGCCCCGATCACCCTCATCCCGAATTCCAACAAGTCGCGCGAGGACGCCCCGGACTACCGGATCGTCAACAAGCGCACGGGCTTCGAGATCGGAGCCGGCTGGCACCGCATCTCCCAGCGTTCGGGNATACCTCTCGGTCAAGCTGGAAGCCCCCGAGATCGGCGTCATCTTCGGCAACCTCGCTCCTGCCCCCGGTGGCGAAGAGAACAAGAAGGTCATCCTCTGGAACAACCCCCAGTGACAGCCACGAGCGGGCCGGCTTCGAGAGAGGCCGGCCCCTTCACCTCACCTTCCCGGAACAAGGAGGCTACGATGAGCCGCTATACGATTACAGTCACTGGCACCGTCACCGGACGCGGCCGCTCGGACCCCGAGGCCATCATCGGCTACGACCCGCCGATTCGGACTTATTTCCTGCAGGCGTTTCCCCACGAGGTGACCGACGAGCCAGCGCTCTGGCTTGGCACCCACGACCATGCGTTCGAAGCACTTGACGACTTCACCATGCAGCCGTAGCGCATGGCTACGATTTCATGCCGCTGCCGCCCGAGGTCGCCTCGAAGCTGACCGAGGGCAAGGCCGTCGCCAGCAACCGTCCGCAGCGCGACGGGATCCTCCGCGAACTGTTCAAACGGCTCAATGAGCCGGACTAGCGGAACGAACCAAAAAAGGGCCTGCGACGGATCACCCGCCGCAGGCCCTTTTTTGCGCGGTCGTAAAGAGCCACAACAGTCCCTCATCAGCTGAGGGGACAGCGGTACCGAGGCAGCTGCTTATCCCTTCGCAGCCCGATTGCTCCTTGCTCACAGATGGATGAACCGCCCGCCAGGCGCAAGCTGCCGGATGAGATCGAAGTCGACCGTGTTGGCGGTGAGCACGGACAAACCGGCTTTGGCGGCGGTGAGATAAATCAGCGCATCGTTCAGGCATTCCTTGCGCTGATCCTTATGAAAATTCTGGAAGCGAGCCGGCGATCACGCCGGCATCGATCCAGGCCTGATCGTCCGGGCTCAGGATGCGGCTGTCGGGGATGGTGTCGAAAAGCGCGGTATAGTAATCGCGGACCCGTCGCCAGTCCGGCCCCGCCGAATTGTAATTGGCGACGCCGGTAGCAAGCTCGGCCAGGCAGACCGAGCAGTGAAACAGCAGCGAACGCTCAAGCAGCAACCGTGCCGCCTCGGCAGTGTGCCCGCCATGATGTAGATGTTGGCGTCGGGTACCAGCGTCGGCCGGCCGGTCAGGCTGATATCCGTGACGGCCGACCAGCCTGCCGCGCGCTCTTGGCGCCATCCGGGCGCGGTGCTTTTCTGGCTTGTAGCGCAGCAGCGCCGCACGCAGGTCAGAACTCAAGCGTATGGTCCGGGCCGAGCTTGCCCTGTGTACGCCTGAGGAAAGACGCAACCGGATCGGGCTGTGCGAGTGTAGCCAGCGCAAGGATGCCGAGCTCGGTTGGAGACTCGATCCCGCTCTAGTTGCCATTGAGCAACGACGCCTCATGCCCATGCCGGCTGACGAGGACGATGTCGGCACGGGCAAACGTGCCCGAACGGTCGATCGCAACGGCGTAGTGGCCGATACATGGCTGGCCGGCGTGGCCGGGAAAGGAAACCTGATGCATGGTTGTCCCTTCTTCGTTTGACTTTCGCTTGATAGGCGATTGGAACAGGGCCATTCTACTGGAACAGCTTTTCAAGTCCTCACGGCAAGGTTTTGACATCGGTTTCGCGCAGTTTGCGGTCCAGCGAAAGCAGCGGAACGTCACCAACCTTGGCGTAGGCATAGTGGAAACAGTCGAAATTACTGAGCGACCGTTTGCCGATGCCATGTTCTTGCGCGACGGCCACCGCGTTGGTCAGGACATCGCGGGCAGATGTGGTCTCTCGCAACTCTATGTTTCGGGCCTCGAGCCATTCGACAACAGCATCGTGCGCTTGCGAATAGCGGCAATCAAGCTGGTCTGGCCGCGACAGGATAATGATCGCCTCCCAGGCGGCGAGCGCTGACGTCCATGGTGTCGCCGCCGCCTCGAGTGCCTGCTCATAGGCTGTCGCGGTGTCCTCCTGTGCGAACATCGAGATGATGGCGCATGCATCGACAAACATCAGGCTTTGCCGAGATCATGGTCGAGATCGTGATAGGCGCTTTCGGGGACGGGCTTCCTGGTTTTCGGGAAGGCCAGCCCTCTTTTTGCCAGGATACGGCGCGCCGTCTCGGAGGGCGTCTCCCTGCGGACGCGCGCGTTGACAGCCTCGCGAAGTGCCGAGACGACAGCGTCGGAAATGGTCGTGCGATCGATCCGCGCGAGCTTGCGCGCGAGCGCATCTGCTTCCGGGTTGCGAATACTCAGCGTCATGGGTTGTGTGTCTCCAATCGTATGGCTCACTATACACGCATGTGGGCCGCACGCCAATGTGGTGTCAGAGACGACATGTGTCAGAGACGACGAGAAGGGCTGAACGGCTATCGACCGTGTCGATCAGCCTCCCTGATGCAGCAGGTCGGCGTCGCTGATCAGGCGCAGGTTCATGTCGTTGGGACCCTTGATGCGCAGCACGGCGTCGAGCTTGTGCAGGTCGCGCGGCGGCGTGCAGGCGAGCCAGGCGCGCAGCTTGGAGAGGCCCGGCTTAAGGTCGGCGCCGTAGAGCATGGAGACGGTTTTTTCCTCGCGCGCCGGCATCGGGATTTCCGCGCGCGTCGCGCGTTCGCAACGCTTGAGGATCTTCACCGCGCAGCCATCGCACAGGGCTATGACTTCACGCCGTTGTCGCCCAAACTGGCCGCAAAGCTGGTCGACGACAAAGCGACAGTGAGCGGGCGGTCCGGGGCGAGACACAATCCTCGGCCAGGTGCGGAAACACCTCAACCAACCCAAGTAGACAAACACATTTCAGGACCCGCGTTCCGTCGCGGGCCCTTTTTTTGCGGGTCGGAAAGGGCCACGAACATCACCCTCGCAGCATCCGACAGCGAGTGCAAACCGCTGATTATTCCTTCGGCAGTTTGTGCCTATGAATGCGGATATAATCCTGGACAGCCTTTCGCAGCAGTTCGGTCATGCTATGCCCGTTGCTGATCGCCAGCAACTTGAACTGCCGCTGCTCCGCAGCCGTCAGGTAGTAGCCGCAGCGCAGCGCGACGGATGCGAGGGTGCGCAGCAACGTCGATTTACCAGTGCCGCCCTTTGGGATCGCAGCGGAGATGATCATGGGGGCCTCCTTCCGGCGTTGTCTCCTTGTTTCCATGTNCGGATGCGAGGGTGCGCAGCATCGTCGATTTGCCAGTGCCGCCCTTTGGGATCGCAGCGGAGATGATCATGGGGGCCTCCTTCCGGCGTTGTCTCCTTGTTTCCATGTCAACATGGAAACAAATCATCATGGACACATGAAACAAAATCACGGTCGAAACAAGGTGACATTGTCGACGGGGAAGGCTGGTTTGGCAACCCAGGCGCGCATCGATAGGGGTTCACTCAAGGGGCAGTTTTTGCGCAGCTGCTATCTTCAGAAAATAAGGGTTCCGGTGGCCCGTCGACCGCGCATTTTCCGACTACGCTTTCCGGCTGCTCGTCATAGGGCCGTTGTTTCCATGTTAACATGGAAACAAGTCGCCAATGCATCATAGACACATCGCATCAAGTCACGATGGGAATGTCTCGCCCGCGCTGGCGGCGGCTGCTGCTGCTGCTGACGAGTGCGCTGGTGAGAAAGCGTCCTCGAAATCTTTTTTTCGCACCTCCTCTTGTCCTTGGCAGGATAGCCTATTTTGTGATACACACAAAAATAGGCGGCGCGGCCTGTCGGGCCTTAGCGCCCGCAAGCGGGCTTGAGAGATGGATGCAGACACCCATAAGGCAGCGGTGATGAGCGCGTCACGACGCTATGGCGAGGTGACGCACATCCGGTTTTCGGCTGACGAGCNCCCATAAGGCAGCGGTGATGAGCGCGTCACGACGCTATGGCGAGGTGACGCACATCCGGTTTTCGGCTGACGAGCTGGCTAGCCTCAAAGGCATTGCGGAGCGGGACGGCGTGACCGTCAGCGAGGTCGTCCGGCGTCTGGTGCGGGCAGAGGTAGGGCATCTGCCTATCGCGTCAGAGGCGTTGCGNGAGCGGGACGGCGTCACCCTCAGCGAGGTCATCCGGCGTCTGGTGCGGGCAGAGGTAGGGCATCTGCCTATCGCGTCAGAGGCGTTGCGGCCGGCGATCGTGGACATGACCGATCAGCTGCGGCGCGTCGGCGTCAATTTCAATCAGGCCGTGCGCGCCATGAACGACGGCCGTGCTGCCCAGGATGAGGATCTTGAGCAGGCGCTGATCGCGGTGGGCGACCTCGTGCGGCAGTTTCGCGATGAACTGAAAACAATGACTGTCGAGTCTCGCAAGGCGAGGGAGGCCAAGCCATGAGCGGTCGTCTTGCTGGCTACGCGGCCGAAATCGAACGCTATCTGCGGGGTGGGTCCGGCGTTCAGCGTGAGGAGCTGGACGACGACAATTCTCTGACGGGGGGCCGACGCGAGGCCGGTGAATTCCAGGCGATGAAGAGTCATGAGCGGACCGGTGGCGGCNATTCTCTGACGGGGGGCCGACGCGAGGCCGGTGAATTCCAGGCGATGAAGAGTCATGAGCGGACCGGTGGCGGCGGGCGCCTCGGGCAAGGACAAGCCGGCACGACGCCAGTTGGGCGCAGGAACGCCCCTCGTTCGTCGCCGGGAGGATTGGGGGCGGCGGGGAGTTCGATGTCCAGCGGGGCTCCAAAGGCTACTACTGCTACGAGCTCGCACAAGGCCACTAGCGCGCCGATCCTGGTTTATGGCGCCACGCTCGCCGGTTTCCGGCCGGAAGAGGAGGAGGAAGAGTGGAAGCGGCGGGGCGGGGGTGGCGGTCGTAGTGCTGACCGCTCTGGCGGTAGAGGACGAGCGGCGCGNTTTGCGAGACGTTCGAACCGCCCCTGGAGAACACCAATTTTATCGAGGTTCGTTTCGAGCTTGCCGGCGAGGTCACCGCTGCCGCCTTGAGCGAGGCCTTGAACAAGGCCTTCGGTGGAAAACCGTTCATCTATGCGCAGGGCGGACAGACGGTGGAGGTTTACGCGCACACCGATGAGCGGGCCGGACCGCTTGCCAAGGTGCTTGCCGGCGGCCGGGAGAACTCGCGCAGCCAGGCGCTCGACAAGATCGAGGCGCGGTTGTCTGAAGCCATGGGAGCGGCAGGGGTGGTCGCCAGGGCAGAGGTAACGGCGGCTGTGAGCCGTGAACCCAAAGCAAAATATTTCCTGCAGAAGTTCATCCGCACCCACAATCACGTCCGTCACGCAAATGGCGAGCCCGTGCCTGGGGTGAAGAACTCCACGAAGGCTGCGACTTCAGTCTACGAACAATGGCGCCCGCAGTTTTCGGGGCGTGAGCGCCGCAATGCCTATCACCTGCTTTTCTCGGCAAGGGCCGGCACCGATGCCAACGNGGGTGGTAGCCAAGGCAGAGATAACGGCAGCCGTCAGCCGTGAACCCAAAGCGAAATACTTTTTGCAAAAGTTCATCCGTACAAACAAAGACGTCCGCAATTCGGACGGCGAGCCAGTTCGCGGCGCGAAGAATCCCGCCAAGGCGGCGGCTTCGGTCTATGAGCAATGGCGCCCGCAGTTTTCGGGGCGTGAGCGCCGCAATGCCTATCACCTGCTTTTCTCGGCAAGGGCCGGCACCGATGCCAACGCCGTCATGGCCGCGGCGCGCGCCGTGCTCGAGGAGCGAGCACCAGGATACAAGTTCGTCCTGGCGCATCACAACGACACCAAGCACGTCCATATCCACGCAATGGTGCAGGCACGGTCAGCCGATGGCGAGCGCCTGACATTCTATAAGCCGGATCTGATCGCCTGGCGCGAGACCTTTGCGGAAAAAGCACGCGAGAACGGCATTGCGATGGTGGCGACACGGCGCATGGATCATGCGATGACGCGGCCATTCACGAAGGAGCATGCCGGAGCCTACAGCCGCGCCCAGAGCGATCCGCGCTACCAGGTCAGCGCCAGGACGATCGAGCGCGTGGAGGCCAAACGGCAACGCCGTTTCGATGTGCAATCCCTTGTCGTGAACGGCGATGCAATCGCAGCCGCATGGCAAAAGACTGTGACGACGATGCGGACCGCGGGGATAGTCGGTCAGGCTCTCACGGCGGCGGAGTCGATCGGCAACAATTTTCTCCAGTTCCGCGGCGATCGGACAGGGGAGGGGCAGCCAGGTCCTGCGGGTCGCGGAGCTGATCAATCGGGGCAGAAGTCTTTCCTGTCCCATACCGGTATGAGAGAATTGAATGCACTGATAGGAGATTTGAACATGGCGCAAACCCCCTTGGAAATGCGGCGTCAGATGGCCCGCGTCAATCAGGCTCTGGACAACATGCGCAAGACGCTGCCACCGGCGCATCAAGGACAGTTCGAACAGTATCGTGAAGAGGTCAACGACAAGATGCACGACCGCCTCGCGCGGCTGCAATTCGAGCGGCAGCAGCAGCGTCGTGGTGGTGCCGGCGAGCCGATCCCCGAGCGTGACGCGCGAGGGCGAGACCTTCCAACTCGGGACGATCCCCGCGAGCCGGTTGAGCCGCGCACAGGCGCCGAGCAGGAGAAGGTGAGAGCCAAGCAGAAGGACGCCAACAAACAGAAGGCACGGCAGTCGGAAGAGCAGGACCGCAAGACCCAGCGCTCAAACGATAACGACTACGAGCGCTGAGCAAAGATCGCTCACCGGACCTCTGGAACGCGGGAGAGTGCAGGGAACGAAAATGTCGCCGGGGCTCGTTCGTGCCTCGGCGGTTAAGGATCAGGGGCCACGTATGTCGTTGCGGGGCATATATTGAAATCTGCCAACTGCCGCATCGCGGGGGGTAGAAGCTAGTCCGGTTTCCGGCGAGCGGAAGCATTTGTCTCTCGAGCCACCCGCTGGGATCCAAGCCTCGGCAGCTTCGTCGGGACAGTTAGATGCTATTGGGATTTGGCCGCCGCGGCCGCCAGCATTGCCTGTCCCACCTCAACAGCGCCTTGAGCGGTCAGCGTCTCGCCCGCGTTCTGGATGTCGCGCAGCTCTTTGTTCTGGCTGAGCTTGAATTTTCCAACCAGGCTGGTGATCTCGATCTCCAGGGCGACGATCGCCTTGGCCATCGTGTCAATGAAATCCTTCGGCGCGTCGCCCATCTTCCACGGGGCCGGCTGATTGGCCTCGTGCATGTGAGTGAGCTTCGCGACGTTGCGGCGCACATAGCGCTCGTCGTCCCGGACAGTGATGCGACCATGGGCGTGGGCAACGAGATAGTTCCAGGTCGGCACCTGCTTATGGAATTCGTGTTTGCTTGGATACCAGTTCGGCGAGATGTAGGCGTCGGCTGCTCGGAAAACGACGAGGACCTCATCGCCATTGGCAACTTCCTCCCAGACAGGGTTCTTGCGGGCGACATGGCAGTTGAGGACGCCGTTGTCGCCCTTTGAGCGGTCGAGCTCGAAGGGGATATGGTTCGCGTCGAGGGAGCCGTTGCTGTGGGTGATCAGGATACCAAAGGGGTGTTTTTCGATAAGATCAAAGAGGGCGTTCTGATCGGGCACGGCGAAATGCGGAGGAACGTACAAAGGTGGATCTCCTGTCGTGAAGGGCAGTTGTCAGCGGTCTGCGAGGTCTGGCGAAACAGCCAGGGGCGACGTCGTTGCCTGCGAAGAGGGTGCCGGAACCCGCTGTCCGCCGCGCTCGAGAACTGCCATCGAGAAGTGGGCGGTCACGTCGGATGCCGCGGCATAAGAGTGGGGTTGATCGGTAACGAGGCGCGCATTCTCGCCTGCATTTAGGATGATCTCATGGCTGCCCACCGTGACCTTGAGCGAGCCTTGGGTAACCGAGAGCAGTTCGCGTGTATCGGGACTGTGTGCATCGGCGGCAAACACATCACCCGGCATGAGGACCCAGCTCCAAAGTTCGAACATCGTGCGTCCCGAGGTCGATGTGTGAAGCTGTGCCTGGCTGCCTTTGACGCTCGTCCAAAGCGTCCTGGACTTGCTCCGTTCGATCGGGTGGTCGGGGGCCGTGGGGGGCGCCTCGTTTAGCAAATCGGCGACAGATAGTGAAAACGCTGCCGCCAAACGGCAAAGGATGCCGATACTCGGGTTTGCCTTACCCTGCTCAAGCGCGACAACCGTCCCTTTCGACAGGCCGGTCAGTTTGGCCAATCGATCAAGTGTCAGGTTTTGGTCGCGCCTAAGATCCCGGATCCGAATCGCAATCGCTTGGCCAAGCTCCTGCTCGGTCTCTAAAGGTGCCGGCGTGTCGGTCATTATATTGACTTGAGCTCTTGCTTCGCTTACGGTCAATATAATGACCGGCGCAAAATTGCAAGCGCGCCTTAAACAGGAATTGGCCAGTGCGCTTTGAAACGAAGGCTATCCATAGCGGTCGAGCAGTCGATCGATCCACGGGTGCGGTTTCACTACCGCTTCATACCAGTACGACGTTCGAGCGCGGTGTCGACGGCTCGTTTCCGTTTGGGTTCGAGTACACTCGTGACGCAAATCCGACACGTAATGCATTCGAGTCGGCGATGGCCGCGCTCGAGGGAGGACACGAAGGAATAGCCTTTGCGTCGGGCATGGCTGCAATCGCTGCAGTCTTTGAGAGCCATCCCTCGACGGGGCGAATCGTCCTTCCTGACGATATGTATTTTGGCAT
Source organism: Mesorhizobium sp. LNHC229A00 (assembly GCF_000502415.1). NCBI lineage: Bacteria > Pseudomonadati > Pseudomonadota > Alphaproteobacteria > Hyphomicrobiales > Phyllobacteriaceae > Mesorhizobium > Mesorhizobium sp. LNHC229A00. The sequence goes on from NZ_AYWQ01000025.1 coordinate 23,972, forward strand.
CCGCTCGCTGATGGACGAAACCGATATTGGGTCTCGCTTCGACTTCGCCGCGGTCGAAATGCGCGATCTGGATGCGGTGCGCGCCGCAGTCACCTCAAAGCGGACTGGCCTCGTGTGGGTCGAGACGCCGTCGAACCCGATGATCCGCGTTGTCGACATTTCGGCAATCTGCAAAATCGCGCACGACGCGGGTGCCTTGGCGGTGGTGGACAATACGTGGGCCACTCCCGTGCTTCAGCGGCCGCTTGAACTTGGGGCGGACGCGGTCATGCACTCGGCGACAAAGTACATCGGCGGCCACTCGGATCTGATGGCTGGAATCGTTGTTGTCCCGCAATCGTCGCCACTCGGACGGCCGCTACGGATGGTCCAGAAACACAAGGGCAGCGTCGCGGCACCCTTCGACTGTTGGCTGGCATTGCGGGGGCTGCAGACATTGCCGGTCCGCATGCGCGCGCATTGCGAAGGCGCCCAGAAGGTTGCGGAAGCCTTGGCGTCTCATCCGCGGGTCGAGAAAGTGCTCTTTCCAAGCCTGCGAGATGATCCGGGATACGATCTGGCTACGCGGCAAATGAGCGGTTACGGAGCGATGCTTTCCTTTATCGTCGAAGGCGGAGTTGATGCCGCGATGGCCGTCGCCGGCCGCCTCAAGTTGGTTGTCCGGGCCACTAGCCTGGGCGGGACGCACTCTCTGATCGAGCATCGCGCATCCGTGGAGGGTGCGAAGTCAAAGGCGCCAAGCGGATTGCTGCGAATGTCCGTTGGGCTCGAGCACCCTCAGGACATTATTGACGACCTGACGCAGGCTCTCAGTGCGACGTCTGGGGGCGTAGTCCCCAAAATGAATCCGGCCTGAGACCGGCGAAAGATCCAAGATGCTCAACCATCTGAACCACCTGCTAATTGTCTATACGGCCTACGTCGTTGCAGCGGGGAGCCCGGGTCCCAGCACAATGCGGATCATGGGAACGGCGATGCAGCAAGGGCGCCAAGCAGCCCTTGCTTTGTCAGCCGGCGTCGTCATCGGATCGATTTTTTGGGGCATCATGGCAGCGACAGGCATCTCCGCGCTTTTGGCAAGCTACGCCCAGGCGCTCGTCATTCTAAAGATTCTCGGAGGCTGTTATCTGCTCTATTTAGCTTTCAAGGCAGGAAGGGGTGCTCTGACACCGGGCCAGCATGATGCCACGCCTAGTACAGCCCGCCGGCCGATCTCAGGGCTCGGTCTCTACAGGCGCGGTTTGCTGATGCACCTCAGCAATCCGAAATCGATTCTCGCCTGGATTGCACTGGTGACGCTAGGGCTTGGACCGGACGCCTCGCCTACGGATGTCATCGTCATCCTTGCAGGATGTGCGGTGCTGAGCGTTACAATATTCTGCGGGTATGCCGTCGTGTTTTCCACGCAGCCCATGGTCAGGATGTACCGTCGGGCGCGGCGAGGCATTGAAGTTTTTTTAGCCGCCGCCTTTGGTTTTGCAGGGCTGCGGCTCCTGCTTTGGCGAACCTGAAAGAATCTCCTGAACAACTGCCTCGCGACGAGAGAGCGGGAGCGAGGGGTCAAGTCCCGGGGGCGGAGGGTATCTCTGGCACCGCTTTACGTGGCGGCTGGCGCATCAAAAATGATGTTACGGTTGGGCGGGAGGCTCGCTGTCGGCGATCGCCGTAGATTGCTAGGGCTAATCAACTAGATCAGGCAAAGCATCTTCAACGATGCTAAGATTTAGATCGAAAGTCTCGGTGTCGGATGCGTTGGCGCGTAGGGACCGCACCTTGTTCAGGATCGCCGCAACCTCCGCTTCCTTGTCGGGCGCAACGCGTGTTGTCACCGCTTTGGCCGCCAAGGCGGAAAAATCTATGGTGGCATAAGCCGGTACGGCTGCAGCGTCCGTTGCTTTCAGTCTTTCTTTTGCAATTGCGCGCCGGCCCGGCGGCGGAGCTATACGGCCTGCTTTTGCGACAAATGTCGCGCCGCGCCGCAGGCGCATCTGCAAGAGGCCTGAGCGGTACGCGGGTGCTGTCGGCACAATCGTCGGGAGCGCAGGAGATGGAACCGCCGCGGAAGTCTCCAACTTAGATCTTTTCGTGAGCGAGGGGTCGGTAGAGGCGGGCAGGGGCATGAACGCGCGATTGGCGAGCTGGCCGTCGGCGAAATAGAAATTGCGGGTGCCGAGGATCGGCAGTTCGCCGCGCGGCAATATGATGACCTTGTTCTTGTCTAGGGTACGGATTTCATCCGGCCGCATGAGGGGCCGCCGGACCTCCTTGCGGTGCTCCGAGCGCGTGTAATAAGTGTCGAACAACGTTGCCTTGGTGCGCGTCACGTCCTTTTGTACGTCCGACGTTTCGCCGAGCTGCTCGGAAACGTAGCGCAGATCGTCAGCGTCCTGCGCACCGAAAAAGATCTGCACGCGAGCGGCGTTGATAAGTGTCTTGCGCCCTTCCTGGCGATAGATCTCGTCCACAGCCTTCAGCGACTGCACGAAAAACCACATCGAAACGCCGTTGCCGCCGAGCACGCTCGCCATTTCGGTCACGTTCTCGAGCTTGCCGAGGTTCTGGAACTCGTCGAGCAGCACAAGCACCGGATGCTCGCCCGGCTGCGGCATGCTTTCCGACATGAAGTTCATCATCTGCGTGATCAGGACGTTGAACAACGGTCCAAGCGACGTAATCTGCTCTCGCCGCACGTCGAGATAGAGAGAAATCCGGTCACGCTTGAGCCTGCGAATATCGAACGTGCTTCGCGACGTAGCTCGCATCAGGCGCTCGTTGAGAAAAGGGGCCATGCCGGTCCGGACGCCGGCGTATATTCCGGAAAACTGCCGCTCAGACATCTCGAAATATGGCAGCAGGGTCTGCAGTGTAAAATGCGAGCATTCGCGGCGGCGTTCCTCGCGTAGCGAGCCGATGAACTCCAGGAGCGGCTGCTCGGCGCCGTTCATGATCTCGAGGATGCTGGCGAAGGTCTTCGTCTCGTTCGGGATCGCAGGCGATTCCATGACGAAGGACGCGATGCCGGTAAAAAGGAGGCGGGCGTCGTTGACCCAATAGGGATCTGCGTTGGATGGGGGCCGCGGAAACAGCGCCGCAGCGATGTTGCGAAGGTCGATGTCGCGCTGCGCCGAATCCAGTGAGATGAAGTCCATCGGATTGTAGCAAGCGGTATTGCCGTCGGGGTCTGCCGGCGCGAAACGCACCACACGGCTGATGGTTGAACGGTAACCAGCAGTCGCCACATAGGTCTCGCCCCGCAGGTCGAGAACCACGAGCGAATGCGGCCAGGTCAAAGCGTTCGGGATGATGAGAGACGTGCCTTTACCCGAGCGTGGCGGCCCTATGACGAAGCCGCCGACATCATCGCCATCAATCCACAATTTCTTGCCGCCGATCAGCTTGCGCTGCCTCAAGCGGATCTTGCCGGAGCGCCGGTCGCGGCGCGGCGACAAAATTTCGGCCAGCCTGCCGCCGGCTCGACCGGCGAAGACGCCGCCAACTTTCGTCAGGCCGCTTTTTGAGACGTCGCTCATGGTCATGTAGCGAGAGTCATTGCGCTTCCTCGGTCGCATGAGAAACAGGCTGACGAGGGGAGCAAGAAACCCTAATGCTCCCGCTGCAACGGCGTATTGTATCCGGCCAAAATCCCTCGCCATCGCGTCGCCCCACGCCTGACGAACGACCGGCAAGGGATTGGCGTTCAGCTGGTGGAACAGGACGTGGGAGCCGGTCCGGTACCAATCCGTCGCGGCATAGGCGACCGTGAAGAGCAGCACGCCCAGGGCCATCGCCATGAGCATCATGAAAATTGCTGTTGCGACTTTCTGCATGGATAGGCCCCGCTAGATGGTCTCGGCCTTGGTGAACTTGATCTCGCTGATGCCGCGCAGTCCGCCTTCGGTGCGGACCATCTGGACGACCACTGGAATGACCTCGCGCAGGTAGTCGAGGATTTCGCTTCGTGAGAGGCCCGAGCTGCCCTGCATGACCATGAGCGCCAGCCGCTCGTAGGCGGACCGGGCGGAGTTGGCATGAACGGTTGTGAGCGAACCCGGATGGCCGGTGTTGATCGCCTGGAGGAACGCGAAGCTTTCAGCGCCGCGCAATTCGCCCAGCAACAGACGGTCGGGTCGCATGCGAAGCGAGGCCTCGAGCAGCTGTTGCGCGGAGACCTTTGCAAGGCCTTGGTCGCCCTTCGAGGCTATCAGGGTGACGTTGTTGGGAGCCGGCAGCCTCAGTTCGCGGGTGTCTTCGATCGTGATGATCCGTTCATGGGCCGGGATCTCCTTCAAGAGTGCATTCAAGAAGGTCGTCTTGCCGGTCGACGTGCCGCCCGAAACGACGATCGAAACGCGGTTGCGCACCGCGTATTGCAGGAACTCCATCGGCGATGTGTCGTGCAACATCTCGACAAGTCGCTTTTCTTCGCTAGAAAGCGCCAGGCCGCTGCCCATTGCCGTGTTTTCGAATGCGCCGAGATCCTTGTAGGCAACAAGGCTCATGTCCATGATGACCTGTTTACGGATCGAGATCGCCCCGCCTTCGGGAGCCGCGGGCGGCAAGATGCATTGGATGCGCTCACCCGAGGGTAGCGCGGCCGACAGCACCGGCTTTTCTTCGTTGATAACCTGATTGGTCGCCGAGGCAACGCCAGTCGAGATATTTCGGATCCAGCCGGGCGTGACCTCGCGCTTGACGACGTGCTCCATTTCCTTCGCGCCGAGGCGTTCGATGAACAATTCACCCGGCCTGTTGATCGCAATCTCGGAGACCGCCTCTTCGTTCAAATAGGACCATATCGGCTCCAGATGCGCGCGCAGGACCGGGGCTCTCGCCCAGGGGTCGGGGAGGGGATGCACGGCATTCACTTCACCGGGCTCCCATAGCCAGGATAGAAATTATCCTTTGGCGTCGTGTAGAGAGGCGTCGGATCGATCGCCGACTTCGGTCGCCCACCCGCCTTCAGGCGCGCCACTTCTTCCTGGACGGGATCGGCGTACAAGTCCGAGAAATCGAGATCTCGCCGCACCAGCACGACGACCGAGGTGCCCTGGTCGACATAGACTGTCGGGCCAATGTTCTGCGTGTCGCGAAACGCCTCTTGCGCGAGTTGCTGCAAGGCGGTCGATGACTTGTCGAACGCGATGCCGCGGGCGTCGCGCTGCGAGCCGTTGCCACCATAAGTCACGGTCGTCGTCTCACCGGTTACGGGATCGATCGTCGACACCTGGCGCTGTTGGCCATTTTGTCCGCTATCGCCAAGCGCGGACAGATATTCAGAGACGCCGCCAACGACGGAAAGCATGATGGCGTTACCGTACCGTTCAACCCAGTGCGTATCGACACGGCCGCCCATGCCGCCGCGGCCGAGCGCGTCTGCGCCAGGCGATTTGATATCAACGGAAATGCCGTCCGAGCGGATGACCCTGCTCCAGACGATGAAAACACGCTTCTGACCGCGCGCGAGCCCTGAGCGGTATTCTCCGGTCAGGCGCGAGCCCTTCGGGATGAGGATGCGCCTGCCGTCGAGGGAGAAGACATCCTCACGCACGACCGCGCGCACGGCACCGGGAAGGTCGGTGTTAACAGCGGTTTCCAAATAGCCGCGAATGATTGTTCCTTCAGGGATCAACGCATCGGTTCGCCGGAAGACCCTGGCTTTGACGATGCCGGAAGAACTTGCCTCAGACTGCGCCAGGAATGCCTTGTTGGGATCACTATCGGCGCCGGGGACCGGGACGATCTGACCGTCGGGCGCGATTTCGACCTGCGCCGCCTGGGCGCCAGCATCTGTCGAGCCGGTTTGATCATTCGTCACTATCTGGTTCGACCGCAGGCGTTCCCACACCGCTTTTTCTCGCTCGGCGGCCTCAGCCTTGCGGCGAGCCTCTTCGTCAGCCGCCGCCTTGCGTTGGGCTTCGTCCGCCTCCGCCTTGCGGCGAGCCTCCTCGGCCGCCATTTGCGCCTCCAGCGCGCGTCGCTGCGCATCGAGATCCGCGCCTTGCTGCACGGTCTGATCGACATTATCGGCTTGCTGCGTGCCATTCTTGTCGTCAGCCGGTGGCGGCACCACGATCTGGTCGATCGTGCCGTCGGCAGGTTGCGGCGGTTCGTTCAACGCCGGCGGGCGGAACTCTGGCGGATTGAAGTTTTCCTCGCCATCGCTGCGAACATCGCGCGATACAGGCTCCCGGGGCCAGTTGAGCCATATCAGCGCGCCTACCAGCACCACGCCGAGGCTGACCAGGGCGATCCTGGTACCCACGCCCGCACCACGGCGCGCGACCGTCGGGCTACCGTCGAGTTGGTTATAATCGATCTGGGACATCAGCGCCCTCCGCTGGATCCGAACAGGGTGGAACCGCGTGTCAGTTTCGTTGGACCGTAGACATGCTCGACGGGATCGATGGCGTTGGGTCGCGCCCGGTTGTAGAGGCAGAGCGTCTTGCCGTCGGCCCGCAAGGTGAATTGCCGTGCGACCTTGTCGATGACGGTGTATTTGCCCTGCGTGCTAACGTTGACCAGCGACTCCTGATGCTTGTCGTCGACAACGAAGATCGCCGGAATGTCTCCCTTGAACTCCAGAAACACCTTGGTGCCGTCGTCGAATACGGTGCGCGGCTTCAGGCTGTCGTCGCCCTTGTAGGCGTAGTCGTAATTGAGATCGGCATAATTCAGATCCTTCAAATCCGGATCGGCGGCGCTCTCCTTGGCCTGTGAGAGCAGGCGCGCGTCGATATCCTCGTCCGGGTATTTGAACCGGACCTGGAAGGATGCCCGATCACGGCTATTGTCAGTCGCCTGCAGCAGCAAGGAATAGACGCGCCGGTTGGTGACCACGTTGACGTTGGTCCACGCATCGCGCTCCAGCGGCTTCACGAAGAGGAATCGCGATCCGCGTTTGGGGATGATGGACCAGCCTTTTGTATCGCCAGCGGACACGGTTTCGATGACTTCGGTCGGACTGAGTTCGACCATCGTGGAAATCCCAAGAGCGGCGCGCACCGACGTCACGTCGTCATTGTTGAAGGTGACATATCGGATGCGGCCGTCGCGTGCGGCCGCGCTGTGCATCGCGCCGAGCAGAAGGGCGGCCGATAGGACGAGGCCCGCGCGCCGTCTCATTGCAGACTCCCCGCGGCCGGGGCCGATTCCTGGTCGCGGCGGTAATCCGTAACCTGAAATCCCAACGGGTTGTCGAAACGCCATTCGTTCTTGAGCGGCGTTGACGTGTAGCGGAATTTTATCACCGCCACCCAATTGTCGGCTGTGGACGAATTGTTCCGCCGCGTCGTTGTGGCAAAGCGCACCGAGGCCGTGTTGCGATTGAGCAGGGAAACCGACTTGATCTCGACCGAGACAGTGACATTGCGGCCAAAAATCTTGTCCAGCGATTGTGGGTTTGCTGGCGTATAAAGCCATGTCAAATCCTTGGACGCGGCGTCGGTCGAGTAGAGCTGCGCCAAGTCGTAATTCTGTTTCAGTTCACGCGAATCGTAGGTTTCGCGCGCCCTGATGTAGCGCACCAGATTTGCCGCCGTGACCGCTTCGTTCTGCGATAAATCTCCAGGCTTCAGCGCGCGCATGATCTCGAGGTAGCCGGTCGATTTGTCGACCTCGACAACATACGGTTCGAACTGCCGGAGCGGCAGTATCAGCACGAGCGCCAACACCGACAGCACCGCAACCAGCCCGGAAATGCCGCTGACGATCCAGGCCAATGTACGCGATCGACGCATTGACCTGTGCGTGTCGTCTTGCCAGGTCGCGCCCGCCCTGTAATAGCGCTTGTCGACGAGTTCGCTGCTGCGGTCAGCAACTGTTTCCATTGGAATTGCCACTTTACTATTGCCTCGTTTTCGCGACGCATCTGATCCAGCACCGCGATCGGTGATCATTGTGTGGTCTAGGCCAGAGGCCTGGAGTTATCGCGCGCACCTTGCTGGATAGCGGTCCGGGTTGCGGCATCCGCCCTGGCTACTCGCGAAGATCGAAAACTGTTTGTCGCGAGCTGCCGGGCGCCCCGAGCGGCGCGGCCTGCGGCCCATCGCGCGCCGGAGTAGCGCACGGCATTCCTGCCGAACGTCCCATATGAGTAGCGAGCGCCCATGGTGCTGAGATACCCGCCGCCATTCAGGATCGAAGCAATCGAGGGTATCTGCATGAGAACGTAGATGCCGATGATCGTCACCAGCACCAAGGGCAACACCAGCGACATTTTGCTGTCCATGGTTGCTCCTCCGGACGTGGCGGTGTTCAGCGCCGCATTGACGAGCGAGAAGTAGAAGCCGAGAAATCCGTAGATCAGGATTTGCTGGATCATCAGAAAGGTGGTGAGCGAAAGGAAGCCTTCGCTCATGCGCGAGGACCAGCGGTAAAGCCAAAGAATTATCCATATCGGCGCCAGAGCGAGCGTGATGAACAACATCACCTTGGCGGCGATGATTGCGGCAATGGCCAGCGCTGCGAAGATGATGGCTGATAGCAGAACGAGCAACGACAAGAGCGCGCCAAAAATGTCATAGAAGGATCCGCTGTAGACCTGATTGGCGACGTCCTGCGCCCCTTTGTAGAGATTGTCGATCAGCGCTGGAATTGCCGCCTGATCGCTGAGCTGGTTGCCGGTGGCTCGCGACACGGCACCAACGATCACCTTACCGACCTCATCCGGAATGCTTTGAACGAGCTGGTAGATCGTCGCGGAAAATGTGCCCCATCCGGTCAGCAGCAGATAGATGATGACGGCGCGGCCGAGGCGATAGGCCGCTTCGAGCGGCGAAATCGACTCTCGCCCGTTCAGGATCGAATAGCCCCACCACACGATATAGAGGGTGAGCATGAGGCTGAAGACGTTGCCCATCGCATTGCCCAACTGCATATAGACGGTGCGGACGAAGTCCTCGCCGATGTTGTCAATGCCACCGAGAATGCTTTCGGCAAGACCGTTCATGGATCCTCGTCAACGATACTGGCAAACGGGGTCGAATTGACCGGCTTCAGCGCGCCGCAGTTGTCGGCATGGGCATACGCCAAAGGCCCGCACGGCGCTTTCAGTTCGCGATTTGCGCATCCGAAAAGCGCCGTGCCGAGCCCAATCACAACGCATATGCGCAACGCTCGCCTCGACAAGCGCCTAGCCTCCGCTCTTGCCGAATTCCGCGAACGGATTGACGTTGCGCGGTGTCATCATCTTCTGCACCTGGCTCTGGCGAAGAAGATCTCCCTTCAGCTTCTCATTCAGGGCCGCGACCGCGCCGTTCTGGACGCCGATCAGTTCGTTGACCGCACGTGCGTTTTCCAGCTGCATTCGCGTGTTCTGGTCCACCGAACCCTTGACGTCCTGCGACTGCCCGATCTGGCCGCTCGCTGACTGCAGAGACTGTTGGCGCTGGGTGACGCCCTGCGAAGCCTGCGAGGTCAATGCGCTTAGCAGCGAGGCCACATTGACGCTGCCGCCATACGCGGTGTTGACGGCGCTCGTCTCCTTGCCGGCAATCTGCTGGAGCTGCTTCACCAGCTGGAGCCCATTGATGACCGCGCCGGCGATTTTCTGGATTTCGGGCGAAAGGCCGCCAAACGAAAGAGCCCCGCCGTTCAGGATCGATCCGAACGACGGCGCCTGGGCAATCGACATATTGCCGCCAAGGCCCATCTGCCCGATCCCGAGCGAACCGTCACGACTGCCGCTGAGAGCCTGCAGGATCTCCTCGCTCTTTTTCAGGATATCCTTGTTCGAATCCATGATGGAGTTGGTGTTGTCCGCATTCTTGCGGGCGACATCGAGATTGGCGCCATCAATGACGGCAATCTGTGCGTGGGCCGTGCTTGCCCAAAGCGCCAGACCGGCAGCAATCGCGAATTTTTTCATGTCAGCCTCCTATTGCTGTAGAGAATTGATCACGCTGGCAGCGCCGGCAGGATCACTGGTGATGATCATCGAGCGGCTGTCGGCCGAGTTTGCCCCCGCGTTCTCAAGTGCGCATGGTAGCCACCGGCCGCGATCGATCCTCAACCGCTCCAATTCCGCAGGATCACAAGAGAACGGGTTTGGAGAGCCGCTCTTCGGCTGTTGCACCAGCTTGGACGACTGCGATGCCTGAACATTCTGCAACGATAGAAGTTGGGCCAGCAACGTCGTAAAATCCCCCGCCTGGGCGAGGTACTGGTTGGTGACATCGGCGTTGATCCCACGAGCCGACGAGTTCAGCTCCCAGGCGTCCTTGTATTCGGTCACCTGGCCAACGTTGCCCGCCAGCGCGTCGATTGCCGCGCCGTTGGCGCCGATCTGCGATGAGCTTGCATCAAGGCCGCCAGCCGCCTTCCTCACCGTGCCCATGGCGGCGTCCTGAGCCGTGCCGCCTGCGCCGTCGGCCGTTACGATCGAGAATGGCGGCGGCGCGGCGGCCGGAGCCTTGCCGCTCGACACATAGTCGTTGAAGTAGCTGTTCCAGCGGCCGACGCCGCCGGCCCATTGGTTCTGCTCGCCTGCGTTCGATCCGTTGTAGAAGGAGGCGAGACAGCTGTAGTTCGTCGCCCCGCATTGCTTCACACCCATTCCGAGGTATTTGACGCCGCCTTCGACATTTTGCTCGTTCACGTCGCGGTCCAGTCCCATGGACTTGCCGGTGCCCTTGGTCAGCTGCATGACGCCTTTGACGCCGGTGTGGCTCCCGGCGCATGTGTCGAAGCGCGATTCCTGATAGGCGACGGACAGTGCTAGGCCTTCGGGCACGCCGTATTTTTGCGAATAGTAGCGGATCATCTTCACGTTGCCCGCGTCGCGCTGCAACGCTTCGGCAGGCGACCGGCGAAACATCTGTGAGCGGTATTTGTTCGAATAGGTGCAGACGACACTTTTTTTCTTGTCGGTTTCGTCCTTCTTGGCCTCATCCGACTTCGTGCTGTGCTGCTCGTCCTCTTGCCGCTTGTCGAGGTTCGGCCCGTCGATCACCGCGATCTGAGCGACCGCCACGCTCATGCTTTCCGCCGTAGCGAGAGCCATGACCAGACAAGCGCTGCTAAGCCGGTTCGTCATGCTCGTTCTCCCATCCGCAGAAGTATGGCAGCCACATCTCTGGCTCGTCGCCGAAGGTCTCCCGGAGCCGTGCGCATTCCTTGCTGTTGGCTTCGTTCGAGGACAGGACCTTGATGAGATCGGGCATCGCCGACAAATCGAGCTTGGCCACGATCGAGTCGCTGTCGTGCTTGACGAGGAAGGTGCGCGTCTCCTTCGCGGTTCGGCGCACGAACTCGAATTCCTTCGCCGTCAGCGAGAAGCGCTCCATGTAGGATTTGTTGCTCGCCTTAGGGTTGGGGAAGAAAATGTTGGTCTTCGTTTGCTCGATCAGTGACGACGAGATGGAGGAATTGACGACGTCTTCCGCTGTCTGCGTGCCGAAGCCCACCACGCCGTTGCGGCGACGAATGGTCTTCAGTGTCTCGTTGATGAAAGCGGCGAAAACCTCGTCGTCCAGCAACTTCCAGCCTTCATCGAGGAAGAGCATGATCGGCGAGCCGTCGATGACATCCTCGAGACGGTGAAAGATGTAGAGCAACGCCGCCGAGCGCAGCTTTCGGTCGCCCAGGATCCTGGTCATGTCGAAGCCGACGACGGGTTTCGAGAAATCGACAAGATCGATGGGATTGTTGAAAAGCCAGCCTCTGTCCTTCGGGTCGAGCCAAGGCTGTATCCGCGCCGCCAGATCGTTCATGCCGGGCATAAGCGAGCCGCGCAGCACTTCCGGCAGCAGGTCGAAGGTCCGCTGTTCGCGCGGGATCTTGTAGATCATGTCGACGGCGGCGTTGATGACGCGCATCTCCGCCACGTCCAGCGCGCCGCCTTCCGGCGTTAGAATGTAGATGAGCAGATCTTCCAGGAAAGAACGGTTTTCTGCCGTGTCATCAATCTGCAATGGCGCGAACCCCGTCGGCTGGGAAGGTTCCATCACCTCATAGCGACCGCCGAGCGCCCGAACGAAAATTTCAGCACCGCGCATATAGTCGAAATACACACATCGCGGCCTTGGCATGATGCGCATGGCCTGCGCCATTAGGAACGACAGCACGACAGTCTTGCCCGAGCCGGTCGGGCCGAACACAGTGAAGTGCCCGACATCGTGAACGTGGAAATTGAAATAGTAGGCCGTCTGGCTGGTCGTTTCGAGCAAAGCGATGGGCCGTTTCCAATGGAGCCGCTCACGTTGGCCGGACGGGAAATTATGTCCTGAGAAAAGACCGGCGAAGTTAAGCGACGAGATCAACGCACGTCGCGCGATGTAACTGAAATTTCCCGGCAATTGCGCCCAGAAGGCCAGTTCCGTGTTCAGTGTCTCGCGAACCGGCACGATCGACATGCGCGAAAGCTCCGCCGTAACGTCGGATAGCGCACGGTTGAGCCCGGTTATGTCCGGTGCCAAGGCCATGACGCTCATATGATGTTGCCCGAAGACCACTTCGCCGCCGGCCAGCTTGTCGGCGCCGTCGTGTACGGACTCCTCGACCGTAGTGCCTGCCTCGTCGGAACCCTCAACTTGGTTCGCGATGGTGTTGATCCTGCGCATCGCGGTTACACGATCTTCGATCGCGAAACTCTGCGTGAGGACAAACTCATGTGGCAGGCGCAAGAGACCGTCCAATGAGCCCGGAGCGGTGAAGGGTGGGTATTCTTTGATCGACACCATGGCGCCGAGTTTGCCGGCGTCCGGCCCGCGGAGTTCCAGCGCGGACTTGCCGAAAAACAGCTGTCGTGTCGCCAGCACATCACCAAGGCTCATGCGCGGCAAAGGCATTTCCACGTCGACGCCCCCGGCGAGGATCTTCGCCACAAATTCCGCCGGCTCGGAAAAGAAGCTGTCGCGGCGCTTCACGACGCCGAGAAGACGCGCACCATACGCCGTGAAATCCTTGACGGCGCCGTCGAGAACGTCATGCAGTTCGGCGGCCGCCTCTTCGCGGGTTTCTTCGCCCGCGGTACTGATGCGGAACGCGTTGAGAGCCTTGTCCACCCAGCCGACGCGGCCGACCATCGGTCGGCGTATGACCGCCAGATATGCCTCGTTGACGAACAGGTTTTTCGCCCCAAGCTCATCCATGTAGCGGGCGTCGAGCTCGGCCACGAAAGGATTGTCAAAGTCGCTTTCGATCTCCGGCGTCACGTGGCGGCGGATGATCGTCGTGTAGACGGCAAAGCGAGAGGTCGAGAGATTGCGGAACGTCGTGTTGCGGTTGAACATGCGGCTGTTCAGCTCGGCCTGGTCCATCGTCTGGAATGGCAGGCCACTGAGCTGGATGACGCCGACAAGAAAGCCGCTCTTCGTGACGACCAAATTGTCATCGACATGGCGAAGGTAAGGGATGTGCATCGCCGCGGGCTTTTCGCGGCGGCGTTCACGGCCAAATTTCAAGTCGGCATCGAGGCTCATGGCGAATAGCTCCTCGCCCCCCAGAAAGTAAGGTTCGCCACCGCTCCGCGTTTGGAGACGCGCCGCTCGAAAACATGAAACATGTAGGGATCGCGCTGGCACAGATATGCGCTTACCAGATGCACCACGCCGAACACGCCAAGACCGAGCATGAAGCTACTCGTGGCGATAAAGCCGATCACCGCCAAGATGCCATTCAGGGCAAAAACTTCATATCGCACCCCCCATTTCATCGGGGGGCGTGTCAGTGGCAGGCTGACCGGCTCGACATAGACCTCCTCGTCGCCCATGTCTCAGCTGCCTCCGGCCGTCGCGCGAACCGCATCCACAAGCTGGGCGGCGCCGAAGATCAAAGCGATGCCGATGATGATGGAGAAAGCCATCATCCACGCCAGCCGGCCCGTCATGGCCAGGAAGCCGAGAAAACAGACCGCGATGATGGCGAATGAGCGCGCGATGTTGCCCTGCAGAACTCCGACGAACCACTCCAGCACGTTTTCGACTGGCGCCGCCGACTGGGCATACGCAGTGGCTGGCGCGAGAGCTATTCCGACCGCCGAGGCCAAGGCCAGTTTCAGGGCAAATTTGCCCGCTTTCCTGTATTCCACCCTTGGCTCCTTTCAGTTGCCGAGATCCATGACATGACCATCCTGCCAAGCGTCCTCGCTTGCTGGCGGAGCGGCCGCAAGCGTCTCGGATTTGGTCAGGGCGGACTTCTTCACCACACCGCCGAACTTCCAGCGGTTCAGTATTTTCACGACATATTCCGCCGTCTCCGGATTCACCGGAATGCCCTGCGCCTTGTAGACGCTGTTGGGCCCGGAGTTGTATGCCGCCAGCATCAGCAGCGGATCCCCGAATTCGTCATAGAGTGACTTCAGGTAGCGAAGGCCAGCCCGGACATTTGCCTGTGTATCGCAACGGTCGCTGACCCCTAGACCGGCCGCCGTGCCCGGCATCAGCTGCATGATTCCCAGGGCTCCGGCTTTTGAGCGACCCTGACTGGCGCCGCGATCGCTTTCGGCCCGTGCAATTGTCTCGGCCAGATCGGCGTCGAAGCCTTCCTCTTGCGCGATTGAACGCACAAGTCGGGAGACCTCGGCCCGATTTACGGTCTTACACTCCCCCGGCCTTTGCGCCCCGGCCGCGGCAAGAGCTTGCGCCGGCGTTGCAAAGGCGATTGCCACGCGGTCTGATGCCAGGTCCCGGCCGTGCGCTGGCAACGCCAACGTGGCGCCAAAGAGCGTGAGCAGAAGAGCGGATCGAGTGTTCATACTGTCGCCAAAATTTAACACTTTACTATGGCTACACGCAGCCCTAGTAAAGTGTCAACACGATATCGATCACAAGGACGGATTTCGATGAAACAGACGGCCCTTTGCACGGTCTTGCTGCTCCAGGGCACCCTGGCTTATGCTGCTGGCGCCGACGCCCCGAGCGCCTTCGCGCAACCCTCGGAGCACTACCTGCTCCAGTTTGCGAAGCCGGGCCAAAAGGTGTTCGTCTATGAGCGCTACGATGCGAAAGGCGCGCTCTTTCAGCGCGATGCGGCCGCTCTCATGGGGCCAGTTAAAGTGCCGTCGGCGACCGAGCGCGTCGTCAACGGCGCGACATATCGGCTGCGCGGCCTTGTCGCCTGCCCAAAACCGAAGATTGCGTACAAGACGCAGCAGTGGGACTGCACGAAAGCCGCGCAGGACTATGAAGGGGCAATCTACAACGATCGTGCATCTGTAGTGCTTTGCAAAACACTTGTGCTGCAAAGCAGGAAGGGTGAGCCCGACGCTGTGTCGTGTTTCTCTCTCGTGGGTGCGGGCAATGCAAACGACCCGTACAACGTCGCGTACGACGATGACGAAATGGTTTTTTTCGACATGGCGGCGATCGGACGCAACAAGGACGGCAAGTCGCTGCGCCCCGATCTTGAGCATTCCGCCGATCTCGGTGGACAGTTCCAGGAATGAAGCGGGCGAGCTTCGCAGTGCTGACCGTATTTGGTTTGTGCGCATCGGCACAGGCCCAGGATGCATCCGAGCCTGCCGTGCCAACGCCCTTCGCGGTATCGAAATCGGCTCAACTGCTGACGGGAGATACCTGGCGTGACGGAGATCACCTTTTCCGCCTCTATGGCGTCCAGTCATGTCTTCGAGGCACATCAGCTGAAAAGCCAAGTGGGAACAAAATCGATTGCGGGAACACCTCGCTGGCGCACCTTGCTGCGCTATTTGATAGCGCGGCGGTTACATGCCAGCCAATCGGCTACGCCCTGGACAGGGCGGTTTTCGTCGTGTGCGGTGCGCAGCTGAATGGCGAAACAATTGACGTCGGCACCGCGCTCATAGCGACCGGGTACGCGTTTGCCGGAACGACAGCGAAGGGCAAAGCCGTCAATGAGAACTACCTTGTCGCGGAAATCAACGCTAAGATGAAACGTGCAGGTTTGTGGGGCACAACGTTTCAGCATCCTGTGCAGCTGCTGCTAAACAAGCGTTCGGAGAGACAACAATGAAGCACGACGATGATGCGCACAGATATTACTATCCCGTGGAAGGACGCACTGACGGCGCCATCGGCGATGCTGTCGCTCTCATCGCGATCATCTTGGTGCCGGCAGGAATCTATGCGGCCTGGAATACCGTGGCCTCATGGATTTCAGCGCTCTTCTCCTAGGACTGCAGTTTCGCAAAAGAACCGAGCAACGCGCGAAAATCGTCGACATCAACCTCGCACCAGTCGTTCCCCAACAACCGCCGGAAATAAGCTGCCTTCATTTTCATCTCAACGACATCGGCCACCGGCGCAGCGGCCGCGCGCCGACGCGCGATAGCCTCCTCCGCCATGACCGAATCCAATCGCCGGCCGATCAGAGTCGCGTCCGGCCCTTCGGCCCTCAGCCATCGCTTGCCGAGACGTTCAACCATGGCGACTGCATGACGATGCGCCGCGAGCAGATTCGCGACCCCATCGGACTCTTCCATCACTCCGTTGTTACAGACCACTTGAATGGGCATCGACCGGCTCCACGCGCATGACAATTCGTAAATGATACCCGGGGAGGCGAGAAAAATAGGGATGGGTTCATCCTCTGCTTCTCGGGCTCCCGAAGCCCTGGCTTCCGCTACTTTTCGCTCATGCGGTCACACTACCCTGCCACCAGACAAACGTTTCAGATTGTAGTCGAAATTGCCCTTGGCCGGCGGTTTGCGAAACATCTCCCACGCAGCGACCGTGTTCAGCCTCTCCAGCGGGTCACCCGTCATCCGATCTTCTCCCGTGCCGGCCAAAATCGAGTCGATAAAAACGTTGATTGAGGACGAAGGCACGATAGGATACGAAGCCTAGCGAAACGGAACGAAACTAGAGCCTATAAGTTGTTGTTTAGGAACGGAAAGTTATTTCTCCCTCCGCCGAGAGACGGGAGTGATTTCAAAGAATTATTCAAACGACTGGCGGCGGCGGGTGCGGGTCGACTGTTGGCCAAAGACGGGTTTCCTGCTGGCCCATGGACGCCCGAGCTCCTTGCAGAGGCGATTTCACTGATTGATTCCAACCGGGTTGGGGTCGATCTGCGAACGGTGCAGCTTTGGTTTCAAGAGAACGAGAAGGGAATTAGCATTGCCAACATTCGTTGGCTGGCCAGGATTTTTGGATGCGATGATCCGGTCGCAACTAGCGAATGGCAGATTGAGCTTAGTGAGGCGCAATCGCGGTTATCGGCCAAGAGACGAGAATGGAGGAGGGCCGGAAGCAGCGTTGCACAGGAGATTCCAGATACGGCACCGACTGCGCCCTTCGATGACGAGACAGACTCCCCGGTAGAGCTGACACTGGATACTGACCCCAAGGGGCCGAGCCGGCGTTTTAGTTTGGCGAGGAAATCGGAGGCGTTTTTTAGTCGCGGATCTCCCCTGAATTTACCGACGTCGGTGTTTGCGGGCGTCACCGCTCTTGGGTTTTTGTCGTATCTTACGGGGATTCACAGCGTGACGTACGACCGGGCGGATGGCGTCGTCAAGCAGGTTGGGTTTCTTTGGACAGCGAATTGGACATTCGTCTTCATGGTATTTTTGCCACTGTTTTTTGCCTTCGTGACCGAGTTGGTGACCTTTTGGAAAGACGGAGGCCGCCCAAAGCTTGTAGCGCAGGGCGACAGGATTAAAAGCGATGATGCCTGGGCTCGCACCGTACAAGCTTCTTCGTATTCATATTGGGCGGTTTTTTTGATTTGTGTGGTGTTCGCCGGTCTTTTCCAGTGGATCGGCGTGTCTTTAATCCCGTTGCTCAAAGGTGGTGGCAACTATGCGACGGATTGGGGCTCGTTAGCGATTGTGCGCCCTGAGGTTATATCGGTGCCGGAAGCAATCGTTTTCACGGGGCTCGCTTACCTGTATATGTGCCTCTGTTTTTATCTGTTCTTCGTAGGCCTCATTTTGCTTTATACGGTGATCCATGATCTTTGGAGAATTGGAGAAGCAGCGAGTAATCGGCCGGAGGTGGATTATCGACACGAGCTCCATGAAGCCAGCATCAGGGTTATGCGTGCGATTTTTCGGTGTACTGTTTTGGGGCTTCTGATCGCCATAGTCATGAAGCTCCAGAGTGCTTACCTGACATCGCGTGGAGAGAATATTGTGTCTTGGTTGGTCGGCGATATGTCTTCCGCCTTTTATGAGCGCAATGATGTGAGCGCCGGGATCATCTACCGTAGGCCGACCCATTACAGTAGCCTTCTTATCGCTATTTCGACCTGTGTTGTATTTCTGTACGGCTCCATCCGTTTAGGTGTCGAGCGTCGGTTTTGTATGTCTTTGTGGAGGATGTCAGTGATCGTAGCGTTACTCGCGGCTAGCTATTTGCTGATCGATGCATTTTCTGGCTTTTCGATCCTTCTGGGCGTTGGAGTGCTGTTCGCAATATACGGCCTGTTTGATCCAGGGTTGGGGCGAGGGCAAGCGAGTAAGTTAGGAAACAATCAGAGTGTATCATAGTTGGCTTGATCGTTGGGATGAGCAGCGGGCGCGACGCGGTGAGGAAGGGAAGAAACCAACGGATTTCGCCCTTGACGCGGAACGCGCCTTTCCAGGTGCGAAGAAGATAAAAAGTATCGAGGAATTCTGTGCCCTTGCGGACCAGGCCGTAGCTGATCCAGCCTTTTTCGATGACCCGAATGTGAGTGATCAGGGGTTTGAAAGGCTAGATGGGTGGCTCAAATTTCCATCGGACATTTCTACTGATATCGAACAGAACAATGTCGTCTCGGCGAAAATCACAGAAAGCCGGTCGTTCGATCAGACGTTGGTGATTTTTCACCATTGGAATGCAAGCTCCCGGAATCGTCAGATTGCCAATTTTTTCTCGCAGCGTGGCATCACGGTTGTCGAGATTGCTATGCCTTATCACTTCGAACGCAGCCGTCCCGGCTCCGTGCACGCCGACTATATGCTTAGCCCTAATCTCGGTCGAACGATCCAATCTGTAAGGCAGGCAGTGTTTGATGGGCGGAAACTCATACGTTGGTTGAAGATCGAAGGCTATCGAGAGATTTCGGTTCTCGGTATGAGTTTAGGCTCCTGGGTTGCGGGGATGGTCGCGGCGCACGACTCGGCTGTGTCAAAAGCCTCGTTGTTTCTGACGGCCGGGAGTCTAGCGGATATGGTTTGGACGGGTCGCGCGACACGATTGATACGTGATAGCCTTGAGCCTGAGATTGAGCTGACCGATCTCAGAAGGGCCTGGGGTCCACTCAACTTGGAGAATTACGCACATAGTTTGGCGCGGCCTGATCTCGATCTTCATGTCGTGTTGGCTAAGAGAGACAAAGTGGTGTTGCCAGAGCTATCGGAGAGGTTCATGCAGAGGCTGAAGGACGCCGGAGCTAGGCCAAATATTTTGAAATTAAACTGTGGTCACTATTCGCTCGCCATGCCGCCTTACATTTTATTGGCCGGTTTGAGCTTGAAACGGTTTCTGTCGCGTGCTGTCAAGTCGGCCCGGCGAGCATGAGTTTGGCATTGGCCGGTCGTCATCCATGTCAAAGTCCTGTTATCACTCCCGCCGCTAACAGCCGACGCTGACAGCAGCGGCCCGACAGCCGCGGCGGGGGGCGCTAGTCGGCCGCCGGGCCTGACCGGCAGGGCAAAGGAGCGACGCCGGCGCTCGGCGAATTATAGCCCTTTAGGAACACTCGTGGGGGGCGAGGTGTCGGCTCTGCCAGGCGGGTTCTTTTCGGAAAAGAGGAAGGTCGCCGGATCAAGTTTCAACGCCTTGGCGATCGCCGCAATCGTGTCCACGCTGATATTGCCACTCGCGCGTTCGAGTTTCATGTATGTCGCCTCCGCCACGCCGATGAGCTCGGCCATCTCATAGCGGTGCAAATTACGTCGTTGTCGCTCAAAATCGATGATGTGCGCCAGCCGCTTGCGGATCGCATTGTCGTCCAACCGATGCGCCCAATCCGGAACTTTCTTACTGCCGGCGAGCAGTCCTGCGAAAGACACTTGCAAGCCGTTTGCCATGACCTGGAGCGTCGTCAATGTGACATTATTTTTCTGACGCACAGTCTGAATGTACGTTCGGTAGGCGAGTTTTTCGCCGTCGGCGATCCGAAACAGTTCGGCCATGTGCATATGGGATAGGCCGCGTCTGGCTCGCTCCCGCTCAAGGGTCAGGGCAATGTTGGCGCGCAACGGGTTGTTGACCACGCCTCCGTCGTCTCGTTTCATAAATCGGTGTAGTCGCACAAACCTGCCTTTTCGACCTGTCCTTTTTCGCTCGGATCGTCCATAGTAAACTGTCAAATCCGCAGCGAGGAAAAGGCTATGACCATACTCAAATTTCTACTGGGGGGTGCCGTCGCCATCGCGGGCGCCGCAGCTCTTCCATCCCAATCAAAAGCGTCGGAATGGGGCTGTCAGGTCCTCCTATGTCTTTCCGGCGACTGGCAAGGCACTCCCTCTTGCCACCCGCCAATTTACAGGTTGATTGCGGCGATGGAAGCCCCGGGTTTCAATTGGCCGACCTGTCCGCAAGCCAACTCGAGCGCGGCGAGATTTGAGAAGTATGGGGATTGTCCGTCTGGCTGGCAAGCAGTTGGCAGCTCCGAATCCGATCGGCCGGGCTTAGGTCAAGAACGGAACATCTGCCGCCTCGCGGCTGATAGGCTCTCCTTGCCCCTCGTTTTCAAAAACACCGCCCTCGGCGGGCATCACGGAGACGGATCACGTCAGGTCCAAATCGAAATCGACGGCAAGGCGGTTGCGGCAACAATCCAGACCGCGGGGAACGATCGAGGGCATTCCATTGGTAATGGCCCGACCTACTACACCATCCCTCGACCGATGCGCGGAAAGCCCTGGTTCATCGAGTATGATGACGCGAACGGCGTGCGCCAGAAAAGCTGGTTCAATCTCAACATGCCATAAGCCAGGCCATCACGTAGGGCGAGGACTATGAGAGCCACAATTCAGGGAGGTTTGTAGTGTTCAAGGCGCTTCTCCTGTCCGCTGTGATTTTGAACACAGGCGCAGTGTTGACGGCGGCCGGCCAGAGTGACAGGCCGCGATCAAGCGTGGACAATCCTATGTGGCCCGCTTCACTGAGATGGGACTGCAAGACCGCTGCCAAAATCGTGTGTGAGCGTGATGGCAGTTGCTCGGTGGCTGAGGACCACACCGGATTTGTGCTGAACTACGGCAGCAACGAAGCTGAGTTCCCGGCCAGCAATGTCAGGATCAAACGCCACTATCAACAGACCGTGCAGGCAAGCCCTTTGCAGCAGGAAGTGAAGGTCGAACTGGCCGACAATCGGGTTCTTTGGCTGACGGCTGTGGATGCCAGCCGCACTTATTCGGAAGCGTGGGTCGGCGCACTGAGCGAGTTGAAGGGTGGCGCGGTGCTGATGGAATCCGAGGGCGTCTATTGCATGCCGCATAAGTGAGTGCGCCGAGAGGGCAGGCGAGCAAGGGCGATGTGGTCTGACCGGGGCGCCGACCCCGGTGTTTAAGAAGTGTTCTGAGTATTCCGTCCGATTTTATCGAGAGGTGATGTGACGGTAAGTAATATCGATCTATCGTATCGAGATGTAGGGCAGGAGTAACTGCAGCTGCACTTCATGTTGTTCCTCTGTATGACTGGAACGAAGACTTGAGAAGCACCATGAGTACTTTGCATAACTGGGAAATATCAAATTATAACTGATGAAAGTTGCGTAATCTATGTTATGGAACTGTGAAAAACACTTCAACATCAACAACCAAGCTGGCGCTAGCCGACAAGGTCGGTTTGTCGCCGACCCCATGGCTGAATACGGCTGCGCAAGCTGGAACAGGCCGGTATCTTCTCGGGCCATCACGCCAGAATCGCCATGCGTTTGATTGCCCCTGTTGCCACCGTGCTGATCGAGGTGACTCTCGCGAGTCACCGCCAGGACCGATTTCGACGGCTTCGAACGCGTCATTCGCGGGGTCCCGGAGATAGTTGCCTGCTGGTCGGTGGCGGCGGTATTGACGCTGAAATAAGGTGATGGTGCCCCGACGCCGACGCCTGTCAGCGGCTGGTCGATGCCTTGTCGAGCGTGATGTCGGCATCGACCGTTGTCCTGCGGGCCAGTTCCCCACTCACAGGCCGCCACTCCAGTCGAGCACCACGAACGGCTCCTCGATCTCTCTGTTGAACAGCGCGCTATAGACTGTGGACGGTCGCTAGGATTCTGGCTTCGGACCAAGCCATCGACCGGGACACGGCCCTCCGACAGCCATTTCAGCGCCTTGGCCAGACCGGTATAGGTGCTGTGGGGGGCGTTATTGTAGCCATCATATAGTTCCTCCCACACGAAGGCCCTGGCGAGGACCGGAACATCCCATTCCCATCCGCTGCGCAGAACGACGAAGTTGAAGAATACCGCATGGAGGATCTCGTGGGCTAGAATTCCCGTGTTGGCTTTCCACGGAACACCGACCAACACGACCTCGCCACGCTTGCGCACAACTTTGCAGGCATCGAGCACGGCTTGTTCATGCCCCGAGCAATCAATGACCAAGGCGATCGAGCCAGCATAGGCCGACGCACCGGCGCGGGCCTGCCTTTTTGTGATGACCTTACCTCCTTTGCTATGTTTAGCACGCCGACTTAACAACTCGCGTAGCTGATGCCGCAATGTGTGCGTTGCCCAATCCGGCCGAACGAGGCAGTCTGTGGATTCGAGGCATCGTCTCGGCTCTGCGAATGCCGCCGTATGCCAAGCCACCACACATGGCGTGCTCCGACGGTCTGCCTTAACGGGCAAAGCTGGCTCGGCCTAACGGGGGCGAGGTCCAGCGCTACGCCATCAGGTTTGACCAGGCACGCGTTGGGATACCCCGTAAGCATCTTCGAAAGATCGACCGCATCGCGTATCCGCGCATCGTCGTGTGCCTACCAAATGGCGGCCCCTGGCGGAAAGTCATTGGACAGTCGAGGCTCGGGAGTTTGCGATCGTGATCATGAAGGAAAAACAGCTTGGCTGAGTATGATCGCCGAGGCCAAGAAGGCTTGGGATCCGACTCGGTCCCGCCATGTCTCTCAAAAGATCAACCGATAACAGCGGCAATCGACTATGGCGCGTATGAGTTTCCCAAGACGAGCTTCGCGTATTCTTCCATTTTCTGTACTGAAGGCGGTATCCTGCCTCTGGCGGCAACGTGGTCGGCAAGCTTTTGGAGGCGCATAAGTAGCTTTCCGTTCTGCATGAACGGATGCCTGAACACCGGAATTGGCTTTGCCACCGAGATATAGGTGCGCCGTGCGCCTTCCAGAAGGCCTTTCGATAGCTCGAGGTCCAACAGCAAACTCAACATCATGTGCGGCGCGGTGAACCATCCGAAGGTAGTGCTCCCAAGTGAATAGGCGATCACCGCAATCCGATTTGGATCACGTTTAGTGCGGTAAAACTCGAGTGGTTGGATTACATGTGGATGATGACCTAAGATAAGATCCACTCCCGCCTCGACCAGGGCATGGGCGGCTTCAATCTGGCTCTCTCGGGGGAAGAACTCGAATTCCCACCCCCAGTGAAGCGAGCCTACGATGAAATCGCAGCCCCGCATTTTGCAATCCGCGATTTGGCGCTTCAAGAGCTCTAGCTCGGGAGCGACATGTTTGGAGCAGAGCTTGGCAACATGAATGCGATGCCTTTCGTCGGGTGGCAGTTGGAATTTCCGGATGCCGAACGCGGCAGAAACGAAACCGATCTTGATACCCTTGATGGTCAAAATGGTGCCGCGACCGTGCTCGTCAGCATGCTGCGGTGTTCCAGTATTGACGATTCCATCTTGCTCGAGCAGCTTCTGTGTCGTTTCCAAACCGGCGAGATCGAGATCAAAGGTATGGTTGTTTGCCGTATTTAGAACGGTGAAATGTTTGTCTCTGTGGCGGGTCAACGTCAAATACTGCTCTTTTGTGCAGCACATCGTAAATGAGCGGCCATCCCCCAGCGCTTTGTTGACCACATCGTCCTTTGCAACCACGGACTCGTAGTTTGCGAAAGAGAGATCTTTCTCGAAAAGCACGTCGGCTACATTCGAGAACAGCACATTTTTTGACCGATCAAGGCCTTCCGCTTGTATCAGGTCGCCCGCGACTCCCATGGAAAGCATGCACTCGGTCGCGAAGCCACTAGGCAATCTTAGGACACTGCTATCACGGCGCTCTAGGAGATCAGCGGCGCCCCTCTCCGGCTTGGTAATTGGCCTTGCGCTTTTATAAAACCAATAGACCTCATCGCGAAAGCCGAACTCAGCACCATCGGTAGCAGCGTCGGCAAGCGGAACATCCCAGTAATCAAGGAGCAACGCACCTCTTGCGGCAATTTCTATCAACCGTGCGTCGGGCCTATAGAATTTGTACGGGCTTACCGGAAGCTGGGGGACTATCGAGCTCATCAAAACGTCTCCGATCACCATCGAACCGGTGTGCATTGAGCGGGGGTGGGGCTAGCGGCGTGCAACGGCTTTCGGGGATGTTCGCGCCGATAACAACGGGCGCCGGGATAGCGCAGAGGCCGTCAGCCATCTGCGCACGCCACAGCCTTCTCACTGGTGACGAACCCCGCTTTTCTTCGCCGTCCAGGCGGCGAGGTAGTCCATGAGAGCAGGAGAGAGGCAGTCATAAGGCTCCAGGCCGAGATCTTTGAATGTGGCGCGTATCCCGTCCATTTCCGATGGGTCAACGCCACCTTCGATGATGGAAGACACAAAGGCGGCGAACCCTGGCTCGGGCCATCTGTTGTTGTCCAACAGCTCAGGATGGATGAACGACAAGCCCTGGAAGGCATGCTCGCGCTCAACCGGACCATGCATGTGCGTGCCGCACGCATTACATGCATGGCGCTGGATTAGCGCTGAACGATCAACCACAACCAGTTTGTCACTATTCTCGATTACGGAGACGATCTCGCTCGGTGCGACCGCAACGACCGAGAATGCAGCACCCTCTGGCTTCCAGCATTTGGTACATCCGCAGACGTGGTTATGAGCAATACCGCCTGACACTTTTACTTTCACAGGACTGTCGGAACACTTGCAGGTGAGAATCCCACCAGCGTTTTCGCTGTTCCCTTTGCGGACGCCGTTCTGGACAGATGGGTGAAGAAGTCGAGCGCTCATATTTTCCTCCTGCTTGCTGCAATGTGCAGTTTGTTCCCATTTTCAATAGACAATTACCGAACGGATCGATTTGCCCTCGTGCATAAGATCGAATGCCGTGTTGATCTGTTCCAAGGGCATTCTGTGCGTGATAAGATCATCGATGTTGATCTTGCCCTCCATGTACCAATCGACGATCTTCGGAACATCTGTGCGTCCACGGGCCCCGCCGAAGGCAGTGCCTTTCCAAACGCGGCCAGTGACGAGTTGGAACGGCCGCGTGGAAATTTCCTTGCCTGCTTCTGCAACGCCAATGATGATGGATTCACCCCATCCGCGATGACAGCATTCAAGGGCCTGACGCATAACTTCAGCGTTGCCCGTCGCATCAAACGAGTAATCCGCGCCGCCGTCGGTTAGATCCTGGATGGCTTGTACGACCTTGTCGTTGCCAACCTCCTTGGGATTGATGAAATCGGTCATGCCGAATTTCCGGGCAATTTCAGCTTTGGCAGGGTTCACATCGACACCGACAATCTTGTCGGCGCCAACCATGCGTGCACCCTGGATGACATTGAGACCGATGCCGCCGAGGCCGAAGACCACGACGCTCGATCCGGGCCTCACCTTCGCGGTGTAGATCACGGCTCCGATGCCGGTCGTAACGCCGCAGCCAATGTAGCAAATCTTGTCGAAGGGCGCGTCTTCGCGGACCTTGGCAAGCGCAATTTCGGGCAACACCGTGTAATTGGAAAAGGTCGAGCAGCCCATGTAGTGGAAGATCTCACCGCCATCGCAGGAAAACCGTGTCGTCTTGTCAGGCATCAGCCCCAGGCCCTGCGTGGCTCGAATGGACGTGCAGAGATTGGACCGCTGTGAAAGACAGGTTTTGCACTGGCGGCACTCTGGCGTGTAGAGCGGAATGACGTGATCGCCTGGCTTCAGCGTCGTGACTCCGGCGCCGACCTCTCGAACGATGCCGGCACCCTCGTGACCTAGAATGGCAGGAAATTTTCCCTCGGAATCTAGGCCGGAAAGCGTGTAGGCATCAGTGTGACAGACGCCGGTAGCCACGACTTCGACCAAGACCTCCCCGGCCCTGGGCCCGCCGATCTCTACGGTTTCGATGGAGAGCGGCTTGTTGGCATTCCATGCAACTGCTGCTTTGCTCTTCATGAATAGGGTTCCTCGAATTCAATTCGTCTCGACGCAGGCCCCGCCGCATGGGCAATCAGCGGCACGGTCACGACGCCATGCGTGACCGCGTTGGGCGCGTCAAAAGGTGTGGATCAGCGGTTTGTGCGATAAGATCCTCCGAAAGATCTGGCTGATCGGCAAGGACCTCGCGGATCGTCTTGCCGGACGCCAACACCTCCTTGGCCAGTTCCGCGGCGCGCTCATAGCCGATCGTTGGCGTAAGCGCGGTTGCAACCGCGGTGCTGGCTTCGAGATGCTTGCGGCATGTCTCGGCATTGGCTGTAATGCCCGTCACACACTTCGTCCGGAGCACGTCGATGGCATTGGTCAGAAGCTCAAGTGAATGCAGGATGTTGTAAGCGATAACCGGCTCCATGACGTTGAGCTGCAGCTGCCCAGCTTCAGAGGCAAGCGTGATCGTGAGGTCATAGCCAATGATCTGGAAGGCAACCTGGTTGACGACTTCCGGAACCACGGGATTGACCTTGCCGGGCATGATTGACGAACCTGGCTGGAGGGCCGGAAGGTTGATCTCATTGAGGCCGCCACGCGGGCCGCTGGAGAGCAGCCGCAGGTCGTTGCAAATCTTCGAAAGCTTCGTTGCAGTTCGCTTCAACATTCCCGAGAAGAGGACGAACGCGCCGGTATCCCAGCAGGCCTCGATCAGATTTCCGGCCGCCACGATCGGCAGTCCGCAAATCGAGCGCAGTTCGGCGACCGCTTCGGCTTGATAGTCGGGGTTGGTGTTAATGCCCGTTCCAATCGCCGTTCCCCCGAGGTTTACTTCCAGGAAAAACGCGCCGATTTCACCGAGGCGTGCGACATCCTCGCGCAGCGTGGCGGCGAACGCCTGGAACTCTTGCCCCAGGGTCATCGGAACTGCGTCTTGTAGCTGTGTTCTGCCAAGCTTAATGACGCTTGAGAACTGCTGCGCCTTCTCTTCCAGGTCGCTGGCGAGCTGGTCCAGGGCACGTTGCAGCGTCCCTCGCGAGAGCAGGATCGCTAGCCGGATCGCTGTCGGGTAGACGTCATTCGTCGACTGGGCGAAGTTTACATGGTTATTGGGGTGTAGCTCATCATACCTTCCGCGTGGCAGTCCCATGATCTCAAGGCCGCGGTTTGCAATCACCTCGTTGACGTTCATGTTGGTCGATGTGCCTGCGCCGCCCTGGAACACGTCGAGAGGGAACTCTCCAAGATGTTTGCCGACAATGAGTTCCTCGCATACCTGGCAAATCACATCGGCTTTGCCTGCGTCGAGGTCACCGAGTTTGGCGTTTGCTCGCGCTGCCGCCATCTTCACGCAGGCGAGCGCCCGGATGAGGTTCGGAAAATGATTGATCGCTATCCCTGAGATTGGAAAGTTGGCGATTCCTCTCGCTGTCTGCGGCCCATAGTACGCCGCCGCTGGGATGCTGACCGGTCCAAGTGAATCCCTCTCGACCCGTTCAACGTCTGGAGCGCTGGTCAAATACGTCTCTCCTCGGTGCGGACCGCCGGAATAGGCAATTGATCAAGCTTCCGCCGTTTTCTGCTTGCGAAGGGGCCGATAGGGAACAGCCCTCGGTTCAGGCGCCACGGGCCGCAGAACACTAGGCCGCCCTGGGCGACTGGCCGGTTGTCCGGTTTCGAGCTCCGATGACCTCTAGGAGGCGATCAACGTCCGAAGCATTGTTGAACATGCCGAACGAGACCCGAATCCCGTCGCGCTCTGGAGAGACACGCACATCGACTGACGCGAAGTGGTCCATCCATTGATCAGCCGGGAGCGCGGCCACATAGATATGGGGCGCCCGAAGAGAGCGATCGCGGGGACCCACCAGCTCGACATTGAGCGCATCCAGTCCGGCGATGAGCCTGTCACCCAGATCAAAACAGTGCGCTTGAATGTTGTCGATCCCGATTTGCGCAATTAGATCGAGAGCGGCGTCCAGGGCGTGGATGGCCGGCAAGTTGAAGTTTCCGATTTCAAATCTTGCGGCGGTTGCCGCTACGGCCAAATCGTTCGGGCGCGCGATGAAGTCGGAGGGAGGATTGTTGAGACTGATTGCCGAAAGATAAGCCGGCTCCAACTCAGTTCGCGCGCGATCCCAGTAGAGAAGGCCCAAACCTTGCGGGACGAGTAGCCCTTTGTGCGTACCGCATCCGAAGAACGTTGCGCCTACCTTTTTTGCATCGATGGGAACGACGCCGACCGCCTGCATGATATCGATAATGAAATAGAGGTTCTTTTCCTTGCACAGCCTGCCTACGCTTTCGATGTCAAAGCGATGTCCGGCATGAAAGGTCACGGACGACATCGAGATGGCTTTGGTATTGGCATCAATCTGGGAGTGGAAGCTTTCGCCGTTGATGATATCCGCCATCTCAATGAAGCGAATTTCAATGCCCTTCTTTTTGAGGTTCAAGAACGCGTATGCATTGTTCGGGTGATCTCCATGGATCATCAGGACGTTGTCGCCAGCCTTCAGCGGCAATGCATTTGCGGCAATGTTCATTGCCTCGGACGTGTTCTTGGTAAAAGCGATCTCCTCTGCAGTCGCGTTGAGGAGGGTCGCGAGCTTTGCCCGCGTCGCCTCCATGCGCTCGAGCCATACGGATTTCGGCCCGGCTGTCTCGTAGCTTTCGTTGACAAAGGATTCGAGGGCTTGCTTCACGGGTGTCGACATTGGCGCCTGGAAGCCAGAGTCGAGATAGGTCATTTTCTCGACGACAGGGAACAACTTCCTCACCGCCTCAACATCATAGTATTGCTTCATCTAGATCTCCGACTGGCCACCCACGCTGCTGGCGGAGTGAGCCACTTCCACATCCGGGCGGAGACCAAACTGCCCCCTCGGCGCCTCGCGCTGCCAATGCCGGCAGCGATGGTCGGAGCATATTCAAAAAGACGTGCCGGTCTACCGGAATATCGTTATTTGATTTTATTTATTCCGATATTTGATAATTATATATCATTGGAATAGGTCCGGCATTGACCCTCCTCCCCACATGCACAGGCCGCGATCGCAGAACTGGCCAGGCCAGATCAGTTTGGGCATTGAAAAAGAATCATCCTCGCCCTGGCGGCGACTTCTACGGCGGGCCGCCGAGCGCATCTTCTTGGGACGATACCAAGGTCAGCGCCCCTTCTAGAGAGGTTGCCACAACAATATGGTGGATGAATCGGCGCTGTCGTTTGTTAGCTACCCTGGTTGCGAAGAAACACTTGAGGCAAAATGATCGGCCTCGCAATCACAGCAATCTGATCCGGAATTCCCAATCCCACCTGCCGCTGCTATGATCGATTTTCGAAATGATTTTATCCATTTATTGAGCCAGCTGCCCCCGGAGTGAATTAGCAATGAGCGACAACATCACTGGTGACGGCCCACTCGATCGGGCATTCGCAATTCTCGATTTCGTCGCAACACAAATCAAGGCGGTGACGGCAGCAGACATCGCCAAGAATCTCGACTTGCCGCTGCCGACCGCTCACCGGTTGATCGGCAACCTCGAATCGCGCGGGCTGCTTCAGCGGGCCGCGGGAACGAAGCGGTTTGTGGTGGGAAACAACCTTGTTGTGCTAGCGGGCAAAACGATCGGATCAGCCTTCAGAACAGCCCGCCGGCATGCCGTTCTACAAAACGTCGCGGCAGAAATCGGCGAGCAATGCGAGATCGGGATAGTGCGCAACAATGCCGTTGTCTACGTTGACAGCGTTCGGGTGAAGGCCCCGCAAAGCCTACAATTTGATCCTGGGCACAGTGCTCCACTTCACTGCACGTCCACCGGCAAGATTTACTTGAGCACGGTTCCTGCGAAGCACCGGGAAAAGCTCGTGCGATCATTGCATCTGGAGCAGCATACTGACCAGACGATAACCGATCCCGATACCCTTCTGACAGTTTTGGAGGAGACACGCAAAAGAGGATGGGCCCGCACCAATGAGGAGTTTGTCAAGGGGGTCGTTGGTTGCGCCGTCCCAATCCTTGCGCCCGGCGGTACATTAATCGCCTGCCTGGGCGTATCCGTTCCAGTTGCCCGCGTCAGCTTTGACGACCTCCAGCACTTCCGCGAACCGTTGGTTCGAGCAGCTAAATTGCTGTCGGAGACGATACTTGAGGCAAATAGCGATTTTTCGCCAGAAGACGACTGATGATAGGTGCCCGAGAAGCTTTCAACGACCCGTTCCCGGCTTGCGCCTTTCGCAAGAACCGGGCTGAGGTGCTGGTCTCTCAAGCCACCGTGACTTTGGAATGGCGACTGCCGCTATCGCTCTGACGTAGTCGGGCTGGTGTTCGGAAGCCTAGTCGAGTTTGTACAATGACCTGTTGTTCTTATACAGAATCATTCTCGCGCCCTCGATTGCTTCCTCGACGTCTAGGCTTCCGCCGACGACATACTCGGTGAGCGCCTTCGCCAGGTAGCGCTTACCCCAGCGGCCGGCCAGCCAATAAAGCTCAGGAACATGAAACGCGTCGCTGGCGTACAGGATCTTCGACAGCGGGACGACCTCCATCACTTGCATATACCGTTGAAACAAATTCTGGTGCACAAACGGTGTCATGATCGAGAGTTCGAAGTAGCAGTTCGGATAAAGGTGGCTGAGCCAAGCGGCTTTGCCAACAGAGGGATAGCCCGCGTGAAGCGGAATAATCTTTGGCATGCGCATCACCCCGTCGCGATCAAACCGGCAGACTTCCTCAAGGTAGAACGGGTCCTGGTTACGCAGGATGACTGATGGTGCCTCGCCATCGCCCGTATGGATCTGCATGGGAATGTCCCGCTTGAGGCATTCTTCAAGAGCAAGCGTGAAATTGTATCGACGCAGATTCTTGGACAGGTTGTATTCGGACTGGCGGTCCATCTGCGGAATCTTGTCATAGGATTGCCTCAGCGCCTCCCAGGATGCCCGAGCAGTTTCCCGATCGTGAAGAGGTTCGATCAGTCCGATGTAGGGGAGAAGGTAGGATTTCATCCCATAGGATTTCTTGCCGTAATTTCCTTGGCCGTCCAGCAGCTCCAGGAGACGAGCGATGTAGCGCTGCTCATACTCGTCGAACGGAATTTCCAGAGGAAACAGCTCTTTTTGGACCATCTCGATGCGGGCAAGCCTGTTCATTCGGCAAGGCCCTATCCCGTCGTCATATCGGTTGATCTCCTCCACCGATGCGCCTTCACAATAGCCGGTATCCACCATCACGTTTTCGTACCCGACGTCCTGGAGTAGATTGCTGACGTAACCCCAGTAATTTTTGGTGCGATCGTTCCTGGCTTCTATAACGGCTTCGATGTGTGGCGCGCAGCTCAAAAATTGTGCCATCTCCTTCACAACAAATTTGACAAAGATGCTTTGAGAAATGTCCCCAACGATCCCGTCGATCTTTTCCTGGATCCCGAACCGCTTGTTGAGGTCATGCCGTCTGGCTTCGTCACCACTGAGCCATTTCTCGTAGACCCCTGCGGGGAAATATGCGGGCACAGTGTCCATAGCCGCCAAGGACATGCGCTCCAGAAACCGCCTTGACGTCATGGAGGGTTCACGATCGGTGACCAGATGGCAATGTGCGTCATCGATCGGCAGCGCATTGACCGCCTCGAAAATTTTCAGGAACTCAGGATGTTGCTTTGAGAGGAAGGGCCCCAGATGATCCAAACCTTGAGCCGCTTTGCTCTTCATTTCACACTCCGCTCGTCTCTTGGGGAGGCAGCTCACCTGCCGCAGAAGCATCACGCTGTTCGAAGTCTCTTAAGCTGGTTTATCCGCAGCGCACGAATTTGCATCTAGCGCTCCGACCCGATTGCCCTCGCAACCTGAAAGCTCGGCCAGTACCCTGATCCATGTCCGAATCCCCTTGTGAAAACTGGAGAGATCGTACTTTTCGTTGGGGCTGTGGTGACGATTGTCGGAGCGCGCGAAGCCAATCGGCAGAGAAGCGAGACCAAATCGGTTCTGCATGACACTCACGATTGGGATCGATCCTCCGCTGCCAATCAGCACGGACTCACAATTCCATTCATCTCTCAAAGCAGCACGGGCACGTTGAAGGAATTGGCTTTTCGAGGGGATGGCCGATGCTTTGCTGCCACCAAATGCGGTGAACTTCATAGTACAGTCGGCCGGCAGTCTGGCGCGGATATGGTCGTGGAAATGCGCCTGGATCTTTTCTGGATCCTGGCCCGCGACCAGCCGGAAGGATATCTTGGCCACAGCCTTCGAAGGGATGATCGTCTTCAACCCGTCGCCATGATAGCCGCCGGCGATGCCATTGATTTCGCAAGACGGACGCGTCCAAATTTGCTCCAATGCTGAATATGCCTGATCGCCGGCAGACTGTGAAAGGCCGACGTTCTGCAAAAAACTATCGGTGTCAAAATCGAGTTTTTTTAGCTCGGACTTGAGGTCTTCATCTGGTTCTTGGACGTCGTCATAAAATCCCTTAATCGCCACTGCCCCGCTCTCGTCTCGTAAGCTAGCGATCAATCCGGCGAGGACTTGGATCGGATTTCGAGCAGCATTACCGTAAGCTCCCGAATGCAAGTCGCGACTGGCACAGGCGATCTCGATTTCTCCTTCGAGCAGGCCGCGAAACATGACGGTGACTGCCGGAATCGCGTCATTCCATAGATAGGTGTCGCAAAGCAGCATGGTGTCTGCGCGCAGCTCATCACCGACCTGATCCAGGAATTCATCCATGCTGGGACTGCCGCTCTCTTCCTCCCCTTCGAAGAACATGGACACGCTGACAGGCAGACCTCCCGTAACGGTTTTCCATGCGCGGCACGCTTCGACGAAGGTTAGAAGCTGGCCTTTGTCGTCCGAGGCGCCACGGGCGATGATCTGGGTATCGCCATTAGGCTGCACCTTCAGCTGTGGATCAAAAGGATCTGCTTCCCATCTATCAAGCGGCTCAACTGGTTGAACGTCATAGTGGCCGTAGAATAAGACGTGAGGACCCGTTGCTTGTTTTTGGTGAGCGATGACGACCGGATGGCCGGCTGTCGGCCGAACGGACGCGTCAAATCCAATATCCGCCAACTCAGTTGCTAGCCACGACGCCGCCGCTTGGCACTGCTGGGCAAGAAGCGGATCGCATGACACAGACGGTATGCGCAACAACTCAAACATCCGATCTAAACTTGCGTCCAAATTGCTGTCCGCGTAACTCAAAACGCTTTCTACAAGCAGCCGCTTTGGTTCCGGCAGATCCGCAGCGGAAGACTGTTCCCCAAATGACATATATTTGTCACCTTCCTCGCAGATGAAGTGCACCTGCGACCTGGCAAAGCTCGCATACAAGCACTATGAAGCGCCGTTTCAATTCATTCACGCAACGTTTTGGTCTAGTGGGTGTCGAAAAAGCTTTGAATCTTCACCGGGTCGTTTGTCTGATTCAGGGAAAGCATCAACAGGACGCGGGCCTTTTGCGGATTAAGAGAATCTGCGGTGACGAATCCAAGCGCATCGTCGTCAACCTCATCGTTGCGCCGGATATAGCTGCAGTTCACGCGCGACGACCGGACAAAGGCCAACCCATTCTTCACGACCGCTCTGGCAGCCGGGGTGATTGCCTTGGGAAGGCTTCCGCTACCCGTTCCAGCCCAGACGATGCCTTCATAGCCGGATGCCGCAACCGCCTGGAGTATGTCAGGCGTCACGCCGACGTAGCTGTAGACAATCGCAACGCTAGGCAAGCGACGCAAATCCGATGGGAAAGCGCTCCAGAGCGTATGGCTGCGTTCTAATTTCCGGTAAAAGATCGGCCGCCCATTCACCATTTGGCCGAGGGGCCCGCAACCGGGTGACTTGAAAGCATCCAGATTGACGGTGGTCTTGGCGACATCACGCGCCGAGTGAATTTCAGAATTAAGCACGACGAGGACACCCCTACCCTTCGCCTCTGGGCAATCGGCAAGGGCGACGCCATCGCGAAGGTTGGCCGCCCCATCTGCGCCGAGCGCATAGGGTCGACGCATAGCGCCGACAACGACAACCGGCTTGTCACTTTTTACAACGAGATGGAGAAAAAACCCCGTCTCTTCGAGTGTGTCGGTCCCGTGCATGACAACGATCCCGCGGATTTTTTCGTCTGTGAACGCTTTGTTGATACGGTTCGCCAGTTCCAGCCAGTGTTCCGCTGTGATGTCAGGACTAGACACCTGAGCAATCTGCTCTACGAGAACGCCGAACTTCTCCCTCAATTCGGGATTGGCTGCTAGCAGCGCCTCACCGGTCAACGTCGGGTCACTAGGAGAAGTCTGCGCGATTGACCCTCCCGTAGCCAAGACGAGGATATTGCTTTTGTCGGTTTCCATTCTTCTGTTCCCCAGCGTCCGCTGTAGCACCGAAAATCCCATATATCGGACCAGGTACGAATTGCAGCTCAAGCTGCGTACAAGTGCCCGCACCTGTTGGCCAAGGACCGCTACCTAGAGCGGGTAGCACTTAAAATTCGATTGTCGCCTCGGCTAGCACAGAGAAGGTTGCCCTTGTGTGCAACCGCCGGTTCTTAGTGTTTCAAAACCCGCGACAAGAAGGTGCGGGTGCGGTCGTTGCTGGGTTCATCGAAAATCTGTTCCGGTTGACCAACCTCTACAATGGCGCCCCGGTCCATGTAGATCACCCGGTCAGCAACCTCGCGGGCGAAAGCCATTTCGTGGGTAACGATCATCATGGTCATACCCTCGTTCCGCAGCTCACGCATGACATCAAGCACCTCTCCCACTAGCTCGGGATCAAGTGCTGATGTGGGCTCGTCGAACAGCATGACGTGGGGTTCCATCGCCAAGGATCGAGCTATAGCCACACGCTGCTGTTGACCGCCGGATAGTTGCCCCGGGTACTTGTGCGCTTGGCTCTGCAGGCCAACACGCTCTAACAACCGCAAACCGACATCCTGCGCCTCATTGCGAGATTTGCGCCGAACGCGCATCGGCGCAAGGGTAATGTTTTCCAGCACTGTCTTGTGTGGAAATAGGTTGAACTGCTGGAATACCATTCCGACGCCACGCCTGATTTGGGACAGGGCCTTGGCGCCGCCCAGATACAGATCCTCTGTGGTCGGCATCGAGAACCCATCTACCGTCAAAGAGCCATTTTGATGCGTCTCCAGCCCATTGACACACCGGATGAGCGTGGACTTGCCCGAGCCGCTGGCACCGATGAGCACGACGACCTCGCCAGTCGTAACAGAAAGGCTGATGTTCGATAGAGCCTGGAATGGACCGTAGTATTTGTTCACGTTGGCGAATGTGACAATCGGTGTGGATCCGCTGGATTGCCTGAGCATCACTGAGTACTCCTCTGCATACGAGCTTCCATTCGCCGGGCTCCGAAGGTAATGGCCGATCCAATCGCGAAGTAAATACCAAACATAAAAATGTATACTTCATCTACCGCGCCGCTTGAGGCCGGATCCGCTAGGATCATTTGCCCGGCTCGCAAAAAATCCGTCAGTCCAATGATGAACACAAGCGTAGCCCCGTTGAAGACATCGAGCACATTACCGACGAGAGCTGGCTGGACGACCCGGATCGCCTGCGGCAACACGATCTCGGTTGAGACCGTCCAATTCGACATGCCCAGAGACTGAGCTGCTTCCCTTTGTCCACGAGACACGGCCTGAAGGCCGCTGCGGACAAACTCGGCGACATACGCTGCATTGAATACTGTGTAGCCGACCATGCCGCGCAGCAGAGAAGAGATCGAGGTCTCAGGGAGGAACAGCGGCACGGTAATCCAGATCCAGTACACAACGAGAATTAGCGGAACCGACCGCATCACCTCAATATATCCAGCGCAGCAGGCCCTCAGGCTTGGGTTGCGGCTGGAGCGGCCTAACGCGAGGAGGATACCAAGCGGCAAGGACGCAGCCGAGACAACGATGGCCAGCATCAGGCTGAGCAGTAGACCACCCCAGCGATCAAGCCCAGGAGGGGCCAAAACAAGCACGGCAGCCGCGCAAGCTGTGAGCAATACGACAACGGCGAAGCGGCGCAGTTTGGGTATCATCACGGCGCAAATTGCGGTGCAAAGAATGCCCAGCGTCAACCAGGCTCGCCATATCTGGTCCGGCGGATACAATCCAACCAGCAGAAGTCGCCGGCTCTCATAAATCCCTAACCAATGCGCATTCCAGACAGCCCATTTCGAAAAACGCGCTATCAACCAGGCAACCAGCGCGAGGACTACAATTGACAGAACCGAGTCGACTGCATTTGCAAACAGGTTACGTCCAAGCCACCGAAATGATTTCTCCATTACCGTGCTCCATCCAAACCAACGCGTTTGTTCAGGATGTTAATGAAAGCGCTAATCATCCAACTGATAACAAGATATATCGCCATGACAATCAAGACTGTCTCTAAGCTGTGTCCGGTTTGATTGGCAACCGTGCCGCTTACATTAAAAAGATCCGGAAAGCCGATCGCGATCCCCAGGGACGTATCCTTCGTCAAGCTGATATAGCGGTTCGCAAGGGACGGCAGAATAATTCGGAAGACCTGAGGAAGGATCACATCTCGAATCGTATCTCTGCGGGACAGTCCAACCGCGGCGGCGGCCTCCCATTGACCCTTGGGCAATCCTTCAATCGCGCCGCGAACAATTTCGGCAATATAGGCCGTGCTGTTGACGGTGATGGCGATCAAGATTGCCGACATCTCCGGCGACAGCTGTATTCCGCCAGTAGCCCCGAAGCGTCCAATTACGGGCAAGGCCACGTCCATGTGAAAGCCCGTCGCGTAGCCGGTGCCGGCAGCCAAGATCCCTGCACCAAGCAACGCGAAACGACGGCCAGATGAGAAACGCGGGAAACAAGCGAACACCATGAATCCAATGGCCAGTGCGACCAGAGCCAAGGACACTGCCGCCGTCCCATTGGATATCTGAAGCGACGGCAAAAATAGACCGGATTGACCGAAGACAAGCCACTTCTCAACGTTTGTCACGCCAGTGACCGCAGGAAGCCGCAGGAAAACGGCAAAATACCAGAAGACCACCTGTATCAGCAGAGGCGTATTGCGCACGAACTCTACGGCGATGAAAGCGACCTGTCGTATCAGCCAGTTCGTCGACAGCCGCGCTACGCCAAAAACCACACCAATGACCGTGGAGAATACAATTGCGAGTAGCGCTACCTTGATCGAGTTGAATATGCCCACGGTAAGCATCTGCAGGTTCGTCGATGCGGAGGTAGCTTCTGCAAATGTGGGCCACCACCCGTCCCAGGCAGTTGCAAATCCCTCACTGACGTTGAACTGCGAAGGCCGCCAAAGATAGCCGAAGCTAAAGGAGATCCCGCGCTCTCCCAAGCTTTGTTGGATGGCCACACCTGCGAGTCCAACGATTGCTATGGCGGCAATGACGACGCTGGCGTGTATCATCTTGTGGCGGATGCGAACGGCGCGCTGCCGTCGCGACGGCGGCGCAACCGGCTCAAGCCGCATTTGCGTAACGTTGTTCATCCCATTGCGGCCCTAAGCAAAAACGCGTGGCGTCGTGCTGCGGCATTCAGAGCCACAGGATCGAGTACAAGAGACCCCCATTCTTGAAGAGAGCGTTTGGAGATTTGTCGCGCTCGAGATAGAGGGGGGTTTTCGGCCCCAGAGACCGATCATAGATCTCCCCGTAATTGCCAACCCCTTTGATCATGTCGGAGACAAAACTGTCCGAAACGTGAAAATCCGCGCCGAACCCTCCGTTTACGCCTAAGAACTTCTGAATTGAGGGATCAGCAGACTTTTGCATCTCGCCCAGGTTAGCTGTGGTGATGCCCCAATCCTCAGCCTGAAACAATGCATACAGCGTCCAGGCCATCAGCTTTCGCCATTCTGCATCGTTCTGAACGACGATGCCCGCAAATGGCGCGACCCCTATGGTTTCGGGCAGAATCACGTAGTCGGACGGCTTTTGTGAGCTTCCGCGCCAGGCGGCAAGAGCCGATTTATCGGTGAACATGGCATTGCACCGCCCGCTGGCCAGCGCAGAGAAAAGTTTCTCGCTGCTGTCAAACGTCAGGATCTTTGTGTTCGTTATGTTACGAGCCTTAACCTCTTGGGCTATGGTGGCCTCGCTGCCGGACCCTTGGGTGGTGCAGACCGCCGCGCCTGAAAGTTCGTTGAACGATTTCACGCCGGACGCGGCCGTCACCATCACTCCGCCGCCATCGAAAAAATACGCCGGAAGAAAGTCGACCGCAAGCGCCGCTGCACGGGATGCAAACACAGAGGTATGTGCATAGACGATATCCACTTGGCCGGTCTGAACGGCATTGAAGCGGCTCTTGTCTGTGACGACCACGAAGTTGACCTTATCCGGGTCACCAAAAATTGCAGCCGCGGTGGCGCGGCAAAGATCCACATCAACTCCCTCCATCTTGGAGGTCTTGGGATTGAGATAGCCGAATCCCGGAGTGGTGTTGTCAGTCCCGCAATTGAGCACGCCGCGCTGCTTCACGCTGTCGAGCACGGAAGCGTGCACCGGCGCGGCTGCACCACTTGCGAGCGCAAGTGCGGCGGATAGGTACGCGATAGAGGAGATTAGGCGCATGTGAGTTCCCCTTGTTTTGATTAATGGGCCTGGTTTCGAACTCGAACTCTAAAGCGAGTTCAAAGTGCCTCTGAAGGAGGTCACAGGCACCATTGGAAGTCCACACTTCTTATCAATAACAGATATTTATCTTTCCGTTTTTTGAGAATAGTGGTGCAACGACAAGCCTGACCTCCTCATCCGGGGCGGATGCAGCGCTGCATCCGCATCAGCTTCGGATCGGGCACGCAGGTATCTGGCGATCGTGCTTGACGCCTAAAGCCGAAAAGTCATCGGCTGGGCAATGGCAACCCATCTTAAGTCTGAGTTGGCGATCGCTGCGCTCGACCAAGCGATTGCGGGGCGGCGGCCTCCGCCGGGCAGCGTCATCCACCACAGTGATCGCGGCGTGCAAGGCGGATTCAAGCGATCGTCGCAACACCGATTGTGTTCACTCATGGCAACAACTCGTCAAGCGCTTCTGCCGGCGTTTTCCAACNGCATTGAGGGCCGCTGCCACGGCGGCGATCTCGTCGGCGCTGTGAATGCTCAGGTCGGTGCCTTTCGGGAAGTACTGACGCAGCAGCCCGTTGGTGTTCTCATTGGTGCCGCGCTGCCAGGGACTTTGTGGATCGCAGAAGTAGACTTGGACACCCGCGTCGACTTTGAGACGATCGTGCTGAGCCATTTCGGCTCCCTGATCCCAGGTCAGCGAACGGCGTAGTTCTTCGGGCAAGGTGATGATGGTGCGCGTAATCGCGTCACGCACGGCCTCAGCTCCATGTCCCGCGAGCGCA
>NZ_AYWQ01000026.1:0-41395 GCF_000502415.1 Mesorhizobium sp. LNHC229A00
TCTTCCGTAAACCGCTTTCTCTTCATCAGTCCGTCCTTCGATCAAGGGCCGGACTCTAATCTCAGATGGAGGAAATTCTTAGGGGCAGGTCAGATGTTCCAGTCGACGATTGTGACAGCGTTTGAATTCGTCTGTTTTTCTCGCCTGTCGGGGAGTGATCTCGTAGCGGGGTCCTCTCATTGTTTTGGTGTGCTGCGTGCTCTGCAACGATATGGCAGCGGATCGCCCGCACCGAATCTTTTTTGCGAACTATCAGTCCGAGCTGACGTCCAAGCCAGCCTCGAGATTGCCTACCCAGTCGTCCCTGAACGGGACCTCTATCCACGCGGCGACGTGGAACCCTTTAATTCGATCTCTCAGGCGGCGTTGGCCTCCCAGCGATAGGGTATGTTGTCGACCCACATCCGATGCAGGATGATCGCCAGACGCCGTGCCACCCCCACGGTAGCCTTTGCCATACCTCGCCGGCGAGCGACGGAGAGACCCCACGCCTTCAGTGGCGAACTCCGCTTCGAGATACGTAGTAGAATGCCGGCGGTTTCAACCAATGCCCATCGAATCCCGGCATCGCCGCACTTCGAAATGCCCTTATCCTGGTCGATCTCGCCGGATTGGTAACGCGAGGGCGTCAATCCGAAGTGGGCTGGAACGGAGCGCGATCGGCTGAACCGCGCCGGTTCGTCGACGCCGGCTCGGAAACTCAGGGCAACCATCGGTCCGACACCGGGGGCAGTCATGAGCAGTTTGCAGGTGTCGTCGCTCTCGGCCAGACGTTCCATTGCCTTGTGTAGGCGCTGGAACTGCTCTCTCAAAACACGGCGGACTTCCAGGAGGGGGTCGATCACCAACTGCAGATGCGGGGATTGTTCGAGCAACTCGATAATACGTCGCTCGAACTGCAGCCGGGTTACGGCTCCGACCTTCAGGCCAAAGTTGCGCAGCAGGCCTCGCAGGTTGTTCTCCGCATCGAGAATCTTCGTCTGCACGAACTTCCGCGCAGTGAGCAGCATCCGGATCTCCTGGCTCCGGACGGTCTTGACATGAACCGGCTTGTAGAGGCCGACGCGCATCATCTGCGCGATGCCGCGGGCATCGTTGCGATCGGTTTTGTTGATCTGAGCCGAGAGCGCGGCCTTCATGTGCCGCGTCTCGACGCAGATCACCGGATAGCCTGCGGCCGACAGGCCACTGTAGAGCCATTGCGAAAGCGGACCGGCTTCAAGGCCGACGCGCTTGTAGGGACCGCCAATCGCATGAAGCAGGGCGCTGATCGCCTCCGGCTCGGTCTCCACCTTGCTCTCTCGAATAAGTTTACCACCAGTGTCCATCACACACACGCTGGTGGTGCGAACGGAAACATCAAGACCCACGAACAGTTCCATGGCAGACCTCCTGACCGGTTGAACCGTTGGAGCTTGCCCGGAAGACCGACCTCCCGCTACTCCCATGCAGGGAGGTCGCCGGGGCCCCAATCATCCGATCTTTTTTGCCTTGACCACCTCGGTCGGTGCCGCAGGATCCGCATGGAGGGCACGCCTGGGGCGCCCATGAAGAAGATGACCAGAGACCCGTTCTGAGCAAGCGTGCACGGCCTGTCAACGTTGGGGCGATTCCGCTCCGGCGATCATCGTGATAGAGCATTAGCAGAAAGAAAAGACGTCGTTTACACCCGCTCAT
The DNA here is from genome assembly GCF_000502415.1 of Mesorhizobium sp. LNHC229A00. Lineage (NCBI taxonomy): Bacteria > Pseudomonadati > Pseudomonadota > Alphaproteobacteria > Hyphomicrobiales > Phyllobacteriaceae > Mesorhizobium > Mesorhizobium sp. LNHC229A00. The sequence goes on from NZ_AYWQ01000026.1 coordinate 1,678, forward strand.
CGAGCCGATTGGCGGGCTTTGTGTTTGGCCGGGAAATTTCCCTGCGAAGAGCAAATTGAGCCATGGCGGTCGGGTCCCCATCGGAATCTGCCGCTGACCAAAGATCAGAAGGCTCGGCCAAGGCCGTGCGATTTACACTCGACGCCTTCATCCTTTTCGACGAGGGTTCAAGACGAGCCGGAAGCGCTCAGCTGAGTGCGTTGCCTTTTGCACATAATCTCGGGCTTCAGTGGGCCGTAAGCCTCTCGCTCTTCGAACCCACTTTACAACAATCCTGAAAGTGAGTGCAGATGGGTCCTGTAGGCAGAGATGGAAGAACGCTAGATAAAGGAGAATGAGAACCGATCTGGGACGACAACTGCGGAGCGACGAAAATTGCCGCCGGAATTACGCTATTGCCGCCGTTTTTACCCTCTCGTAATCGATTTTTTCAGAGACATACATCAATTGAAATCACTAGAAAATTCCTCTCGAGCAACCGTAAGTGCCGTCACCAGAACCGTCAAAAAGTTAGCTATTGATTTTGAAAGGAAAATCGTCGCGAATTTTTTTCGACGTTTTGACCGGTATCTAAGACAATAGGTCGGCTTTCTGCATCAGATGTACCGACGCGGCTCCCAGCGGCAGCAAGAAGAACAGCTCAGGCCCGCTTCATCTTGACAACTTGCGAGCGGTCTTCCTGTTCGCTAGGCTGAAAGGTCCGCCAAGCCGGCGGCAAGTTCTGCTCCCAACTGAAGAAATCCCGCAGCAACCAGTCTCTTTCGGGCATGGCTATTTCCGACATCGGCGGTAGAACCCGGTTCCAACCCGGCTCGCCACTGGCCGACGCGAGCACCGCCTTCACCGAGGCCGGGAACGGTTTCCTCGAAAGGATGGAGTCGCCGCCCAACAAGGCCGGCACGAGCTTGCGGCGATCGAAGGCGGTCGGTGCGTCGAACATCGCCCGCATCAGACGCGGCATGGCGTTGCCGAGTCCGCATATGGTGCCGCGCGCGCCCGCCGCGAGCGTTTGCGGTAGATGGGTCTCAGAGCCCGTGTAGATGGACAAGTGCGAGAAGCGGCCGATCAAGGCCTCGGTGAAATCCAGGTCCCCGCCGCTGTCCTTCACGCCACTGATGATCCCCGGATAGGCCTCGTCCAGCCGCCGGATGACGCGCGTCGTCAGTGGGACGCCGCAAATATCCGGGAAATGATAGAGGCACAGTTTCAGATCGACACGCGAGATACGGTCGATGACAGTCGCGTAGAAGCGGAAGGTGCCGTCCTCGGTGATGCCGCCGCGATAGACGCAAGGCGGCATCAGCAGCAGGCTGTCAACGCCACGGTCGAGCGCATGATGAGCCAGCCGTGCAATATCCGGGATCGACAGTGCGCCGACCGAGACGATGAGCCGACCTGGCGCGATACCGGCGGCAATGACGCCATCGAGTGCTTCTGTCCTGTCCTCCACCGAGAACTCGGTGCCCTCGCCCGTCGTGCCAAAGAGCGCGATGCCGTCGCAACCGGCACCGAACAGCATCTCGATGTGACGGACGAGCAGTTTGATGTCGGGGTGCAGGTCGGCCGTCAGCGGTGTCGCCGCCGCGACCATCAAGCAATCGATCCTCGGCAGGGCTGGCGTCTGGATCTTCATAGGTGGGCTCGCTCGTCTGTTTGAGGAGCAGTTTGTGCCCTCCAGCTGCAACAAATGATGATTGATTGCCTATTGTCAACATTCAGCTTGACGATTTGTAGCTGTGGTGAAACCATCCGTTCGTCAGGTGGCGCTCCATCGAAGGCGCCCCAACAGCGACGCAGAGGGGAAGAGCATGAGCAAACAGGAGTCTTCATTTCTTAATCGTGCCGTTGGCCGCCGCACGGTAGTTGCCGGCGCTTTGGGCGTCCTGGCGGCGCCCTTCGTCTCGCGGCTCGCTTTCGCGGCAGGCAAGGTCATCCGTGCCTCGACGCCCGGTCCGGACACAGAATGGCAATCCAAGGCGCTGCAAGCGTTCAAGGCGGAACTCGACAAGTCGATGCCGGGTGCTTTCGACGTACAGTTGCACTACAACGGCACGCTGTTCGCGCAGGGCACGGAAATCGAGGCGATGCAGCGCGGCAATCTCGAAATCGCTCTCACCTCGCCTTCGGATATTTCGGAACTGGTCCCGGAATTCTCGATCTTCACCACCGGCTATCTGTTTCGCGATGCCAAACACCTGGATGCGGTGTACGGCGGCGACATCGGCAAGGAATTCAAGGACAAGGTGGCGAGCGATCTGAAATTGCAGATCCTTAGGAGCCAGTATCTCGGCACGCGGCATGTCATCCTGCGGACAGCCCGCACCGTCAATGTGCCGGCGGATCTCAAGGGCGTGAAGCTGCGCATGCCGGGTTCGGCTGCCTGGCAATTCCTCGGCAACGCGCTTGGCGCCAGCGCCACGCCGCTGGCCTTCGAGGAAGTCTATCTTGCCATGCAAACCGGCACGATCGACGGCCTCGAAAACCCGCTGCCGGACGCCATCGCGTCAAAGTTCTACGAGGTGTCGAAACAGGTCGTGCTGACCGGCCACCAGGTTGCGAATGTCTTCTTCACAATGCCGACCGCGTTCTGGGACGGGCTCAGTGACGATGAGAAGAAGGCGATCCTCGCGGCCGAGGAAGTGGGCAAGAAGGTCAATGACGACGGCGTGATCGCCACCGAAAACGATGGCAAGGCGTTCCTTGAGGCACACGGCAACAAGGTGACGACCCCCGACGTCGCGGCTTTCCAAAAACATGTGCTCGATGCTTTCGTCAATTCGGACTTTTCGAAGACCTGGCCCAAGGGCATGCTTGATCGTATCGGCGCTGCCTAAGCTCGGTTGATGCAGTCCTTGGCCATCGTTTGGAAGCGACTGGCGGAGTCGGTGAGCGTCGTGGCTTTTGCCGTGATGTTCGCCGGCTTCGTAATCGGCATCGTCGCCCGCTACGTCTTCAACGCGCCGATATCGTGGACGAACGAGCTTTGCGTGGTCGCCTATGTGTGGATCGTGTTCTGGACGAGCGACATACTGATCAAGGAGCGGCAGCACATCGTCTTCGACGTTATCTACGGCCTGTTTCCACCCCGGTCGCGACGAGTCCTGGCGATCTTCGTGACGCTTTCCCTGGCGGTGGTGTTCCTTGCCGCCCTGCCCGGCACTTTCGACTACATCCTGTTCCTTCGCAATCGTCACTCGACCTTGCTGCATCTTCCCATGCAGTTCGTGTTCGGAAGTTTCCTGATCTTCCTCGTCGCCCTAGTCGTCAGCGCACTTCGGCGCCTCTGGCAATTGTTACGACCCGGTTGGGAACAGCATATCTAGGAATTTTTCATGTCCTTCGCCGTCGAGGTGATGTTCGTTCTGTTCTTCGTCTGGATGTTCGCCGGCATGCCGCTCGGCCACGCCATGCTGGCCTCCGGCATCGTGTACTTCGTCATCACCGGCCGCGACATGGGCCTGGTCGCCAGCCAGAGCCTCAATGGGATCTACGGCAACTTCGTCATGCTCGCGGTGCCATTGTTCATCTTTGCCGCCGAGTTGATGAATGCCGGTAAGATGACCGACAAGATGTTCGGCTTCGCCAACCTCCTCGTCGGCCGGTTTCGGGGCGGGCTCGCCCATGTCAACATCGTCGCCAGCGTGATCTTTGCCGGCATGAGCGGCAGCGCGCTGGCGGACGCGGCAGGTCCCGGCAAGATCTCCATCGACATGATGATCAAGGCCGGCTACCGCCCCGGTTTTGCGGCGGCGCTGACGTCGGCATCCTCGATCCTGGGACCGATCATTCCACCCTCCATCCCGATGGTGCTCTACGGCGTCGTTTCCAACACGTCGATCGGCTATCTTTTCATGGGGGGTGTCGGCCCCGGCATCTTTCTGGCGCTGGTCATGATGGCGGTGGTGGCAGTGCAGGCGCGGCTGCAGAATTTTCCGACACAGCCGAAGCCAACCCGGCAGGAAGCGATTGCCGTGACACGCGACGCGGCACCGACCCTGGTGTTGCCCGTCATCCTGCTCGGCGGCATCTACTCGGGCGCGGTCACTCCGACCGAAGCCGCGGCGGTGGCGGCTTTCTGCGCACTGTTGCTCGCGCTGTTCTGGTATCGGACACTGTCGCCAAAGGTCCTGTTCAATGTGTTGATGGAATCGTCGCGCTCGACCGCCATCGTGGCGATCACCATCGCCGGTGCCGTGCTGATGAACTACGTCGTCGCGGCAGAGCAGATACCGGATCAGCTCGGAAGCTGGATTGCCTCGCTGGACCTCAGCCCGCTGATGTTCATGCTGCTCGTGACGGTTTTGTTCCTGATCCTCGGCGCACTGCTCGACACCTTGCTGATGCTGCTGATCGTCATCCCGATCCTGATGCCGACCGTGCGGGAACTTGGCATCGATCCCGTCTATTTCGGCGTCGTCTCCACGGTGAATATGATGATCGGGCTAATTACACCGCCGATGGGACAGTTGGTTTTCCTCATATCAGGCATTACCGGCATAAAGGTCGCGACCATTCTTGGCGAAGTCTGGTTGATGCTTTTCATCTTGATCCTAGCGCTCTTCGTCCTCGTCTTCGTGCCCCAGATTACGCTCTGGCTGCCGGAGATGGCGGGCTACGTGCCGGTAGGAACATTCCACTGAATTAGCCCGAGGACATGACATGCCCGCTATGAAGGAACTGGTCAAAGGCACCGATCGCTACCGCCACTACATCAATGGCGAATGGGTCGATTCCACCATCAAGGAATGGATCGAGGTCGAAAACCCGGCAACGCAGGCGGTGATCGCCTCGGTGCCGAAAGGCGGCGCGGACGACGCCGACCGGTCGCTGGTGGCCGCTCGCGCCGCCCAGCCTGGTTGGGAAGCGCTACCGCCGGCGGCGCGTGGGCAATTGCTAAAGGATCTGGCGCGGCTGATCCTCGAAAACCGCGAACGGCTGGCGCGCATCGTCGTTGCCGAACAAGGCAAGCCGATCCACGAGGCGCGCGGCGAAATCGAGGGGGCGGCGCTCTATCTCACCTACGCCGCCGAGGAAGCACGCCGCATCACCGGCGACATCATTCCGTCCGATGTGCCGGACGAGCAGATCTGGATCCAGCGTGTCGCCCATGGCGTCGTCATCGGCCTGACGGCCTGGAACTATCCGGCGGCGCTGATGTGCCGCAAGATGGGTCCGGCGCTGCTCGCCGGAAACACCATCGTCATCAAGTCGCATGAGGGCACGCCGATCTCGGCGCTGGAGATCGCGCAGCTCTCCTCGCAGCTCGACTTCCCGCCTGGCGTGATCAATGTCGTCAGCGGCACCGGCGAAGGCATCGGTGCGGCGCTGGTGCGCCATCCTATCCCACGTCTCATCACGCTCACCGGCAGTGTGCGCGCCGGCAAGGAGATCTTCCGTGCCGCTGCTGAAGATCTCAAATTGCTGCGGCTTGAGCTCGGTGGCAAGGCGCCCTTCGTCGTCGCCGAGGATGCTGACATCGGAGCAGCCGTTCGCGCGGCCGTGCTGTCGCGCTTCGAGAATTGCGGCCAGATCTGCATCTGCAACGAGCGCATGTATGTGCATAGGCGCGTCGCCGACGAATTCCTGGAGAAGTTCACCCGCGCGGTGAAGGCACTAAAGGTCGGCGATCCCACCACATTGGTGGATGTCGGGCCGAAATTCAGCGGCATGGAACTCGACAAGGTCGAGCGCATGGTCGAGATGGCACGCTCCACCGGTGCTGAAGTGCTGACCGGCGGGCGGCGCCTGACAGAGGGCGAATTCGCGCGCGGACACTGGTACGAGCCAACGGTGATGACCGTCACCGACAATCAGATGCGCATCATGCAGGACGAGGTCTTCGGCCCGGTCGTTCCGGTGATGACGGTCGGTGATTTCGATGAAGGGCTGCGGCTTGCCAATGAATCGAACTACGGCCTGTCGGCCTACGTCTTCACCAAGGATATGCGCCGGGTGATGCGGCTGGTGCGAGAGCTGAAGTTCGGCGAGATCTATGTCAATCGGCCCGGCGGCGACGCCGTGCATGCCCACCACGCCGGCATCCGCGACAGCGGCATCGGAGGCGAGGACGGCAAGTACGGGCTGGATGCCTATTTCCAGAAGAAGACTATCTACGTCAACTACGCTTGAGTCGTTTCGTCGGGGCGCGCAATAGGCAAGGCATTGCGCCTTCGCCGCCGGGACCGTAAGGCTGGCCGCAACGGCACGGGCGGTGCGATGAGTTTTGCCGATCAACTACAGCGCTTCGGGCTGCTTTTGCCGCAAGGCCGCGCGACAGTGGTGCTGGCAGGCACGCCGGACGAGATCGGCCGGGTCTATGAGACGGCCGATGCAGCGCTCCGGCAGCGACCCGGCTATCGGCTTGTGCTGGCAGCGGCGGCCGAAGACCTCTCGGAACTGCGCCGGCGATATCCTCATGAACTGGTGCTGCCCTTGCCCTATCCAGCGGGCGCCGGGCTTTGGCGGCGTCGTCTGGAAGCGATCCTGGTCATCGGTCCGGCGAGGCTGAACGCGGAATTTGGGAAGGCCGGCGTCCTCGACAGCAACGAGCCCATGACAGCCGGGACGGTCGCGACAATGCTGCCGCCCCGCGACTTGCCGGCTCGTCCGGTTTCCACCAGCACATTCCTGATCGACCTGCTGGGTGGAAGTAGTATCGCTTCGTTGGCCGACCTCAAGACGCGGCTCGGCAATCCACGAACGATAGTCTGTCTTGGCAACGGTCCATCATCCGAGGATCCGAGACTTTCGGACCATCGCGATGCCGCGCTGTTTCGCGTCAACTGGAACTGGCGCGGGCGCGGCTGGATGACGGAGCCCGCTGTCGTCTTCACCGCCGATCCCGACCTTCCCGGTTCTGGACGGCGGCCGATCATCACCTTTCCGACCGCTGCGATCGGCCGGCCAATCCTGATGCGCCATACGAGGGCGATGCGTCCTCCTTCGGCTGGCTATATTTTTCTTGATGCCTTCGATCCGACGCTCGCAGATCTTTCCGGACCAATGATCCCGACCAACGGTGCGCTGATGATTGCCGTGGCCGCGGCAGTTGGAGCCGAACGGATCGTGATAGCCGGAATGGACCTCTACCAGCACCCGCACGGACGCTATCCCGGCGATGCCACGGCGTTTGACGGCTACTCGCGCGAACACAGCGCCGAGATCGACCTGGCGTTGATGCGCACCGCTTTGGGCGGTTTCAAAGGCGAAAAGATTATCCTCAGCGACAATCTGCGCGCCGCGCTCCAAACGCCTGGATAGCCGGCCTTGTCATATTGCAGGTGGCGCCCTCAGGACGCCTTTTCCCGGATGGGCTTGGCGCTGCCGCCTTGCTTTAACAGTTTCGCCAGCAGCTTGACTTCGGCATCGTTATGATTGCGCGCCAGCTTCTCGGCCCGGTCTGCATCGCCGGCGATCACCGCCTCGATCAACGCCTTGTGCTCGGCAATCAGCTCTTCATAGTCGTTGGGCAGAAAGCCCGATTGCACCATGTGGAAGCGGACCTGCTGGACGATGAAGCGGTGTTGTTCGGCCAGGCGCTCATGCCTGGCTAGCTCTATAATCGCCCCGTGCAGGTCGAAATCGATCCCTGTGGCATCCTGGAAGCGGCCCTCGCGAATGGCGTGCAGCAGGTCGTCGGCAATGGCACGCAGGCGCATTCCATCTGTTTCGCTAACGTTGGCCGCGGCAAGGCGCGCGCCCAACCCTTCCAGCGCGCCGCGCAGCGTGTAGATTTCCCAGGCATCGACGGTAGAGGTGCCCGAAACTTCCCAGCGGGTGAAGGCCACCTGCTGGACAAGACCTTCATTGGCCAGTTGCGCCAGTGCCGAACGCACTGTGCCGCGGCTGACTTCAAGTTCCTCGGATAGTTGGGTCTCAAGCAGCCGTTCGCCGGCCGGCAGCACGCCTTCGAGTATATGCGAGCGTATCTGGTCGGCGGCCCTGCGGTCGAGCAGACGCTTTTCAGACTTGAGACTTGTAAGCTTCGTCATCGATCGACTCATGGCCAACGGTGCCAACTACATATTCCGGCGCCTTGGCCCACGCAACCGGCATTGCTGACAATTAACGATAGCTCATCGCCATTGAGAAAATGCTGTTTGGCACCCAAAGCCGCTGGGGACGAGAGAGCCCTGAAGGTGGCACACAGATTTATGTTTGCTGATTGCTGACAATCAGGCAAAACTATGTTTGATTGCTTCCCTAGGGGTGGGCAATGGCCGAAGTGAAAAGCGTGGTTCTACAGCTGAAGCCCGACGACGAGGTGGCCGTGGCGCTTCGCGACATCCAGGCCGGCGAGACCCTGGTGCCGTTTGGCCCGCTTGCAACCACCGCTATCCCCTTCGGCCATAAGGTAGCGTTGCGACCGCTGGAACAGGGAGAGGTGATCCACCGCCTCGGCCAGCCGATCGGTCTGGCGACGGCCGCTATCCCCGCTGGGGCGCATGTCCACCTTCACAATATGGGTTTCGAGGCATCGATGGCAGGGCGTGCGATCGGCACACGACTATCCAATGCGCCAGTGCGGTTGCCATCGGATATCCCGACCTTCGACGGCTATCTTCGAGCGGATGGCAAGGTTGGAACACGCAACTATGTCGGCGTCCTGACCTCGGTGAATTGCTCGGCGCTGGTCGCGCGCATGATCGCTGATCATTTCCGTGATCCGAGGCGGTTGCTGCCCTACCCGGGCGTCGACGGGGTGGTCGCGTTGACCCACAAGTCAGGTTGCAGCGTCGCCGATGGCTCTATGTCGATGAAGATGCTTCGGCGGACGCTCGCGGGCTACGCGCGGCACCCGAATTTTTCTGGCGCGCTGCTTGTCGGGCTTGGCTGCGAGGACAATCAGATCGACCAGTTGATCGACGAAGAGCAACTCGAGCTCGGTGACGACCTGGCCAAGCTGGTGATGCAGGAGACCGGCGGAACCCGTTCGAGCATTTCGCGCGGCATCGAGATGGTCGAAGCCATGCTGGAAAAGGCGGCAAAGAAGCAACGACAGAGGGTCCCTGCGAGCGAGATCATGGTCGGCTTGCAATGTGGCGGCTCCGACAGCTTTTCGGGAATTTCCGCCAATCCCGCACTCGGTGCCGCGGTGGACCGTCTCGTTGCCTGCGGCGGTACGGCGATCCTGGCGGAGACACCGGAAATTTACGGTGCTGAAAACCTCTTGCTCGAACGCGCCGTGAGCAAGGAAGTCGGCGAGCGGCTGATCGGGCTGCTCGAATGGTGGGACGACTACACCAGCCGCGAACCGCAAGGTTTCGACAATAACCCTTCGCCAGGCAACAAGGCAGGCGGATTGACCACCATCCTCGAGAAATCGCTGGGCGCGGTGGCCAAGGGCGGCACCAGCAACCTCGTCGAGGTCTACGGTTATGGACGTCCAATAGACAAGCGCGGCCTGGTGTTCATGGACTCGCCCGGTTTCGATCCGATGTCGGCGACCGGTCAGGTCGCGTGCGGCGCCAATTTGATCGCATTCACCACGGGGCGCGGCTCCTGCTTCGGCTGCCGGCCGGCACCCTCGATCAAGCTCGCGACCAACTCCGAAATGTATGCCCGCATGGAAGAGGACATGGACATCAATTGCGGATCGATCCTCGATGGCGACAGGTCGATCAACGAGATGGGCGAAGCGATCTTTCGCGAGATGATCGCAACCGCCTCGGGCAAAGCCACCAAGAGCGAACTGCTCGGCTACGGCGACGACGAGTTCGCGCCATGGCATGTCAACGCGTGGCTATAGGCCAGGAATTCGGAGGGACATCATGCCGACAATCAGCGTTAGGCTGCTCAAGGGACGCAGCATCGATCAGAAACGCGAATTCGTCGAGGTCGTGACGCGCGAAGCGGCGAGCATCCTCAAATGCGGTCCTGACGTGATCGACATCATTTTCGAGGACGTCGAGAAGCACGATTGGGCGGTGGGCGGCAAGCTCGCGTCCGACAAATAGCGTGCCAATGATGCAGTCGGCACGGCTCAGCGTCGATATCGGTGGCACGTTCACCGATCTGGTGCTGCTCAGAAATGACGGCCTCACCTTCTCGGCCAAGGTTAGCTCAACGCCGGCGGCACCCGAGGACGCCGTCATATCGGGCATGGCCAAAGTGCTGGCTGCCGCCGACATCCCTGCCGCCGCCCTCACTGAGATTTTGCACGGGACGACGGTCGGTTCGAACACACTGCTGCAGAAACTTGGCGCCCGCACGGGACTGATCACGACCAAGGGGTTTCGCGACGTGCTGGAGATCGGCCGGCTGCGCACGCCCGGCATGTTCGACCTGACCTGGGACAAGCCGGAACCGCTGGTTGCCAGGCGATACCGGCTGGAAGTGGCCGAGAGGACGCTGGCGGACGGCACCATCCAAACACCGGTCGTCGCCGAGGACGTGCTCGGGGCGGGCGCCTTCTTTCGTGACGAAAGCATCCAGTCCGTCGCCATCTGCTTCCTCAATTCCTACAAGAACCCAGAGAATGAACGCAGCGCCGCGCAAATCTTCTCGCAGGCTTTCGCCGAGATCGCGGTGACGGCCTCCGTCGACGTGCTGCCCGAAGCGGGCGAATACGAACGTACCTCGACGGTGGCTGTGAATGCCTACGTGCTGCCGCCGCTTAAGGGGTATCTGGAGCGTCTCGAGCATAAATTGCGGTCGGCGGGTGTCACCGCGCCGCTGTTGATCGGCAATTCCAATGGCGGCCTGTCTGCGTCCACCACTGCGCAGAGCAAGCCGGTTTTCTTCATATCGTCGGGTCGTTCTTCAGGCGCCGTCGGTGCCGCACGCATCGGCGCGGCTCTGGGCGAACCCAATCTCGTTGCCTTCGACATGGGCGGAACGACGGCATCGGCGGCACTCATCCACCGGGGCGTGCTGAGCCGCACGCATGAATACGAGTTCCGCGCCGGAATGTCGGTGCCATCGCGCTTCCTCAAGGCCGGCGGCTACATGATGCGGGTGCCGACGGTGGATGTGGCCGAGGTCGGCAACGGCGCCGGTTCCATCGCCGCGATCGACGCCGCCGGCCTGCTCACTGTCGGTCCAATTTCGGCGGGCGCCGATCCCGGTCCCGTCTGCTATGGGCTGGGCGGCGCACGGCCGACGGTAACGGATGCCAATGTCGTGCTTGGCTACTTGCCGCCGCGACTGGCTGGCGGCACGCTGAGGCTGGACGTCGAGGCAGCGCGCATGGCGATCGACAAGACGCTGGGAAGCCCACTCGGGCTCTCCGCGGCAGCGGCGGCCTGCGGGATCCGGGAGATCGCCAACGCCAACATGGTTCGCGCCATCCGTGCCGTCACGGTAGAGCGGGGTCTCGATCCGCGCGACCTCACGCTGCTTGCCTTCGGTGGCTCGGGTCCGGTGCATGCCTGCGATCTCGCCAGAACGCTCGGCATCACACGGGTTGTGTTTCCGCCGTCGCCAGGGGTGTTCACGGCAATGGGCATGCTGGCCGGCAGCATCGAACATCACGAGTTGCGGTCGGCGCAAGCGAGGCTCGATCTGCTGGGGTTTGAAGTGGTTGAAAGGTTGCGGCGCGAGATGCGCGCGGCCGCTACCGTGGCGCTGACAAGACAGGGCTATGCGGCCGAGACGGTCGGCTTCAGCGAGGCGATCGATCTGCGCCTCGAGGGACAGGACGCGTCGCTGTCCATACCGTTCTCCGGTGCGTTCGACGCAGCTTCCCTGCGGCCGGCGTTCATCGCGGCCTATCGCGACACCTACGGCTACACGCCAAACGACGCGGTGGAAGNGGTCGAACCAAATGCGACCGGCAGCCTGATCGCGACGCTGGAGGCTGCTTGATGACCGCCATCGATCCCATCACGTTCGCGGTCATCAAGTCGGGGCTCGACACCATCGTCGACGACATGGCCTACGCGGTAATGCGCACCGCCCGCTCGCCGATTGTGCGCGATGTTCTCGATTATTCGGTGACGCTCTGCGATGCCAAAGGGCGGATCCTCAGCCAGGCAAAGACCGTCGCCCTGCACTTGGGCGCCGTCCCGGACGCGATGGACGTGATCGTCGAGCGCTTCCGCGACGACATGTTCCGGGGCGATGTGATCGTGCTCAACGATCCTTATGACGGCGGCATGCACCTGCCCGACATCTTCATGTTCAAGCCGATCTTTTCCAGCAAACGATTGCTCGGATTTTCCGTCGTGATCGCCCATCATTGCGATGTCGGTGGCCGGGTGCCGGGCTCGAATGCGTCGGATTCGACCGAGATTTTCCAGGAAGGCCTGCGCATCGCGCCGATGAAGCTCTATGAGCGCGGCCTGCCCAACAGGACGTTGTTCAAGATCATCGAGAAGAACGTGCGGCTGCCGGCCATGGTGCTCGGCGATCTCGATGCGCAATACGCCACGTGCAACATCGGCGAACGCGAGATGTTGCGGCTGTTCGAGCGGTACGGCGAAGAACTGGAAGCCTATTTCGACCGGCTGATCGACTACGGCGAGGAACTGACGCGCAAGGCGATCGCCGGCTGGCCGGATGGCGAGTACGCCTTCACCGATTACATCGACGGCGATGGCTTCTCGCCCGCGCCGATCCCGATCGTCTGTCGGATCACGGTGAAGGGCGACCATCTGTGGGTCGACTTCGCCGGCTCGTCGCCGCAGGTGAAGGGCGCGATCAATGCCACGCTCTCTTTCGTCAAGTCCTCGACCTATCTAACCATACGCTGCGCCCTCGACCACGACGTTCCCAACAATGCCGGCGTCTATCGCTGCATCACCGTGACGGCGCCGGAGGGATCGATCCTCAATCCGAACATGCCGGCTCCGGTGGCGGCGCGGGCGCTGACTGGCTACCGCGTCGTCGACACGGTGATGGGGGCTCTGGCACAGATCGCGCCGAAGCGGCTGATGGCGGCAGGCGAAGGCGGCAACACAGTAGTCGCCATCGGCGGCTATCACGGGCCTGAGTGCAAACCTTTTATCCTGGTGGATATGATCAACGGTGCCTGGGGCGGTCGGTCCGACAAGGACGGCATCGAAGGTATCACCAATCCCAGCCAGAACATGTCGAACCTGCCTATTGAGACGATCGAGGCGCGATATCCCGTGATGATGGAGGAGTATGCGCTGCGAGAAGATTCCGGCGGCGCCGGGCAATTTCGTGGCGGGCTAGGACTGGTGCGGCAATATCGTCTGCAGGCGGACACGGCGGTCCTGCAATTGCGCGCCGACCGTCACGAGCATTCGCCCTATGGGCTGTTCGGCGGCCAGGCGGCGGCGAGTTCAAGGAATCTGCTGAAACAAGACGGCGAATGGCGCGTGCTGCCGGCAAAGGTGACGCTGGAGATCGGCAAGGACACGGTGATCCGCCATGAACAGGCTGGCGGCGGTGGTTGGGGCGACCCGGCAAGTCGCGGCCGAGACTCCATCGCGACCGACCTGGCCAACGGAAAGATCTCACCTGCGCGCGCCATGGCCGACTATGGTTTTGAGGCAGAGCCAAAGGCAGACGGCGACGACACTTCAACCTGACGTCCAACACACAATGCCGGCTAAGGTGCCTGCAAAAACTGGAGATCTGATATGACTTGGACAGGCGTATTTCCCGCTGTCACCACGAAGATGCAGGCATCTGGAGCGATCGATATCGAAGCTACCCAGAACAGCATCGATAGGCTCATTGAAAATGGCATCTCCGGCGTGATCGTGCTGCCGATGCTTGGCGAAAATGCCACGCTCACTCAGTCGGAACGCGACACTGTCGTTCGCGCCGCGAAAGAAGTCGTCGCGGGACGGGTGCCGCTGCTGTCGGGCCTTGCGGAGCTGTCCACCGACAATGCATCGGCTGCGGCTCGCAACTACCAGAAGCTTGGAGCCGAAGGCCTGATGACCTTCCCTAGCCTCGCCTATCGCACCGACCGCCAGGAGACCGTCGCCTGGTACAAAACGGTGGCCGAGGCGAGCGATCTGCCGGTCATGATCTACAACAACCCCATTGCCTACAAAGTTGACGTTGATGTCGAAACGCTGAAGGCGCTGGTCGACGTACCCGGCATCGTGGCCGTCAAGGAAGAAACCGGTGACATCCGCAGGGTCACCGACCTGTTTAACGCCTTCGGCGATCGCTTCGATATCTTTTGCGGCGTGGACGATCTGATCCTTGAAAGCCTGGCGCTGGGTGCCATTGGCTGGGTCTCTGGCATGACGAATGCATGGCCAGCCGAGTGCGTATCCCTGTTCAACACGGCACGCGGCGGTGACTTCGCGACGGCACTTCCTTTGTACCGGCTGCTGACGCCGGCGTTTCATCTCGATACCGACGTCAAGTTGGTCCAGTACATAAAACTTGCCGAGCATCTGGTGTACGGCGCCCCAGAGCATGTCCGAAAACCACGCCTCCCGATCACTGGTGAGGAACGGGCGAACGTCGAGGAGATCATCATGCAGGCGATTTCAGATCTATCATGCTTGGCCGGTCGCAAAGTTGGAAAGGGCTGATGTGGCCGCCAGTGATGTCTGTGGCGAAGTGCAAAGCAAAAGCTAGCCGTTGAATGCCGGCAGTGTCAGGCCCTCGACGCCAACGTCGAGCGCGAACAATCCACCCGGATTATTCTGTCCGACAAAGTGGCAGGCCGGACGTCTGAGTACTGCTGAGGTGACACACAGGATGGCCCTGCATTAATGCGGGCGTTTGCGGCACAAATGCAGGCGTTTATCGCCGGTACGGAAACCTCCCAGGAACCAACGTGCGTGCGGCGCTAACGGTGATTAGAGATCGCGATTACGCGTTCGACAATGGTCAACTGGTCGCTGGCATTTCGGCGCTCGCGGTTCCCATTTTGCCTCGCGGAAGAGATGCAATCGCTGCTATGGCAATTAACATGACGAGTGCGCGATTGGCTCCGGACCGTTTGGTATCGCTGGTTGGATTGCTGCATCGAGATACCCGCCAAATTGAAGAGGCGCTGAATGCCCTCGAAGGTTCTCACATCGCCCCAACCAGCTAAATGCGACCAGGAGGCGTGAACTGCTTTGGACGCAGACAATTCGCTTTGCGTACCAAATGTCTGCTCACCGACTAGACACCAAACAGCCCGAGCCGCCGACTTGAGGCGGTGAGTTCAACTTGTCATCGCAACACCCTCTGCAACCTATCGGCCGGGGTCTCGAAGTCCAGGGTTTTTCGAGGTCGCTGATTAAGCTTCCGAGCGACGGCGTCGAGTTGGACCTGGAGGTCGCGGTTGCGCCACTAGCGGACACTTCTCGGCGTTCCTCCGAACTACTATTTGCGGCTGGTAACCGGACGTTAGCCCGTCGCAAAAGTTAGTCGAAGAAATGAGCCTTTGGCGAGTAATTTCTGCGTTGCTGCGACTACTTGGCCTTCGCGATCGGAAGTATTGGGCCTATGGAACGAGCGTCTGGAGGCGACGTACGTCATCAGCAGCCTCGGCCAACAGCCAGTCCCGGAATGTCGTGATTTTGGGGAGCATCGACCTCGCCTTGGGGCAGACGATCCAGTAGGTCTTGGACAATCGCAGAGCAACGGCGAACGGTCTTACGAGACGACCGTTGATGAGGTCCCACGCCGCAAGCGTGGTGCGGGCGAGTGCGATGCCCTGGCCGTCGACAGCGGCATCTATGACCATGCTGGCGCGGTTCAAGATCGGTCCGTGAGAGAGTTCGGCATCAACCACGCCGGCGGCCTCGAGCCATTCCGACCAGTCCTTTCGGTCATCAAGATGCAGCAACGGAAATTTCAACACGTCGGACGGCTCGCGCATCCGCTGGTGAAGTTTGGGACTGCAAACCGCAAACAGTTGCTCGGAGCACAGGCGGACAACATGATGCCCCGCCCAATTGCCATCCCCATGTCGCACGGCGAGATCGACGTCCTCTCTAGCGAAGTCGACGTGATGCATTGTTGCTGAAATCCGCAGATCGATATCGGGGTGCATCTCAGCAAACCGGCCAAGGCGGTTGACTAACCACTTGGCGGCAAAGTCTGGCGAGGTGCTGACCGTCAGAGCCCCTGCCCGAGATAGATGCTGGATGCGTTCCGTGCCGAGAGCGATCCGGTCGAACGCGTCGCGCAACACCTCCAGATAGGAGAGGCCGGCTCGCGTGATGTTCAGCTTTTGCCATTCTCGATCGAACAGCCTGATGCCCAATTCGAGTTCGAGCGCTTTCACCTGATGGCTTATCGCGCCCTGCGTCACGGACAGCTCTTCCGCCGCCTTCGTGAAGCTCTCATGGCGTGCCGCCGCCTCGAAGGCCTTAAGAGCATTTAGCGATGGCAGTCGGCGAGCCAATCTTGCACCATGTTATGAGAAAAATTGGGCCAAGCACGAGAAACAATGCTTTGCGCCGGCGGGCAGATTGGAGCACTTCAACGCCGTACGTCAACACGGATGCCGCGAAGGATGAGAAATGTTGAATCACTCGATGACTGAGGGGCGGAGGTCTTCTGCGTCGCTGCCGACACATGGCCGTCACATCTTCATCAGTGTGATAGGACCAATCATGGTGGTGTCGCGCTGGATACAACTCCACTGCCAACGCGAACAATTGGCCGAGCTCGAAGACCATCAGCTTGCCGATCTGGGTCTGAGTCGCACTCAGGTTCGGAACGAATGCGCAAAGTGGCCTTGGCAGGCCTAATTCTCGCACCCGCGTCGTGGTCGGATCAGCGAAGCAAGATTTCATGGACTGCCAAGACGACAAGAGCCGCACCAGCCAACCCTTCAATGGTGCGCGTGATCGCATCGAACACGCGCGGCCGGCTCTCAACGAAATGCATCAGGTTTTCGCGAAGCAGTATGGAGAGGACCGCCACACCGCAAAGAGTAAACGTCGCGGCAATGCTGCCATTGCGCATCACCAGCACGCGGTCGGCAACGTGGACGAGCTCCGGCATGTCGCTGGAATGAAACAGGATCGCATAGCCCTTGGCCGCCAGGTCGCGCATCAGTTGGAAGATCTCACCCTTGGTGCCGACGTCAACGCCGCGCGTCGGATCGTAGAGCAGCAGCACACGCGCCTGCGTCAGCAGCATCTTGCCGAAGATGACCTTCTGCTGGTTGCCGCCCGACAGCGTGCCGGCAAGCTGCTCTGACGTGCCGGCCTTGATGTGCAGGAAGTCGACCATTTCCTTAACCAGGGCAGCCTCCTTTTGCCGGCTCAGCAAGCCGTGTTCGGTGAAGCGCTTGATCACGGAAAGCGTCAAATTCTCGCGCACGCTCTTGGTAAGAAGCAGGCCCTGTCCGCGCCGGTCCTCCGGCACCAGCGCGATGCCATCCTTGCCGATCAGCGCTTGGCGAGGAGTGCCGATCGAGGTGGACTTGCCCCAGATTTCGATGGTGCCGTTGGCCTTGCTGGCGCCAAACAGCGCCTGAAACAATTCGCGCTGGCCGTGGCCGTCGACAGAGAATGGTCTACCGGAACCGAGACGACAATCTCGCCCCTAGACTGCCGATCGCGCCAGCGTTCCCATCGTATAGTCCCAGGAGCCTTAGTCGTCACCGCGACGTCTCCATGTGGGGGGGCGTCGAGGAAACTTGCCGCCACCGAAACGTGGACCGCTTCGTGAGTTCCTTCCGCTAAGGCGATTATATCGTTGACAAACCTAGATCGAAAATAGGGATATGGTCCTGACAGGCCGGCCCGCTCCCATTAGTTAAAATTGTACATTGATTCCCTTTGAGACGGCCTCCCGAAGGGTGTAAAAAACTCTCTTCGCTGGAAGGGAGGCCGCGATGGCACAACCACATTTGGAGGTCGCACGGTCGGTCATTGAAACCAGCTTCAGGTTGCGACATCATTCCATAGCAGGGGCATCCGCGTTTCGCCGGGACATGGATCAATCTCGGAAGGCTATTCAAGCGTCACGCGAACTGCTGAAGCGCCTTGGTCAACGTCATCGCGAGGACGTGGCGCACGGTTGGGAAGATGCCGACGCGGCTCCTGTTGCCGTGTCAGCATTCGATGCCGACATTATCCGCAAGGTCTTCCACGATCTGGTTTTGGAAACGGGCGTGCCGGAGTGTCAATGGCGCGAACTGGCTACGAGCCTGGTACATGAATTCACCGGATGCGAGCGGATCGAGGCTGGGTTGGTGGATTGGATCATCGGCAGTAGCTACCAGCTGGTATGGAGTAGATAAAATTTTAGGGAACTAATTCTGCCCGCCATTGGTTATTCCCCGTGGACGCAGCCGCAGCTCCTCAATCAGGTCCGCAAAAAGCCCGCTGTCGAATAGGCAGCGGGCTTCCCTTTTAGGGCATTATTTGTACGATTCGTACATCGTATTGAAACGCGAATTTGGCGGTATAAAATCCCAACGATGGGTAGGGTGCCCAGTGGTAAAGAGTGATCTGTGCTCCCGCCTTGAGGGAGGTTGCGCCATGCCGACTTACCATTTCGACTACCGCGACAACGACAAGATGCTTCCAGACGAGTTGGGAACAGAGATAGCGGATCTCGAAACTGCAAGGCTGGAAGCCGTCAAGACACTGGCCGAACTTGCCAGAGGCATCGATCGACCAGACCACCAGATTCTTTCAATTGAAGTTCGTGAAGGCCACAAGCCGCTGTTGAAGGTTAGCCTCACACTAAACAGCGGACCTGTCACGCGTTGATTACCGAATTTGATTTTGCCGAAGGGTGGATGGAGATCGAGCTAGCGCGAGCGCTACGTGTCAGCCTTGCGCGCGACCGTGCGCGAATGCTTGCCCTGCTTTCCGACCTTGCAGACCTCCGCATGGGACTCAGAGACTCAGCCGCAATCCGCGCTCATGTGCGAGCATGCGCTACCCAGCCGTAGGGGAATGGCTTGGCGCTAGCCAATCATTAGTTAACAAATCTTAAATTCTCAAATACTTAACCGCAACCTGCAACTCTGTTGCCGGGGATAAAAGCTATGAATGAGCTTCACTTCGGCGATAATCTTGATGTTCTTCGGGCAATGCCAGCAGAGTCCGTTGATTTGATCTACCTAGACCTACCGTTCAATTCGAACGCAAATTACAATGTCCTCTATGGCACCAAGCACGGCGGCGCGTCGAAAGCTCAATCCCATGCATTCGAAGATACCTGGACTTGGGGCATAGACGCGCAAAGAGCATTGGACGAGACGGCGGCTCGCCATTTGGAAGCCGGTGCTTTGCTTGACGCCTTTCAGAAGGTGTTCGCGGGCAGCGATATGATGGCTTACCTCGCGATGATGGCAGTGTGTCTGATCGAGATGCGACGCGTCTTGAAGCCCACAGGGTCGCTCTACCTGCACTGCGATCCGACGGCCAGCCACTATCTAAAACTGATCTTGGACGCGATATTCAACGTTAGGAACTACAGAAACGAGATTATCTGGAAAAGGACAAGCGCCCATGCGAACGCAAGCCAGAGGGCCGCTGCGGTGCATGACGTTATCTTACTCTATGGGAAGTCCGACCAAGTTGTCTGGAACCAGATATATGCGCCCTATAGCCCCGAATACGTTGCGGAACACTTTGTCCATAAAGACCCAGATGGGCGCCTTTTTTCGACGGTCGGATTTGGTGAATCCTGCCGTTAGGCCGAACCTTCGTTACGACTATCGCGCCAGCAATGGCCGAGTTTACAAGCCTCACTCCAATGGCTGGAAAGTGTCACTCGAAGTCATGCAACGGCTTGACCGGGAGAATAGCCTCTTCTTCCCAGCGAAGGACGATGCCCGCCTACGAAAGAAGAATTATCTGGACGAAAGTCCGGGCGTGGCCGCTTCCGATGTCTGGACCGATTTGCCGCCGATACACGCCAGTTCACAGGAAAGGCTGAGATATCCGACGCAGAAGCCGGAGGCGCTATTGGAGCGTATTATTTTCGCCTCATCAACGAAGGTGACATTGTGTTGGATCCATTTTGCGGATGCGGCACTGCTATCCAAGCGGCTGAACAGCTAGGTCGCAAATGGATTGGGATCGATGATGTCACCTACCTCGCTATCCACGTCATCGAAGAACGGGTTGTGAAGGCGTTCGGCCCTAAAATTAAAAGCAACTACACCCTCTACGGGCGCCCGGAGGATGCCGAAGACGCGAGAGCTCTCGCCGCACGAGATTGGCTCGAATTCCAAAAATGGGCCGTGTTCAAACTCGATGGATTGCCCAAGGACAGACCGGGCGCGCATGGCGGCATCGATGGCATTATTCGCTATCATCAACTAGGCAAGGACCGCGCCAGCCGGGCGATAGTCTCGGTGAAAGGTGGTTTGAACGTCGGCGTGGACGCAATTCACAAACTTAAGTCGGTCATGAAGCGAGAGGAGGCAGAAATTGGCGTTCTTGTTTGCGTCAATCCTTCCACGGGGCCGATGGTTCGAGAGGCAGCGTCGGAGCGTGACACTGGCCCCACGAACAAGCGGGTGCCTAAGATTCAAATCGTCACTATCGAGCAGTTGTTTGGTCCATCTCCCGTGCTTCTGCCGGGAATGGTAGACCCGCCGGAGGTTCTTTCAACTCCGCCACCATTGGCTAAGCGTAACCGCAAGCGGATTGAAGGTCAGACAGAAATGCTGTTTCCAATCGAAGGGGCGGCAGAGATGCCGAAGCGTAAGGCGAATAGGCCCATCCGGCCCGTTGACATTGAAGTCACCAGATCGGCATACACGCGCAAAGCCAAACAAGGATAACTATCGGCCCGCCTTGTCGGGCTTATCGTCCTTTGCTGGTTTCGACGTAACCACCTTCTTGAGCACGCGGTCAAAGTTCTCTTCGGACTCGTCCGTCCCCCAGTTCTCGCGCCTTTTCGACAAACTTTTGCGGCTGTGTCGCTTGCTGCACATGGCATTGAGGCCGACTCTGCCGCGACAAGGGGGCCTTGCTTTTTTGATGGCACTGCGAACGAAACCCCGGAGCGGTCCTTGCCCCATGCCCGCCAAAGATCGACCCTACCCCCCGGGGGGCCACCCGCCACGACTGCAGCGGAACGAAAGTCGTTGAGCAAGGTTTACTCAGCGAAGGGCGTCTCAGTTTCTTGGAGAATTCGAAATGAAAACCGCAATCGTTCTTAGCGCGTTGGCGCTTTCCCTGGCGGCACCTGCGATCGCGTCCGCACAGGACGTCGTCATCCAGACCCACCGACATCACCGCCATCACTGGAACGACGACAACGCCGTGATCATCAACCGGGACGGGCAGCGTCTCCACCATCGCCATCATGGTCAGGTGACCTTCTACGATCAGGGGCGCCGTCACCACCGGTCCAGCGACGTTGTGGTCACCGGATCGGTCGACCGTCCAATGCATCGTCACCGTCACGTCGTTGTCCAGCAAGACGACAACAACGATAGCGATACCGACTATTGATCTCTGACTGCCCGGCTTCTGCACCGGGAGCCGGGCATCATCGGAGCGAAAGGTTTCGCCATGACGATGGTATTTCAACCTTTGGACTCCGACGGTCGCAAGCGCAGCGGCCTTTATCATGCCGCGCGATTGTCGACGCTCCATGATCGAATGATGATGCGCTTCGACAAGGTCGACGAAGCGGTCGACAAGGTTGAAGCCGCGGCGGCCGTCCTGGTCGATGTCACCCATGGCTCTGCCGTCGAAGCGTTCCAGGACGCGGTTTACAGAAATCCTTCGGCGGGTTTCCTTCAGTTGGAAACGGGCCAGACGCTCGGTATGTGAGCACCAAGTCAACTTCCCGTCACGCCATTTCGGCCGATTGTCGCGTCGGCCACATGGGCTTATTAGGGCTGGTTTCCGGCGATATCCCCCCATCGCGGATTTCTGTTCAGTGCGAACGAAGCTCCATGGCGGTTCCAACGCCGTTCGTTGAGCATCGCTTAGACCCGCTCGGCGCGGCGCTATGTCAAACTTTAATGCCGGCGGGCTCGAGGCCGTGCTATGGATAATCTGCGGGCTTCTCGGGCGGAGACGCCTATGGAAGTTAGAGACCTTGTGGCCAAGATGTCGGCGGCTTTGCTGAAGCGGCGGGCTGCCACGCCAACCATTCCAATCAAGCCAATCGCCAACTCTTTGGCACGCTCCGTCGCACCCAACTGGCCGACGCGCCGGACGACACCGCACAAGCCGAGACCGCCGGTGCCGCCCTGCAGCAATATGTAGGCCGCCGGTCATTCGTCGCGCCCGGACGGCCAGCGGCGCCAGAACTCACGCTCGAGCGTCGCGGCCACCATGTCGTCCGACGGCGAGCGTGGCTCATCGTGCGCCGCCTGGTGCTCAGCCAGGAAGCGCTCGTCTGGCATCTGCTCGACGGCCTCGGCCAGGTGGCCAAGGGCTTGTTCAATCCATGCGGCTGCGGAGCGGTAGGCCCTAGAATCCGGCATATATTCCCTTTCCGCATAGCTGCGCCCTCTCCGCCTTGAGGTATGCCCTTGGGGCCACCTTCAAGCTCCCGACGAGGGAGAGGACCAATGGTCCCGCATACTCGCTTCCCTTCCCTCTCCCGCAAGAGAGGCCACGCATTGTCGCTACGCAGTCCGCCGTCGGCTTTTTTCGGCGCCAACACGTCGATCGCTGGTCAGGTCGTCATCCCAATGACAGCGCGTCGCCGTTTTCCACCGTTCCGGGGGTTGCCCGGTCTCAAGGCTGCGGGGTGCAATGGGCACAACAGAGCCCGCAATTTTTTCTGGTTCCGCGTTTTGGCTACGGCCGCGGCGGGCCTGTAGATCTCCATCACCGCCATTGCTGGCGATCGGCTCGGTCGAGATCGAGAGAGGACGGCCGATTAAGCGCACGCGATCGTCCTTGCGGCCGGGAACCTCCGAGCAGACACGGGTCGAACAAAAGGTGCGGGATAGCGTCACTGGCGATGGTCTCCGTTGACGAATGAGATTGCGGAATTGTGGCGAGGCGTTATATTGTTACATCGAGCCACCGCAACGGTTTCCTGTCCCCCGCAATTTCCGCCGCTTCCGGTCTCGTCAACTGGAGCGGCGGTTTGCATTTGAGGGAACTGGGCTCTGAGCCGGTTTACTTCACGTATGACGGAGCAAGCGGCCTTGGCATCGAGTCCAAAGAGCCGGCGTAGCGCGACGTCCGGCAGCAGGAGCGCTGCCATGAGATAGCGGAGCGCGGCGCCGAGCGCGCCCGCAAGCGTCGCCAGCACAACAAGCTCCAGCACCATCAGCATGACCAGGTGGCCGAGCGGCACGCCGAGCGCGCGCAGGGTTCCGAACCATGCCACGCCGCTGCTCGGAAGCGCCGCTAAGTCTTGATTGGCCGCGACATCTCATGGAGAGGAACCAGCGGCCAACAAATGTGCATCATGTCCCGGAAACTCCGTTGATGGGAACTCGCTGACCCTGCGCGTCGTGCCGCCCTTGCGGATTGCAGCAATTTTGCTTGTGAAATCGCCGACTTTTTTGAGATACCGATCGGACTGGTCAATGCCACTTGACATCGAAACCCGGTTTCTCGGCTTGGCGGATTTTGAACCAGCTGCGCGAGAGGTGTTGCCGCATGCGGTTTACGAGTTCATTGCCGGGGGTGCTGGCGACGAAATCACCAAGCGTGACAATGAAGCCGCATTCGACCGCATCAAGTTGAGGCAGCGTGTGCTGCGCGATGTCACAAGACTTGATACCGCGATCACACTCTTCGGGCAAAGGCTGCCCCATCCAATCATCCTGGCCCCAATAGCGTATCGGCGGCTGGCGCATCCGGAAGGTGAGGTGGCCGCGGCGCGCGGCGCCGGAGTGGCGGGAGCGGTGTTCATTGTGGGAACTACGGCGACGGCGGCAATCGAGGATTGCTTAGCGGAGAGCCAGTCGCCAGTATGGTTCCTGCTCTATTGGCAAAGCGATCGCAGTTTCAATGGCGAACTCGTATCTCGCATGGCGGCACTGGGCGCAAAGGCGATCAGCGTGACGGTCGACTTGCCAAAACGCCAGGCGATCGCCGCAGGCAAATTCCGGGCAGGCTTCAAAATGCCCGATAGCATTGCAACGCCGTACTTCAAGGACCGGAACACCGGCGTGCTTAACGTCGGCACTGCGCAAAAGCGGGCCATGCCGACCTGGGCGGATATTGCCTGGCTGCGTTCGCTGACAACCCTGCCGCTTATCCTGAAGGGTATCCTCGATCCTGACGATGCCGAGCAAGCCATCGGAACTGGTGCAGATGCTATCGTCGTCTCGAACCACGGTTCGCGTAACCTCGACACACTGCCGGCAGCCATCGACGCCCTGCCCGCCATCGCGGAACGGGTGGCCGGCCGGATCCCCATCGGGGCAACCGCTGTCATGATTGGCCGCCCTTATGTCTACGCCCTAGCAACGGCTGGGGCCGAGGGGGTAGCCCACTGCGTCAACCTGCTTCGCCGTGACTTCGAGATGGCAATGGCGCTAACCGGCCGGGCGCGCATCGGCGAAATCGACCGGTCGGTAATCTGGTGAAAGCCTGGCCCGCATTTAGGGACCAGGATAGAAGTCGTCTTCGGCGCTCGCGAAAATCCGACGAGCCTCAACCGACCGATAGGATCCACTAGCCCGGCGAAGCGGCAAGGATCGGTTCCACCGACCATGATGAGAACTCTCCGCCGATCAATCCAGTCAGTTCTTTAGGCCCGCTTCCAGCGTGGCTCGTTGACGGGACCTTGGCATATCACCTCACCAACTCGATAACTTCTTTGATATCCGCAAGACGCTCGCGGAAGTACCGACGTTCCGCCATTGCTTCAGCCGAGTACCGCCCATGTTTGAACGCGTTGCTATTGCCTCTGGGCGCTCCGGGAGACTTGCCGCCGCCGTTGGATGTGATCGCTCCGTTCATGCTCGCGTTGTAGCGCTGACCAGAGAACGCACCGGAGAACTTTCTAATACGGCTGGCGAGTGAAACCGCCGTGATACCTGGTTCCCACAGGGCTGATCCCCACAAGAGGATCGGCTCTCCAGGGTAGTTGCTGGCCCGTCGGCCACCGTCGCAACCTGAAGACCAAAACTGTACGAACGATCAGCCCGCTGGCTCCTGGCGGGCTTGTTTGTTTGCTCAATCGGGGGGCCGCGACTCTTGGTCGGCTCGCACGGGCTAACCGCGCGGTCTGTTTTTCCGTCCTGACGACGAACTTTCCGCCGGGTTTGCGGACAATCTCACGGATCGCTGGTCTTTCAGCCAAAGGGATTTCTTTTTTCTTGCCAGTAACTCATCGCGATCACTGCCGTCAGTGGTCGCTCGGCTATGCATCACGGCAATGGCGTAGTCGGCTCTGTTCGTTCGATAGTCGCCTTTTTGCACAGGCATCGTTTCCTCCCAGTTCGCTGCCCCTCCTTTGCCCGGAGGGATTAACTGCCCGTGCATCGCGCGAGTCTACCAATTGGGGATTGTGTTAAACGATACGCTCAGCAGTCGTGCTGAACGGCCGTGTCAAGCATCCACGCGGCGAGGAGGATATGCGGCACGCGTGAATGGGGCGGCGGGCAACTATCTCTTCCGGAATTTAATGACCTTTGCCTCGAACTCCGGCTCAAGCGGCTCATGTCCCGGCTCCTCATGCCAAAACACCTAACGCAAGTCGCATTGATCGACCCGTTGCCCGCAGTTCGGGCAATTGTAGAAATGGCCCTTTTCGCCGATTAAGTCGCCACCGTGCAGCTTGCCAGGGATCAGAGGACCGAGATCGGATAGCTTTGTCATCGCTATCGAACTTTCAATTCGTCTAAAAATGTTCCGGGAACCATTTTAGCACATGCTGATTAAATGGCGGTTTGTGAGCCCAGTGCATGCGTTTGAACTTCGTCGCGCCCCTGATGCCGACCCTTGTTGAGAAGCCTCCCGAGGGAGATGGATGGATTCACGAGGTCAAGTTCGACGGCTACCGATCACAGATGATCATCGATGAAGACGGCACGCGGATCTTCACACGCAACGGCCACAACTGGACGGCGAAATATCGCGACCTGGTGACAGAGGCTAAGAGCCTCGGCGCGGAGAGCGCCATCATTGACGGCGAGATCATCGTGCTGAACGAAGCAGGATTGTCGGACTTCGCCGAACTCCGCAAAGCGATCACGCGCCGGCAGCACGATCTCTATTTTGTCGCCTTCGATTTGCTACATCTCAACGGCCACGATCTGCGCGACATGGTGCTGGAGGAGCGTCGCGAGGTCCTGGCCAGCATGATCGAGCCCGGTGGACGCATCCAGTTCAGCGAGTCGCTTCCGGGCCCAGCGAAGGCGATCTTGCACGCTTGTCGACCAAGCCGGCCTCGAGGGTATGGTGTCCAAGCGGCGCGACAGCAAATACCGCAGCGGCCCTTCCGCAAACTGGCTGAAAGCGGTTCTATTCGGTCGACGAATATGAGTTGCTGGGGGTGGAGCGGGAGGCCGGCAAGCCAGCCTTTGCACCATTGATGGCCGATCGCGCAACTGGTCGCTATGTCGGCTCGGCCTTCATCAATTCGAGCCAGGCGATCCGTGAGCGGCTTTGGAAGCGTTCCAGGAGCACGCGGGCCGGCGCCTAAGGGCATGAAACGGCCGGCGACGCAGTGGGTCAAGCCAGGCATCATTGGCCGTGTGAAGCACTTGCGCGGCGAAGAAGATTTGCGGCACGCCTCGCTGCAGGATTTCCGGGAGGAATGACACCATGAGCGGCAACCCCGATGATCCACCGATTGAACGACGCTCGCATCCCCGGATGGCTGTCCTAAAGGATGGGACCATCATCACCGAAGACGTGAAGGTGGCTTGCTCCGTCCGAAATCAGCACGCCCATGGTGCGGAGCTACGAGTGGATCCCGGCGTGGTTGTTCCTGATCGGTTCGTTCTGCACATCCATGCAGATGGCGTCGAATATCGTGCCGTGGTGAGGTGGAGAAGAAACGAGCGGCTTGGCATCCAAATTTATTGAAAAGATGGTGCTCGGTCACTCCATGTCGGGCACTTCGCCGTTGGTGAACAGCAGGGTCGGCGGACCATAGTCCCCTAACGCAGGATCGGCATCACGGCTCCACGCTATGACGCCAACATGTTGCCCGGTAAGCGCCTTGGCGGTACGAATGGCGCGATCCTCGCTTTGCTGATCTGTCGGGCCATAGGCGGTGAACAACTCGCCATCCTCGCCCCGGTCGAATGCCACGACAACGATCAGCTTTGGCTTCTTATGGCCCGGTAGGACGTGGTCGGACATTCATCGCTCCTTAAAGGTACAGATCGCCGTCGGCGCGGTGCCCAAGGCAAAACCAGTGCGGCTTTTGCTTCGGCCGAGCAAAGCCGAAAGGCGCCCGCAAGCCGCATCCACCATGCTCGCAGACGTGGTTCTCAACTCTCTGCCGTTCACGCGGCACGGCAGTCATGCCATCAGCAAGCCTAGCGGGTTCATCGCTCATCGCGCTAGCTTCCAGTTGCTATCCTGCCGGCAGTGAACAAAATAAGAACAAAAGAGTCAAGGATCCCTTGACCGAAACGAATATGTTCCTCTTTTTGTCAGGATGGCTCACGATCCGATCGACACGCTGGGGAAGGCGACCCGGCACAACATGCTTGTGAAGGCAGAATGCAGTTGTGGCAATGTCCGCTACTGCCGATCGGCCGATTTGATGATGGTCTATGGCGGGGGGGTCGATCCGTTGACGCTGAAGTTCGACTGCAGCCGGTGCAAGCCGCAAATCAAAATCACGCTGCTTGAGGTGCATCCGGAGCATTTGCCGAAGCGCCTGATGATTCACAAGCCCATGAAGATCGACGGCAAGGTCCACTGGCACACCGAGCGCTTCCGTGGATGAAAACTCTTGCCGACAGGCTGGCCGCCCGCGAGAGCCTTTACGTCAATTGCGCGCACCCCATGAGCTGCAAGTCGATCAAGCTCGACGTCCAGGCGCTGATCGATAGGCTCGGCGCCGGTCACGGATCGATGCGTCAGGATCTCGCCGGGCTGTTCGGCTGCTCGAATTGCAAGGCTGCGGGCCCGTGAGCGGCGGACTATGACGGCCAAAATCGGGAGCGGAATCGCGATTGGAAACCCACCTTTGATCGAAGCGCGGCGGAACGTAAATGACCGATAGAGATTAGCCCAGGCGGCAGGGGATTCTCCCTCGTTTCGTCTGCCGAAGATCCGGCCCAAAAAGGTCAAGATCGGTCCGCCGCTGCCGTGAATGGGGCGGCGGGCATTTCTGCGTTACGGAGCTATTCGGCTGATCCATTGTTGGTGAAGGGCGAGGCGCTCGGCACGCACTGCACGGACCAGCCGGTGGGGGTCGGCTGCTTTTGATATTCGGTGATGGCGGCGGCGCACTGTTCGCGCTTGTCGAAAGTGCTGGGCAGCACCACCATGCCGCCCTGCGGGCCGGCGATTACCAGGTACCAGACCAGAACTGCGGTAGCAGCCATGTGAACTCCTTTGTGCTACTCAGTAGAATACGTGAAAGGGCGATGAACGCGCCTCGGGTGGCAGAAGAAAGGCCGCACCGCGAGATATCGGCGCCAGCCACACGATTTCTCGATGTTGCACGTTGCGAGCGGAAGGCAAGCTGAAAGGGCCTCGCGGTACCCCGGTCAATTTTCCACTCCTCTGCCCAGCGGCCCTCGGAGCGCTTATTAGCCGCTGCTGTCTATGCAGCCGCCGCTGCCGCCCGCTTGGCTAAAGACAACCGTGCCGTCATATTTGCGAACTTCCACCGCCACGACGCCGTCATCAATTTGTCGGGTAGCGAACGCCGCTTGGGCATGCTCCCTGGCATCTTTCTCGGCATCGAAGGGCGACTTTTCAACTACGCCCTGTTTGCCGCACCAAATCACTGTGTAGACCACCGTTATCACGCTCCCGCATCGGGCGGAAAATCGCCCATATCTGTTGAGGTTTCAGCGGACGTTTCGTTCCAACCTTCTTGCCAGCATTCCATGCTTGGCGATCGGAGCCGGTGAGGTCGTAGCACGAGTGTCCCATTTCGTTTCTCCTTCGGCCATGATGGCCACCAGAGAAACGCCGCTAGACTGTGGCGGGCCGGAAGCGGAATGGCGGCTTAAGGCACTGAATTCTGGAATCGGACATTCACCGCGACGCAGTCCGTCAGATTAAGTTGACACTTTTTCAAGGGCAAGTTGCCAGGGCGCCCGCCTATTCTGCCTGAGCGGGAACCCGATCGTCGACGTTCCGCAGGGTTGTGCGTATGAGGGAAGGATAACTCATACGTGTTTGAATGCAATTCTGTCACGCCTTGAGACGGAGTGCCTCGACAAGTAGAGCGAAGGCTGCGGTGTGCTGGCGTCGGCTGGGGTAATAGAGGTGATAGCCTGAGAAGGGTTGGCACCAGTCTTCCAGTACCCGGATAAGGCGTCCGTCTGCGATGAACGGAGCAACTTGGCTTTCAAACGTGTATGCTAAACCGAGCCCGTCAAGAGCCGCATCCTCGAGCATTTCACCGTCGTTGATGACGAGTGGGCCGTTCATCCTGACTTCAAGTTCCTCCCCGCCTTTCTCGAACTCCCAGGCAAAGAGCCCGCCGCCGGTCTTCTGACGGTAGCTGATGCCTCTGTGTTCCCCAAGTTCGCGCGGCGTCGTTGGTACCGTTCGGTTTGCAAAATACGACGGTGATCCGACCACCGCCATGCGCAGGTCCGGGCCGATCCTTATTGCCACCATATCCTTCTGGACCTGCTCGCCGATCCGGATACCGGCGTCGAATTTGTTTGCAACGATGTCAACCAGCCCCTCGTCCAGGCACAATTCCACTTCGATATCCGGATACTCCAGCAGGAGTTTGGCGAGGACGGGCCACAGTACCGATTTGGCAGCATACCGGAATGTCGTCAGCCGAATGAGGCCGGTGGGCTTGTCGCGCAGGGCGGTGACGGCGGCGATCTCGCTTTCGATGTGATCAAAGGCCGGTCGCAGGCTTCTCAGCAAGCGCTCTCCAGCTACGGTCACGAACAGGCTGCGTGTGGTGCGCGAGATCAGCCGGACCCCCAG
Organism: Mesorhizobium sp. LNHC229A00; assembly: GCF_000502415.1. Taxonomy (NCBI): domain Bacteria; kingdom Pseudomonadati; phylum Pseudomonadota; class Alphaproteobacteria; order Hyphomicrobiales; family Phyllobacteriaceae; genus Mesorhizobium; species Mesorhizobium sp. LNHC229A00. The sequence continues at coordinate 31,545 of NZ_AYWQ01000026.1, forward strand.
GCGCTGTTCCAGCGTCCTGACAGCGTAACTGAGCGCCGACTGCGATAGACCGAGCTTTGCTGCGGCGCGTGTGAAGCTGCCAGCCTCTGCCACGGCGATGAAGACTGCCAGCTCGCTGAAATCACCGCGCCTCATTTATCAATCCCATTTCTAACTTCATGCAGATTATAGCGACTAATCGTATCGAGTCCTATTCGCTATTTCACCCCGCAGACAACGAAACGCGCGTTGAAAGGAAATGCTGTGGACACCTCACGACAGATCTTCCAGCCGTTCCAATTTCCGAACGGGTTGAGCCTCGACAACAGGATTGTCATGGCGCCGATGACCACCTGGTCGGCCAATGACGACGGAACGGTCTCTGATGCGGAGATCACCTACTACCGCCGTCGGGCGACTGGCGTCGGACTTGTGCTCACTGGCTGCACCCATGTGTTGCCCGACGGCATCGGCTTTGCGGGCGAATTCGCCTCCTACGACGACCGTTTCACCCCAAGCCTCTCGAGGCTAGCGTCAGCGGCCAAAAGTGGCGGGGCCCTGGCCGTCCTGCAAATCTTCCACGCCGGGAATAAGGCCGTGCCGGCGCTTATACCCGGCGGCGAGGTCGTCAGCGCCAGCGCCCTCGAAGTCCCGCCCGGTCCCTTCAATCCGGGCGGTGTGAAGACACGCGCACTGACGAATGACGAAATCCTCGCGATCATTACTGCCTTTGGCGAGGCGACACTGCGGGCCATCGAGGCAGGCTTCGATGGCATCGAACTGCATGGCGCTCACGGATTTCTCATCCAGAACTTCTTCTCGCCTCTCTATAATCAGCGTGGCGATGAATGGGGCGGCACGCTCGAAAATCGGATGCGTTTCCCAATCGCCGTGGTGCGTGAAGTAAAGCGAGTGGTCGCCGCACATGCGAACCGCCCCTTCCTCGTGGGCTACAGGGCGTCACCCGAGGAACCCGAGGCAGGTGGCTTGCGTATTGCTGAGACGTACGAGCTGATCGAACGTCTTATCGATGAAGGTGTGGACTACCTCCATGCATCTCTAACGAGCGTTCTCGAGGCAAAGCCTATAGAGGCGCCCGAGGGCGACACCATCGCCGGCCTGATCACTCACCGAGCCAGCGGTCGGGTCCCGGTCGTTGCCGCGGGCCAGGTCAGGACGCCTGTTCAGGCCGAACTCGCCCTAGCGAGAGGCCTCACGCTCGTCGCGGTTGGGCAAGGACTGGTGATGAACCCGGAGTGGGTCGAGCTAGCAAAGAGCGGCCGCGAACATTTGATCGAGACCGAAATCCGGCCGTCGAGCGTTCGAGGTATCGATATTCCAGCGAAACTATGGGGTGTAATTCAGTCCGCCACCGGATGGTTCAAGATCACGGCTGAGACGGACATGCCAAAAGCCAACGCGGCATAAATTGAAAAGATACTGGCCAGGAAGGATACGGCTATGAGTAGAGTATGGATGATTACCGGCGCTGGGCGAGGCATGGGTCTCGACTTTGCCAAGGCGGTCTTGGCCATCGGCGACAAAGTCGTTGCGACCGGTCGTAACCCGGATCGGGTCGCCAAGGCGATCGGGCAGTCGGACAATCTTTTGGTCGTCAAGTTGGATGTGACCAAGCCGGCCGACGCCGATGCTGCGGTGAAGGCAACCCTCTACCGCTTTGGGCGCCTGGACGTGCTCGTCAACAATGCCGCGGGCTTCTATGCCGGGTATTTCGAGGACCTCACTCCTGCTCACATCGAACTTCAGCTCGCGTCCACCCTGACCGGGGCCATGAATGTCACCCGCGCAGTCCTGCCGGTCATGCGCGCGCAGGGTTCTGGCAAGGTCATTGCCATCTCATCGACGGCAGGCCTGGTCGGCTTCGAGTTCTGTTCTGCGTACGCTGCGGCAAAATTCGGCGTGGATGGCTGGATCGAGTCGCTGCAAGCCGAGGTGGCGCCGTTCGGCATTGAAACGATGATCGTGAACCCGGGGTTTTTCCGCACAGAGCTACTGGCGGATGAATCCACTCAATATGCTCCGTCTTCCGTAAGCGACTACAGCGAACGTCGCGCCCAGCAGATAACGGGCTGGAAAGCCGCGAACGGTCAGCAAGTCGGCGACCCGGCCAAACTCGGGCAGGCGTTGATCACTCTGGTCGACAAGCCGGAGCTGCCCCGTCGGTTCATCGCTGGCGCCGATGCTCTTGGCATGGTCAGGCAGAAACTCGCTCTGTTGCAGCAACAGGTCGATGCACATGAGGAGCTATCCAGCTCACTGGCATTCGACAGCTGAACGTCGCATCCGGCACGGCCGTTGTCGCAGGTCTATTTATGAGTGCCATTGATAGGCTCCTACCAGTTACCGATGTCAGCTTCATAATCCATAGGCACTGTGTTGGGATTCAGATGCGATGGCGGAGGGCGTCAATGATCACCGCCATCGCAGGGGAGAGCTGTCGCCTGCTCGGATAGTAGAGGTGATAGCCGGCAAAAGGCGGACTCCAGTCGTCAAGCACGAGCCTAAGGCGTCCCTCGCCGATGTGGTGGCTGACGAGGTTTTCCGGGACATAGGCGATCCCGAAACCGCTTGTCGCAGCCTCGATCATGGGAATGGACGAATTGAAGGTGAGTTGGCCTTCCACCCGCACACGAAGGTCGCGGCCATCCCTGGCGAATTCCCAGGCATACAATCCGCCGAACGTCGCCTGCCGCATATTGATGCAGTCATGATCGACCAGATCCTGTGGGGCGGTGGGAACCGGATGGCGGGAAAAGTAGTCCGGCGAAGCCACGGCCACGAGCCTCCAATCCGGCCCGATGCGCACTGCGATCATATCCCTGTCGACGCTCTCACCAAGCCGCACGCCTGCGTCGAAGCGCTCCTCCACAATGTTCTTCATGCCGTTGTCGCTGTAGAGCTCGACGCGCACGTCAGGATTGTCGCTGAGCAAGGGCTGGAGCTTCGGCCAGACGGTCGTCTGGAGCGCATGGTCGGACAGGGTAATACGGACCGTTCCGGAGGGCTTGTCGCGAAAGGCCACCAGGCTTGCAAGGTCGGATTCGATTTCCTCGAAGCGGGGAACGAGAGATTGGAAAAGTCGCTCGCCGGCCTCGGTCGGTGCGACACTCCGTGTCGTGCGCGTGAGCAGACGGACTCCGAGCCGAGCTTCCAGATCCTTGATTGTCGAGCTCAGGGTCGACTGCGAGGTACCGAGCTTGGCCGCCGCCTTGGTGAAGCTGCGCTCTCGGGCGACAGCAACAAACCAGAGCAGATCCTTCATGCCATCGCGCTGCATACGTCACCTCCCGACCAGCATTTATATCACGCGCACATAAGTCCATGCGGATTATGTGGACTAACCGAATGGGTTCCTCAACGATATATTCCGGGCATCGCGACGGGAGGCAATTGATCCACCCGGCTGCGTTGCCGGGATGCCAACTATGCAAACGACCTACGACACCAAACTGATCGAAGACCGCGCTGCGTGGGGTGCGGTGCCGTCAATGACCCTATGCGTTTTCGTGCTTATCGCGTCGGAATTCATGCCGGTCAGCCTGCTCAGTCCGATCGCGGCCGATCTCGCCACCACCGCAGGCCGCGCCGGACAAGCGATTTCGATTTCGGGTGCTTTTGCCGTGGTGAGCAGCCTCCTGGTCGCCAGCCTCACCCGCCGAATTGACCGTCGGATGGTCGTCGCCGGCTTTACGGTTCTCCTCATTGTCTCCGGTATAGTCGTCACCTTTGCGCCGAATTACGCGTTCCTCATGGTTGGCCGGGCGCTGCTCGGCGTCGCGATCGGCGGCTTCTGGTCGATGTCGACCGCGATCGTCATGCGCCTTGTGCCGGAACACATGGTTCCAAAGGCCCTCGCCATGCTGAACGCTGGCAATGCCATTGCCGCCACGATTGCCGCACCGCTGGGCAGCTTTCTTGGCGCCTTTATCGGCTGGCGTGGCGCTTTCTTTCTCGTCGTGCCGCTCGGTCTGCTGGCGCTGGTCTGGCAGTGGATCAGCCTTCCAGCACTGCCCCCGCGCCAAAGGAAGCGTCCAGGCAATCCGCTGGCCCTGCTTGGCCGCCTTCCGGTTGCCATCGGCATGGCATCAATCATGATGCTGTTCATAGGCCAGTTCGCTCTCTTTACCTATTTGCGCCCTTTCCTCGAGAACGTCACCCGGCTCGATATCGCCGCGCTTTCGGCGATCCTGCTGGCCATGGGGTTGGCGGGGGTGCTCGGCACCTGGTGCATCGGCCGGCTCTTGCGCACGCGCCTGTTCAGCATCCTCATCGTCATCCCGCTGGTCATGGCCGCGCTGGCGATAGCGCTCATCGCCGTCGGCGCGTCGGCGATCCCCACAGCGCTGCTGCTCGTTGCCTGGGGTTTCTTCGGCACAGCCGCGCCCGTCGGTTGGGGCACGTGGCTCAGCCGCATGTTGCCGGACGACGCGGAAGCCGGCGGTGGGCTGCAGGTCGCCGTGATCCAGCTCGCTATCACCGGCGGCGCCGCGATAGGCGGCACGCTCTTCGATGCGGTCGGCTGGTGGGGTGCATTCGCGTTCGGCGCGGTGCTGCTCGTCGGATCGGCCCTCGCCGCTGTTGCCGCATCGCATATTGCCCGGAGGTTGTTGCCATGACCACCGAATGCGCAACGCTCAGCCGCAGGACATTGCTCGGCGCCGCGCTCGCGGTGGCGGTTGCGCCGCGCGCTGCCGCCAGCCAAGAGGGCAACGACCCAGCCAGCCAGGAGCCCACCGACATGAAGATCAGAATGATGTTCAACGGCCGGACCATGACCGCCGCGCTCTACAACAATCCCTCAGCCCGCGACTTCTTCTCCATGCTGCCGCTCGACGTCAAGATCGAGGACCACGCGCATAACGAGAAGATCGCCTATCTGCCGCGCAAGCTGACTGAGGAGGGAAGCGGTCCATTCGCAAACGAGCAGCCCTACGACCTCTACTTCATGCCTTGGGGCAACCTGGCCATGTTCTACGCCAACTATCGCCATCCCGGACTGATCAGGCTCGGCCGCTTCAACGGGAGCGAACAGGCCCTGCACATACGCGGCGAATTCCCGCTCCGGATCGAACGCATTTGAGAACGCATAGGAGATCACCATGGACATTCTTCGCGCTGGGACCAGACCTTCCGGCAAGGGTCCGACAAACTGGTTCACAGGCACGGTGCGGATCGACCCGCTCTTCAACCCCTTCGACGCCGCGCGGGTGCAGGGCGCGCAAGTGACGTTCGAGCCCGGCGCCCGCACCGCCTGGCACACGCATCCGCTCGGACAGACGTTGATCGTCGTATCCGACCTCGGCCGCGTCCAGCGTGAAGGAGGACCGGTCGAGGAAATCCGTCCCGGCGACGTTGTCTGGTTCGGCCCGGGCGAAAAGCACTGCCACGGCGCGTCGGCGGAAACCCCCATGACTCATATCGCGCTTCAGGAGGTTAAGGACGGCAAGGTCGTCGACTGGAGGGAGCATGTGACGGACGCACAATACGGCGCCTGAGACCAAACCATCAACTTTGGAGAACAGCCATGATCAAGGACAAGGTCGTAATCATCACCGGAGCTTCATCGGGCATCGGTGAGGCAACCGCGAAGCTGCTCGCGAGCAAAGGCGCCAAGGTCGTCCTTGGCGCGCGGCGCGCTGACAAGCTGAAGCGAATCGTCGACGAGATCGCGAACGACGGCGGTCAGGCGGCCTACAAGGAACTGGACGTGACGAAGCAGCCCGACAACGACGCTATCGTCGAGCTGGCCAGGAAGACGTTCGGCCGCGTCGATGTCATGTTCCTAAATGCCGGCCTCATGCCGATCTCGCCACTATCTGCACTGAAGACCGACGACTGGCACCAGATGGTCGACGTGAACGTCAAGGGTGTCCTGAACGGCGTCGCCGCGGTGCTGCCGGAGTTCCTCGCACTCAAATCCGGACACATCATCGCGACCTCTTCGGTCGCCGGGCTCAAGGCCTATCCAAATGGCGCGGTCTATGGAGGCACGAAATGGTTCGTGCGCGACTTCATGGAAGTCCTGCGCATGGAATCGGCCATGGAAGGGACGAACATCCGCACCGCCACCATCTATCCGGCCGCGATCAACACGGAGCTGCTTGAAACAATCAGCGACGAAGGCACGGCCGCCGCGATGCAGAATACCTATGACAAATACGGAATCTCGCCCGACCGGATTGCTCACGTGGTTGCGTTCGCCATCGATGCACCGGAAGACACCACGATCAACGAGTTCACGGTCGGGCCCGCCAACCAACCCTGGTGATCCAAACCGAAGCCGCGCATACAACGTGATCAGATTGCTTCTGACGAATGACACACCTGCCGACATCATCGCCAACACCATCGCGTTCGGTCGCGGTTAGCCTGCTGGCCCCCATGGCGGCGGTGTTGGCCGGGTTTGTTGTCATCGGTGCAGCATTGCCTGTGCTTCCACTGCACGTCAGCCAGAATCTGGGGTTCGGTAGCGTCGTTGTCGGCATGGTGGCAGGAACGCAGTTCGCGGCGTCCCTGGTTTCACGCGTGTGGTCTGGTTCTTTTGCCGACGCAAACGGAGGAAAACGAGCCGTTCTGGTGGGCCTGGTTTCCGCAGCGGCTGCCGGGCTGTTCTATCTTCTGTCCATCGCCGTCGCGCGCTCCCCCGTTCTCTCCATCTCGATCCTCGTCGTTGGACGCGCGGTGCTGGGCGGTGCCGAGAGCTTCATCATCACTGGTGGGGTGGCCTGGGGCCTGGTGCTCGTTGATAAGGAGCATTCGGGAAAGGTGATTGCATGGGTCGGCACTGCGATGTTCGCGGCGTTGGCCTTCAGCGGACCTTTCGGAACCATATTGTTCACAGCCCACGGCTTTGCGGCGATAGGGCTGCTAACAACATTATTGCCGTTGCTGGTCCTGGGATCGCTCATGCGAGCGCCGAACCCTCGGATACAGCTGCGACAGAGAAGATCCGATTTGAGAGCTGTTTTTGGCGCAGTATGGCTGCCAGGCGTCGGTGCGGCACTCGCCAGTGTCGGCTACTGCTCAATCCTTGCCTTCAGCTCCCTTCTGTATGCCGACAATCATTGGCGACCCGTCTGGGTTGGATTCACGGCGTTTGGAACTGCGCTGATCGTAGCACGTGTGTTCTGCGGTCATTTGCCTGACAGGTACGGCGGTGCAAAGATCGCCTTGATATTCGTGCTAGTGCAGTCAGCGGGGATTCTGCTAATCGGATTGGCACGAAGCAGTGTATTTGCTTCCTTGGGAGCCGCGCTGGCGGGGCTGGGTACTCGCTAGTCTACCCCGGGTTTGGCGTGGAAGCGGTTGGTAGCACATCGCCGCGAAACCGCGGGTTGGCAATGGGCATCTACACGGCGTTTCTGGATGTCGCGATGGCTCTGGGAAGCCCGGCGTTGGGATGGGTTGCCGATCGAGCAGGGTTGAGCGTTGTGTTCGTTATCAGTGCCGGTGTCACTTTTTGTACAACTGCCATTGCTTTGCATTTAGCGTCAACGCGCATCGAAGCCACGGCGGACGGCTACCCGCGTCGTTAAACCGGCCAAGGTAGCCATCCCAATGCAAGTTGAAAAATAACCGCAGGCGACACGACGGCGACGTTCCTAGCGGTCGCCTCCAACGTCACCTTTCGGAACAGGAAAAGTTGGCCTCTAGGTCCGGCTTTAGGCGGTGGGTTCAACCGGTCGCCGCAACACCTTTAATCTGAGAGGATTGGGAGGTGTCGCATGGTGACGTCACGGATCTGGTTTACCCCGGAGCAGAAGGCCGAGCTTTGGGAGCGGTGGAAGCAGGGTCAGAGCATTTCATCGATCTCGCGGGCACTAGACCGCCGGACCAAGGGCGGCGTTCAGCGGATCGTATCCTTACACGGCGGCATTGCTCCGTCAGCAAGGCGTAGAGCGGCCTCGGCGCTCGAGCTGGGGGAGCGCGAAGAGATCTCTCGCGGGATTGCGGCAGGTCTTGCCATCCGCGCTATTGCACGAAGTCTGGGGCGATCTCCAACAACGATATTTCGCGAGATCGCGCGCAATGGCGGTGCAAAAACGTATCGTGCAACTCGGGCTGACAGGCAGGCGTGGGAGCGCGCGCTGCGCCCGAAGCAATGTCGCCTGGCATGCTCTGGACGGCTAAAGTGGCGGGTGGCGCAAAAGCTGGCACTGCAATGGTCGCCGGAGCAGATTGCGGGTTGGCTGAAGCGAGCGTACCCAGGCGATCCAAGCATGCGGATATCTCATGAAGCGGATCTATCGCAGCCTGTTCATCCAGTCGCGAGGGGTGCTCAAGAAGGAGCTGACAGCCCATCTGCGCACCAAACGNGAGATCTCTCGCGGGATTGCGGCAGGTCTTGCCATCCGCGCTATTGCACGAAGTCTGGGGCGATCCCCATCAACGGTCAGTCGCGAGATCTCGCGCAATGGCGGTGCCCAAGCGTATCGAGCAACCCGAGCCGACAAGCAGGCTTGGCAGCGCGCGCTTCGCCCGAAGCAATGTCGCCTGGCATGCTCTGGACGGCTAAGGTGGCGGGTGGCGCAAAAGCTGGCACTGCAATGGTCGCCGGAGCAGATTGCGGGTTGGCTGAAGCGAGCGTACCCAGGCGATCCAAGCATGCGGATATCTCATGAAGCGATCTATCGCAGCCTGTTCATCCAGTCGCGAGGGGTGCTCAAGAAGGAGCTGACAGCCCATCTGCGCACCAAANGCGATCTATCGCAGCCTGTTCATCCAGTCGCGAGGGGTGCTCAAGAAGGAGCTGACAGCCCATCTGCGCACCAAACGACAGATGCGCCTCGGCAAAGGTGCACAGAGCAACCGAACGGGGCAAGGTCAAATCCTCGATATGGTCTCCATCCGCGAGCGTCCCGCCGAGGCAGAGGATCGTGCCATCCCAGGTCATTGGGAGGGTGATCTGCTCACCGGAGCAAACGACACGAACATCGTCACCCTGGTCGAGCGACACAGCCGGTTCACGATGCTTGTGAAGTTGGCCAGAAGGGACTCAGCGACTGTCGTGGCGGCCCTCGCCGAGAAAGTCGGCACATTGCCCCAAGAGCTGCGGCGCTCGTTGACATGGGACCAAGGCAAGGAGATGGCTCGTCATAAGAGCTTCACCGTCGCAACCGATCTCCAGGTCTACTTCTGCGACCCGCGCAGTCCCTGGCAACGAGGCAGCAACGAAAATACCAACGGCCTGCTCAGGCAGTACTTCCCCNGAACAACCAACTTCTCGCAGGTCCCGCAGGCCCAACTCGACAGCGTCGCCCTGCGGCTCAATCAGCGCCCCCGAAAAACCCTGGACTTCGAAACACCCGCCGATAGGCTACACAAGGTGTTGCAGTGACCGGTTGAACCCACCGGCGCAAAGCTGCCATTCGCCTGTCGTGATCGGACATGTACCTGGAATGGGCGGACAGCAATCCGACAGCTTGGTGTCCTAATCTTTAAGAGCCGACATCATGTTGGACGGAGGCATGCTCGCAACATGACCACCCCTGTTTGGGCGGCAACGCGTGCACAGGCTGGACTTGCCGTCGCAGCCATACGATCTTCGTTGCGGGGTCACTTTCGACGTGACAGCTCGTGGCGGGGACACAAATGCTCGATGCCATCCTTACCTTCGTCGCGACGTTGTTAGTCGCGGTCTTCGCGATGATAATGCTGGTGGCCGGCGTCGAGACATGGAACGGCGCGATGATCGAACCGCTTCTCCTGCGCCGAACGCTCCTGCTTCTCATCCCGATAGGAGGGATCGGCCTGGCGTTTCTTCGGGCTCGCCGCAGCCTGCGTAAGGCTCGAGCGAAACGCGAGGCGGCGGATACCCGCGAGAATGCCCGCGCGGCCGGGCAGGCTCGCCC
>NZ_AYWQ01000027.1:0-40342 GCF_000502415.1 Mesorhizobium sp. LNHC229A00
GGTCATTCCGCCGCCGACGGTGGCGCCGTTGCCACCGTCGCCGCCGGCGGCACCAACGCAGCCCGACGGCCATCGCGATGCGGTCGTCTGGTTGGCGGTGGCGCCGGATGGGCGTTCGATCATGAGCGCCAGCACCGACCATACGATCAAGCTCTGGGACATCAGCGGCAAGCACCTGATGCGCAATCTCGGCGTTCACAAGGACATGGCGCGCACCGCGCTCTACATGCCCGACGGCATCAGTGCGCTGACGGCGGGCGACGACGGCGAGATCGTGCAGCGAAAACTCTCCGACGGCGCGGTGCTGCACGTCTTCCAATCCGGCCAGAACGGTGGCGTCAACAAGCTGGCGATCAGTCCGGACGGCAGACGCGCCGTCAGCGGGCACGACACCGGCAACGTCATCATCTGGGACCTCGTCAACGGGGCCGTGCTGCATGTGCTGACCGGCCACGACTGGTCGATCAGCGCGGTCGCGGTCTCGCCCGATGGCAAGCAGGCCCTTTCAGGCAGCATTGACGGGACGCTGAAGCTCTGGGACATCGAAAGCGGCAAGCAGTTGCGCAGCTGGCACGGCCATGAGCAAGGCACCTATGGCGCCGTGTTCACCGCTGACGGGCATCATCTGATCACCGGCAGCGGCGACCTGACGATCAAGGTCTGGGACGTCGACAGCGGCCGCGAGGTGAAGCGCTTCGAGGGCCACGAGGGCACGGTCTACGCTCTGGTGCTGTCGGCCGACGGCAAACGCCTGCTGTCGGGATCGCTCGACGGCACCGCAAGGCTGTGGGACATGGCGAGCGGCAATCAGATCGCAATGTTCGACAGCCAGAGCGGACCGATCTACGCCGTCGCCTTCGCCGCCGATGGCACGGTGCTGACCGGCGGCTCCGACCGCACCATCAGGGATTGGCCGGCGGCCGGTGGTGACGGCGTCGTGCTGTTCGCAGGGGCGCCGGGGTGAATGCCTGGAGAGGCTGGGCCGGGGCATGGACGCTGGTCAAGTAACCGGGCGCTTGCCATGGTCGACGCGGACGGAGGGGCGCATTGTTGGGGTGTGCTCGGCGCCCGCGCCAACCAGGGCGGCTCGTACCGCCGCAACAACACCATCGCACATCGCCCATACGTCGGAAACTTACGCGAAAGCGGAATAGGCGGGGGCTGCAAGACCCGGCATTCTAGCCGGCATGTTCGACCAACCGCCAGACGGCTTGGCGAGGCGGTGACGCAGTATGGCAAAGTGCTGGTCCATGGATTGACCGGGGGCGTTGCGTTGCTATCTGACTCGATAGGCTGCGCGCCTGCGGATCGAACTGATCGGTTTTCCTTGTAGGACCAAGGTCTTGCTTCGTGCGCCCGAAGGTCCGAGAGGCCCCGTTCGGTTCAGGCTATGTCCATTGGACGTTCCGCTATTTTATCCAATTGAGATATGGTCACACGGCGTCGCCGCCAGGTTCAAGAACGGTAGCCTGCTCGGACAGGCATGGGCTGGTGGCCGCCCGGCAGGGGAAGACAAGCGCAAAAGTCCGGCGAAAGCCGCTGCCAGCCAGCTTGCCCGCATGAAAGCGGGTAGCTTTTGAGGTCGTCTGTTTCGGAGCGAAAAACTTGACCGCTCCATGCAGGCAAGGGATCGAGCTCCCTGGGCTTGCCGTTACCCCAGCCACCACCACAATGCCGCGATCACCGCCGCGATGGCGGCCATCGTCAGCCCCAGCATGATGTAGGAGCCTTTGATGATGTCGCGGATGATCTTCTTGATCGTTTCGCGGTCGTTCAGGTTAAGGAAGGTTTCGTTTGGCTGGGCGACGTCGAGGAAATGGCAGAGCGGCCCCCAGCCTTCACTGAAGTTGAACACCAGCAGCTTTTCCGGCGGCACGGCTGCTTTCACTTCGTCGACATAGCTCACGTAGCGGGCAACCGCCTTGTCGCGGTCACCCATGACGCCGGCCAATGTGCGGCCCCAGATGAGCTTGCGCGACATGTCGCCGAACTTGCGGCCGAACGGTGTGAGCCATTCCAGGATCTTGAACTGCCACAAGTTCTCGGTGAAGTAGATCGTATCGATGGTGCTTTCATACCAGGCCTCGGCGCCGCGTGGGTGTAGCGTCAACAGCACCTTGGCCTCGGGGTAGGCAGCCATCAATTCCTTCCAGACGCAGCAGCCTGGATTGTCGACGGTGGCCGTATAGTTTGCGAACACGCGGTTCCAGTCGTGCTGGGTGCCGGGCGGGCTGTTGGCCACCGCGCGCCAGAAATCAAGATGGCCCTTATTGGCCTTGTTTATAATCACTTCCTGCATGTGATAGCAGGGCAGGCCGAGCCTGTTCAGCGCTGCAAAGGTCGACCACGTGCCGGTGCGGCCGAAACCGGCGCCGATAAGCTTGAGCGTCATTTCCAATCCCCCCGGACGTCTTTTCCCAAATATCGCGGTCCGTGAGCATCAAACTGCTCCTGCTGGGGCCGCCGCGCAACAAACTTCTACATGGATGCCCAGGCGGGCGCCATACTTGCGTAGTCGCTAAAATAATGAAAGCCTGTGCGCGGGTGTGAAGAGGGGCAGGGAGTCGCCGAAACCGGAACCGGTCCGGCGATCTTGAAGGTCGATGTATTTTGGGCAATTTCTCGTCGGGATGTCGGCGACCACGATCCTTGTCGCGGTGTGGACCTATATTGCTACCGGTTCGTTCTGGGTGGCACTTGCCTGGACAGCGGTGGTCCTGATCGTCCTGCAGGTCGGCTACTTCGTGCTCGTCCTGGGGTTGATCCACAGGCGCGCGCAAGAAGCCGCGATGAGCCCGGATGCAGTCAACCCGGTGCCGCCGCTCCATCGGGACGGCGTCCGATTCTAACGAAGAGCTCCCGCTCCTGCCAGCCTATCGAGCGTTGCGGACCTTCCGCCAAATCGCGACGGCGCATGGTGGAACGAAGCTGCGATGCGTGCGTTTTTCCTGTCGCGATCGGCGAGGCGCCACCTCCACCGGTCCGTTGAAGGCCCGTTCTGCTCCCGGCAGGGCGGGCCTTTTTTGGATGCCGGGAGAGCATTTGGAACGACACTCCTCGCTATACGTTAGTTGTTGCTAAGGAGCGGGTAATCCGAGAAAGAGGCGACATTGCTTGCGCTGCAAAGCGCGATGCTTTGATATTCCCGCAAATTAGAAGAAGTTTCTTCCGAAAAGCAAAGCATACCAGTGCTTATCCTTACCAGTACGCAAAACGAAATGTGGCATGTTTCTGGATGCGCGCCACATTTATTTCACAAGCAGGGACGGAACCTCCCAGTTACGTGAGAGTTTTCCCTGAGGCGGAGCGAACATATCCAATCATGGAGGTTATTATGAAACATTATCTTACGAGCGTCGCGGCTGCCGTCGTCCTGCTGGGCGGCGTCGGAGCGACCCTGGCGGACACGATCGTGGTCCAGCCGGAACAGGAGACGGTGGTTCGCGAATACGTCAAGAAGGAGCCGCTGGCGTCGGTGAACCTTCTGGGCGTCGAGCTCAAGCTCGGCTCGTCAGTGCCGGACAAGGTCGAACTGCGCGAAGTCCCCAATGTCAAGTATCGCGTTGCGGTGATCAACGATCAGACAGTGCTGGTCGACCCGGACACCCGTCAGATCGTGGAAGTTCTTCACTGATCCGTCTCGTGCATCAAGCAAAGAGCCCATCACCGATTTGATCCGGTGATGGGCTTTTATTTTGCCGCTCGCCAGTTCTCCAGAATTTACTCGGCGGCCAGCTTGTCCTGCGTCCTGGTGTCGAAGTCGCTTGCGTCATGGCGTTCGTGCAACTGCATGGACGGCTCGCCAAAGGCGCGGTTGACCATGCGGCCACGCTGGACAGCGGGCCGTTCGTCGATCGCCTTTGCCCAGCGCTGAACGTGCTTGTAATCCTGAACCGACAGGAATTCGGCGGAATCATTGTACATCCGGCCGAGCGCCAGCCCGCCATACCAGGGCCAGACCGCCATGTCGGCGACCGAATAATCCTTGCCACCGAGATACTCGACCTCGGCTAGCCGGCGGTCGAGTACGTCCATCTGCCGCTTCACCTCCATCGAGAAGCGGTCGATGGCGTATTCGAACTTCTCCGGCGCATAGGCGTAGAAATGGCCAAACCCGCCGCCGAGATAGGGCGCAGAACCCATCTGCCAGAACAGCCAGGACAGCACTTCCGCCCGGGCCGGCTGTTCGGTGGGCAGGAATTCACCGAATTTTTCGGCGAGATAGACCAGGATCGAGCCGGATTCGAAGACGCGCAGCGGGGTCTTGCCGCTGCGATCCATCAGCGCGGGGATCTTGGAATTGGGATTGACCTCGACAAAGCCGCTGCCGAACTGGTCGCCATCGTTGATCCGGATCAGCCAGGCGTCGTATTCGGCGCCCTTGTGGCCAAGCGCCAGAAGCTCCTCCAGCATCACCGTCACCTTGACGCCGTTCGGCGTCGCCAGCGAATAAAGCTGCAGCGGGTGCTTGCCGACGGGCAGGTCCTTGTCATGCGTCGGACCGGCGATCGGCCGGTTGATGTTGGCAAAGCTGCCGCCATTGGCCTTGTTCCAGGTCCATACTTTCGGCGGGGTGTATTCGGTCATTGCACGGCCTCTTGTCGTGGGAAGGATGGATAGGCGCTTATAGGTAGGGCCGTGGAGGAGGAAGTTCAACTTGTGTTGAACTATGTTAATCTTGGGCCGCCGCATTGTCCTGCCGGGCGTTCGAACCTCGAAAGGCCAAGTGATTGGCTTCGTGGTCCATGGCCACCGTTCACACCCCTTGCGCCTTCTCCCGCGTGGCATACCTATACAGCAAGCCGCCAGGCATTCGCATCGCAGGACAAAATCATGACCATCAATCCCAATCCGCGCTCCGTGGTTGCCGTGCGGGCGACCGTTCCGGAGGACGCCTTCACGGCCGGGGCCCTCGGCACGCTCAGGGAGGGCAGCGGCGTCGTCATCCGCGATGACGGGCTGGTGCTGACCATCGGCTATCTCATCACCGAGGCGGAAGAGGTCTGGCTGACATCGCATGACGGCCGTGTCATTCCCGCGCATGCGCTGGCCTACGACCAGGAATCGGGCTTTGGCCTCGTCCAGGCGCTGGCGCCGACCGGCCTGCCGGCCGTGGCGCTGGGCGATGCCGGCAAGGCCAGGATCGGCGACGCGGTGGTGCTTGCCGACGGCATCGGCCGGGCAGTCGAGGCCAAGATCGTCACCAAGCAGGAATTCGCCGGCTATTGGGAGTATCTGCTCGACGAGGCGATTTTCATCGCGCCGGCGCATCCGTCCTGGGGCGGCGCGCCCTTGTTCAGCGCCGAGGGCGCACTGCTCGGCATCGGTTCGCTGCGCCTGCAGATGAGCCGCGCCGGCGAGGTGGCCGATATCAACATGGTGGTGCCGATCGACCTGTTGCCGCCGATCCTCGACGATTTGCTGACGCGTGGCCAGGTGGCCAAGCCGCCGCGCCCGTGGCTCGGGGCGCTGTCGGCCGAAAGCGACGGCAAGGTGGTGGTGATGAGCGTGACCGAGGGCGGCCCGGCCGCCAAGGCCGGCCTGCGCGAAGGCGATGTCATCTCCGAGGTTCGCGACGGCGCGGTCGACGGGCTCGCCGACTTCTATCGCAAGCTGTGGGAAAGCGGTTCGGCCGGTGCCGAGATCCCGATGCGGGTGGTGCGCGACGGCCGCGAAACGTGGCTGCGCGTGAAATCCGCCGACCGCGGCAGTTTCCTGAAAAAGCCACAACTGCAGTAGGCCGGGCGATTTCGGCCAGGTGATGCATCCAAGACTGCTCAAGACCTTCCTCGCGGTGGCGCGCTGCCGCACCGTCACGCGCGCCGCCGAGACGGTTCATCTCGCCCAGTCGAGTGTGAGCGACCAGATCCAGACGCTGGAGGCCGAGCTTGGCGCTGTCTTGTTCACGCGCGCGAAGTCGGGCCTGGAACTGACCCCGGCGGGACTGGCGTTGAAGCCCATCGCCGAGGAACTGCTGCGGCTCGATGCCGAGGCGCGGGCGGCGGTGCTCGCGGTGGCGGGACGGACCAGCGGAGCGCTGACCATCGGCGCCCTTGAGACGATCGCCTCGGCCCGGCTGGCGCCCTGGCTGCCGGGGTTCCAGGCCAGTTATCCTGATATCGCCGTGCGGATTAAAGTCACTGATAGCGGCACGCTGCTGCGCCTGCTGGAGGAGGGCGACATCGATGTCGCCTTCTGTTTCGAGCGCCGCGACATATCCGACGGCGGCGCTGATCAGCGCTTCGCCAGGCGCACGATTTTGGCCGAACCGTTGGTGCTGGTCACCGCGCCGGGGCAGAAGCTGGCTCCGTGCGACCTGGCCGCCCTTGCGGCGCTGCGCTTTGTGACGACGGAGCCTGGGTGCATCTACCGGCACATGTTCGACACCGCCTTTGCCGAGGCGGGCACTGGTGCGCCTGAACTTGCCGCGGAAGTCGGCAGCATCGGTGCCATTGCCCGGCTGGTGGCGGCCGGCGCGGGGCTGGGGCTCGTTCCACGTCTGGCCGTCAGCGACGCGCTCAAGCGTCGTGAGCTGATCGAACTGCCTTGGCCCGGCCCGAAACAGGCGGCGCCGCTGATGATGATCTGGCGGCGCCGGCGCGTCCAGCCGCCGGCATTGCGCCGACTGCTCACCGCCGCGCGCGACATGCAGGCGCCGGCATCCTCGAAAGCCAGTTCAGACGCTGAATCCTCAAGCCGCTCCAAGGTCTTGCTTTGAAAGCATTTCGCAGAGCCGTCTGTTTTAGACGAGACGATGTCCGCCCTCGACGTGGAGCGTCGTGCCGGTGGTAAAGCCATTGCCGATGAGGAAGGCAATCGCGTCGGCGATGTCCTCGGGCTGGCCGATCCTGCCGACGGGCAGCCGCTCGGCCATGGCCGCAAGCGTCTCTGCCTTCCTCTTGCCGGCAACCTGCGCCCAAATCTCGGTATCGACCCAGCCGGGCGACACCGCGTTGACGCGGTGCGGCGCGAGTTCTATCGCCAACGCCCGCACCAGCCCTTCGAGCGCGGCATTGACGGCGGCGACGACCGAGCCGCGCGCGGCCGGCCGGTAGGCGGCGATGCCGGAGACGAAGGTCATCGAGCCAGCCACTGCCAGCCGTGGCGCACCATGCTTGGCAAGCAGCAGCGGGCCGAAGAGCTTGCTGTCGACCACGCGTTGCGCCGCCTCGAGATCGAGCTCTGGCAGCAGCCGGTAGGCGCCTTCGATGTCGGCGGCGGTGCTGACGATATGGTCGAGGCCGCCGATCCCGGCGAACAACGCCCCGACCTGGTCTTCCCGGGTGATGTCGACAGTGGCCAGCCCCAGCCCTGGGGGATTACCCAGCGCCTCACGCGCTTGCCGCAGCCTGTCCTCGCCGCGCCCGGCGATGATAACTTCGGCCCCGGCTGCGAGGCAGCGCCTTGCAAGCGCGAGGCCCATGCCGGACCCGCCGCCGACGATCAGGATTTTCTGGTTCGAAATGCTCATTTCCGCTCTGCCTTCGTTTGGTTGGACAAGGGCAGGGAATTGACAGCTCGATGCGGTGAGGGGAAACGGAAGAAACCGATGGTGCTATCGGAGATGCCGATTGGTCCCGGCGCGGTGCGGTTTGGAAACCCGATTGCCTCGATAGCCGGAGCTTGCTCAACGGGCGAGCGGGCTATCCCAGACCGCGAACAAGAGCACCTTAAGTTCGGCGAAGCGCTTCGGCCCAAGTTCGGTGCGCCAGTCCTCCTCGATGTCGCGCAATATGTCGACCATTTTCCAGAAAGCGGCGTGGCCGCGCTCGGTGGACCGCACTACGCGCGCGCTGCCTTCGCCGTCGGAGCGGACGAGATAACCGTACCCTTCCAGACTGGTGAGCAACTGGTTGATGGCTTGCTTGCTCATGCCGGCACGCTCGGCGATCGTTCCGGGCCGCGCGCCGTCCGGGCCGGGAAACTGCAGCACGGCCATATGCGGAAGACGCAGTTCGTCGAAGCCGGCGGCGTTGAGCTCCCTGATCAGCCGGCGCTGGATGGCCTGGGCTGGCACGCGCAGCAGGGCGCCGATCAAAAGGTCCTCGGTCTTGGTCCGCAGAACTTCGTTGGAGGTGGCCATTGACGATCCGGTAAATTGAGTTTACTGACAGCTAGTAAATGTAATTTACCGGGAGGATTTGCGCAATGTCAGCCATGCAGCTTCAGGTCAATCCAGCCGACGAAACCATTGGCGACGGTGACAAGGGGCTAGCGATTCGCTTCCTGGTGACGGGCGACGGTTCGAATGGCAGCGTCGCCGCCTTCGAGTTGAAGGTAGCCAGCGGACTGCGCCTGCTGGCGCCGGCGCACAGCCATGATCACTACGAGGAGACGATCTATGGTGTTGACGGGGTGCTGACCTGGACCGTCGACGGCAAGCCGATCGAGGTCGGACCGGGAGACGCGCTCTGTATTCCGCGCGGTGCCGTCCACCGGTTCGACAACAATGGCAGCCAAGGGGCGAAGGTGTTGTGCGTTGTCACCCCGGCGGCGATCGGCCCGGACTATTTTCGCGAGATTTTCGCCATGTTCCACGCCGCCGCCGGCGGTCCGCCCGACAAAGCCGGGATGATGGAGATCATGCGCCGCCATGGGCTGACGCCGGCAGTCCCGCCGCCAGCCTAGGCGGCCTATCTCCCCGTCCTGGGGCGCAGGAGGGAAATGCCGTCCTGCGCGGGCAGTTCGGCGCTCCTATTCGCGTTCCGCGCTCGCGAACACCACCAGGTTCCCGTCGGGATCGCGCATGCGCATGATCCAGAAATGGTCGGCCTCCTCGATCGGGCCGGGTTCGAGACCGGCATCTAGAAGCCGCTGTCTCTCGGGCGCCAGCGGCAGCACGCCGAGCGTCAGTGTCGAGGTGCCGGCTTTCTCCTTGTCCTCGAACAGCTGCACTTCGGCACTGTCGGTGAATTGCCATTCGGCCAGCCTCGGCATCGGCCGGCGCAGCGGCGGCTTGCCGAAGAGTTTTCCGTACCAGCCGATGCTGGCCTCGAGGTCGGAGCAACTGACATGGGCGAAAATGGTTTCGATTGCCATCAGGAAACCTCCATCGAACGGTGCGCTCTTGCCGCAACGCGGTGCTGGATGGCACGTTCCGGTGCTTCCTGACCGCGTGCTCCATTGCTGACGAAAACTGACAATGGGTCATGCCATGATGGCGGCAATCGCACGATGATGAAGGTAATACCGATGACGACAATCCTGAACGGACATGCCGGCTGATGGCGCCGGTCAAGGTCGACCCCGACAAGGTCCGGGAATTCCCCGGTGCGGCGAGCTTCTACGCCTGGCTCGGCCAGCACCACGCCACGAAAACCGAAGTGTGGATCAAGGTCCACAAGGTGGGGTCGGGACTGAAGTCGATCACACCGAAGGAAGCCATCGACGTCGCGCTGTGCTTCGGCTGGATCGACGCCGTGCGCAAGGGACTGGACGAGAACAGTTTCCTGCAGCGCTACACGCCGCGCGGCAAAAAAAGCATCTGGAGCAAGATCAACATCGACAATGTCGCGCGGCTCATCGAGGAGGGCCGCATGACCGAGCACGGGTTGAAACAGGTCGAGGCGGCCAAGGCCGACGGGCGCTGGGCACGTGCCTATGGCAGCGGCAAGGAAATGCAAATCCCCGATGATCTGCAAGCGGCGATCGATGCCGAGCCGGCTGCCAAGGCGATGCTGGAAAAGCTCAGCGCGCAGAACCGCTTCTCGCTCGCCTTCCGCACCCACAACATGAAGACCGAAGCCGGGCGCAAGAAGAAGATCGAAACCTTCGTGGCGATGCTGAAGCGCGGCGAGACGATCTATCCGCAGGGAAAGAAATAGGAGCCTTAAGACGCGGGCATGTGGGTCAAGGGTTCGGGAATTGTGCGCACGGGCGCCGACGAAGCCATCAAGACATCGCCGCGGACGGCCTGGACAAGAAAGTCGAGGACCGTTGTCACACGCAGCGGGATATTCCGGCGGGACGGGTAGACGACATTGATCGGCAGGCGAGTCGGCGGAAAATCCGGCATCAGCTTGACCAGACTCCCCGCTTCGATGTCCGATCCGGCGAGGATGTGGGAAAGCACCGCAAGCCCGGCTCCCGCCAGGGTCGCGCGATGGACGGCCATCGAATTGTTGGCGACGAGGCGGGGCTCAATCCGCAGAACGACTTCCTCTGCTCCACTGGAGAACGACCATGACCGGCCGTCGCCGCCACGGCTGTAGCAAATGCAGGAGTGATCCTTGATGTCTTGCGGCGTCCGCGGTGTGCTGCGTCCCTCGAGATAGGCTGGGGAGGCCACGAGAAAGGCAGTTGTCCAGCCGATCCGGCGGCAGATCAGGCTGCTGTCACAGACCGGCCCGAGGCGTACCTCGAGATCGATCGCATTCGCGACCACGTCCGACGGTTCATCCCGAAGGAGCAACTCGACCTGAAGTGCCGGATGGCGCTCCAGCAGCTCTCCCAGACGGTCGCTGAGGAAGACGCCGAGGGGCGTCGGCAGGCTGAGCCTCACCTTTCCAGATATGGCTGCCGCTTCGGCGCCGCTGGCCTCGCCGAGCGCTTCGACCGCTTCGATGACGCGCAGCGCCATCGGCAGCATCCGTTCACCCTCCGCCGTCAAAGCGAGCGCGCTCGTCGTGCGGTGCAAGAGGCGCGTCTTGAGATGCGATTCCAGCGCGGAGACCTGGCGGGATACAGCCGGCTGCGTCAGATTGAGGTCGATGGCGGCCGCTGAGAAGGATTTTGTCTGCGCCACCCGCAGGAACGTTCGTAACGCCGATACGACGTCCATCCTCGCCCTCATACTTTTCGACATAAGCCTTATGTCCGCATCCTAAGCGGGTGGCGCTTTACTGTCCAGTCATTATGGATATTAAATGTCCTTAAGGACGTTAGATATCCATAAAGGAAAAGCCATGACGCAGCGCCTGAACGCCGCCCAGCAATCGCCTGAACTCTTCAAGAAGCTCCTCGATTTCAGCATGGCCGAGACACATGGCGCGATCGAAGAGAAGCTCCGCGATCTGGTCCACGTCAGGGCATCCCAGATCAATGGCTGCGCCTTCTGCCTCGACATGCACGTCAAGGAAGCAAAGATCCACGGTGAGAGCGAGTTGCGGCTGTACCATCTCCCCGTCTGGCGCGAATCGATCCTTTTCATTCCCCGCGAACGTGCCGCCCTTGCCTGGACCGAAGCCGTCACCAAACTCCCCGAAGGCGGTATCCCGGACGAGCTCTATGAACGCGTGCGCGGGCAGCTTTCGGAGAAGGAAATCTCCGACCTCACCTTCTCGATCATGGCCATCAACGCCTGGAACCGTGTCAGCGTCGCCTTCAAGGCCGTGCCCGGCTCCGCGGACAAGCTCTACGGCCTCGACAAGGCCGGCCTGAACTGACCTCTCCCTCAACGAAACCATCAACGACGCGGCGCGACCGCGAACGGAGACTATCATGAAAATCGTCATCATCGGGGGCACCGGGCTTATCGGCTCCAAGACGGTCGAACGGCTGCGCAAGCAGGGCTGTGAGGTGGTTGCCGCCGCCCCGAATACCGGCGTCAACACCATCACGGGCGAAGGCCTGGAGGCGGCGCTCGCTGGCGCCGAGGTCGTCATCGACCTCGCCAATTCACCTTCGTTCGAGGACCAGCCCGCCATGGATTTCTTCACCACTTCAGGCCGCAACCTGCTCGCCGCGAGCAAAATTGCCGGGGTCAGGCACCACATCGCGCTCTCTGTTGTCGGGACCGAACGCCTGCAGGACTGCGGTTATTTTCGTGCCAAGCTCGTCCAGGAAGAGCTTATCAAGGCCTCCGGCATCCCCTACACCATCGTTCATTCGACGCAGTTCATGGAATTCCTGGCCAGCATCGCCAAGTCCGGCACGGTCGGCGAGGCCGTGCACCTGTCGCCGGCCTATGTGCAGCCCATCGCATCGGACGACGTCGCCGATGTGATGGCCGAGATCGCGCTCGGCGCGCCGATCAACGGCATGATCGAGATTTCCGGCCCGGAGCGTGCGCGGATGAGCGAACTCGTCGCCCGCTACCTCAAGGCTGTCGGCGATCCCCGCGAGGTCGTGGCTGATCCGGAGGCGCTCTACTTCGGCGCGAGGCTGAACGACACTTCGCTCGTCTCCGACAACAATCCGCGCCTTGGCCGCATCACCTTCGAACAATGGTTCGCCACCGCGGCGCGGAAATGACCGCCAGGGGATGAGCCGTAGCTCAACACACAAAGGAGTTTTCGAATGATCAAGTCAATCGCCATCGCGCTCGCCGTGACAGCGGCACTGGCCGGCCAGGTTGGCGCCAAGGAGGCCCATCACGCCGGCGAGAAGGCCGCCAAGGTCACCCTCGTCTATGAGCATGAACTGCCGAATGCCCCGGGCAAAAGCATCAAGGGCATCATCGTCGAATATGGCCCCGGCGGCTACTCGGAGGCGCATACGCATCCAAGCTCCGCCTTCATCTATGCCACCGTTCTGGAAGGCTCCATCCGCAGCCAGGTCAACGACGACCCGGTCAAGGTCTACAAAGCCGGTGAGAGCTTTTCGGAGATGCCGGGTGATCGCCACAGCGTGAGCGAAAACGGCAGCGAGACGAAGCCCGCGAAGCTGCTGGCGGTGTTCGTGGTCGATAGCGCCCAGAAGGAATTAACCTATCCGGCCAAGAAATAGGGGCGCGAGGCCGGTCGCCCTTCCTCGCGTCCGGCCCTGCCGCCAGCCAATACTGTCGGTGAGCCCATGTTCGGCGATCATCATTTCCTGACTCTGGTCTTGATCAACCTTCTCGGGCTTGCCGGCATCGTCGTCTGGTATTTCCAGGGCCGTGGGCGTTCCATGGCACGCCTGATCGTCCAGATCCTGTTCTTCGCCGTCATGACGGCCGTGCTCGGCTTCGGCGGCATCCTGCCGCATTGGGTCGACCAGGCGGACCTCCAGGGAACGGGCGCGTATCTGGCGAAGTCCGCGCGGATCCTCTGGTGGACGCATCTTGCCTGGACGCTCGTCGGCTTCGTGCGCCTCTACGTCGTCCTGGAGCACAGGCCTCGAGAAGCGCGCCTGCTCCAGGACCTGGTGGTCGCCGCGATCTATCTCGGCGTGGTGCTGTCGATAACGGGCTTCGTCTTCGGTGCTCCCATCGGAACGCTGGCGGCAACGTCGGGCGTGGTCGCGATCATTGTCGGACTTGCGCTGCAGAACACGCTTGGTGACGTCTTCTCCGGCATCGCGCTGACGCTGGGCCGACCCTACACGCTCGGCGACTGGATCATGCTGAGCGACGGCACGGAAGGACGTGTCGTTGAAACAACCTGGCGCTCCACGCATCTGCTTACCGGTGCGCATAATATCGTCGTCCTTCCCAACAGCGTCTTGGCGAAGCTCAGCCTGACCAATCTCAGCCGTCCCGACGCGACGCAGCAGATGACCCTGACCATTCGGATCGCGGCCACGCACGCGCCGCACGTCATCCAAGAGGCGATGTTCGCGGTCCTCCAGAGCTGCAAACGGATCGTCAAGGAGCCGCCACCGCTCGTCGCGCTCAAGGAGATAGACGCGGTGGCGATCGGCATGGACCTGCTCTTTTGCGTGGCCGGTCCAGGCGACCGGTTGCTGGCGAGGAATGAGGTGATCGACCTCATCCACCGCCATTGCGAGACGAATGGTCTGCGCCTTGCGATGTCGCCTCAGAGCTACGCCGTCCTATTGCCGGCGACGGGAGACCAGCCGCCCGCGACGGTCATGCGGCCACGTTCATCCGGCGCGCTCTAGCACCCATTCGAAGCTGTTTTTCCAAAGCTCCGCGGGGATGTCGAGCGCCAACGCTTCGGGGAGGTCGGAAAGCCTGACGGCGCGCAATTTCGCGCGCCAGGCCTCATCGGCCTCCCACATGATGCGCGCCACCGGGCAAGGGTTGCTTTCGCAATAGCCTTGGGGACGACACGGATTGTTCTCGCGGATATTGTTGCAAACAAACGTCCGCGCCTTGCCCTCAACCGCCTCCACGATGTCGAGGAAGGTCAGCTCTGCCGGCGTCCGCGCCAACCGGTATCCACCCGACGGCCCCAGCGTGGTGTGCACCAGTCCCGCCTGCGACAGGCTTTGCAGTGCCTTGGAGAGATATTCCTTGGGAAGGCCGTGGAACTCGGCAAGCGCTTTTGTCGAGAGATACCGTCCCTCGGGCAGACCGGCTAGAATGGCGCAGCAGTGCAGTGCCCATTCGACTTGGCTTTTCAGGATCATCCACGGGTTCCGGGGTCGGTACCGACCGACCTATTAAGGATAAAAAGTATCCCTATTCCACCGCGGTGTAAACAGAGACGGATTCTGGCGGGGAGCCATGATCCGCTGTAGCCCGGGCCTGTCGGCGCATGCGCTCAGGCTCCGGAATGCGGATCGATACCGTAGGGATGGACGGGGTGGCCGGGTCCGATGGCATCGCGCACGCGGTCCGTCCATGCGGCGAACGCCGGATAGTCAGGCAGCGAAAAGCCGCAATCGCCGGCGCGGTGGTTATAGGCATAGACGGCGACGTCGGCGATGGTGAAGTCGCTGCCGGCGATGAACGGCGTCTCGCCAAGGCTGCGGTCCAGGGTGGCGAGCGTGCGGGCTCGGCTTCGCGTTTTCCGGCAACCATGGCCTGGTTGCGCTCGAGCCGTCCGGTCAAGGTCCAGAAGCGCAGCGAGCCGATGATGGGCTCGACATTGTGTTGTTCGAAGAACAGCCATTGCATGAGCTTGGCACGCCGATAGCGGTCCGACGGCAGGAAGGGCGTGCCTTCGGCGAGGTAAGTGAGGATCGCATTGGATTCGGCAATTGCGCTGCCGTCTTGGAGTTGAAGTACGGGAACAGCGCCTGCCGGGTTGAGCGCCTGGAAGGCGTCGGTATGGCTCTCGCCCTCGAAAATCGAGACGGGGTGGCTGTCGTGGGGAATCTCAAGCAATCCGAGCAGGACCCGGACTTTCCAGCCGTTCCGCGATGGCGGATAATCGTAAAGCGTGAGCATGACCGGTCTTCGTGATGGATCACCGATCGCATGGCGCGGCGCCTGCCGACACCCCCACGCAACTCATGCAACCGATCGCACAATGACTGCGGTCTCCGCCGCCTAATAAATCAATTCCGTCCGTGCCATCTTCGCTTCGATGGTCGACATCCACAAAGGCATGACAGATGAGCATCCATTCCGGCAAAGTCGCCCTCGTCACAGGCGCCAATCGCGGAATCGGTCAGGAAACCGGCCGTCAATTAGCCAAGCTCGGCTTTACCGTACTGCTCGGCGTGCGCGATGTCGCCAAAGGCGAGGCGGCGGCCAAGGCGCTCGATGGCCATGTCGAGGTCATCGCGCTCGATGTCGCCGCGCCTGACGCGGCTCGGACGGCAGCCGAAGGGGTCCAGCGGCGGTTCGGCCGGCTCGACGTGCTGATCAACAATGCCGCCGTCCATTACGACACCGGCTCGCGCGCCTCGCGGCCCGACTGGACCGTCATCCGCGAGGCGTTCGAGACCAACGCCTTCGGCGCCTGGCGGGCGGCCGCCGCCTTCGCGCCGCTGCTCGGGGCGGGCGGCCACGGCCGACTGGTCAATGTGTCGTCCGAAGGCGGTTCGCTGGCCTCGATGGGGCCGGGGGCGCCGGCCTATTCGACCTCGAAGGCGACGCTCAACGCATTGACGCGCGTGCTGGCGGCGGAGCTGCGCGGCTCCGGCGTGCTGGTCAATGCCGTCTGCCCGGGCTGGGTCGCCACCGACATGGGCGGACCGGGCGGACGCCCGGTCGCGCAAGGAGCGGCCGGCATCGTCTGGGCCGCGACCTTGCCGGACGACGGCCCGACCGGTGGCTTTTTTCGCGATGGCAAGAGATTGCCGTGGTGACGGCAGGACTGCCATGGTGATGGCGGGATTGCCATGGTGATGGCGGGACTGCCATGGTGATGGCGGTCGTTGAACAGGAGGTGAAGATGAGGATTGGAATTCCGGCGCCGTTTGGCATTGCCTAACGGCGTTCAGCATCTGAATCGGGAAGTTCTGCCAACTGCTTGTTTTCGCATCAATCTCGCCGGCTAACCGTGCATCATCTCTTCCATACGCAGCGCGCCAGCACGTGGCCCGGCTGCAGACCATGGAAAGCGACCGATGGAAGCAGGGGGGCTTCCAGCATCTGGGCGAGAAGTAAGCTATCGGCACGAGAGCGGCGAGGGGCGGACCGCTCGCGCAATTGCCCGCAGGAAAAAGCCGCCCTTTTTCATGTCGGGTCTTCAAGGGGGATGATTGCTCGTCACTGGTTGAGGTCGACCGGTGTCACACCGAGGAGCTTCAGGGCGTTGGCGTAGGTCCGGATGCCTTGCGCCTGCTTGCTCTCGGCACAGAACCGGTTCGCCTTGTCCTGCAGTGCCGTTGCCTGCGCGATCTGGCTCGCACTGGCACCGGGTTCGGCCTTGGTCCGGATGGCGCCGTCGAGTTGAAGACCGAGCCGGCTGCAATATTCGCTTCGGGTGACCGCCGCCTCCGCACCCGACTGTGCGACCGCGAGCATGGCCAGCGAAATGCCTGCGAGCGCACTCATCCATCCGGTCGAATGTCGTTGCATCGCGGGCAGCATCCCTTGCATTGGTGGCGACCGCTGTCCGGTTGCCACGAGCATGTTATGCCCGACGATGTTTTCCTCAGTTTTTCCCGGATGTTGAATCTTGTTTCTGGAGTGTTTCTGGCGGTCGGGATCACACCTCGTCGGCGTCGAACAACAGCATCGTCAGATCGTCGTCGCCCGGAGCCAGTATCCGCCGGTCGGCGGCGCAGGCGACGCCGACTTCCGAGGCGAAGGCGGTGCGGATGTCGTCGAGGCTGTCGAAATACAATGTTCCCACCAGATAAGGCATCTCGCCCGCCGACAGCTTGACGATGGGTCGCCTGCTGACATCGTAGCGCCGCAGCCCGGGAAGCTTCTTGGCAAGCGGTATATGAACGTCGAAATAGTGCCGGTCGAACGCGGCCGGATCGGCCGGGGTTTTGTAGATCACGAGCATCTTGGCCATTGCCATGGTCCTGTCCTGTTGATGTCGATGGTCAGCCTGTAAAGGCCGCCAAACCGAAGTCGTTCGACAATCGCGGATTTCGACGGCCGTCGATTTTTATGTGCGCCGGCAGGCAGGAGCAGCCATGCAAACAGCCGATCCCCCCGGCCGAGGAGATCGGCGCCTCGTGCTCCGCCAAGGCATCCGCGGCGCTTCTGCCTCTTCCCCTGGCATCTTCATTCGCGTAAGGGCGCGGGCAAATCCTCCAATCTCCTTCGAGCCTCCCCCGGACCACCATGATCAGACTTGAAAACATCGGCAAGCAGAACGGCCGTCAGCTTGTCTTCATCGAGGCGTCGGCCACGCTGCAGAAGGGCGAGAAGATCGGCCTCGTCGGGCCGAACGGCGCCGGCAAGACGACCTTGTTTCGCATGATCACGGGCCAGGAGCAGCCTGACGAGGGCCAGGTGCAGGTCGATCGTGGCGTCACCATCGGCTATTTCAGCCAGGATGTCGGCGACATGGCGGGCCACAGCGCGGTCGCGGAAGTGATGAACGGTGCTGGGCCGGTGAGCGAGGTGGCGGCCGAAATGGCGCAACTCGAGGCTGCGATGGCCGACCCCGACCAGGCCGACCGGATGGATGAGATCATCGAAAAGTATGGCGAGGCGCAGCATCGCTTCGAGGAACTCGACGGCTATGCGCTGGACGGCCGCGCGCGCGAAGTGCTTGATGGTCTGGGCTTCAGCCAGGAGATGATGGACGGCGATGTCGGCAAGCTCTCGGGCGGCTGGAAGATGCGCGTGGCGCTGGCCCGCATCCTGCTGATGCGGCCAGACGCCATGCTGCTCGACGAACCGTCGAACCATCTCGACCTTGAGAGCCTGATCTGGCTTGAGCAGTTCCTGAAAGGCTATGACGGCGCGCTGCTGATGACCTCGCACGACCGCGAGTTCATGAACCGCATCGTCAACAAGATCGTCGAGATCGATGCGGGATCGCTCACCGCCTATTCCGGCAATTACGAATTCTACCAGCAGCAGCGGGCGATCGCCGACAAGCAGCAGCAGGCGCAGTTCGAGCGTCAGCAGGCGATGCTGGCCAAGGAGATCGCCTTCATCGAGCGCTTCAAGGCGCGTGCCTCGCATGCCGCGCAGGTGCAGAGCCGGGTGAAGAAGCTAGACAAAATCGACCGCGTCGAGCCGCCAAAGCGCCGCCAGGTGGTGAATTTCGAGTTCCAGCCGGCGCCGCGCTGCGGCGAGGACGTCGTCACCTTGAAGAACGTGCACAAGGCCTATGGAAGCCGCACCATCTATGAAGGGCTCGACTTCCAGGTCCGCCGCCGCGAGCGCTGGTGCATCATGGGCGGCAATGGCGCGGGGAAATCGACGCTGCTGAAGCTGGTGGCCGGCGCTTCCGATCCCGATACCGGCACGGTGGCGCGGGGACCGAGTGTGAAAATGGGCTATTTCGCCCAGCACGCCATGGAGTTGCTCGAAGGCGAGCGCACCGTGTTCCAGACGCTGGAGGATAATTTTCCGCAGGCCGGCCAGGCGCCGCTTCGGGCACTTGCCGGCTGTTTCGGCTTTTCCGGCGACGAGATCGAGAAGAAATGCCGGGTGCTGTCAGGCGGCGAGAAGGCAAGGCTGGTGATGGCGCTGATGCTGTTCGATCCGCCCAACCTTCTGGTGCTGGACGAACCGACCAACCATCTGGACATCACAACCAAGCAGATGCTGATCGAGGCGTTGTCGCAGTATGAGGGCACGATGCTGTTCGTCTCGCACGACCGGCATTTCCTGGCCGCGCTGTCGAACCGCGTGCTCGAACTGACGCCGGAAGGCATCCACACCTATGGTGGCGGCTATACGGAATATGTCGAGCGCACTGGACAGGAAGCACCCGGGCTGAGGAGCTGATTTCCAGTTCAACATGTGTGCCGGAGCGCGTCGCACGGTCATGGCGACGCGCTTCATGCCACGAGGCTTATCTCAGCGAGATGGCGAGCCCGCTCAGATCGGCGTTGACCTGCAGGCCCACCTGTCGGCCCGTGAGTTCAAGCTGGGCGCCCTTGTCGTTGGTCATCACGATCACCTGGGCGCCTTTGCCGAGCGTGCCGCCGCCGCCGGCGGCGCCGTATACGCCAGTCACGTCCCGGACGCGCTTGATGTGGCGCACGGTGCCCTGGAAATAGGTCTTGGAGACCCCGAAGGCGAGGCCGCCCGAGACGCCGCCGATCGAGATCGGGTATTTGCGACCATGGAAAGTCAGCGTGCCCTCGCCACCTGAGCCGCCGACAAAGAAGGCCGCCTTGTAGACGGAGAAGCGGATTTTACCGCTGTCGGCATGCGCGGCGCTGGCCAGGCTGACGCCCGCAGCGGCGATCGCGGCAACGGCGATTGAACGAAATCCGGACGAAATGGTCATGATGGGAACTCCTGAAGATGGCCGCCTTGCCCGCCGGCAAGAATGTCGGGGTCGTATCAAGTTACAACTGAACAGTCTCGCCCATCATTGGTTCCAAGCCGCGGTCCAAATCCTGGCGATGGGCGGGCCGCCCCGAAACGAGGCCGGCTCTGGTCGCAACGGTCGTCTTGTGAGATGACGGCGTCCGTGTACTCTCCACGGTGGTTGGCAAGGGGATTCTGGATGAAAATTGCCGTGGGGCTTGCAATGTCCGCATTGGCGGCGACGATGACCGGATGCGCGACCTCTCCGGTCGACTACGGAGCCTCGCTTTCGCAGCAGGACCAGAAATGGGCAACGCCGCAATGCCAGCAAGCTCGAGCGGCGGCCTCGGACTACGCGGTCCGCGAAAAAACGCATCCGGGTTGGGAATTCGTCGCACTTGGCCCGTATGGCTTGGGGATCATAGCGGCCACCAAGGAGCACGAGCAGAAGCAGCGAAAGCTGCTCGCACGCGACGTCCATCTGCAATGTTCGAGCCTTCCCTTGCCCAAGGAATTGCAGGGCGATCTCGGCGCTGCTGGCCCCGGTAAGGCCAGATATCCATAGACGGGAATGCGGCGCGAGCGCGATCCCTCGCCGGAAAATCTTTACAGTTTTGCTAGAGTTGTTGCTTTACCGCAGCAATCCCTCCGCCTCGAACGTGTCCCAGCCCTCGAGCGTTGGCGAATCGTCTTTTCTCGAATTCCTGGTCCTGCGGGCGTTGCCCGTCCGCTTGCCTGCTCGCGTCAGTGCGGCCTTGCCGGCTCCGCGCCGCCTGTTTTCGGATGTTTCCCTCGCGTCCTCTTCCCGCCAGGCGGTCGCCAAGTCACGATCAAGAGCGTCCTCGATGTGGCGTGGATCGAAGACATGGAAGGTCACGGCCTTGGATCGCCCGCGCATCTTCACGGTGCGCGTGCCGATGCTTTTCAGGCGACCATCCCTGAGCCACTTGTGCCGCTCGCGCGACGAGATGGTAAGAATGTCCTCCGCTTCTCGCGGAAGCACGGCCAGCGCTTCGATCCCTTCCAGCGTCCTGGAGATGGTCGCCGAGGCGGCCCGGAACGCATCCGCGTCGGCTTGCGGCATGCGCAAGACGATGCGGCCGGTCTCGGCCTTGGCAAATTTCCTCGCTGTCCAGGGCAGCCTGGCTCGTACTTCGCGTTCGATCCCTTTCAGGCGCAAGGAGGAGCCAAGCGTCGCCGATGGCGGCAGCGGCCATTCGGCAACCATTGACGCGGCGCTCGCGCCTTGCTCGGCCGTCCGATCAGGGGTGGTCGCGATCGCCGCTGCGATGCCACCTAGGATCTTCCGCAGGGAACCGCGCTGCTTGGCTGCAGGTTTCATGTCTCATCTTCGCTCGTCAGGTGCCTGCCGTGCAACGATCGTTCGCACAACAGACAACCGAAATCAGGCTCGATCAGTTCCCCCTAGCAGGGGACCTGGCGGGTGTTCGGATTCATAGGCGGGGCACTTTGATTCGCTGCCCGATGGACACGCTTCATTCGGGTTCGCCAAACCACCGCGCCGCGGCCTTGGCAACTCCCTCGAGGTCTGGATCAGCGTCGGTGGCCCAGGCGACGAAGCCATCGGGGCGCACGAGCAGGGCAGTCAAGCCCAGCCGCTCCCCGGCATTGCCGGCAACATAGGTAATCCGGTTCCTCCAGCGGCTGGCAAGCGCCTGAAGCGGGGCATGGCCGTCGAAGTCCAGAAGGAAGCCGCGCCCGGACCTCAGAAGCTCGCCGAGCCTTGTCCCGTCGGCCAGTTCGAAGTCGGGCGCGCTACGGCCGACCAGGGGATGGGCGCTGCCGAGTTCGTAGCGCAGGGACACGCCCCAGACGCGCCCGGCGAAGTATGTCGCGCCGTCGCGCGTGCCGATGAGGTCGCGAATGATGGCTTCGAGTGCGCGCGCGCCGCGGCTCGGCCGCATCAACGCGACCTGGGCGCGCGACCAGTCGAGAACCTGCGCGCCGACGGGGTGCCGCTCGTTGAAATAGCTGTCGAGCAGGCCCGCCGGCGCGTCGCCGCGGATGGTCGCGGCAAGCTTCCAGCCAAGGTTCATCGCGTCGCCAAGTCCAAGGCTGTGCCCCTGGCCGCCGAGCGGGGAATGGATGTGCGCGGCATCACCGGCGAGCAGCACGCGGCCCCTGCGGTAGGCCGTCGCCTGGTGGGCGCGGTCCGTCCAGGTGGTGGCAAGCCGGAGTTCCGTCAGGGTGACATCCGTGCCTGAAACGCGGCGCAACACCGCCTGCACGTGCTCTGGTGTGACCGGCCGGGTGCGATGGAAAGCGCCGCCGTCGAACTCGACCATCGCGATCGTGCCCGGCCGCGCGTAAGTATACATGCCCGTCGCCGTGTAGCGGCGGCCCACTTGAAGTTTGTCGGGATCGGCCAACTCGACCTCGACGGAATAGCCGGTGAATTCGGGATCGGTGCCGGCGAATTCGAAGCCGCCGGCCTTGCGAACCGCGCTGCGGCCGCCATCGCAGGCGACGAGCCAGCGCGCGCGAAACGTCTCGCCGCCGGCGCGGATGGTCACGTCCTCATCCGACTGCTTGACGTCCTCGACGCGGAGGCCGCGCCTGATCTCGGCGCCGATCGCGCTTGCCCGCGCGGCCAGAAGGTTTCGATGGCCTCCATGTCGGACGCCATGTGGGTGCCGGCCGCGTCCGGCAGCCGATAAGGCCATTTCGAGCTGTCGACGGTGTCGAGGTAGAACTGGATGCCGGCGAAATGGCCGCCGGGCCGGCGCGCCTGCTGCATCCAGTGCGCGGCATCCGCAACGCCGCTGCCCGCCTGTTGCGGCGCGGCGATGTCGCCGAGCAGGCCGCGACGGTGAAAAGCTTCGATGGTGGGCGCTGAAAGACCGCGCATGCCGAAGGGCAGCCGCTTGAGAGGCGAGCTGGGATGCTCGGCCTGCTCCAGCACCAGCACGGCGAGGCCCGCCAAGCGCAGCTCACAGGCGAGAAACAGGCCGACGGGGCCGGCACCGGCAATCACGACATCATATGAATTGGGGTTGTGCATGAACTACTCCTTGGTCGATGTTCGACCGGAGCGTTCCTCGCGTTGAGACCCACACGGACGAACGATTGGGCGCTTGAGCAGCGTCCGATGTTCGTCGCGGGGATCTCGTGCACGAAGCCAAAGACCAGAACTTTCCCGGCGAAAGGAATTCGCTGGCGAAAGGAGTTGGGCTTACCAAACCAACTCTGCCTTTTCCGACACGGGCTGTATAAGGGGGTGGCGACTGATGCGCAACAGAGTGCACGAGTACGGTTTTGAACAATAATGGCCAGGCGTTTTGCGTTTCTCCTCGTTCGCGACTTCACGCTGTCGCCGCTGTCGCTGTTCATCGACACGCTGCGGCTGGCGGGCGATGAGGGCGACCGCAGCCGCAGGATAGAGTTCGACTGGGAGATCGTCGGCGAACGCGGCCTGCCGATCCGGGCAAGTTGCGGCGTCGAATTGCTGCCGACCGGGGGGATCGGAAACCCCGAGGATTTCGACAACGTGGTCGTGGTCGGCGGGCTGCTCGACACCAACCGCAGCCTGAGTTCCGAGAAGGAGGCGTTCCTTTTGCGTGCCGCGGGCAAGGGCGTGCCGCTGACGGCGCTCTGCACGGGAAGCTTCGTGCTGGCGCGCTATGGGTTGCTCGATGGCTACAGCGCCGCCGTCAGCTGGTTCCACATCAAGGATTTCCGCAGCCGGTTCCCGGAGGTCAACGCCCATGCCGACAGCCTTTTTACCGTCGACCGGGGCCGCGCGACATGCGCGGGCGGCACGGGTGCCGCCGACCTCGCGGGCCATTTCGTGTCCCAGTTCATCGGCCAGAAGGCGGCGGAGAAGGCCGCCAAGATCCTGGTGCTCGACCGGATCAGGAGCAGCCGCGACGTGCAGCCCGTCGGCGACCTGTTTCCGGCGGCGTCGAGCCGGGCGGTGAAGCGGGCCTTGCTGTTGATGGAGAGCAACCTGCAGGAGACGCTGTCGGTGGCCGAGATCGCAAGCCGCCTGAACTGCTCGCGGCGCCAGCTCGAACGGCTCTTCGGGTTGGAACTGGGCATCGGCCCGATGGCGGCATATCTGGCGCTCAGGGTGCATAATGCGAAGTCGCTGCTGGAAGGCAGCGACTTGCAGATCGGCGATATCGCCTACCGCTGCGGCTTCACCAATGCCGGCCATTTCAGCCGTGTGTTCCGCCAGCAGACCGGCATCACGCCAACCCACCTCAGGCATCCGAACCGGGCAGTGGCGGCGGGAGGATAATGGTAGGCGACGGCCTTGGTCGTGTCGCATACCCCGCCTGGCCGATTGCGTCGGTGCGGAAGCTGGCCATAGCATTGCGACGAGCGGTGGTGCCGCCGCTGCCTTGACGGTCAAATTCGCCAGCGAGAGCCATGCCGCATTATCCCGACGCCATGCCTGGATCAAAGAGCCTCTTCGAGCGCGCCAAGAAAGTGATGCCGGGCGGCAATACGCGCACCACTGTCTTTCTCGATCCGTTTCCGATTTATGCCGCGCGAGGCGAGGGGTGCAGGGTCTGGGATGTCGACGGCAACGTCTACTATGACTGCATCAACAATTTCACCGCGATGATCCATGGCTACACGCATCCCGATGTCGCTGCCGCCGTGGTCGAGCAACTGCCGTTCGGCACGGCCTTCGGCGCCCCGACGCTCAGCGAGATCGAGCTTGCCGAGCTTCTCGTCCACCGGCTGCCCTCGGTCGACCGGATCCGCTTCACCAACTCCGGCACGGAGGCGGTGATGATGGCCATCAAGGCCGCGCGCGCCTTCACCGGGCGGCCGAAGATCGTCAAGATCGAAGGCGCCTACCACGGGTCTTATGATTTCGCCGAGGTGAGCCTGGACAGTTCCCCGGCCAATTGGGGCGACATGCCAAGATCGACGCCTTACGCAAAGGGAACGCCGCGCGGGGTGCTGGACGATGTGATTGCCGTGCCCTTCAACGATATCGAGGCGCTTCGCGCCGTCTTCGCCGCTCAGAGCGACAGCATAGCAGGCGTGCTGATCGATCCGATGCCCAATCGAGCCGGCCTCATCCCTGCACGCCAGGACTATCTGCGCGCAATGGTCGAGATCGCCCGCGCGGCCGGGACCCTGGTCATCTTCGACGAAGTCATCTCGTTTCGCCTTGGCTGGTCGGGCGCGCAGGGGTTGTGGGGCATCGAGCCCGACCTGACCGCGCTCGGAAAGATTATCGGCGGCGGCTTCCCTGTGGGCGCCGTTGGCGGGCGCGCCGATGTAATGGCGGTGTTCGATCCGACCAGGGGCAAGCCCGCTCTTCCCCATGGCGGCACGTTCACCGCCAATCCGGTGACCATGCGGGCCGGGCTCGCCTCGATGCGGGCGCTGACGAAGGAGAGCTTTGCCCATCTCGATACGCTGGGCGCATTCCTGCGCGAAGGGATCTCCGCCTCGTTCGACAGGCATGGCCTTGCCGGCCAATGCGTGGGCCTCGGTTCGCTGTTCAAGGTTCATTTCACCTCGCATCCGGTTACGGACTATAGATCCGTCTATACGGGGCAGGCCGAGCAAAGGAGGGTCGATACGTTCCACAAGGGCTTGCTCGGCCGCGGGGTCCTGTCCGCCAGCTACGGCCTGTTCGCGCTCTCGACGCCAATGACACAAGCGGACGCGCGCAGCATTCTGCATGCGATCGACGAGACCCTGGGCGAGATCGCCGCGCATCGAGGATCAGGATGACGTGCCGTCGATTCACCTCCCTATCCCTTTGTCGAAGCATGATCTCTGGACAAACGGAAACCGTTAGTCCGAGAAAACCGGTTCCCACTTCTCGGATCATGCCTGAAAGCAGGTGACCCTATATGACAGCTTCCCCTCATGTCGCGGTGATCGGTGCGGGCACGCTCGGCCTATGCACGGCGCTCAACCTCCTCGAACAGGGCGCGCGCGTGACGGTGCTGGAAGCGCAGTCGATCGCTTCGGGCTCGAGCGGCAGGTCGGTCGGGGTTGTCGGGTCGCAATTTACCGATCCGTTCGAGATCATGCTTCGCGTTCATTCGTTCCGCCGGTTTCGCCAGTGGGAGGGGCAGGGGCTTCAATTCAACCCCATCGGCTATCTTCGGCTCGCGCGCACGCCCGCGCAGATGGAGCTGTTCGCGAAATCAGTCGAGATTCAGGCCGGGGCCGGCCTGATGTCGCGCCTGATCCATGCGAACGAACTCAGGGACCTTGTTCCCCATCTCAGTCCCGACGGGCTGGAAGGGGGTTTGTTCGGACCCGACAACGGCTTTCTCGATCCATATGACATGTGCAATTTCGTGGCGCGGATCGTCCGTGAAAAGGGCGGCGACATCCGCCAGTACCGCAAGGTGCTTGGGGTGGGAAGGCGGCCGGGCGGCTACAGGCTGGAGACCAATGGCGATCCGCTCGAATGCGATGCCATGGTCAACGCAGGCGGCGCCTGGGCGCCGGGGGTCGCCGAACTCTTCGGCCAGCGCCTGCACATATGGCCTGAGCGCCATGAGGCGGTCGTCATCCATCTGGACAGGCCGCTCGACTATACGATGCCGATGGTCATGGACCTCGTGGACGGCGAGGGCAGCGGCCTTAACTTCCGCCACGACAAGCCAGGCGAGCTGATTGCCGAGATCCACAAGGTGACGTCCGTCGCTCCCGAGGATCCGGACAATTACAACGATCAGTGCGAGGAGCAATCGAAGGTCCAGCTGGCCGAACTGCTGCTGGAACGGGTGCCCGATCTGCCGGGCGCGCGGCTTGGCCGTGGCTGGGCCGGCCTTTATCCTGTCACGGCCGATCATCGACCGCTTGTCGGACCGATCGATGCGTCGGAACCGGCATTGGTCACCGCCGCCGGCGCCGGCGGCTATGGCATCCAGCTGGCGCCGGTGATCGGGCAGATCGCGGCGGACTGGGTTCTTCAAGGCGCGCCGGCTTCAGTGCCCGGCGCCGAGAGCCTTGCACCCACGGCCGAGCGCGACATCCGCAAAGTCGATCACTGACTGGTGCGAGTTGAAGCCAGACCGGGCGCTGCCGGAATTGCGCACAACAAGCATCTAGAGCCCCCGATGGGGATCCGCAGACCCCACGCCTTCAGGCGGCTGGGATCTGGGCTGGCGCGCGAGACGGCACGGGTGCGTCAAATGGTGGCTGAACCGCACCAGGCGGCCGCCACCTTCAGGAAATCCGCTTGCCGGCCGCGTCCAGCAGCACGCAGTCGTCCGGGGCGAAACCCAGTTCGATCGTCTCGCCTTCGCCAAGCACACGGCCACTGATCGGTGTATTGGCGCGGAGGGTCTTGCCGCCGATGTCAATCTCGTAGATTGCGCTGCCGCCCAGATAGGAGGCCGAGATCACGCGGCCGGACAGCCGGTTGGCGCTCGTTCCAGCACCGACCGAAAATTTCTGCGGCCGCGCCACGACGGTGACCCTGCTGCCGTCGGCAAGCGGCCTTGGACAGGCCACGCTGACCGTCTGGCCGGTGCCAAGCACCACCATTGCAGTTCCTTGGCCGGACCTGCTCACGGCTCCTGCAAGCATGTTGGCCTTGCCGAGGAAGTCGGCGACGAAGGCTGTCGCCGGCGTCTCATAGACCTCCTCCGGAGTGCCGATCTGCTCCACCGCGCCCGCGTTCATCACCACGATGCGATCCGACATGGAAAGGGCTTCTTCCTGGTCGTGCGTGACGAAGATGGCGGTGATGCCGGTTTCCTTCTGGATCTTCTTGATCTCGACGCGCATCTCCTCGCGCATGTTGGCGTCCAGCGCCGACAACGGCTCATCCAGCAGCAGCACCCGCGGCTCGAAGACGATGGCGCGGGCAAGCGCGATGCGCTGCTGCTGCCCGCCCGACAGTTGCGACGGCAGCTTCTTCTCGCTGCCCGGCAGCCGCACCATATCGAGCGCCTTGCCGACCTTGCGCACGATCTCGGGCTTCGGCACGTTGCGGTACTTCAGGCCGAAGGCGACGTTGTCGAACACGTTCTTGTGCGGGAACAGCGCGTAGCTCTGGAAGACCAGGCCGATGTTGCGCTTGTAGATCGGCACGTCGTCGACGCGCCGCCCATCGATCATGATCTGGCCGCCCGAAATGTCGACCAGGCCGGCGATGGAGCGCAGGATCGTGGTCTTGCCGCAACCCGAGGGCCCGAGCAGGGTGACGAAGCTGCCCTTGCGGATCGAAAGCGAGAAATCGCGCACCGCGACGAACTTGCCGTAGGCGATGTCGATGTCGCGGAACTCGACCGCCGGGCTGTTCGCCCCGGCGGACGCGCTCGCGCCGGCTGCCCCGGCCTGGAGAGGCCGGGGATGGAGTGTCGTGTCCTGGCTGTCAGGCACCCTTCGAGATCCTGTTCCACTGCTTGGTCCAGGCGTCCTCGTTGGTCGCCCAGTAGGTTGGATCGGCAAAGGTCAGCGACTTCATCGTGCCCGTCTTGTCGAACGCCGGCAGCTTCTCGATTTTCTCGGTCAGCTTGACCTTGTTCGGATCGAGCGACGGCGGATAGCTCTGGCCCTCGGCCACCGCGATCGAGGTCGCCGGGTGGAGCATGAAGTTGATGAGTTCCTCGCACTCGGCCATGGGCGAGCCCTTGAGGATCAGCATGTCCTCCATCCAGGCATAGGAGCCAGCCGGGTCGAGATAGCCGATCGGATGGCCCTGGTCCTGCAGCGCCGCGACGCGGCCCGACCAGGCATCGGTCACCACGATCTCACCCTTGGAAAGCAGGTCCATCAGCTCCGCGCCGGAACTCCAGAACTTCTTGGCGAGGTCACGCGTTTCGCGCACCTTGGCCCAGATGGCGTCCATGTCCTTCAGGTTGTTAGGGTCCTGCCCGGTGGCGAGCGCCGCGTACCAGACGCGCGTCGTCATGTCGGAATAGCCGCCGACCTTGCCGGCATATTTCTTGTCGAGCAGGAGCCCGGCGCCCTTTTCCTTGGCTTCCTCCGGCGAGATCACCTTGGTGTTGTAGGCGATGCCCGTCGTGCCGTAATCGTAGGGCACGGCCGATAGCTTCGGCGTCAGCTTGCGGAACGGCTCGATCATCGGCTGCAGCACGTTCGCCATGTTGGGAATGTTGGCCTCGTTGATTTCCGAGGTCAGGCCGGCGTTCACATATTTGATGTAGTAGTTGACGCCGGAGGAATGGATGACCTGATAGTCGCCGGGCTTGGCGGTCTTGATCTTGGTGATGATCTCGTCCTCGTCGCCGAACGTGCCCTGGACCACCTTGATCTTGGTCTTGGTCGTGTAGGGCTGGAAGGCGAACTTGTCGATCGCGTCCTGCACCGTGCCGCCCCAACCGTCGAAGCGAACCTCCTGCACCGCGGCGAGCGCCCGGCCCATCCAGGGCATGGAAAGGCCCGCCGATGCTGCCGCGGCGGCGGTCAGCGTCAGGAACGCGCGGCGGCTCAGGTCGCCATTGGCGTATCGATCGTGCAGCCGTTCCAGCCGCTTGGTGGTGGTGAGTTTCATTGTAGTTCCTCCTTTGGTTCGCCACGTCTTCTCAGTTTTGTCAGGCTTTGCAGGACCAGGCCGCCGATCAGCGGGATGCCGACGGTCACCAGGATCATCACGGTGCCGAGCGCGTTGATCTCCGGACTGATCGAAATCTTGAGCATGGAAAGGATCTGGGTCGGCATGGTCTCGACGCCGGCCGGCCGCCAGAACAGGCTGGCCGAGGTGTTGTCGAACGAGATGGTGAAGGCGAGCAGGGCACCGCCGACCACGGCCGGGATGAGCAGCGGCAGCGTGATCTCGCGGAAGGACGAGAAGCGCGAGGCGCCCAGCGACAATGCCGCCTCCTCGTAGACGCGCCGGATCCCGATCATGCGCGCCTGGGCGATCAGCACCACATAGGGCACGGCAAGCAGGATGTGGCCGAGCACCAGGAGCAGCATGGTCCTAGGCTGGTCGACGGCCTTGATCAGCACCAGCAGGCCGACGCCGAGGATGGTTTCAGGCACCAATGCCGGCAGGATCACCAGCGTGCTCAGCGCCTGCTTGCCGCGAAATTCGAAGCGGACCAGGGCAAACGCCGTGGTGACGCCGATGGCGGTGGTGACGATCGCGGTGACCAATGCGATCCACAAGGATGTTCGAAAGGCAGCCAGCACCGCCTCGTTGGCCATCAGCTTGCCGTACCATTGCAGGCTGAAGCCGGTCATCGGGAAGCCGCCGAACATCGAGGCGTTGAACGACAGGACCACTGTCGCCACGATTGGCGCGAACATGAAGATGTAGACGCAGACCGTGACGAAGCCGGTCAGCCGCCAGGCCCATCTGCCTTCCTGCCTGCGCCGTGTTCCTCTCATCCTCCAAATCCCGTCATCCACCAAGCCCTTTGACGATCTGCGACATGCCCATGTAGCGTGTGTAGACGGCGGCGAAGAAGCCGAGCACGATGAACAGCACGATCGAAAGCGTGGCGCCCATAGGCCAGTTCAGCTCGCCCATGATGGTGTCGTAGATCAGGTTGCCAAACAGCGCGTCACGACCCGAACCGAGAAGCTGCGGCGTGACATAGCTGCCGGCGGCCAGCACGAAACAGAGCAGCAGGCCCGCCGCCAGGCCGGGCAGCGACAGCGGCAGCGTGACCTCGCGGAACGCCTGCGCGCTTGTGCAGCCCATCGAGCGGGCCGCCGAAATCAACGTGCGATCAATGCTCTCCAGGCTGACATAGACGTTGAGGATCATGTAGGGCAGCAGGAAGTGCAGCATGCCGAGGATGACCGCGCCTTCATTGTAGAGCATCTGCAGCGGCTCATGGATGATGCCCATCTTGAGCAGCGCGACGTTGATGACGCCTTGTTCGCCCAGGATATTGATCCATGAGAAGGTGCGGATGGTGAAGCTGATCCAGAACGGCACGATCAGCAAAAGCAGCAGCAGCCATTTGTGCTTGAAGGTCGTCGCCCAGATGAAATAGGCGGGGAAGTAGCCGAGGACGCCGCACAGAAGCGCCGTCATGGCTCCGACCCTCAAGGTCTTCAGAAGGAAGCCGTGATAGTAGCTGTCGGTGAAGAATTCGTGCCAGTTCGCGGTCGTCAACGCGCTCGTTTCCACGCCGGCGGTGACAAAGGTGAAGAAGGTATAACCGGCCATCACCGCGATCGGCAGCACCAGGAAAAAGATCAGCAGCAAGAGTACCGGCGCGACGAGCATCCAGGCCAGCCGTGGATCATACAATGTCCATCGTCGTTTCATGAGCACCCGGACGTCCACGCCTTCTTTGAAGCGTCTGTTTTGTTCCCGGGCCAAGATTGAGGGATCGGAGGCGCGATGTCCACAGTCGGCGATTGAGCCAGCGGAGTTCAGCGCCTCGCCGGCTGCGAGAGATGCCGAATTTGTCGGCGGACGGGATCGCCACGCAACCCCGCTCGACCACACGTCGAGGACGGCTGGCCGGCGTAGACTCAGCCTTTCGAAATACCGCGCGCGATCAGCCGGGCCAGGCGCTCGGAAAACGCCGTGGCGTCGGCCGGCTTGTCCCCGTCGAGGACGCGCGCTTCATCATAGAGGAGATGGGCGGCATCGTCCTTGAAGGCCTGTTCATCGTCGCCGAGACTGGCGAGCGCCAGGACGCGCTCGTGGCGGGGGTTGATCTCGAGGATAGGTTTGGCCGTCTTGTCGAGGCGGCCGGCGGCGTTGAGCAGCCGCTCGAACTGGCGGTCGGGACCGTGTTCGGGCGCCACCAGGCAGACCGCGCTTTCGGTCAGGCGGTCGGAAGGCTTCACATCCGACACGGCATCGCCAAGCGCCGCCTTGACGAAGGCCAGGAAGCCATCGACCTCGGGCGTCGCCGCCGCATCCGGCTTGTTCGCCTCGTCGAGCAGCGGGATTTCGGAAAGTTCGGCCACGCCCTGCGTCACCGACTTGAACGGCTTGCCGTCGAATTCGGGCGCCATCGACGTCCAGAAACTGTCGACCGGGTCGGTGAGCAGCAAGACCTCGATGCCGCGTGCCTTGAAACCTTCGAGCTGCGGCGAGGCTTCGAGCCGTGCACGGTCGTCGCCGGCCATGAAGAAGATCGCCTTCTGGCCTTCCTTCATCGCCGAGACGTAGTCGGCAAGGCCGCGCCAGCCTTCGCCGGAGGCGGTTGAGCGGAAGCGGGCGAGCTTCAAGAGCTGATCGCGCCGCTCATGGTCCTCGTAGA
Source organism: Mesorhizobium sp. LNHC229A00 (assembly GCF_000502415.1). Lineage (NCBI taxonomy): Bacteria > Pseudomonadati > Pseudomonadota > Alphaproteobacteria > Hyphomicrobiales > Phyllobacteriaceae > Mesorhizobium > Mesorhizobium sp. LNHC229A00. The sequence continues at coordinate 31,603 of NZ_AYWQ01000027.1, forward strand.
GCCCTTCCTTGAGGACGACGCCGAAGTCTTCCCAGATTTTCGCATAGGACTCGGTCTCGTTCTCCGCCAGCTTGGCGAGATCGCCAAGTACGCGGTTGGTCAGGCCCTTGCGGATCGCGGCAAGCAGCGGGCTTTCCTGGATCATCTCGCGCGAGACGTTGAGCGGCAGGTCGGCGGAATCGACCAGCCCGCGCATGAAGCGCAGGTAGCGCGGCAACAAATCGGCATCGTCGGTGATGAAGACGCGGCGCACATAGAGCTTCATGCGGCCCTTGCGGTCCTGGTCGAACAGATCGAACGGACGCGAGCCGGGCACGAAGGCCAGCACGCTATATTCCTGCCGGCCTTCGGCTCGGAAATGGATGGTGGCGGCCGGCTCGTCATACTGACCGGAGACGCCGCGGTAAAAATCGGTGTATTCCTCGGGCTTGATCTCGCTTTTCGGCCTAACCCAAAGAGCCGTGCCATCGGCAATGTCGCGCGCCTCGGCACCGGGTTTCTCGATGAGCGTGATTGGCACCGGCACATGGCCCGACCGCGACTTGGCCAGTTGCTCAAGCCGATAGGATCCGGTGTAGGACGCGGCGTCGTCCATCAGATGCAGCACGACGCGGGTGCCGCGTTTGGGTGCTGCTTCGAGCGGGGCGGGCGCGATCTCGTAGGAACCCTTGCCGTCGGACGACCAGCGCCAGGCTTCTTCGCTTCCCGCCAGGCGGCTGATGACGTCGACGTGGGTCGCGACCATGAAGGCGGAGTAGAAGCCGACGCCGAACTGGCCGATGAGCTGCGTGTCCTCGCTCGTATTGCCAGCCCCGACGCGCTCGATGAAAGCGCGCGTGCCCGAGCGCGCGATCGTGCCCAGCGCCTCCGTCATGTCGTCGCGGCTCATGCCGATGCCGTTGTCCTCGACGGTGATCTGCTTGTTGTCGGGATCGGCCGAGATCGAAATGCGCGGCTTGGGGTCATCGCCCAGCAATTCGGGGCGGCTGACGGCCTCGAAGCGCAGCTTCTCACAGGCGTCGGCGGCGTTGGAAATCAGTTCGCGCAGGAAGACGTCCCTATCGGAATAGACCGAATGCACCATCATGTGCAGCAGCCGCGAAACATCCGCCTCGAATGCCTTGGTTTCCGTTGCTTTCGTATCCGTCGTCATCTCAAGTTCCCACTGTTCATCCGCCCGCCGCGCCGGGGTGCGTGCGGGGATTATCCTTTCAACAATTTTGAATGGCGCTGGCAACTGTGTTCAGCAAGCCCAGCGTGATGACGATATGGTGGCGGGTGCGAAGGCGACAAGAGGGGGCCAATCACGGATCTCGGCGCCGCCCCTCATCGCCCTGCCGGGCACTTCTCGACGTATAGTAACGGGGAGAAGGGGCTGGCCGCATGGCCGACGCCTTCTAGGCAACATTGGCGATTGGCGAAAGTGGCGAAGCGCGCCCCTCTCCTCGTCACTATGCGGGGAGAGGATGCCGGCAGGCAGGTGAGGGGCGGCGCCGACGTTCCATCTTGAGTTCTTACTTCCCCGCCATCTTGTCCGCCAGCGCTTGCGCCTGGGCAAGCAGCGCCGGGTAGGCGGCGTCTTTAGCCAATTGTGCCCCCATGCAGGCGCGGAAGTCGCTGTCGCCTTTTGCCCAGGCGGCGTCGGCGGCATCGGATGTACTTTCGTCGCTGTCGTCGGTTGCCTGCTTGACCAGTTTCTGCGCGGCGGCGTCGGCTGCGGTCCAGACCGCGTCGCAGGCCGCGATCCTTGGGACGGGCGGTGTCGCGGGCGCCTCGGCGATCATGACACTGTTGCCCTTGACCAGCGTGACGACGATTTCCTGGTCGTAGTTGGGTCCCACATCCTGTGCCCAGCCGCCGAGGCGGGCGATCGCCATGTCGGCGCCATCGGGCGTCTTCAGCGTGAAGTCGAGCGTGCCGGTGAAAGCGGCGTCGCTGCCGATGGCCTGGGTGTAGAACGCATCGAGCTTCAGCGCCGCGTCGAAGCTGGTGGGCAATTTGAGATCGGCGTCCGTCTCGGCCGCGCGCGATTGCAGCCAGCGCTCGACCAGCCCGCGTGTCGACGCCACGATGCTGGGACCATCCTCGGTGCCGTGACGCAGCCCGTCCAGCATGCCGAAGCCGACATCGGAGGAACTGAGGCTTTCGATATTGATCCTGCCGGCCGCCGGAAAACCCTTGACCGTGAAAGGTCCAAGAAGCGTCGAAAGGCGCTGTTCGAGATCGGCGCGGGCCTTCTCATTGGCCGCATCGAGCGTTTCCACGGGAGCGTTCGCGCTTTCCATCGCGGCGATGGCCGCGATCGCCTTGTCGCGCGCGGCGATGTAGTCGTCCTCCGGCGAAGCCGCATACACCGCACCGCTCGCCAGCGCGAACACCAAAGTCCAGACCAGACGCATCGTGAAAACCTCCGTTTTACAAGCTCTTCGCGTGGCTTGGTGGCGATTGTGCGGCGGTGAAGTCATGGCGAGGCGTCGCGGATATCGGGGCACCAGGACAGCCCTGGCACGGTCGCAACCCCTGATAATGAAACCTTCCGATACCCAGGCATGAAACCTTCCGATACCCAGGCCGTTATGGCCGTTGTGGCAGACATCAAACCCAAACAGAGGCCGGCCGGCGGCGCCAAGCCAAACGGTGCCAGGAAGCCCCGCCGGGAGAAGGTACCCGATGTCGAGGCCGCATCCGAGGTCGTCGGCGAGGCGGCGCCGCCGCCTGCGGCGGTGCAACCCGATCCGCAGCTGAGCCCCGAACAGGCCGAACAGGCGCGCAAGAAATACCTGCTGAAGCGCTTCTGGATCAGCGCGCGCGGCTATTGGAGCCGGCGCGGCGACAAGCTCGCCTGGCCGTGCACGATCGCGCTCCTGATCCTGATCTGCGTCAATGTCGGCTTCCAGTACGGCATCAATGTCTGGAACCGCTCGATCTTCGACGCCATCGAACAGCGCAATGCGCCGTCCGTCTATTTCCTGAGCGCCGTGTTCGTGCCGCTGGTGCTTGGAAGCGCCAGCCTCGTCGTTGCGCAGGTCTATCTGCGCATGACGATCCAGCGCCGCTGGCGCTCCTGGCTCACCACATCCGTCATCGGCCGCTGGCTCACCAACGGCCGCTACTACCAGCTCAATCTCGTCAGCGGCGATCACCAGAACCCGGAAGCCCGCATCGCCGACGATTTGCGGATCGCTACCGAATCACCTGTCGATTTCGTCTCCGGCGTTCTCAACGCCTTCCTGGCGGCCTCGACCTTCATCGTCGTCTTGTGGACCATCGGCGGCGCGCTCACACTGCCGATCGCCGGTTCGACAGTGACCATTCCAGGCTTCCTCGTCATCACCGCGGTCATCTATGCCGGCATCACCTCCACCTCGATGGTGGTCATCGGCCGGCATTTCGTCGAACTCTCCGAGCAGAAGAACCAGGCGGAAGCGGAATTTCGCTACACGCTGACGCGCGTGCGCGAAAACGGCGAGAGCATCGCCCTGCTCGGCGGCGAGGAGGAGGAGCGCAGCGGCATCGACAGGACCTTCGCCGGCGTGCTGGGGAAGTGGGCGATGCTTGCGGGCCAGCACATGCGCACGGCGCTGGTATCGCAGGGATCAAGCCTGTTCGCGCCCGTGGTGCCGGTGCTTTTATGCGCGCCAAAATTCCTCGACGGCTCGATGTCGCTCGGGCAGGTCATGCAGGCGGCATCCGCCTTTGCCATCGTGCAGGGCGCGTTCGGATGGCTGGTCGACAACTACCCGCGCCTGGCCGACTGGAACGCCTCGGCACGGCGCATCGCCTCGCTGATGATGTCGCTGGACGGGCTCGAGCGCGCGGAAGAGAGCGACGCGCTCGGACGCATCAATCGCGGCGAGACCAAGGACGACACGATGCTCAGCCTCAACAATCTGTCGGTGTCGCTCGATGACGGCACCGCCGTGGTCAAGGAAACCGAAGTGGTGATCCAGCCGGGCGAGCGGCTGCTGGTGGCCGGCGAATCCGGTTCGGGCAAGAGTACGCTGGTGCGGGCGATAGCGGGCCTGTGGCCGTGGGGCGGCGGCAGCGTCGATTTCCACCCGGGCAAGCGCATGTTCATGCTGCCGCAGCGCCCCTACATCCCCTCGGGCACGCTGCGCCGGGCCGCTGCCTATCCAGGCGCCGCCGAGGATTGGGCGATCCCGCAGATCAGGGCTGCCCTCGACAAGGTGGGGCTCGGTCATCTCGGCGACCGGATCGACGAAGACGCGCCGTGGGACCAGACCCTGTCGGGCGGCGAGAAGCAGCGGCTGGCCTTTGCGCGGCTGCTCCTGCACGCGCCCGATATCATCGTGCTGGACGAGGCGACGGCGGCACTCGACGAGAAGAGCCAGGACAGGATGATGGAGACCATCATCCACGAATTGCCTAATGTGACCATCTTGAGCGTGGCGCACCGCGCCGAGCTGGAGGCCTTCCACAGCCGCAAGATCACGCTCGAGCGGCGCAAGGGCGGCGCCAAGCTGGTCAGCGATATCGACCTCGCCCCGCGCAAACGCAGGGGCTTGCTCGGCCGCGCCTTGTGGGGTTCCGGCACTTCCGCCGAAAAGCGCGGCACCACCCGTAAAAAGAGTTGATGGCGCTCAGGCGAGTTCTGATTTCAGCTCGAGGGATGGTCTTCCATCAGCCGTGCAATTCCTCTCGATGCGCCTTGGCGAGGTCGGCCATGCTGTCGAAGCGGAAGTCCACCTTCGGCATCTCGCCGGGATGCATCGTGGCGCCGAAACCCTGATCGGCGTGCCGGCGGTGGATCCAGCACGATTTAAGGCCCAGGCGGTTGGTCACGGCATGATCATGGAACAGGCTTTCGGCAGTGTGAAGGACTTGCCTGTCGCCAATCCCGAGCGTCGCCAGTTTTTCCAGCATATAGTCGAAATTCCGAGGCGACGGCTTGTAGGAGCCGATGTCCTCCGCCGTGTAGATCGCATCGAAATCGACGCCAAGTTTCCTGTTGCTGAAGGAGAAGCTCGTATTGTCGACGTTGGAGAGGATGACGAGCTTGTAGTGCTGCTTGAGGTATTGCAGGGCGGCGGCGGTATCGGCAAAGGCCGGCCAGTCCTTGACGCTTTGGCCATAGGCGATGCATTCCTCCGGCGTGGTCACGACGCTCCATTCCTCGGCGAGCCGCTTGTAGACGACAGCCAGAAGGTCGCTGTAGCGTTTTTGCGGCGTCCAGTTCTGCTGGCTGGACTCGTGCCTGGCATGCGCCTGCAGGATCTCGTCGCGGCTAAGGCCGCTGCCAACTCGCCCGGTCAGCGGCTTCAGGGCGTCGATCATGCCGGATTCCCAGTCGATCAGCGTGCCGTAGCAGTCGAAGGTCAGGGCCTTGAAATCAGTCAGCTTCATGGTTCACTCCCTTGAGGTGGATAATTGGCTGGGGTTTGCGTGGATCGGCGAGCAATCGGCCGGCTGCCCGGCGGGCGCAGACCTGCCTCGCCCTTCGATGCGGTGCCGCGCGAGGATGTCAGCCAGACGCCGAACAGCGTCACCGCGAGGCCGAGCACCATCGCCGCCGAAAGCGGCTCGCCGAAGAGCAGCCAGGCCCAGAGCATCGTCACCGGCGGGCTGAGATAGATCACGCTGCTGACCTGCGCGGCGCTATGGAGGCGCAGGCTCGCATAATAGACGCCGTAGCAGAAGAAGGTCGAAAACAGCACCAGCCAGGCGATACCGAACTCGAACCGGCCATCAAGGGGCGGCATCAGCCCGCTCTTCCATTCGGCGCAAGCGGCAAAAAGCAGCGCCGCCGTCAGGCATTGGATGCACAGGCTCTGGTGGATGGGCATGTTGATCGTCCCCATCCGCTTCTGCAGCACGGTCGCCAGCGCGAAGACCATCATGGAAGCGATCGTCACCATGTACGCCCAGGCCGGCGCGGTGCCGAGACTGAGGCTGTTCAGCGAGACGATCAGCACGCCAAACACGCCGAGCGCCGTTCCGGTCCATTGCCTCGATGTCAGCCGGTGGCCGAGAACGGGCTGCGACAGCGCCGCGATGGCGAGGGGAACGAGGTCCGAGATCAGGGCGACAAGGCCGGTCGGAACGCGCTGGCCGATGGCAAGCGCAAAGCCGCCGAGATAGAGGAACATCATCGCCACGCCGAACGCCATCTGCTGGATCAGCGCCCGGACGCCGATGCGCGGCCCGACCAAGAGCGCGAAGGGCAGAAGGACCAGCCCTGACATCAAGGTTCGCCAGAACAGCACCAGCATGACGTCGGCGCTCTCGCTGGCGTAACGGATGCCGACAAAGCCCGAACTCCAGCTTACGACCAGCGCTGCCGCCAGAAGCGGCCAGGCCAGGCGACGGGACCGAGGTTTCGGGAGCGTCATGCGGTCTCTTCGTCGAAGCGGGTTTGCCAGCGGATCAGGGCCGATCTCGGATGCGGGATTTATGGCGACGCGCAAGCGCCTTTGCACATGACAAATTTCGATGTAACCATGAAATTGGAGCGAGATGCGGCATATCTGATTGACCGCAATTGACCGCAAAGCCCGTTCTCCGCCGAGACCTTGGAGCACAGCTTGCGTTTCAAACGAGGATTGTCATGGCTGGAGTGATGAGCCGCCGCCTGGATGTCGATGCCTTGCGCGCGTTGGTGGCGATCGAGAAACATGGCGGCGTTACCCGGGCGGCCGAGATGCTGGGCCTGTCGCAATCGGCCGTCAGCCACAAGATCAGGCGGCTTGAAGCGAGCCTCGACTGCGAAATCCTCAGCCGCAAGGCGAATGCGCCGATGTTCACCAGTTCAGGGCAGGATCTGCTGGGCTATGCCAGGCGTATCCTGGGCATCCACGACGAGGCGATCCTGAGCCTGTCGAAAAGCACGCTGCAAGGCAAGATCGCATTGGGGATGACCGAGGACACGACCTGCACGGACCTTTCGCGCATCCTTGGCCGGTTTCGCCGGCTGTACCCCGAGGTGAGCGTCCGCACGCAAGTGCGCATGAGCCTTGCCCTGCAGAAGCTGTTGGGCGAGGGCGCGCTCGACGCCGCCATCATCCAGGTGTTCCAGCACGACGTCCGCCCCACCGATGTCCTGCTGTTCCGCGAGACCCTGCATTGGGTGAAGTCGCCCGAACTGACCCTGGCGAAAGGCGACCCGGTGCCGTTCCTGTCCTTCGACGAGAACTGTTTCTATCGCCGTTGGGGCCTCGATCTCGGCCAGGACGAGGGAACGGTGTTCGAGATCGTGTTCGAATGTTCGAGCGCCGCCGGCATTATCGCCGGCGTGACCTCCGGCCTCGGCGTCGCGCTGCTCAGCCAGCGCCACCTGCGGCCCGGCATGGAGATCGTCGACAAGTCGTTCCCCAAGCCTCCGGACCTCGCCTACGTCATTCGCCGCGCCCGCAACGTCCGCAATCCCGCGCTGGAGACGCTGGTGCGGGAGATAGAGGCTGAGGTGAGGCGCCACGGGACGCTGCAGATCGCGGTGTGAGGAGACGTGATTAGCGCTTGCGCCCATGCGCTCGGTCGATGATATCCCGCGCTCGAGCCTCTCGCCTCATTTTCGGAGTATCTTCTCCATCGCTTTCCCCTTCGCAAGCTCGTCGATCAGCTTGTCGAGGTAGCGAATTTCTTTCATCAGTGGATCCTCAATATCTTCCACGCGGACGCCGCAGACCACCCCTGTAATCAAATTCCGCAAAGGATTCAGTCGAGGGGCCTGACCGAAGAAATCCTCGAAGCTGGTTTTCTTCTCCAGTTCGGCGTCGAGTTCCTTCTCGGTGTAGCCCGTCAGCCAGCGGATGATCTCATCGACCTCGGCTCTGGTGCGTCCTTTCCTTTGCGCCTTGGCGACATAGTGCGGATAGAGGCTAGCAAAGCTTGTGGAATAGATTCGATGCTCCGTCATGACGTGCCCTTACCGGTGGCGCCTATCGCCCGAACCCAACTTTGCCTTTAATGCGCCTGTCCAGCCAGCCACTAAGCAATATGGAGCCACAGGGAGCGCGCGGACATGGCAACTTTTGCACCAAAAGAAGTTCGGCGGCTTCCGCCTCCAAAGTCTGCCATGCGGGGCATCGATGATGGCGCAAACGAAGCCAGGTTCACACTTGATTTTCGGGACGCATCTCTCATTGAAACTCATCAATGCTCAGCCAATCCAAACTCCTCATTTGAACCACGCCCGCTTACGCCTGGCGGCGGTTATAACTTCGACAGGTGCGAGGCGATGGGGACGCGAAGCGACGCCATGAGGTGGCTTATGGCTTTCAATTGCAGTATGCCGTTGGGTAAGGATTGGAGCTGCCTTGATGTCACAGACCGATGAAGGGCTGATAAGCGCTGCCGTTGAACGCTATATCCTAGCCATGTCAGTTGCTGACGAGGAAGGGCTGCGATCTATCTTCCATCCCTCTGCATCGGTGATCGGCAATTATCAAAACGCGGTCGAATGGCTATCCGTGGATGCCTATGTAGGCGAGGTACTGGGTGCGGGCCTGCCGCCGAATCACGGCCCAAGCTGGACGATCAGCTTAATCGACGTCACCAACGACGCAGGCATCGTCAAGATCGAGAACGAGTTCGGGAGCATGAAGTTCACCGATTATCTTTCCCTGCTCAAGATCTCCGGAGAGTGGAAGATCGTCAGCAAGCTCTATCACCTTCATCAATAGGGATGATCCGTATCGACGATCGCAGTTGAACGGCAGACGGGCGTCTGAAGGCCTTCGCTTTTTACGGCTTTGCGCGGTGGTGGCGCGCACCCTGGCAAGAG